>CAYYRC010000013.1:0-89535 GCA_964474045.1 uncultured Actinomycetes bacterium
CATCCGGGCCAACCTCGTGTACACGCTGGCCGGGCCCAGGGTCATGGTCTGGCCCGACGACGAGCGCCGCGCCCGCGAGCTCATCGCCCAGCAGCAGCGCTGAGCGAGGCCTCGTCCACGCGCTCGATCTTTCCGCCGAGTGCCGTCACGAGATCGGTGAAGTTGGCGTAGCCGCGGTCGATGTGATGGACGTCGAGGACCGTCGTCACGCCCTCGGCGACCAGCCCGGCCATGACCAGTCCGACGCCAGCTCGGACGTCGGTCGCCGTCACGGTGGCGCCGGTCAGCCGCGGCCGTCCCCGGATCATGGCGTGGTGGCCGTCGGTGCTGACCTTGGCCCCGAAGGCGGCAAGAGCGGAAACGAAGGCGAACCGGGACTCGAAGAGGTTCTCGGTCACCATCGCCACACCCTCGGCGATGGCGTTCAGGGCGATGAACTGCGGCTGCAGGTCGGTGGCGAACCCCGGGTACGGCAGGGTCCGAATGTCGACGGCCCGCGGCCGCTGCTCCATCCGCACCCGGATCGAGCCCACGCCGGTGTCGACCTGCGCCCCCATCTCGACCAGACGGCGCAGCGGCACCGTCAGGTGCTCTGCCACGACGTTGTGAATCTCGACGTCACCCATCGTCATCGCCGCCATCGCCGCCCAGGTGCCGGCGACGATGCGGTCCGGCACCGTTGCGTGGACCGTTGGCGACAGGGCCTCCACCCCCTCGATCACCAGCGTCGGCGAGCCGGCACCCTCGATCTGCGCGCCCATGTCGTTGAGCATGGTGATGAGGTCGACGATCTCAGGCTCCCGCGCCACGTTGTCCAGCACCGTGGCGCCATCGGCGAGCACAGCAGCCATGAGCAGGTTCTCCGTCGCGCCGACGCTGGGGAAGTCAAGGTTGAGCCGGGCGCCGCGCAGGCCGTTCGGGGCCGTAGCCACCAGGCTGCCGGGCTGGAGCTCGAAGTCCGCGCCCATAGCGGTCAGACCGGCGATGTGGATGTCCAGGCCGCGAGCGCCGATCGCATCGCCTCCGGGCAGCGCCACCACGGCGCGGCCGTTGCGCGCCACCAGCGCCCCCAGCATCGAGATGCTCGCGCGCATCTTCTGCGCCAGCGCCGGATCGATCTCGGATCCCAGCTCCTGCGGCACGTCCATGACCAGCTCGCCGCGCTCGGGGGTGTACTGGACCTCCACGCCGAGGCCGCGCTCGATGCTGGCCATGACCTCGACATCGAGGATGTGAGGGACCTTGGTCAGCGTCGTGCAGCCGGGCGCGAGCAGGGCCGCGGACATGAGTTTGAGCACGCTGTTCTTGGCCCCGGGCACCTCTACCGAACCCATGAGCCGCGCGCCACCTGTGACCCGGAACGCTTCCATCGGTTGATCCTAACCTCTCGCTCGACGAGTTTTCCCTGCCGACGCGGCACTGCGCCGGGACCGCACCGGGGATGCCGGAAGGCACTGCGCCACTAGGCTGCTGCCATGGTCAACCTCACCCGCATCTATACCCGAACCGGCGACGACGGCTCCACCGCGCTGGCGGACTTCAGCCGAACGTCCAAGACCGACTCCCGCCTGGGCGCCTACGCCGACGTCGACGAGGCCAATGCGGCCCTCGGCGTCGTGCTGGCGCTGAGCGAGGTCGATGCCGACGTCGCCGAGCTTCTGCGCGAGATCCAGAACGACCTGTTCGACGTGGGCGCGGACCTGGCGACGCCGGTGGTGGCCGACCCGGAGCACCCACCGCTGCGGGTCACCGAGGCCTACATCGCCCGGCTGGAGGCAGCCTGCGACAAGTACAACGCGGAACTTGCGCCGCTGCGCTCCTTCATCCTGCCGGGCGGCACTCCTGCCGCCGCCCTGCTGCACGTGGCCCGCACCACGGTGCGGCGCGCGGAGCGGACAACCTGGCAGGCCCTGCACGAGCACGGACCCAGCATGAACGCCCTGCCCGCGCAGTATCTCAACCGACTGTCGGACCTGTTGTTCATCCTGTGCCGCTACGCCAACCGCGAGGACGGCGACGTGCTGTGGGAGCCCGGCCGCGAGCAGGGCGGCAAGCCGACCGGCTAGCGCAGGTGCGTGGTGGTGGACTTCGCCGCCACGCTCAGGCGCACCTGGGCGCGCTTGAGCCGGGCCTTGGACGCCTCGTCGTCGTCGGCGGGGGTGCCGATCTCGCTCTCGGCGCGCTTCTCGCGCTCGATGTTGATGTCTTTGCCGAGCTCGGCGGACTCCGCCAGGATGATGACGTTGTCGCGGTCGATGGTGACGAACCCGCCGTGCACGGCCGCGTAGATGTCGCCGTCAGCTGTCCGGATCAGCACCGGGGCGTCCTTCAGGATGGCCATACCCGGGGAGTGCTTGGGCATGATGCCGACGCTCCCCTCCAGCGTCTCGAGCGTCACCAGCGTCGCGGCACCGGTGAAGAGCTCCTTGTCGGTGGCGACCAGGCGCACCGTCAGTTCGGACATTCCGCTCTCCTGTCTGCGAGATCGTCAAGTGCTGCCGGCAGCGGCACGTCACTTGGCGAGCTCGGCGGCCTTCTTCTCGACATCCTCGATACCGCCGCACATGAAGAACGCCTGCTCGGGGACGTGGTCGTACTCGCCGTCGCACAGCGCCTTGAAGGAGCGGATGGTCTCCTCCACCGGCACGAAGGAGCCGGGCTGACCCGTGAACGCCTCGGCCACGAACATGTTCTGCGACAGGAACCGCTGGATGCGGCGGGCCCGACCGACGACGACCTTGTCCTCCTCGGACAGCTCGTCGATGCCCAGGATCGCGATGATGTCCTGCAGGTCCTTGTAGCGCTGCAGGATCTCCTTCACGCGCGCCGCGACGGCGTAGTGCTCCTTGCCCACGATGTTGGGGTCCAGGATCCGCGACGAGGAGTCCAGCGGGTCCACGGCGGGGTAGATGCCCAGCTCCGAGATCGGGCGGGACAGCACCGTGGTGGCGTCGAGGTGCGCGAAGGTGGTGTGCGGCGCCGGGTCGGTGATGTCGTCGGCGGGCACGTAGATCGCCTGCAGCGAGGTGATGGAGTGCCCGCGGGTGGAGGTGATCCGCTCCTGCAGCTGGCCCATCTCGTCGGCCAGGGTCGGCTGGTAGCCCACCGCCGAGGGCATGCGGCCCAGCAGCGTGGACACCTCGGAGCCGGCCTGCGTGAAGCGGAAGATGTTGTCGATGAACAGCAGCACGTCCTGCTTCTGCACGTCCCGGAAGTACTCCGCCATCGTCAGCGCCGTCAGCGCAACCCGCAGCCGCGTGCCCGGCGGCTCGTCCATCTGCCCGAACACCAGCGCGGTCTTGCTGATGACGCCGGACTCGGTCATCTCGAGGAAGAGGTCGTTGCCCTCACGGGTCCGCTCCCCCACCCCGGCGAACACCGAGACGCCGCCGAAGTTCTCGGCCACGCGGTAGATCATCTCCTGGATCAGAACCGTCTTGCCCACGCCGGCGCCGCCGAACAGGCCGATCTTGCCGCCCTTGACGTACGGGGTGAGGAGGTCGATGACCTTGATACCGGTCTGGAAGACCTCGGTACGGGCCTCCAGCTGGTCGAAGGAGGGCGCGTTGCGGTGGATTCCCCAGCGCGTCTGGATGTCCAGGTCCTTCTCGTCCACGTCCAGCGGGACGCCCAGGGTGTTCCAGACGTGGCCCAGGGTGATCTCACCCACCGGCACGGCGATGGGGCCACCGGTGTCGGTCACCTCGGCGCCGCGCACCAGGCCGTCGGTGGGCTGCATCGAGATGGCGCGCACGAGGTTGTCGCCGATGTGCTGCTCCACCTCGAGGGTCAGGACGCGGGTGCTCGCCTCGCCCTCGAGCGCATCGCCGAAGTCGACCTCGACGGTCAGGGCGTTGAACAGCTCGGGCATGGCCTGCGACGGGAACTCGACGTCCACCACCGGGCCGGTGACCCGTGCGACGCGGCCGACGCCAGTGATGGTCTCGGTCTCGACGGTCATGTACTCAGCTCCCTGCTGTTGCGGAGGCGAGGGCGTCGGCGCCGCCGACGATCTCGCTGATCTCCTGGGTGATCTCGGCCTGGCGGGCCGCGTTTGCTTGTCTGGTCAGGCTCTTGATGAGGTCTTCGGCGTTCTCGGTCGCCGAGGACATGGCGCGCTGGCGGGCTGCGTGCTCGGAGGCGGCCGACAGCAGCAGCGCGGTGTAGATCAGGTGCGCGAGGTACTTGGGAAGCAGGTCGTCGAGCACGGCGTCAACGCCGGGCTCGAAGTCGTACAGGGGCAGCGCGGCTGAGCCGCCCTTGTTGTCGCCGCCGGTGATGACGGCCTGCGAGGTGTCCACCGGGACGTCGACGACCTCCAGCGGCAGCATCCGCCGCACGCGGACCTCTTGGTTGACCCGGTTGACGAAATGCGTGTACACGACTTGGATCTCGTCCACCCCGCCGGCGGTGTCGTCACGCAGGAAGGCCTCCTGCAGCGCCTGGGCGATCTCTTTGGCGTCCTCATAGGTCGGGTCGTCGGAGAAGCCCGTCCAGGACTTCTCCACGTGGCGCTCGCGGAACTTGTAGAACGACACACCCTTGCGGCCGATGACGAAGGGCACCGGCGTGATGCCCTTGGACCGCAGGTTCTCCGCCAGCGCATCCGCGGCCTTGATGGCGTTGGAGGAATACGCGCCGGCCAGGCCGCGGTCGGCGGTGATGAGCACGATCGCCGCCCGCTGCTCGCCCTCGATGGTGGGCTCGGTGGCGAGCAGGGGGTGGTTGATCGTCGGCGTGTGCGCAGCCGCCAGGCCGATGGAGCGGAGCAGCTCGCGGGCGTAGGGCAGCGCCATGTCGCACGCCTGCTGCGCCTTCACGATCCGCGAGGATGCGATCAGCTCCATCGCCTTCGTGATCTTCTTGGTCGCCTGGACGGAGCGGATGCGCCGCCGATAGACCCGGAGTTGGGCTCCCATCGCGTCGCCTAGGCCCGCACGGGGCGCTGGATGGTCTCGTGCTCGATCTCCGAGTCGGCCAGCGGCTCGGCCGAGGCCTCATGTCCGAGCAGGGTGCCGTCGGCGGTGGTGAAGCCCTTCTTGAAGTCGGCGATGGCCGACTTCAACTGCGTCACGCTGTCGTCATTGAGGTCACCGGAGTCGCGGATGCTGGCCAGGACGCCGGGGTGCTCGCGCTCCAACGCGTCCAGGAACTCCTTCTCGAACCGGCGCACATCGGCAACCGGGACATCGTCGAGCTCGCCATCAGTGCCGGCCCAGATGCTCACGACGGCCTTCTCCATCGGGAAGGGGTCGTTCTGCGGCTGCTTGAGCAGCTCCACCAGGCGGGATCCCCGCTCCAGCTGGGCCTTCGAGGCCTTGTCGAGGTCGGAGCCGAAGGCCGCGAAGGCCTCCAGCTCGCGGAACTGCGCGAGGTTGAGGCGCAGTGAGCCGGCGACCTTCTTCATGGCCTTGGGCTGCGCCGAGCCGCCGACGCGGGACACCGAGATGCCGACGTTGATCGCCGGGCGGACGCCCGAGTTGAACAGGTCGGTCTCGAGGAAGACCTGGCCGTCGGTGATCGAGATGACGTTCGTCGGGATGTAGGCCGAGACGTCGTTGGCCTTGGTCTCGATGATCGGCAGGCCGGTCAGCGAGCCGCCGCCGAGCTCGTCGCTCAGCTTGGCGCAGCGCTCGAGCAGCCGCGAGTGGAGGTAGAACACATCGCCGGGGTACGCCTCGCGGCCCGGCGGGCGGCGCAGAAGCAGGGACACGGCGCGGTACGCCTCGGCCTGCTTGGAGAGGTCGTCGAAGATGATCAGGGCGTTCTGGCCCTCGTACATCCAGTGCTGGCCGATCGCGGAGCCGGTGAAGGGAGCGAGGTACTTGAAGCCCGCGTTGTCAGACGCCGGCGCGGCCACGATGGTGGTGTACTCCAGGGCACCGAACTGCTCCAGGGTGCCGCGCACCGCAGCGATCGTGGAGCCCTTCTGGCCGACGGCGACGTACACGCACTTGACGGCCTTGGTGGGGTCGGCGGCGCGGTTGTCCCAGGCGGCCTTCTGGTTCAGGATCGTGTCCAGGGCCAGGACGGTCTTGCCGGTCTGGCGGTCGCCGATGATGAGCTGGCGCTGGCCGCGGCCGATGGCCGTCATGGCGTCGACGGCCTTCCAGCCCGTCTCCAGCGGCTGCTTCACGGGCTGGCGCTGCACGACCGTGGGCGCCTGCACCTCCAGCGCCCGCTCGGCCTCGGACTCGATCGGGCCGAGCCCGTCGATCGGCTCGCCGAGCGGGTTCACCACCCGTCCCAGGAAGCCGTCGCCGACGGGCACCGACAGCACCCGACCGGTCCGCTTGACCTGCTGACCCTCCTCGATGTGCGCGGAGTCGCCGAGCAGCACGCAGCCGATCTCGCGCACGTCCAGGTTCAGGGCGAGACCCAGCAGGCCGCCCTCGAACTCGAGCAGCTCGTTGGTCATCGCGGAGTGCAGGCCCTCGACCCGCGCGATGCCGTCGCCGGTCTCGAGCACCCGGCCGATCTCCTCGCTGGAGTTCTCCGGGGTGAATCCGGCGACGTTGCGCTCGATCGCCTCGCGAATCTCCTCGGGGGAGATCGTCAACTCAGCCATGTCTTCCTTCTCGTGTCTTCGTCTTCAGCAAGCGGACGGTGGGGTGTTGTTCAGCTGGTGAGCCGGCGACGAGCCTGCTCGATGCGGTTGGACAGGGTGCCATCGATGAGCTCATCGCCGATGCGTACCTCGATGCCGCCGACCACGGTCGGGTCCACGGTGACGTTGACGAGCACATCACGACCACGGATGCCCGACAGGGCGGCGGCCAGACGCTGCTTCTGCGACTCGTCCAGGGCGGCCGCCGAGCGCACCTCGGCGACGATCCGGTTGCGCCGGACCGCGGCCAGCGCCGACGCCTGCTTGATCGCCGTGCTCATGCGGCGCCCGCGTAGGTGTCCGGCGAGGTAGACAAGCAACTCCGAGGTGATCGGATCGGCCTTGCCGTCCACCAGGTCCTCGACGATGCCGGTCTTAACCTCGGCCGAGGTGGCGGGGTCGGTGAGGGCCATCTGCAGCTGCGGGCTGGCATCCAGCGACCGGCCGAAGCGGAAGAGCTCCTCCTCCACCTGGTCCAGGCGCCCGGTCTTCTCGGCCGACATGAAGAGGAGCTCCTCGCCGGCCGCCTCCAGGGCCTCGGACATGTCGCCCGGGCTGGACCAACGCGAGTTGATGACCTCAGACACGACGTCCCGGCTGAGCTGCGGCACCCGCTCCCCGAATACCTGCGCGAGCACGCCGTCCTTCACCTGGCGCGGGGTGGCGGTGTCAGCCCACAGCGTGCGCAGGGTGCGCTCGCTGTCGGTCGCGGACACCACCGTCAGCACTCCCGTGCCGGCATCGCCGAGGAAGTCGGTCTGGGTCGGATCGTCGTAGATCGCCTCCAGCCGCTCGGCGAGCTGTTTCTGGGAAGTCCTGCTCGCGCCCAGCATCAGGCCTGCCCTGCGGCGGTGCTGGACTCGAGGCCCGAGATGAAGCGGTCCACCACACGACGGGTCGCGTCGGTGTCGGCCACGTTCTCCCCGACGATCTTGCCCGCCAGGTCGACGGCCATAGAGCCCACGGAGGACTGCAGGTCGGCCATGGCCTTGGCCCGGTCGGCCTCGATCGCGGCGTTCGCCTGGTCGGTGACCTGCTTGGCGGCCACCACGGCCTCCTGCCGAGCCTCGTCGATGATCTGCGCCTTCTCGGCCTGCGCCTGTGTGCGGATCTCGGCTGCCTGCTGGCGAGCCTGGTCGAGCTCCGCCTCAAGCTGCTTGCGCAGCTCGGCCGTCTCGGCCTGGGCCCGCTCGGCCTTCTCGATCCCGCCGGCGATCGCCTGTTCGCGCTCGTCGAGGATCCTCTTGACGTTCGGCAGGGCGACCTTGGCGAGCACGGCGAGGACGATGGCGAACGCGACCAGGGCGATGATGAATTCGTACAGCGGAATGCGGAGTACGTTGAACTCCTCTTCCGCTGCGATCAGCGTGGTCAGAACGTCCATGGTCTGTGCCCGGCCCGGATCAGGTGCCGAAGACGAACGGGGCGACGAAGCCGATCAGCGCCAGGGCCTCGGCCAGGGCGAAGCCGAGCAGCATGTTCTGCCGGATGACGCCGTAGGCCTCGGGCTGGCGGGCGATGGCCTGCACACCGTTACCGAAGATCAGTCCGATGCCGATGCCGGGGCCGATGGCCGCGAGGCCGTAGCCGATGGAACCGACCGAGCCGGTCACGCCCTCAGCGGCGATCAGGTCGAGCACTGATTGCATCTCTTCTATTCCTTCTTGTTCGGCCCCGCGGACTCCCCGCGGGAACGGGCCTGGTGGTGCTTGCTGGGTGGTTGGTCTGGTCGCGGACCGGCTCAGTGCTCCGCGTGGAGCGAGCCGGCTATGTACACGCTCGTCAGGAGCGTGAAGATGTAGGCCTGCAGGGTGATGATCAGCAACTCGAAGCCCGTGAGCACCGTCGTCATGAGGAACGAGGTCGCCGACCCCACGATCCCGATGAACGAGAAGCTGGCCAGGTAGAACGTGGCAACGGTGAAGATCGTCAGCAGCAGGTGGCCGGCGAACATGTTGGCGAAGAGTCGAATCGCCAGCGTGAACGGCCGGATGAAGACGTTGGACAGCAGCTCGATCGGGGCGAGCAGCACGTAGATGGGCTTGGGCAGGCCTGGCGGGAACATCATGTTCGTGAAGAACTTGATCGGCCCCTGGTGCTTGAGGCCCAGGAACATATAGATGATCCAGACCATGATCGCCAGCGCGGCCGGGAAGGCGATGCGCGAGGGCACCGGGAACTGCGCCCCGGGGATGACTTCCCAGATGTTCAGGATGAAGACGAAGAAGAAGAGCGAGAAGAGGAACGGCACCCACTTGTCGCCGTCCTTGCCGATCGTCTCGCGGGCGATGCCGTCGCGGATGAACAGGTAGCCCATCTCGCCCAGGCTCTGCACCTTGCCGGGGATCAGACGCGGCTTGGCGAAGGCGACCAGGAAGAAGATGATGATGATCGCCGAGCCCAGGATGGCGAGCACGACCGGCTTGGACATCTCCCAGTGGATGCCGAACAGGTCGAACGTGAAGTACGGGTGGAGGTCGAAGATCGCGGTGGTCGGAGCCGGGAAGCCACACCCCTGATCGTTGCCCAGGTGTGCGTTCTCGCACCCGGGCTGGACATCGCTGGCCAGGACTTGAGCTGCAATCCCGCTAGCCAAGGCCCGCCTCCGTTCGTCGCGCCGGATCGCGCCGGCGCCCGTGGCTCCGACCGGTCCCGCTGTTTGGACTCGACTTAAGTATCAGTGCCGTCGGGGCCGGCATCGCTGCGCGAGACCCGAACGTGAACGAGGTAGAGGCTCAGGGCGGCGCCGATGACGACGCCCATCGCCACGAGTGCCGACCGGTGCCCCAGCCAGAGGCTGAGCAACCATCCGATTCCGCCGTAGAGCAGGATGCCGGCGATGATCCGGCTCATGCTCATCCAGGCTTCGTTGGCAGTCGAGCGGTCCCGTTCGAGTCCGTCGCCTGTAGTCGCCATCGCGATCCGTAACTTATCAGCAGCAGGTTAGTGGTGTGTAAGCGGCCACGCCGTGCGGGCGGCTGAACAGTGTGCTAACTCCCGGCTCCGGCACCATCGCCGCCCGGGGGGTCGAGCGGGTAGCCGGGCGGAGCCGAGCCGGGCACGATCGTGGGCTGCCGGTTGCGCGCGAAGGCCACCACCGACCCCAGCACCCAGGCCAGCACGCAGGCCATGACAGTGAAGGCGAACACCTTGGGCGCGAAGAACGAGGCGTCCTTCAACACGAGCAGCAACACCAGCAGCACGCCGATCTGCACGATGTAGACCAACAGCGCCACGTTCAGCCCCAGCGCCGGGTTGGTGCGCAGCACCCGACCCACGATCAGCTGCCCCGCCGCGAAGAAGCCCACGACGACGACCGTTCCCAGCAGGCCGCCGAGCAGGCCCTTGCCGCCGGCCATGACGGTTCCCACGATGGTCGACACGACTCCGACGACGATGGTCACCAGCGCCGGGATCCGCACCAGCGTGACGACCTCCGGCGCCGCGGCGGGGTCGGTCGACGGCATAGGCGGCGGCGCGGTGCTCATAGCCCGCGAAACTACCCGACGCCCCCGCCGGGCCCGGCGATCAGGCCACTGTCGGCCGCCGGGCGATGGCGGACCAGCAGCACCATGCCGAGCGTGCCCATGATGAACAGCGTGGCCGACACGGCGACGCTCATGAAGGCCATCGACACCGCGGTGAAGGCCAGCAGGGCGGTCCAGCCGTACATGAGGTTGACCGCGCGCCGCTGCGAGTGGCCCATCTCGAGCAGGCGGTGGTGCAGGTGCTGCTTGTCGGCGGCAAAGGGGCTGCGCCCGGCCCGGGCGCGGCGGCTCACGGCCAGCACCACATCTGTCAGCGGCACCGCCACCACCGCCAGGGGCAGGAGCAGGGGCAGCAGGGCGGGGAAGAACGTCACGCCCTGCAGGGCGCTCGGGTCGAGCCGTCCGGCCAATGTGATCATGGCCGCCCCCAGCAGCAGCCCGATGAGCATCGAGCCGGTGTCGCCCATGAAGATCCGGGCCGGGTAGATGTTGTGCGGCAGGAAGCCCAGGCACATACCGGCCAGGAGGGCGCACAGCAGGGTCGCGAGCGTGGCCCGCGTGAAACCGAACTCGACGCTGAGCAGATACGCGTACATGAAGAACGCCAATGCGGCGATGGCCACGATGCCGCCCGCGAGGCCATCGAGCCCGTCGACGAAGTTGACGGCGTTGATGGCGATGAGGATGACGAGCGTCGTCAGCGCCATCGAGGTCAGCGGGTCGAGCACGAGGGTGCCCCCGATCGGCAGCCAGACGATCTGGATTCCCTGCCAGGCCATGAGACCGGCGGCGACCGTCTGGCCCAGCAGCTTCACCGATGCGTCCAAGCCCCAGCGGTCGTCGATCAGGCCGAGGGCCACGATCACGGCGACGCCGGACAGGATCGCCCTGGGCGTGGAGTTCGTCTCGAACACCGAGCGCATCATCGGCAGCTTGCTCGCCAGCAGGAACGCCGCGAGCAAGCCGAACAGCATGCCGAGGCCGCCCCAGCGCGGGATCGGAATCGTGTGCACGTCGCGGTCACGCACCGCGGCCATCGCGCCGCAGCGGATCGCCAGCACCCGAACGAGCGGCATCGTCAGGTAGGTGACTGCGGCTGCTGCGAAGAGGCACAGCAGGTACTCGCGCACCACGCCAGAGTACCCGCGGGGGCCAGCCAGGCGCACCGCCCCGCCGCGGTGTGGGCCGTTCGGGCTAGGTCCGGTCGTACGCCGGATGCGCCGCCACGAGCCGGCCGACCTCGGCGGCCACCTGAGCCGCGGTCTCGGGCTCGCGCAGCGCGCGGCCGATGAGCTCGCCCACCACGGCCATGTCCTCGGTGCCCATCCCCTGCGTCGTCACGCTCGGCGTGCCCACCCGGATGCCGGAGGCAACCATGGGCGGCTGCGGGTCGTAGGGGATCGCGTTCTTGTTGAGGGTGATTCCGGCCGCGTCGCTGCGGGCCTCGGCCTCCGTGCCGGTGATGCCGAGCGGCTGCAAGTCGAGCAGCGCAAGGTGGGTGTCGGTGCCGCCGCTGACCGGGCGCATGCCCTGCTCGGCCAGCGCCGTGGTGAGGGCGCGGGCGTTGTCGATGACCTGCGCGGCGTAGCTCTGGTAGCCCGGTGTGGACGCCTCCTTCAGGGCCACGGCCTTGGCCGCGATGGCATGCATGAGCGGACCGCCCTGCATCATCGGGAAGACCGCCTTGTCGATCTTGGCGGCGTGTTCGGCCTTGCACAGGATCATGCCCCCGCGCGGGCCGCGCAGAACCTTGTGCGTGGTGAAGCAGACCACGTCGGCGTAGGGAATGGGGCTGGGGATCGCCTTGCCTGCGACCAGGCCGATGAAGTGCGCCGCGTCCACCATCAATACCGCCCCGACCTCGTCGGCGATGGCCCGGAAGGCCGCGAAATCGATGAGGCGCGGATATGCCGTGGCGCCAGCGATGATCATCTTCGGCCGGTGCTCGACGGCGAGGTCGCGGACCTGGTCGTAGTCGATGAGCTCGGTGTCCTGGGTCACTCCGTAGGACACGATGTCGAACCACTTGCCGGAGAAGTTCACCCGTGAGCCGTGGGTCAGGTGGCCGCCATGCGGCAGGCTCATGGCCAACACCTTCTCGCCGGGCTTCACGAAGGCGCCGTAGGCGGCGATGTTGGCGCTCGCCCCGGAGTGGGGCTGCAGGTTGGCGTGCTCGGCCCCGAAGAGCTCCTTGGCGCGCTCGATGCCGATGATCTCGGCCTTGTCCACCTCGGCGCAGCCGCCGTAGTAGCGCTTGCCCGGGTAGCCCTCGGCGTACTTGTTGCTCAGCGTCGAGCCGAGTGCGGCGAGCACTGCCGGGGATGTGAAGTTCTCGCTCGCGATCAGCTGCAGGCCAGACCGCGCGCGCTCGAGTTCCGAGAGCAGGATGTCGGCGATCTGCGGGTCTTCGGCGGCGAGCGCGGAGAAGTCCGGGCCCCAGAACGGCACTGTCGTCATGGCCAGGATTCTACGGGTGCCCCTCACCGGGGCAGAATGTCCCCATGAGCCAGGTGTTCGACTGCCGCGACCCCGACCGCCGGCGGGCCGGCCTGGCCGCAGCGGCGGCCGCCTTCCGGCGTGGGGCGCTGGCCGTGCTCCCGACGGACAGCGCCTATGCCGTGGTGTGCGACGCCTTCAACGCCACCGCGACGGCCGCCCTGCGCGCGGCCAAGGGGCGCCCGCCCGGCACACCGCTACCGGTGCTGGTCGGCAAGCCGGGCGTCGTGGACGCGCTGACCCGCGGCCTCACGCACGACGCCCGCGAGCTCATGTCCGCCCTCTGGCCCGGTCCCCTGACGCTGCTCGCCAGACAACAGCCATCGCTGGTCTGGGACGTCGACCCGACCGGCACCCTCGCGGTGCGCATGCCGCTGCACCCGCTGGCGCTGGAACTCCTCGAGGCGACCGGGCCGATGGCGGCTACCGGGGCCAACTTCGCCGGATTGGACGTTCCCATGACCTGCCCTGACGCCCAGGATCAGCTGGGCGAGTCGGTCGCGGTCTACCTGGACGCGGGCGCCTTGGCGGCTGGACGTGCCTCGGCCGTCGTCGACGTCACCACAGCGCCACCGAAGGTGCTGCGGAACGGCTCGGTGCCTTCGGAGCAGCTGCTGCGGATCGCCCCGGCGCTCGTGCTGTCCGAGGGGGCGGGCTGAGTAGGGCGCCTCAGCGCCTCCGTGCCAGCGTGACCCGCGGCCGCCCGGTGAGGTCCTCGACATCCTGCACCTCGTGGAACTCGGCCGCCGCCACCACCGTCGCGGGCACGCCCAGCGGCCCGGCGGCGACGCCCTGGGCATCCCCGTGCTCGATCGCCAGCACGCCACCGCGGCGCAGCAGCGCGGCCGCTGGGCGCAGCACTCCGCGCACGACGTCCAGGCCGTCGGCGCCGCCGTAGAGCGCTGCGACCGGATCGTGCTCGGCCACCTCGGGATCGCGCGGGACGCAGTCCGCCGGGATGTACGGCGGGTTGCAGGCGACAGCAGCCACCCGCCCGGCGAGCTCGGCCAGCGGCGTGCCGGGCAATCCGACCCGGGTCGCGTCCGCCTGCACGGCGGTGACACCCGGCAGCGCCGCGCAGTTGCGCCGCAGCCAGGCGAAGGCATCGTCCTCACGCTCGACGGCGAACACCTGCACGCCTGGGGCCTCGGCTGCGATGGCCAGCGCCACCGCGCCGGACCCCGAGCAGAGGTCGACCACGATCTGCGGCTGGCGCCCGGCCGGGGCGTCCTCCCGATCCAGCTCGAGCCGGGCCAGCACCTCCCCCACCAGGACCTCGGTCTCCGGCCTCGGGACGAAGACCCCCGGGCCGACGGCCAACTCGATCGTCCGGAAGCCGGCGGTGCCCAGCAGGTGCTGGAGCGGCACCCGGGCGGCACGCCGATCGGCAAGCTCAAGGGCCCGGTCCACCATCGCCTGATCAGGGTCGGAGGCCAGCGCCAGCTGACTGGGGGGCACCCCCACCGCGCGAGCGGTGATCGCCGTGGCGTCGGCATCCGGCGAGGGCAGATCGGCCAGGAGCAGCCGGTCGCGCACCAACCGCCGCAGCTGCGCCACCCTCACGGGATCATCGCCAGGCAGCGGAGGTCAGCCGGACTCGCTGCCGGCAAGCCGGGCCGCGGTGTCGGTGTCGATGCAGGACTGCACGACCGGGTCCAAGTCGCCGGCCAGCACGGCGTCCAGGTTGTACGCCTTGTAGCCCGTGCGATGGTCCGCGATGCGGTTCTCGGGGAAGTTGTACGTCCGGATCCGCTCGGAGCGGTCCACCGTGCGCACCTGGGACTTGCGCATGGCAGCGGCCTCGGCGTCCTTGGCCTCCTCCGCCAGGGCCACCAGGCGGGCGCGCAGGATCCGCATCGCCTGCTCCTTGTTCTGCAGCTGCGACTTCTCGTTCTGGCAGCTCACCACCGTCCCGGTGGGCAGGTGGGTGATGCGCACGGCGGAGTCGGTGGTGTTCACGCTCTGCCCCCCGGGGCCGGACGACCGGTAGACGTCGATCCGCAGGTCGTTGGGGTCGATCTCGACCTCCACCTCCTCGGTCTCCGGGTAGACCAGCACGCCCACGGCCGAGGTGTGGATGCGCCCCTGCGACTCCGTAACCGGCACCCGCTGCACACGATGGACGCCGCCTTCGAACTTCAGCCGGGCAAACGGCGCCGATCCCGGCTCCACCACGCCCCGAGCCTTCACCGCCAGCGCCAGGTCCTTTACCCCGCCCAGGTCGCTGGCGACCGAGTCCAGCACTTCCACCGACCAGCCCCGCTGCTCGGCGTAGCGCTGGTACATGCGCGCCAGGTCGGCCGCGAAGAGCGCCGACTCGTCACCGCCCTCGCCGGCCTTGATCTCCAGGATGACGTCGGAGTCGTCCAGGGGATCGCGGGGGGCGAGCAGCTCGGCCAGCCGCGCGGCGACGTCCTCGCGCTCGGCGGCAAGCTCGGCGGCCTCCGCCGCGAAAGCCTCCGGGTCCAGCTCCGCGAGCTCGCGGGCGGCCTCCAGGTCCTCGCCCAGCCTCAGCCAGGTGCGGTAGGCCTCGATGGTCGGGCGCAGCAGGGCATGGCGCTTGCCCACCTTGCGGGCCTCACGTTGGTCGGCGTGCAGCGCCGGGTCGGCCAGCCGCCGCTCGAGCTCGTCATACTCCGCGACCAGGTCGTCGCAGCGGGAGAACACCTACTTCGCGGCGGGCTTCTTGCCGAAGCGCTGCTCGAAGCGGGCGACGCGGCCGCCGCTGTCGAGGATCTTCTGCTTGCCCGTGTAGAAGGGGTGGCACTCGCTGCACACCTCAGCGTGGATGACGCCGTTCTTGGCGGTGCTGCGAGTGGTGAAGGTGCTGCCGCACGAGCAGGTGACCGTGGTCTCTGCGTACTGCGGGTGGATGTCGGGCTTCATGGCGGTTCTCCTCGTCATCGCCACCGGGTCGCATCGCGGCTGCGCATGCGTGAACCGGCGGGCGGATCGGCCTATTGTTCCATGCCCACCGGCGCCAGCCGGACGGCAGGTGCAGCGTCAGGACTCGCCGCGCGCATCCTCGGCGCCGGGCGTGGTCTTGGCGACCTGCATGAGGAACTCGTAGTTGGTGCGCGACTGGCGCAGCTTGTTGAGCAGCAGCTCGATGGCCTGCATCGTGTCCAGGGCGTGCAGCACCCGGCGCAGCTTCCAGACGATCTTCAGCTCCTCCGGGGCCAGCAGCAGCTCCTCCTTGCGCGTGCCGGAGGCATCGACGTCCACCGCGGGGAAGATCCGCTTGTCCGCAAGTCGCCGGTCGAGCTTGAGCTCCATGTTGCCGGTGCCCTTGAACTCCTCGAAGATCACCTCGTCCATGCGGGAGCCCGTCTCGACGAGAGCTGTGGCCAGGATGGTCAGCGAGCCGCCGTCCTCGATGTTGCGGGCTGCCCCGAAGAACTTCTTCGGCGGGTAGAGCGCCGTCGAGTCCACGCCGCCGGACAGGATCCGGCCGGACGCAGGCGCGGCCAGGTTGTAGGCGCGTCCGAGCCGGGTCATGGAGTCCAGCAGGACCACCACGTCCATCCCCATCTCGACCAGCCGCTTGGCCCGCTCGATCGCCAGTTCGGCGACCATCGTGTGATCCTCGGCGGGCCGGTCGAAGGTGGAAGCGATCACCTCGCCCTTGACCGAGCGCTGCATGTCGGTGACCTCTTCGGGGCGCTCGTCCACCAGCACCACCATGAGGTGCACCTCGGGGTTGTTCTCGGTGATGGCGTTGGCGATCTTCTGCAGCACCATCGTCTTGCCGGCCTTGGGCGGCGACACGATGAGGCCGCGCTGGCCCTTGCCGATCGGGGCGACCAGGTCGATGACTCGGGTGGTCAGGTTGGTCGGGTCGTTCTCCAGCCGCAGCCGTTCCTGCGGGTAGAGCGGTGTCAGCTTGGTGAACTCAACCCGGTTCTTGGCCTCCTCGGGGGGCAGGCCGTTGACCTGGTCGATCCGGACCAGCGGGTTGAACTTCTGGCGCTGCTCCCCCTCGCGCTGAGCCTTGATGGCGCCGACGATGATGTCGCCCTTGCGCAGACCGTTCTTGCGGACCATGGAGAGCGAAACGTAGACGTCGTTGGGGCCCGGCAAGTAGCCGCTGGTGCGCACGAAGGCGTAGTTGTCCAGCACGTCCAGGACGCCCGAGATGGGAACGAGCACATCGTCAGCGCTGACCTCGGTGTCCACGTCGTAGTCGCGGTTGCGACCGGAGTTGCGGTTGCCCCCGTCGCGGTTGCGGTCGCGGCCACGGCGGCGACGACGGCTGTTGCGCCCACCGCGCTCGTCGTCGTCGTTGCGGTTGTTGCCGCCGCCGTCGTTTCGGTTGTTGCGCTGGTTACGGTCACCGCGCTGGTTTCGGTCTCCCTGGCCCTGCTGGATTCCCTGCTGCTGGCCGTTGCGCTGGCCCTGCTGGTTTCCCTGCTGCTGGCCGTTGCGCTGGCCCTGCGGACGCTCCTCGGTCTGCCCGGGCCTGTCCGCGCTGCTGCTGCCGCGAGGCTCGGAACCGCTTCGATCCTCGGCCGGCGCCGGGGCAGACGCCTTGTCCTCGGCTGCATTGCCCTCGGCTGGTCTGGGCGCCCCCCCGCTGCGGCGCGCGGAGATCGCCGAGACCAAGTCGGCCTTGCGCATCGCTGAGGTACCGGTGATGCCGAGCTGGCCCGCCAGCTTCTTGAGGTCGGGCAGCTTCATCCCGCTCAGGGGACCGGAAGCGTTCTCGGCGGTGGTGGTGTCAGTCACTGTGTTGCCTATGTCCTTTCCGGACTACATATGAAGATGGTCGCGAGCATCGCGGCAAGGGTCCGGCGGTTGGCGCCGGAGATACGACGGCGAAGAATCCACGAAAAGTGACTGCGCCTGAATGCCCTGCGCCGAAGCCTTCGCGAGCGAGGCCGGCTGACCGAGGTGGAACGTGGGTCGGGAACTGACCGTTCGACCGCGACAACGATAACACCGACGGCCGCGGAATCGCCGCACTCCCCCCGCCCCCTTTCCCAGCCGTCTATGACGCTGTCACGCCGGCGCAGCCCGAACGCCCTCCGCGGCGACCTCGAGCTGCTCCAGCACCCAGCCCGCGGCGACCAGCGAAGCAGCCTGCTCCGCCGCCCGGTCAACCGCCGCAGCGGGCGCGACGACCACGACCGAGGGTCCCGCGCCGCTGATGGCCGCCGCGAATCCGGCAGCCCGGAGGTCTGCCACCAGCGCGTGGCTGAGGGGGTACGCCGACTGTCGGCGGTCCTGGTGCAGGCGGTCTGCGGTAGCCTCCACGAGCAGCTCCGGCGCCCGCCCGAGCGCATGGACGAGCAACGCCGCACGCGAGACGTTGAACACGGCATCGGCCATCGGCACCTCTGCGGGCAGCAGGCCCCTGGCCGTCGAGGTGGACAGCGCGCCCGCCGGGATCGCCACCAGGGCGACGAGCTCGGGGGCGACTGCCACCCGCACGCCACAGCCCCCGCCGCCGTCCGCCGTCCACGCGACCGTGGCTCCTCCCAGCACCGCCGGGGCGGCGTTGTCCGGATGCCCCTCCAACTCGCTGGCGAGCGCGATGGCGGCAGCGTCGTCCAACACCCGCTCGCCGCGATCGCTCAGGGCCCGGGCCAGCGCGATGCCCCCCACCACGGCCGCCGACGACGATCCCAGGCCACGTCCATGGGGGATTCGGTTCTCGCAGCGCAGGCGGATGGCCGCCGGTTGCTCCTCGCCCAGGAACGCCAGCCCAGCGGCCACCGCCCTGGCCACCAAGTTGTCCGCCCCCAGGGCCACCCCTCCCCCGGCACCCTCGCCGATCACCTCGACCCGGACTTCCCGGGTCGTCCCGGCCCGACCGGCACTGCCCGGGACGATCTCCGCGGTATAGCGGTCGCGCAGCTCCAAGGCCAGGCCCAGCGAGTCGAAACCCGGTCCCAGGTTCGCGCTGGTCGCCGGCACCTCTATCGCGACCGGGCCGACGCGCAGGGTCACGCGAGGTCCAGCGCTCTGGCCGCCACCTCGACGCTAGCCGGGATGCCCACCGGGGCCGGCGCGCCGGAAAGCGCCCACTCGGGGTCCTTCAGGCCGTTCCCGGTGACGGTGCACACGATGCGCTGCCCGGCGTCGAGTTTGCCGGCGGCCTGGGCCTTGAGCAGGCCGGCGACGGAGGCCGCCGAGGCCGGCTCGACGAACACGCCCTCCTCTGCGGCGAGCAAGTGGTAGGCGGCCAGGATGTCCCGGTCGGTCACCATGTCGATCAAGCCGCCTGACTCGTCGCGCGCGGCCTCGGCGTACTCCCACGAGGCCGGGTTGCCGATGCGGATGGCTGTGGCGATGGTCTGCGGCTTGGGCACCGGATGGCCGATCACGATGGGAGCGGCGCCCGCGGCCTGGAACCCCCACATCCGTGGCCGGCGCGTGGCCTCGCCGTCGGCGGCGTACTCGACGTAGCCCTTCCAGTAGGCGGTGATGTTGCCGGCGTTGCCCACCGGCAGGCAGTGGATGTGAGGGGCGTCGCCCAACTGGTCGACGATCTCGAAGCTGCCGGTCTTCTGGCCCTCGATGCGCACCGGGTTGACGGAGTTGACCAGCGCCACCGGGTAGTTCTCGGACAGCTCCCGGGCCAGCACCAGGCAGTCGTCGAAGTTGCCGTCCACTTGCAGCAGCACCGCGCCGTGGACCAGCGCCTGCGCCAGCTTGCCCATCGCGATCTTGCCCGCCGGGACGAGCACAGCGCACACCATTCCAGCCCGGACGGCATATGCCGCCGCGCTGGCGGAGGTGTTGCCGGTCGAAGCGCAGATGACCGCCTTGGCGCCGTCCTCGGCCGCCTTGGAGATCGCCATCGTCATGCCGCGGTCCTTGAACGAGCCGGTCGGGTTGGCCCCCTCGACCTTCAGCCAGACCTCGCACCGGGTGCGCTCGGACACCCGCTGGGCGAGCACCAGCGGAGTGCCGCCCTCGCGCAGCGTGACCACCGGCGTGTCCGGACCCACCGGCAGCCGCTCGCGGTACTCCTCGATGATGCCGCGCCAGACGTGTGCCCCGGTCATGCCTCCGGACCGCCCTCGACTCGCATCACTCCAGCGACCTCCTTGACTTCGTCGAGCTCGGCCAGCCGGCCGACCACCTCCTGCAGGTTCGCCTCGCGGGCCAGGTGGGTGCGTACCAGCAGCGCCGCATCGGGGACGCCATCCTCCAGTCCCCCCTCCTGGCGCACGCTCTGCAGCGACACCCCGCCGTCGGCGAAGACCTGTGCCACAGCCGCCAAGGCGCCGGGACGGTCGTGCACGACGAGACTGACGGAGTATCGGGTGCGCGCGTCAGTCAGCGGCAGCACCTCTAGGTCCGCGTAGGTGGACAGCCCGGGGCCGGGGCGCCCGGTCAGACGGTTGCGCGCCACGGCCACGAGGTCGCCCAGCACCGCGCTGGCCGTCGGCTCGCCGCCCGCACCGCGGCCGTAGAACATCACCTGTCCCGCCGCGTCGGCCTCGATGAAGACCGCGTTGTACGCGTCGCGCACGCTCGCCAGGGGGTGAGACCTCGGCACCATCGCCGGGTGCACCCGCACGACGATGCCGCTGCCGGCCTCGTCCAGCTCGGCCACGGCGAGCAGCTTGACGACGAAGCCCGCGCTGCGGGCGGCGTCGATGTCCGCCACCCCCAGGTGCGAGATGCCCTCGCACGACACCTGCCCCAAGGACACGGGCGAGTGGAACGCCAGGCCGGCCAGGATCGCGGCTTTGGCCGCTGCGTCGTGGCCCTCGACGTCGGCCGTCGGATCGGCCTCGGCGTAGCCCAGCCGCTGCGCCTCCGCCAGGACGTCGGAGTAGCGCGCGCCGTCCTCGTCCATCTTGGTCAGGATGTAGTTGGTGGTCCCGTTGACGATGCCCAGGACGCGCCGAACCCGGTCGCCCGCCAGCGACTCGCGCAGAGGTCGCAGCAGCGGGATCGCGCCAGCGACGGCGGCCTCGTAGTAGAGGTCCACGCCAGCCTCGCTGGCCGCCGTGTGCAGCTCCGGGCCGTCGGTGGCGATCAGGGCCTTGTTGGCCGACACCACGCTGGCACCGTTGGCCATGGCCGCCAGCATGAGCTCCTTGGTCGGCTCATGGCCGCCCATGACCTCCACCACGATGTCGACGTCGGGCCGCGTCACCAGCGTCATCGGATCATCGGTCAGCAGGTCGTCGGCAATACCGTCGCGGTGCCTCGACGTGTCGCGCACGGCCACGCCGACGAGTTCCAGCGGCGCACCCGCGCGGGCGGCCAGATCGTCGGCGTTGGCGGACATGATGCGGGCCACCTGGGACCCGACCGTGCCGCCGCCGAGCAGGGCGACTTTCAAGGATTCGGTCATGGCTCCAAGGTTCTCACGCGAGGTGCGGATCGGTGGCGAACAGGTCGGCCAGCGTCTCGCGCCGCAGGACGACCGACGTCTGCCCGTGGGATGCGGCTATCACCGGCGGCCGTGGCACGAGGTTGTAGTTGCTGGCCATCGAGCGGTTGTAGGCGCCCGTGGCTGCCACGGCGAGCAGGTCGCCGGCGGCCAGGTCCGCGGGGAGCCAGGCATCACGGATCACGATGTCGCCGCTCTCGCAGTGCTTGCCGACCACCCGCGCGAGCATCGGCGCCGCCGCCGACACCCGGTTGGCCAGCACCACCGTGTACTCGGCGTCGTAGAGCGCGGTGCGGATGTTGTCGCTCATGCCGCCGTCGACACTGACGTAGGTGCGGGTGGCGCCGCCCTCCAGGGTCCGGCGCTTGATGGTCCCGACGCGGTAGACGGTCACGGTACCGGGCCCGGCGATCGCGCGCCCGGGCTCGAAGGCCAGCCGCGGCAACGGCAGCTGCACTGCGGCGCACTCGCGCGCCACGATGCCCACGATGTCCGGCGCCATCTGGCGCACGTCCAGCGGCTGATCGGCGACCGTGTACTTGATTCCCAGCCCGCCGCCCAGGTTGAGCTCGCCGATCGCCGCACCGCGCTCGGCGCGAATCTGCGCCAGGAAGCCGACGGCCCGCCGCGCGGCGACCTCGAAGCCGCTGGCTACGAAGATCTGCGACCCGATGTGGCTGTGGACACCCACGAGCCGCAGGTGCGGGTCGTCCAGCACCCGCCCGGCCGCCGTCATCGCCCGGCCGGAGGCCAGCGAGAAGCCGAACTTCTGGTCCTCGTGCGCGGTGGCGATGAACTCGTGGGTATGCGCCTCGACGCCCAGCGTCACGCGGATGAGCACGGGCGCGACCACCCCGCGCTCGGCGGCCAGCGCCGAGAGCCGGTCGAGCTCGTCGAACGAGTCCGCCACGATGCGGCCGACGCCGGCGTCCAAGGCCGCTGCGAGCTCACCGTCGGACTTGTTGTTGCCGTGGAAGAGGATGCGCTCCGGCGGCATGCCGGCCGCGAGGCCGAGCGCCAGCTCGCCGCCGCTGCACACGTCCAGGCCAAGCCCCTCGGCAGCGAGCCAGCGCACCACGGACGACGCCAGGAAGGCCTTGCCGGCGTAGTAGATGTCGACACCCGCAGGGCACAGCGGGGTGAAGGCCTCCAGGTAGTCCCGGGCCCGCGAGCGCACGTCGTCCGGGGAGATGACCATGACAGGAGTGTCGTGCTCGGCGGCGACTGCGGTGACGGGCACCCCGCCGATCTCGAGCGCCCCGTCGGTCTCGCTGCGCCGGGCGCCGCGGGGCCAGATCCCCGGGTCCAGCTGCCATCCGTCGGCCGCCGGTGGAGCAGGTGCCGCAGAGGACGCCAGCACATCGCCGTGCCTCGGACCGGCGGGATGCGCCCGGGTCACATCCGCTCCGGCGCACTCACGCCCAGCATCGTGAGCCCGTTGGACAGCGTCTGCCGCGCCGCGGCGCACAGCCACAGCCGCGCGATCCCGACCTCGGTCAGCTTCTCGTCGCCGCGCGGCAGCACCCGGCAGGAGTCGTAGAACTTGTGGTACGCGTTGGCGAGCTCCTCCAGGTAGCGCGCGACCCGGTGCGGCTCGCGCAGCTCCGCGGCGCTGCCCACCACCCGCGGCAGATCCGCGATCACCCCGATCAGGTCGCGCTCGCGCTCCTCGCCCAGCAGGCTCGCGTCGAACGGCGCCGACTGCCAGTCGATCCCGAGGTCCGCGGCGTGGCGCAGCACCGACGAGATCCGGGCGTGCGCGTACTGCACATAGAACACCGGGTTGTCGTTGGTGCGCTTCACCAGCAGATCCAGGTCCAGCGTCAGCGGCGAGTCGGCCGGGTAGCGGATGAGCGAATAGCGCGCGGCATCCACGCCGACCTCGTCCACCAGGTCCTCGAGCGTGACGATGTCGCCGGCGCGCTTGGAAAGGCGCACCTCCTCGCCGCTGCGGTAGATCTTTACCAGCTGCCCGATGAGCACCTCGATGTTGAAGTCGGGGTCATCCCCGGCGCAGGCAGCGATGGCCTTGAGCCGGCCGACGTAGCCGTGGTGGTCGGCGCCGAGCAGGTAGATGTTGACGTCGAAGCCGCGGGCGCGCTTGTCGACGTAGTAGGCGCTGTCGGAGGCGAAGTACGTCATCTCGCCGTCGCTCTTGACCAGCACCCGGTCCTTGTCGTCGCCGAACTCCGAGGTTCGCAGCCACTTGGCACCGTCGGAGTCATAGGTGTGGCCCGCCGCGTCGAGGGCGGCGAAGCCCCGCTCCACGGCGCCGGAGTCGTGCAGGTGACGCTCGGAGTACCACACGTCGAACTCGGTCCGGAAGAGCCGCAGGACCTGCTGCTGCTGGGCCAGCTGCAGGGCGTAGCCCTGATCCCGGAAGAACTCCATGGCATCGTCGCCGGACAGCTCGAGCGCCTCGGGGTGCTCGGCCACGATCGCCGACGCCAGGTCGATGATGTAGCCGCCGTGGTAGCCGTCGCTCGGCGCGGGACGGCCGTGCGCCGCCGCCACCAGGGAGGCCCCGAAGCGGTCCATCTGCACGCCGCGGTCGTTGACGTAGAACTCGGTGCCCACCTCCGCCCCGGCGGCGGCGAGCACCCGCGCCATGGCGTCGCCCACAGCCGCCCAGCGGGTGTGCCCCAGATGCAGCGGGCCCGTGGGGTTGGCCGAGATGTACTCGAGGTTGATCCGCTGCCCCGCCAGCGTGTCGGAGGTGCCGTAGGCCGCTCCGGCCGCGACCACGTCAGCCACGACGCGCCCGGCGGCCGCAGTCTCGACCGTGATGTTGATGAAGCCGGGGCCGGCGATGTCCACCGACGCCACGCCCGGGTCGGTCACGAGGTGTTCCGCGATCGCCTGCGCGACCTCACGCGGGGGCCGGCCGGCCCGCTTGGCCAGACGCATGGCGATGTTCGTCGCATAGTCGCCGTGCTCAGGGTTGCGCGGACGCTCGATGACGACGTCGGCGGGGATGTCGGCGGGTGCCAGCGCCAGGTCACCGTCGGCCACGGCCGCGCGCACCGCGGCAGCAACAGCCTCGGCCAGCAGGTCAGGGGTCATGGGGCAACCCTACTGATCGCGCTGGCACCGAACGATTCGGTGAGGCCCACCAGGCCGGCCGACGCGTCAGCAGGGCGGCGCGGCCGCGTCCGGCTCGATGGCCCGGCGGTGGGTGCTGGGCGCCAGCACGACGCGCAGCGCCAAAGGCTCCGCGGTCCCGGCGGAGGCCCCGGAGGCCGCTGCTCGGGGCTGCGGCTCGCCGGACGAGACCAGCCGGATGGACATGGCGGCGCCATCGCGCTCGAAGCCCTCGTCGACGTCCCCATCGTCCGCGACGTTGCCGCAGACGCGGCGGTAGCCCTGCGCCTCCAGGTCACGGCGCATCTGATCGACATCCAGGTTGACCTCGTTGGCGATCTGGGCATCGGACACCTGGCGCTGCGGGATCCGCGCGAATGCCCACAAGTAGACCGTCGAGCCCTGGACGGTGGCGCACCACGGTCCCTGGTAGTACTGGCTGGACGGTCGCGTCAGATACCCCGGGTAGCCCTCGACCTCCAACCCGGTGCAGGGTCGGAAGGTCTGGCCGTACGCGCTGAAGTCGTTCACCGCGGGCCCGGTCGTGAACTGTCCGGCCGAGGCGCCGCCGGCGCCTGCCGGCTGGCCCGGCTGGCCGTCCGAGCAGGCCGACAGCGCCGTACCCAGCGCCAGGACGCCGGCTGCGGCAGCGATCGCGGCGGCACGGGACGTGGTGTCGCGGGCACCTCTCATGGGTGACACTCTGGCATTGCGCGCCGCCGCGGGCGAGGAGGACCCGCACGACGTGTCACACCCCCCGCTGCTAGGGTTTGAACGACCCTGCGCCCCCGTAGCTCAGGGGATAGAGCGGTGGCCTCCGGAGCCATGCGCGCAGGTTCGAATCCTGCCGGGGGCACGTACCCTGGAGGCGTGGACCCTCATTCCCCGGAGTACGACCACCTCTTCCGCGATCAGCCGGACGGAAAGCGTATGCCCGCGGACGCCGCGGAAGCACCCACCCAGTCCCTCGGCAGTGAGGCGCGGGACGTCGACGCGACCCGCGTCGACCGGCCCACCTCGCCCCCCGGCGGGGCGGCCGTGCCGGTCATTCCCGCTCCCGGCCAGGCGCGACCGATCAGCACCCCGCCCCCGACGAAGTCCCGACCCCGCAAGCGGCACCGGGTCCGGCGGGTCGTGCTGTGGACTCTGGCCGTCCTGCTCGTCTACGCCACGGCGCTGTTCGCGGTCTTCTACTCCGGCGTCAGCACGGTGGCCGCACTGCCGCCGGACAGCACCGCGGCCTCGTCGGGGATGAACGTCCTGATCGTCGGCAGCGACAGCCGCGCCGGGCTGAGCGAGGAACAGCAGAACGAGCTGTCGACCGGCTCCGTCGAGGGAAACCGGACCGACACGATCATGCTGCTGCACGTGCCCCTGCTCGGGGAGCCGACGCTTGTCTCCATCCCCCGCGACTCCTGGGTACCGATCCCGGGCTACGGCTCGGACAAGATCAACAGCGCCTTCGCGCTCGGCGGGCCGCAACTGCTGGTGCGGACGGTGGAGGACGTCACAGGGCTTCAGATCACCGACTACATCGAGGTCGGCTTCGCCGGCGTGGCGGCCACGACCGACGCGATGGGCGGGGTCGTCCTTTGCCCAAGGCAGGACTTCAACGACGAGAACTCGGGCCTGAACGTCAAGGCCGGCTGCCAGACCATGGATGGCCCCACGGCGCTCGCCTACGTCCGCATGCGCTACGCGGACCCGCGCGGCGACCTCGGCCGGGTGGAGCGACAGCAGGAGTACGTCGCAGCCGTGGCCAAGCGCGGCATGAGCCCGTTGACGTGGCTGCTGCCGTGGCGCGCCTTCCCGGCCGCACGGGCCGCCGGCAAGGCGCTCACCGTGTCCAACAGCACCGGCATCTTCGACCTCGGCCGCATCGGCATCGCCATGGGGGCGATAGGGATGGGCTGGGGGACGTCGGTGACGGTTCCCACCGAGGAGGAGCCGCTGTTCGTGGACGGCCAGGATGCCCTGAAGTGGAAGTCGGCCGAGGCCCTGGCGCTGTTCGACAGCCTGCGCTGATCAGCCCTCGTCGCCGTCGGTGACGGCCTCGACCGCGCCCTGGGCCTTGCGCGCCCAGTCCAGCTTGGTCTGCGCCTCCGAGAGCTCCGCCTTGAGCGTATCGACGTCGGCCTGCTGCTGCGCCTTGCTCACGGTCGCCTCGTCCCGGGCGCCGCCGAGCAGGCTGCCGATGACCGGCGTGTCCTTGACCTTGTCGAGCAGGTCGCCGGCATCGCCGGTGGCCTGCAGCTGCGCCTCCGCCTGCTTGAGCTGGTCGCTGAGCGTCGCCACCTGAGCCTCGTACTGCGAGACGAGCGCCTTGGCCTTGTCCTGTGCTGCATCTGAGATGGTCATGACTTCAGGGTACCCCCGCCACGGTGCGCAACTTCCCAGCTCGTCGCGCCGATAGTGGCGCCCACAACATCGGCCAGGACGTCCTGCAGCGAGAACGAACGCTGTACCGCCAACAGTTGCAGCGACTCCGACGCCAGACCGAACGCCAGGCCGGCGGCGACGGTGGCCCACCAGCCCAGGCCGACTTCCCACCGCAGCAGCGCCGCCCAGGTGGCGAACAGCGCCGCGTGGACGACCAGGTCGAGGCCGTCGACGCCCACCTTGGGCAGGTCCGGCCCCGGGATGAGCAGGAGGCCCACGATGACCGCAGTGGCGACCAGGGTCGCCCACGGCTTTCGGCGCAGCTGCACGAGTCGGCATGCTAGCCCTGGCGGCGTACCCTGCCACCATGCGGCAGATCCCAGCTTCCGGCCTGATCTTCGACGTCTCACTGGACGGCCCCGACGACGGCGTTCCCGTCGTGCTCCTGCACGGCTTTCCCCAGGACCACTCCTGCTGGGACCCGATCGTGGCCGACCTAGTGGCCGCCGGCTACCGCACGATCGCCCCCGACCTGCGTGGCTACTCCCCCGGCGCCCGGCCCCCGAGGTCGAGCGACTACCAGCAGGGACGGATCGTCGCGGACGTCCTGGCCATGCTCGACGTGCTCGGCTATGACGCCGCGCACGTGGTGGGTCACGACTGGGGTGGCGCCAGCGCCTGGGCGGTGGCCTCCGCGGCGCCGGATCGGGTGCGGACCCTCACCGTGCTGTCCACCCCCTATCCGTCGGCTGTGACGGCCGTCGCGCTGCGCAGCACCCAGCTGCTGAAGTCCTGGTACATGGGGCTGTTCCAGATCCCCGGTCTGGCCGAGCGGGCGCTGCACCCTGGCGGCCCGATGTGGAGGGCCATGATGCGCGGGCTGCCCCCGGCCTCGGCCGAGCGCTACACCGCCAACGCGTCCGCGCCCGGAGCGTTGCCGGCGATGCTTCGCTGGTACCGCGCTGTTCCCCTGGACTTCCGGCGGCCGTCGGTCGACTGGCACCGGATCACCGTTCCGACCCTCTACATCTGGGGCCAGGACGACCCGGCGCTGGGAAAGGCCGCCGCCGAGGCCACAGCCCGTTTCGTCACCGGGCCCTACACGTTCGTGGCGCTGCCCGGCCAGGGGCACTGGCTGCCCGAGCGGGCCGCCGACGAGGTCGCCCCCCTCCTGCTGGACCACCTGGCCGGCGCCCTCTGACCGCCGCGGAGTCGGGGTACCCCGTGGGGCACCCCCGCCGGATCCCGGGCGGCTAGGGTCCTTCCCCATGAGGAGCCTGGGCTGTCGCCGACCGTCTGCGTCGGCGGGCTGAGCCCACCTCCACTGCCTTTCCACGGCGCCGCGGACACCCGTCCAACGGCGCCGTTTTCCGTTCCCGCACCACCACCGCCCATCAGGAAAGCGAGCACCATGTCCGACACCGCAACCTCCCCCGCCGCCACCGCCCTGCCCCGCATCGGCGACGCCGCCCCGGCGATCGACAGCGAGTCCACCCACGGTCCCATCACGCTCGACACCTACGACGGCAAGTGGATCGTGCTCTTCAGCCACCCGGCGGACTTCACCCCGGTCTGCACCACCGAGTTCATCGGCTTCGCGGAGCGCAACGACGACTTCGCCGCCCGCAACGTGCAGCTCATCGGCAACTCGGTGGACTCGATCTTCTCGCACATCGCGTGGGTCAACGCCATCCAGGAGAACCAGGGCGTGCAGATTCCCTTCCCGGTGATCGCCGACCTGGACCTCAAGGTCTCCCACGCCTACGGCATGATTCACCCCAGCGAGGGCGGCGACACCGCGGCCGTGCGCGCGGTCTTCGTCATCGACCCCGCCCGCAAGATCCGGGCGCTGGTGTACTACCCGATGAATGCCGGGCGCAACATCGACGAGATTCTGCGCCTCGTCGATGCCCTGCAGACCGCCGACGCCAACGGCGTGTCCTGCCCGGCCAACTGGCGCCCGGGCGACGACGTCGTCGTGGCGGCCCCGCGCACGACCGAGGCGCTCGCCGCGCGCAAGGTCGACGACTCGCTCCAGCGCAAGGACTGGTTCCTCGCCACCAAGACGCTCTAGGCCGCCGGCGTGTAGCCCAAGGGTGCCAGCAGCTCGGTCCAGAGCGGGCCGGATTCCGTCGCCGGCCCCAGCACCCCGCAGTGCTCCAGCCCACGGGTGAAGTACTCGCCGATGGCTGCCCGCACCCGTGCCTCTGCGGCTTCCGGCGCAGCCGACGGGTGCCCCCCGTGGTCCACGCGCAGCTCCTCGACCATCGGCGCGTGGGCCACGAGGTCGGGCGCGAGCTCCCCCGCACCCGACACCACCTCGGCCAGCCGAGGGATGTCGGCGGCGAGGCGTCCCGGCAGCACGGCCAAGCCCATCACCTCGATGAGGCCGATGTTCTCCTTCTTGACCGGGTGAATCTCGGCGTGGGGATGGAAGAGCCCGTCGGGATGGGCCGGCGTCGTGCGGTTGTTGCGGAGCACCACGTCGAGTTGGAAGTCCCGCCCAACCCGACGGGCGATCGGCGTGACGGTGTTGTGCGGCGTATCGCCGGTGCGGGCCTTGACCTCCGTCTGCGGCACCTCGTGGTCGCGCCACGCCGTCAACAAGGCGAAGCCTGCGGCTGTCAGCACCTGCGGATCCGCGGCGGTCAGCCGCAGCACCGACAGCGGCCAGTCCAGGACCTGTGCCCGCAGCCCGGCAGCAGGACCCTCGAAGGCCATCACCGTCCGCGCCCGTTGGATGGGGAACTCGTTGCGCCCACCCTGGAAGTGGTCGTGGCTCAGGATGGAGCCGCCCACGATGGGCAGGTCCGCGTTGGAGCCGACGAAGTAGTCCGGGAACTGGCCGACGAAGTCCAGCAGCCGGGCGAAGGTCGTCCGCGTGAGCTGCATCGGACGGTGCTCCCCGGACAGCACGATGCAGTGCTCGAGGTAGTACAGGTAGGGCGAGTACTGCAGGTACCAGTCGTCGCCGGCGAGGTCGAGGGCGATCACCCGCAGGTTCTGTCGGGCGGGATGATCCCGGCGGCCGGCGTAACCCTCGTTCGCCGGGCACAACAGGCAGGCCGGGTACGCTGCGCCGCCAGTGCCCCCGCCGCTGGCGGCCGCTGCGATGTCGCGCGGATCCTTCTCGGGCTTGGCCAGGTTGATGGTGATGTCGAGCTCGCCGTAGCGGCTCGGGTAGCGCCATCGCGGGTTGGCCGCCGAGCGGGCGGCATGGACGTAGTTGGCATCGACGCACAGGCGGTAGAAGGCGTCCGTGGCCAGGCTCGGCGAGTGCCCATAGTGCCGCCAGAAGTCGGCTGTGACCGCGGACGGACGCGCCATCAACGCGCCCATCACCGCAGCGTCGAGCAGGTCGCGCTGGCCAGGCGTGTCGTCGATCACCCCGCGGCCGGCGGCATCGGAGAGCAGCGGTGCCAGCAGCTGGTCCGGGCCGACGCCGTCGTCGTGGCGCGGGCCGTCGTAGCTGCCCGGCGAGTCCAGCCGCAGCACCTCCAGCACCTGGTTGACCGCCCAGCGCTCGTCGTCGGGGCGGATCAGCCCCGTGGACAGCGCGTAGCCGACCAGCGCGCCCAGCGCAGGGCCTGGGTCCAGGGTCATTGCGCCGCCACCTCTCGCGCCCCGTCGCCGCTGCCCATGACGATGCAGGTGGACCGTACCCCGGTGGCTTCCAGGTAGTCCCGGTCGATACCGGCCATCACGGCGTCCTCGGTGCCCGGACGGGCCAACACGACGGCGCACCCGCCGAAGCCGGCCCCCGTCATTCGGGCGCCGATCGTGCCGGGCTGTGCCCACGCCGCCTCCGCCAGGGCGTCCAGCTGCGGCCCGGTGACCTCGAAGTCGTCGCGAAGGGACTCGTGCGACTCGCGCATGAGCCGGCCGAACGCGGCCAGATCACCCTGCTGCAGCGCTGTCGCGGCCGCCACGACACGAGCTTGTTCGGTGACGGTGTGACGGGCGCGCCGCAGCTCCTCGGCCGACAGCTCGCCCGCCGCCGCGTCGACCCCCGCCAACGACGCCGCCACCAGGTGCTCCGTCCCCAACTTCGCAGCCGCCCGCTCCACTGCTGCCCGCCGGTCGTTGTAGGCGGAGCCGGACAGGCTGCGCCGGTGGTTGGTGTTGGCGACGATGAGAACCGCCCGGTCGTGCGGGAACGGCACGTAGGTGACGTCCAGCGATGCGCAGTCCATCAACATCGCCTGTCCCGCGCGCCCGCGCGCCACGGCCAGCTGGTCCATGATCCCGCAGTCCACCCCGATGTAGTCGTTCTCGACCCGTTGGCCCACGAGCGCCAGCGCGGTGGCGTCCAGGCCGAAGCCGCCCAGGGAGTTGAAGGCGCAGGCGGCGGCCAGCTCCAGCGACGCCGACGACGACAGCCCACCGCCGTCGGGGATGTCCCCAGCGACCAGCAGGTCGAAGCCGCCCGGCAAGGACAGGCCGTCGGCGGCCAGCACGTCCACCACGCCCAGCACGTAGGAGAACCAGTCATGGGCCGCGTCGAAGCCCGTCTGTCGGACGTCCGCCCGCACGCTGCCGACCCGGTCCAAAGAGCTGGCCCGGATGACGTCGTCCGGCCGCTCCCGGATCATCACCACGGTCCCGCGATCGATCGCGATCGGCAGCACCAGGCCACCGCTGTAGTCGATGTGGTCGCCGATGAGGTTCACCCGGCCCGGGGCGAAGAACGTCCTGATGGGACTACCGGCGGCGCCCTCGCCGAACTCCCGCTCGAAGGCGTCCCGCACCTGCGTAAGATCCCGCAACGCACTCCCCCTTTGCAGGTCCATCGGAAATCATCGCCGAATTACCACTGTGGTTTTCAGCAGTCGCACCACCATGCCGGGGCAACCTTTGCCACGCTAGCGAGTACGTCCACGGCTTGCGAGCCCAGCAGCGCACCACGAGGGGAGAGGACCGACATGTCGGAATTGTCATCGGCGCCGGAGTACGGCGAGGCCGCGCTCGAGGTCGATCCGTTCGGTGAACCCACCAAACGCGTCACCACGTCCATGATGATCGTGCTGGGCCTGGCGAACCTCGGCATCTGGACGGCCTTCTTCGCACCCATCCAGTTCCTGCTGCCGCTGCAGGTCGAGGCCATCGCACCGAGCACCAAGGAGAGCAGCCTGACGCTGGTGCTCACCATCGGCGCCATCGTGTCGTTGGTGGCCAGCCCCATCGCGGGCGCCCTCAGCGACCGCACGTCGTCGCGGCTGGGGCGCCGCCGTCCCTGGGTGCTGTGGCCCTCGGTGGCGGCGTTCGCCGTCCTCATCATCATGGGCGGGCTGACGACGATCGGCGGCCTGGTACTCGGCTGGGCGCTGGCGCAGCTGACGCTGAACGCCTCCTACGCGGCGGTCACGGCGATCCTGCCCGACCAGATCCCGGTCGAGCAGCGGGGCACCGCCTCGGCGATCGTGGGCGTCGCGCAGCCACTGGGCGTGGTCGTGGGCGCGATCATCGCCACCGCGGTGCCGGGGGACAACCTGGCCGCCAACGGCCAGTTCACCCGCTTCATCGTTGTGGCAGCCATCCTGATCCTCACCGCGGCGCTGTTCCTGTTCCGGATCAAGGACCCGCAGCTGGACAAGAGCCGGGTACCGCCGATGAACTGGGGCAAGTTCATCAAGGACTTCTGGGTCAGCCCCAAGGAGCACCCCGACTTCGCCTGGGTCTGGTTCACCCGCTTCCTGGTGATCCTCGGCACGGCTTTCGTCACGTCGTACCTGCTGTACTTCACCCGCGACGTGCTGGGCAAGTCCGCTGAGGAGGCGCCGGACGTGGTGCGCAACATCCTCATGGTCTACGTGCTGGTGCTCACCGTGGCGACCATCATCGTCGGTCCGCTGTCGGACAAGGCCGGCAAGGTCAAGCCTTTCGTGATGGGGGCGTCGGTCATCGCCGCCGCGGCGATCGCCCTGCTGGCGTTCTCGCACACCGTGATGATGGCGACGATCGCCGCGGCGCTGATGGCGGTCGGGTTCGGCGCCTACACCGCCGTCGATCTGGCCCTGGTTTCCCGCGTGCTGCCCAACGCCGAGGACCGCGCCCGCGACCTGGGCGTGATCAACATCGCCAACGCGCTGCCGCAGGTGCTGGCGCCCGTGGTGTGCGGCGCGGTGATCACCGGGCTCAAGGGCCAGGGCTACGACACCGCCTACATGGTGCTGTACCTGCTGGGCGCCGTCATCTGCCTGCTGGGAGCCATCCTGGTGGTCAAGGTCAAGAGCGTCCCGTGAGCACCGAGCCGACGCTGCGCGCCGACTTCGGCGACGACTTCACCTGGGGTGTGGCCACCGCGTCCTACCAGATCGAGGGCGCACCCGACGCCGACGGCAAGGGCCCGTCGATCTGGGACACCTTCACCCACAAGCGCGACTGGCGCGGCCGCTCGCCCATCAAGGACGGCAGCACGGGCGATGTCGCGACCGACTCCTACCGGCGGTACCCGGAGGACATCGCCCTGACGAGGTCCCTGGGCTTCGACGCATACCGCTACTCGCTGGCCTGGTCGCGCATCCTCCCCACTGGTGCGGGCCGGGTCAACCAGGCCGGGCTGGACCACTACCGGCGGGTGGCCGAGGCCTGCCTGGAGCAGGGCATCGAGCCCTGGGTGACGCTCTACCACTGGGATCTGCCGCAGGGCCTGCAGGACGTCGGCGGCTGGACCAACCGGGACACGGTCTTCCGGTACGTCGACTACGTCACCACCGTGGGCGAGGCCATGGGCGACCTGGTCAAGCACTGGATGCTGTTCAACGAGCCGCTCAACGTGGTGATCTCCGGGCACCTGGTGGGCATGTTCGCCCCCGGGATGAAGTCGCTGCACGCCTACTTCGCAGCCCTGCACCACGTCAACCTCGCACAGGGGCTGGGCTCGCGGGCACTGCGGGCGGCGGCCCCCGACGCCGACATCGGCACCACCCAGTACCTGACGCCGTCGGTGGGCACCGGACCCGCCCCGCTGGCGGGCCTGGCCCAGCGCTCCGCGGACGCGGTGCTCAACCGGGCGTTCGTGGAGCCGCTGCTGGGGCTGGGCTATCCCTGGGAGGAGGTGGGGTTGCTCAAGGGTGTGCGGGCCTACATGCGCGAAGGCGACGAGGCGGACATCGTGGCCGACCTGGACTTCCTCGGCGTCCAGTACTACACCCGACTGCGCGCCCCGTGGCTGCCGATCCCCGGGCTCTGGACCGTCCCCAGCTTCGGCGGCGGCGACCCGTCCGACCCGGGGTGCACGTCGCTGGGGTGGGAGATCGACCCCAGCGGCCTCGGGATGGTGCTGGATGCGATGCACGCCTACGGGTCGTTCCCACGTCTGGTGGTGACCGAGGGCGGCGCGTCGTTCGACGACAGGATCGCAGGCGGCCGCGTGCATGATCCGCGGCGCATCGCCTACTACGAGTCCCACATCGCACAGGTGTTGGCCGCACGCGAGCGCGGCGTGCCGGTGGACGGCTACTTCGCCTGGTCGCTGCTGGACAACTTCGAATGGGCCGAGGGGCTGGTGCCGCGCTTCGGCCTGGCCTACACCGACTACGCCACCCAGGAACGCACGATCAAGGACTCCGGGTACTGGTTCGCCGAGCAGCTCGGGGGAACAGCGCGCCCGCCGTCACCCTGAGCGAACGTCAGGCGGAGGGGGGCGGCGGGCGCGATGCTGCTGGCAGGTTCAGCCGATCAGGTGCCGTGCACCTTCTCCTTGACGGGCAGGTCCACGACCTTGGCCGGCACGTAGGTGCCCTCGAACAGCTGGTAGCTGGCGCAGACGCGGTGGTAGCCGTCGGCGATCGTGAGCGGGTAGCCGTTGAGGAGGTCGCCGCGGATGATCAGCACCGGCGACAGCGGAACTCCGGTCATGATCTTGACAAGGTCGGCGCGCACGCGCATGTCGTCGAAGGGCAGCAGGTCCAGCCGAGCGGCGCGCAGCAGGTCGTTGGCCCGGTAGTGCTCGATCGGCGCCTTCTTCAGGTCGTCGACGAGCTTGTCGACCGTGTCGGGGTCGGCGATCAGCGCGAGGTAGTTGGCGGCAGCCGGGTAGTCGTGGGCGGCCTCGTCGGCGCGCCAGGTGGCCTGTATCTGCGGCGGCGGGGAAGGCTTGCGCGCAGGCTCCCAAGTGTCGAGCTTGACGTCCTTCTTCTTGTCGTCGTCCTTCTTGTCGTCAGACATCGATCCTCCGTGAGTTGACTGCATCGGTGCCCGCAGCGTAGCCGCGGGGGGCCCCGCAAGCCCGCTGGTCGCGGCTCCGTCGCCACACCAGCGCCAACGCCGCAAGACCCAGCAGAGCGGCCGCGCCGCCCCCGATCAATCCCCACCTCGGCCCCCAGTGGTTGGACACCCAACCCAGCAGCGGCCCGCCGACCGGGTTTCCGCCGAAGAAGACCAGAGCGTAGATGCCCATCACTCGGCCCCGCATGCGCCCGGCGGTGCCGGTCTGCAGATAGCTCTGCGCCGCCACCGAGAACGTCAGCGCCCCTACCCCGCACAGCGGCAGCACGAGCAGGAACGCGGTATATGTCGGCATGAGCCCGGCGATCATGGTCAACGCACCGAAGGCCACGCCGGAGCCCAGCACCAGACCCAGACCTGGGGTGCTGCGCCGACGGGCTGCGAGCAACGATCCGACGATGGACCCGCACGACAGGGCCGTCCCCATGAAGCCGAAGGCGGCAGCACCGACAGCGAACTCCCCGGTAGCCATCAGCGCCGTGGTGGTGGCGAAGTTGAACGCGAACGTGGCGGCAATGGCAACCGCAAGCAGCACCAGCAGCAAGTCCCGACGATCCGCGACGTACCGGAGCCCGGCGCGGAAGGTCACCGACTCGCGCAGGTCCACCGGACCCCGCGTCCCGACCTGGATGCGTCCCAGCGCCGCGATCGCGATCACGTAGGACAGCGCATTCACGGCGAAGACGCCCCCCACACCCGACATCGCCGCGATCATCAGGCCGGCAAGGGCCGGACCGACGATCCGGGACAGGTTGAAGACGGCGCTGTTCAGCGCCACGGCATTGGTCAGGCGGGGCCGGTCCACCACGTCGCTCAAGAACGCCTGCCGGGTGGGATGGTCGACCGCAGCGGCGGAGCCCAGCAGGAACGCGACCAGGTACACCGCTGCCACCGACGCCGTTCCCGCCAGGGTGAGCAGCGCGAGCGCGGCGGCGGCTAGGGCCCCGACCGCGCTCGTCACCATGAGCACCCGTCGCCGCGGGTAGCGGTCGGCGATGACGCCCGCCACCGGGGCGAGCAACAGGAACGGCAGGAACTGGCACGCCGTCGTGATGCCCAGGGCGACGGCATCGCCGTGGGACACCTGCAGCACCAGCCAGTCCTGGGCGAGGCGCTGCATCCAGGACCCGACGCTGGTGATCCCCTGTCCGCCCAGGTACCAGCGGTAGTTGACCGAACGCAGCGCGGCGAACATGCTCTGCCTCGCGTCCGGGATCGACGGCGCGACGATGGCGCTCACTGCTGCACCAACTCAGACAGCAGAACCGCTGCTCGGCCCAGCACCTGCCGGTCGGCCTCGGGCACGTGGGCGAGCCTCTCGGCCAGCCACGCCCGGCGAGCGCGGCGGATATCGGCGATGAACCGCCTCCCATCGTCTGTGGCGGCCACGAGCACGCGGCGGCCGTCGGCTGGGTCGATGGTGCGGCTGACCAGCCCTTCGCCCTCCAGGCAGGCCACTGTCCTGGTCATGCTCGGCCCGCGGACCCCCTCGGCCGCCGCAAGCTCGGACATCGGCACCGGTCCGGAGCGGACCACGCTCGCCAGCGTCCCGAGCTGGGTCGAGCCGATGTCGGCGCGCCGCTCTGCCCGCAGTCGGCGGGCCAGTCGCATCACGGCGATGTGCAGATCGGCAGCCAGCTCGGCCACAGGGTCGCCGGCGGCATCGGGCAGCGGTTCATAGTCGTCTTGAATCATGTGTGCTCCTTCGTGGCTCAAGTCCTTTGCTTCGAAACTACTTACTTAGGCTTGCTAACTATTATGACGCATGGGCTCCGTCGATGGTTCCGTCGCGGTCAGAGCAGCGCGCGCGCCACGAAGGACGCCGCAACGACAAGCATCGTCGCCTGGATGATCCGCGTGCTCTGCCGACCGGTCAGACGGTGCAGCCAGCGGGCACCGATCGGCGCACCGGCCAGTCCGCCGACGGCGATGACGAGCCCCGTCCGCCAGTGGATGTCCGCGCCCGCCCCCAGATGCGCGGCGACCGCCGCCATCGACGCGAACAGCACCACGGCAAGGCTGATCCGCGATGCCAGCCGCACGGGGGTCGAGAGCAGCAGCGTCTGGAACGGGACCATGATCAGCCCCCCGCCGACGCCGAAGAGGCCAGCCAACGTGCCGCCGCCGAAGCCAGTCGCGAGCGCCGCACCCGCGTTGGCGGGAGGCAGATCGGAACCGCTGTCGCCGGCTCCCACGTCAACCCGATCCTCGGACCGCAGGCGGAGCTGCATCAACCCCGCGGCGATGACGTTGAAGACCGCGAACGAGAGCAGCAGCGCCGCCGCCGGGATGGAGTGCGCGAGCCACACCCCAAGCGGCGCCGCCAGCATTGCCGGGATGGCCAGCAGCAGCACCCGCCGCCACGGCAGGGCGAAACGGCGCAGATTGGTCCAGGTTCCCGACAGGGCCGAGAGCGAGATCGCAACGTTCGAGGTGGCGGTCGCCGACAGCGGGGGCAACCCTAACCAGACCAATATGGGAACCAGCAGAACGCCGCCACCGGCCCCGGTCACGCCGGCGAAGACCCCCGCCAGCAGACCCGCAACGAGCTCGATACCGAGCTCGAGCGGACTCACGGATTCACGGATTCATGGTGTAGGCGCCGTCGTAGGACAGCACCTCGGCCACGAAGTCCTTCTCGTAGGTCGCGTCAACATCCGGCGCTGCCACCATGGCCTGGGCCTTCTCGCGCTGCTCGGCGGTGGCCGAGGCTCGGCCGAACAGCTCCAGGGCGAATCCGTCGAGGTCCTGCACGAAGACCGCGAACATGCGGTTGACGTGGTCCTCGGTCAGGCCGGTCAGGTCTCCCACTCCCCCGGCGCGGACGCCGTCGGCGTCCAACGCCAGCGCTGCGCCCTCGCACACCAACTGGGCGTAGACGATCTGGGTGAAGAGCTGGCCCAGCGACTGCAGGTAGTCCAAGTCCCGCGACTGGTCCTCGGTCGGCGGGGCCGTCGTCACCAGCTCGGCAAATGCCTTCATCTGCTCGACGAAGATCGCCACGTTGGGCAGGTGGGCGAAGCGCGCGAACGCCGGCTGCGGGTCGTGGAAGCCGATCCGCCCGAGTCCGGAGGCTGGCCCCTGGGCGAACAGATACGCGTCGTCCGTGGCCCCGTCCACGACGCCGATCACCGGCAGCTCGGGTCCGGCTCCCGTGGCCGCGAGCAGGTACTGCGGCAGGAACTTCAGGACCAGCGCGACGTTGACCGCCACCGTGCCCTCGAGCTTGGGCAGCGCCCGGATGTGCTGGGCCGCCTGCTCGAAGTACGTGTCGTTCTCGAAGCCGCGCGCCGCGATGACGTCCCAGAGCAGGTCGATGACCTTCTCGCCCTCGCCGGTGACCTTCATCTTGGTGAGCGGGTTGAAGAGCAGGAAGCGACGGTCGTCATCGGACGCCGTGCGCATATAGTCCGTCGCCCGCGCGGCGAAGATCTTCATGGCCAGCAGGCGGGCATAGGCATCGGCCAGCATGCGCCGCACGTGCGGGAAGTCGGTCACCCGGGTGCCGTACAGGACGCGGTTGTTGGCGTGCGCCACCGACTCGTAGAAGGCGTGCTCGCAGATTCCGATGCTCGCCCAGCCGAGGTTGGCCTTGCCCACGTTGACGGTTGCCAGGGCGGCATCCCAGGCGGGCTTGCCGGTGTGCAGGATGTCGGCGGCGGCCACCGGGTAGTCGGCCAGCGAGAAGGCGGACACGTACATCTGGTCGGAGACCACGTTCTTCTCGAGCTGGTAGGCGGGGTGCGCCGGGTCGACCAGGAAGAACACGTACTCGCCAGGGAACTCCGGGTCGTCGTCGGCGAAGCGGCCGAAGACCGACAGCCGCCCGGCCACGTTGCCGTTGCCGATGTAGTACTTGGGGCCGGTCGCCAGCCAGCCGTCGCCGTCACCGTCACGGGTGAGAATCATGTCGGTGGAGTAGATGTCGGCGCCGTGGGTCTTCTCCGACAGCCCGAAGCCGAACACCGCACCATCGGCCAGCAGGCCGCCGACGAGCTCCTTCGCCGCGGCGTTGTCAGAGGTCCACACCGGACCCAGACCTAGGACCGTCACCTGCCAGGCGTACCAGTGCGACAGGGAGTAGAACGCCAGGATCTCGTTGAGCTCGTTGATCCGGTGGGTGTCCCAGCGGGCTTCCGCATCGCCGGTGAGCTCCCCGACCTCCGCAGGCGTGCCGAAGCGGCCGAAAGTGCCCAGCTGGGCGGCGCGGTCGAGGAAGTCCGCATACCAGACGGTCTGGTGGAAGTCGGCCTTCATCTCGGCCAGGCCTTTGCCCTCGAAGAAGGCGATCAACTCCAGCAGATTGGCCCGCGTGGCCTCGTCGAGGTGCGTGGGGTCGTAATCCGAGGGGTTGAAGAGCAGGCTGGCCATGGGTCCTCCGGGAATATCCGACTGTTGGCGTCAGGGCAGAATCTTAACTGCCCCGCCCGAGTCGGCGAGCCCGGCGGTCCTACGCCGCGCCGGACGTGGCATCCCCCGAGCCCGCAGGTCCGTCGCCGCCGACCGAGTTCTCCTTCTTTGCCTGGGCCTCGCGCTCGGCCTCCTCCATCTCGGAGGTGACCTCCTGCACGGTGCCACCGACCTTGTCCGCCGCCTTGTCGCTGGCCTCGGACACCTTGTCCGCCGCCTTGTCGCTGGCCTCCGCCACCTTGTCGGCTGCCTTGTCGGCCTGCTGCGCGGCCGCCGACGACGCGTCCGCTGCCTTCTGGGCCGCGGTGTCGACTGCCGCGGCGGCGCGGTTGGCCGCACCCTGGGCGGTGGATCCGGCCTGCGCGGCGGCGTCCGCGGTGCGGTCGGCCACTTGACCGACCGAGTCGGCGGCCTTATCGGCGGCGGTGCTGACCGAGCTGGCCGCCCGGGTTGCCGCCTGGCTGACCGTGGCGGCAGCCTGGTCGGCGCTGGCGGACAACTGGTCGGCGAGCTGGCGACGGCGGTAGGCCACGAGTCCGGCGGCGGAGGCTGCGATGGCGACGGCTGCGATGAGGCTCTTCTTCATGGGCCCTTTTCTATCCTGACGGCGGCAGGCGGCGCCACCCCAGGACGGCCGTCCTGGGATGCCGATCTCCGACGCTACTGTCCCGGCGCCAGCAGCAACCCGGTCGCCGCGGTGCCGGGACAGATGAGGTTGTGATCCAGCAGCCGCCCGTCGGGCAGCATCTCGACCCACTGGACCAGGTGCGGCGCTGTCCCGGCCAGCCCCCGGCCGGAACACGTGCGCTCGGCCGCGCTGCGCTCGTTGCGCCCGATCGCCACCCACGTAGGGACGTCGAGCTCGACGCCGCCGGTGATGCGCCGCCACAGCGTAGGCGTGGAGTACACGCCCACCGGGTGCCCGGCCTCGGCGAAGGTCATCAGCATCGCGTTGAGGTAGGCGACGTGCTGGGCCTGCGTGCCCGACCAGGTGTTCTCGGTCTCGACGTCCAGCCAGACCGGAAGCGCCTCGGGCATCCCGGCGGCAGCGATGCGGTTGAGGCCGTCGAAGGCATCGGCACGCCCCAGGGCGGCCGGGTCGCCCGCGTCTGGCGTGCCGGCGATGAACTCGGTGTTGACGTACACGGCGGCCGCATTCAGGCCCTGCGCCCAGGCCCATTGCTCGCTCAGGCAGGGCTGGTCCTTGGCGGGACGGCCACCGGTCAGCCCGACGATGGCGAAGCCGACGCCTTCGGAGGGCAGCTCCACCTGGCACTGCGGGAAGGACACGTCCACGCCGCTGTTGGGGTCCGGAACGGCGACCGGCACAGCGCTGGGCTGCACGACGGTGACTCCGGCGGCGTGCGCGCCGCGCTGCCCCAGCATGGCCGGGAGCGAGCGAAGCATCCCCGACCCCAGCACGATCGCGGCCAGCACGCCAACGACCGCGACCACCACGGCCACCGTGACGAGCAGCCGAACCACTCTGCTCACCTATCGATCACGCTTCCGCCCGACGGGTGTCGCCCGACGACATGTCCGCCGCCGCGGCCACCAGCGCCGGCCCCAGCACCGACCGCGGGATGCCCAGGCGGTCCGCCAGCACGACCGCCGCATCACCGTAGGCGGCCAGCGCTACCAGCACCCGACCGTCGAGGGTCCGCGGCACCGCCTCGGCGCCGCTCGTGCCGTAGGCCCTGCAGATGAGTGCCTGGGCGGCTGCGTGCAGGGGGTCCGACAACCCCTCGAAGACCCCCGAGGTGGACTCTCCCGCACTGCGGCCCAGGATTCCCCGCACGAGCTCGTCGGCACCGGCCTCGTCGCGCCCCAAGGTGATGCCCAGGAGCGCGACGACATCGGCGAACCCCAGCACGGAGTTGAGCAGCTGGTCGGCGGCCATAGGCTCCGCGAGCAGATCCGCCAGGGCGTCGTGCAGCGGCGCCTGCCGGTCCGAGTCGACGTAGCCGGCCGCAGCCTGCGCGACCTGGCCGACAACGGCCGGGTCCAGCCGCTCACCCGGCTCGGCCACCGCAGCGAAGACACCCATGCCCACACGGTACCCGCCGCCTCGTCGACGACCAGGACACGACGGCTCCGCGATCCCTACGCTGACACCGTGGAACGAGCCATCTGCGTGATGTCCCTGGAGCCCGAGAGCGGCAAGTCGCTGGTGACCCTCGGACTGGCCGAGGTGCTGTCGCAACGTGTCGGCCGCATGGGCTATTTCCGCCCCGTCGTGCGGGCCGGGGGCGCCGATCCGATGATCGAGCTGATGCGCCGGCGCTACCACCTGGCGCAGACCGAGGAGGAGTCCTACGGGGTCACAACCGATCAGACCCGTTCGGTCGGGACCCCGGGCGAGCTCGATGCGCTGGTAGCCGCCATCATGTCGAAGTTCCACGCGCTGGCGGCGGACTGCGACGCCGTGCTGGTGGAGGGGACCGACTTCGCCGGGGCCAGCGCCGCCTTCGAGTTCGACCTGAACGCCAGCATCGCCACCAACCTCGGCGCCCCGGTGGTGCTCGTCCTGCGTGGTCATGGCCACCGGGCGGAACAGGTCGTCGGTGCCGCCCGGGCCGCGCTCGGGTCGCTCGGCGAGCACGACACGACCGCTGCGGCCGTCGTCTTCAACCGCGTGGACCCGGACCAGGCCGAAGACATCCGGGCCGCGGCATCGGCCCTGCCGGTCCCCTGCTGGCTGCTGCCGGAGGAGCCCCGGATGGCTCACCCCACCCTGCGCCAGACCGCCGCACAGCTGGACGCCGAGGTGCTGCTGGGCGACGACGACTCGCTGAGCGCCGAGGTGGCGGGCGTCAAGGTGGCGGCTATGACGGTGCCGCACCTCCTCGAGCACCTGCACGACGGCGTGCTGCTCATCACGGCCGGCGATCGCGCCGACGTCATCATGACCGCTGCCGCGACCCGCCACGCCGAGCGTTCGCCAAGGGTGTCCGGAGTCCTGCTGACCGGCGGCTTTCGGCCTGCGGACTCCGTGCTGGACCTGCTCGCCTCCGTTCCTGGGCCGCCGCTGACCGTGCTCCTGACGGAGCTGGACACCTATGCCACCGCGGCGGCGGTCTCGGGCCTGCGGCCCATGACCTCGTCGTCGGACGAGCGCCGGATCGCGCTCTCGCTCGGCCTGTTCGAGACGCATGTGGACGGCGCCGACCTCGCGGCCGCCCTGGACGTCGCGGAGTCCTCCGTGACGACGCCGCTGATGTTCGAGCATCGGCTGCTGGCCCGGGCCAGGGCCGACCGGCGCCGGATCGTGCTGCCCGAGGGCAACGACGACCGCGTGCTGCTGGCCGCCGAGCGCATCCTGCAGCGCGACGTCTGCGATCTGGTCATCCTCGACCCCGACGGCTCCTTGGCCGAGCGGTCCGCCCGCCTCGGCGTCGCGCTCGACGGGGCCCGGATCGTCGACCCGCAGACCTCCGAGCTCCGAGAGCAGCTGGCCGCAGACCTGCACACGGCTCGGGCGCACAAGGGGGTCACCCTCGACATGGCCCGGGACGCGGTGGCCTCGGTCTCGATGTTCGGGACGCTCATGGTCAACGCGGGGCTGGTCGACGGCATGGTGTCCGGCGCCGCGCACACCACGGCCGACACGATCCGCCCGGCGCTGCAGGTCATCGGCACCGAGCCCGGCGTCTCGGTCGTGTCGTCGGTCTTCCTGATGTGCCTGCACGACCAGGTGCTCGTCTACGGCGACTGCGCCGTCAACCCGGACCCAGACGCCTCCCAGCTCGCCGACATCGCGATCTCCTCCGCCGCCACCGCCCGGGCGTTCGACATCCAGCCGCGGGTGGCGATGCTGTCGTACTCCACCGGCAGCTCGGGAACCGGCGGCGACGTCGAGAAAGTGCGCGAGGCAACTGCCATCGCCCGCGAGCGCGCGCCGGAGCTGGCGATCGAGGGACCGATCCAGTACGACGCGGCGGTCGACCTCGCGGTGGCCGCATCGAAGCTGCCGGACTCGGCCGTGGCCGGGCGGGCCACAGTCTTCGTGTTCCCCGACCTGAACACCGGTAACAACACCTACAAGGCGGTGCAGCGCAGCGCCGGCGCGATCGCCATCGGGCCGGTGCTGCAGGGGTTGCGCAAACCGGTGAACGACCTCTCCCGGGGCTGCACCGTCACCGACATCTTCAACACCGTCGCCATCACCGCCGTGCAGTCCCAACAGCCCGCCCGCTAGCCCAGCACCGTCCCCCCGATCGCCAGGAGCCCTACGTGTCGACCCTCGTCCAAGTCATCAACTCCGGCTCCTCGAGCATCAAGTACCAGCTGTTCGACCTCGCCGACCCGGCCCATCCGATCGTCTGGGCCGCAGGCCTGGTGGAGGCCATCGGCGAACCCGGCTCGCGGCTGACCCACCGGACCCGGATCGGCGCCGGCCCGGACGCCGACTTCACCGAATACGTCGTGGACGAGCCCATCGCCGACCACGCGGCCGGCTTCGCCGCCATCACCGGCGCCTTCGCCGCCACCGGACCGGTGTCCGAGGTCGGCGAGCTGGTGGCGTTCGGCCACCGGGTCGTGCACGGCGGTGACTACTTCGCCGCCCCGGCGCTGGTCGACACCGCGGTGCTCGACGCCATCGCGGACTGCGTGCCGCTGGCGCCGCTGCACAACCCGGCCAACCTGGCCGGGATCGTCGGCGCGATGGCCGCGCACCCGGCCGTTGCCAACGTCGCCGTGTTCGACACGGCGTTCCACCAGAGCATGCCGCCGGCCAGCTTCACCTACGCCATCGACCGCGAGGTCGCGCGGTCCGAGCGCATCCGCCGCTATGGCTTCCACGGCACGTCGCACGCCTTCGTATCGCGGGCCGCGGTGGACTTCCTGGGACTGGACCCGCAGTCCGCGCGGGTCATCACGCTGCATCTGGGGAACGGGGCCAGCGCCTGCGCGGTCCGAGGTGGCCGCAGCCTCGACACCTCGATGGGCCTGACCCCCCTGGAGGGCCTGGTCATGGGCACCCGCAGCGGCGATCTGGATCCGGCGATCGTGCTGCACCTGCAGCGTGAGGGGGCGATGTCGGCAGACGAGGTAGATGCGCTGCTCAACAAGCGCAGCGGCCTCAAGGGCCTGTGCGGGGTCAACGACCTGCGCGAGGTGTGGCAGCGCGCGGAGGGCGGCGACGGAGCCGCGCAACTGGCGCTGGAGGTATACGTGCACCGCATCCGCGCCTACCTGGGCGCCTACTTGGTGGAGCTGGGCGGAGCCGACGCCATCGTGTTCACCGCGGGCGCGGGCGAGCACGACGCCCGGCTGCGGGCGCGCGTGTGCGCCGACCTGGAGTGGCTGGGGATCACCGTGGACCCGCAGGCCAACTCCGAGGCAGCCGGGTTGGCGCGCATCTCGTCCGCCGACTCCCGCACCGCGGTGCTGGTCGTGCCCACCGACGAGGAGCTCGAGATCGCCCAGCAGACGCTGGGACTCCTCGCCGGCTGAACCGGGCAGGCTACCCCTGGTCGGGCCGCACGATCGGGAAGAGCAGCGTCTCCCGGATGTTCTTGCCGGTCAGGAACATGATGAGGCGGTCGATGCCCATCCCCTGGCCGCCGGTCGGGGGCATGCCGTACTCCAGCGCCCGCAGGAAGTCCTCGTCCAGCTCCATCGCCTCGACGTCACCGGCGGCCGCCAGCAAGCTCTGAGCGGTCAGGCGCTCGCGCTGCTCGATCGGGTCCGTCAGCTCGGTGTACGCAGTCCCGAGCTCCGCGCCGAAAGCCACGAGGTCCCAGCGCTCGGCCACCTTGGGGTTCGACGGCTTCTGCCGGGTGAGCGGCGAGACGCCGGTCGGGAAGTCCTTGTAGAACGTCGGCATGGTCGTGCGGTCCTCGCACAGGTGCTCGTACATCTCGAGGGTGACCTGGTCGGAGTCCCAGCCCGGGTCGAACGGGATGTCGTGCTCGCGGCAGAGGTCCCGCAGCCGCTCCAGCGAGGTATCCGAGGTCACCTCTGCGCCGATGGCCCTCGAGATGCCCTCATGCAGGGTCGTCACCGCCCACTCGCCGGAGATGTCCACCTCCTCGAAGCCGCCGTCGGGTAGCGGGCGACGGATGACGGGACGCCCGTACGCCGCCTCGGCGGCCTCGATGATGAGCTCGCGGGTGAGGACGAGCATGGTGTCGTAGTCGCCGTACGCGTCGTACATCTCCATCGAGGTGAATTCGGGGTTGTGGGTGGCGTCGGCGCCCTCGTTGCGGAAGTTGCGGTTCATCTCGAACACCTTCGGCGCCCCGCCCACCAGCAGCTTCTTGAGGTAGAGCTCCGGCGCGATGCGCATGTAGAGGCGCATGTCGTAGGCGTTGATGTGCGTCGTGAACGGCCGTGCGTTCGCCCCGCCGTGGATCGGCTGCAGCATCGGCGTCTCCACCTCCAGGAAGCCGCGGCGCCACAGCGACTCGCGCACCGAGCGCACCACCCGCGAGCGCAGCTCCAGCATCTCCCGGGAGGAGTCGTTGACAATGAGGTCGACGTAGCGCTGGCGCACGCGGGCCTCGGCGTCGGCCAGGCCCTTGTGCTTGTCCGGCAGCGGCACGAGGCACTTCGAGGTCATGACCCACTCGTGGGCCAGAACCGAAAGCTCGCCGCGCTTGGAAGCGATCACCTCGCCCACGACGCCGACCTGGTCGCCGAGGTCCACGAACTGCTTCCAGTGGTCCAGCGACTCCTGGCCGACCTCCGCCAGCGAGAGCATCACCTGGATCGAGCCGGTGAAGTCGTTGACCGCGGCGAAGACGATCTTGCCCGACACGCGGTTGCGCAGGACGCGGCCCGCGACGCGGACGATGCGGCCGGTCCTGGCATCGGGGGCCAGGTCGCCGAACTCCGCGCGGATGGCCTCGATCTCGGTGTCGGGATGGAAGGACGCCACGAACGGGTCGAGCCCCGCCGCGACCATTCGCTCGAGCTTCTCGCGCCGGACACGCTCCTGCTCAGGCAGTCGGGACAGCGGGCTGTCATGCTCCGCCTCGATCGCCTTGCGCTCAGCGTAGGCGGCCTCATCTGCGGCGATGAGCGCCATCGGCGCGCCCTTGGCGCCTTCCAGCAGCGGCGAGCCCTGGGCGCCGCGCGAACGCAGCATGGTGCGGGGATTCATGTCCGGCACGAAGCCCTCCGCGATGCCCGAGGCGATCGCCACCCGGGGGAGGTCGCGGGCCGATTCGAACAAGAGGTAGCGCGGCACCCACTCCGGGTTGTACTTCGCGTTGGCACGGTAGAGCGACTCCAGCTGGTACCAGCGGGAGGCGAACATCAGCGCCCCGCGGGTCAGGCGCAGCACCGGCCCGGCGCCGATCTCGGCACCCTCCTCGAAGACCTCGCGCAGCACCGCGAAGTTCAGCGAGGCGTGGTCCACCCCGATCTTCGGGCCCGCAGACACGAGCTCGGCGACCATGAACTCGACGACGCCGTTCTCGGCCGTCCGCGCCCGCCGCATCATGTCCAGCGAGATCCCGCGCTGACCCCAGGGTGAGAACGACAGCACCCCCTGCAGCACACCCTCGACGTCGAAGGCCTCCACGAGCACGCAGCGGCCGTCGGACGGGTCGGCCATGCGGCCCAGCGCCATGGAGAAGCCGCGCTCGTTGGTGGTGTCGCGGGTCAAGTCGCAGAACTCCAGCGCCTTCAGCATCTGGTCCTCGGGCACATCGCCGTGGCGGCGCACACGGGCTGTGTAGCCGGCGCGCTCGACCCGCGACACCGCCTGCCGGACGGCCCGCGACTCACGCCCGTCAAGGTTGAAATCGTGGAACTGCAGGATCGCCTCGTCCCCCAGGTGCAGCGCCTCCAGACCCGCCCGGTGGAAAGCCTCGGCGCCGGTCTTGGACGCGCCCATCACCGCCGGGGCCCAGGCGAAATGCCGGGCTTCCTCCAGCCACTCCTCGATCGCGGCCGGCCAAGCCTCCTGGTCGCCGATCGGATCACCCGAGGCCAGGCTGGTGCCGTTGATGACGCGATAGGTGATGACCGCCTTGCCGGAGGGCGAGAAGATGGCCGCCTTGTCGCGGCGGGTGGCGAAGTACCCCAGGGAGTCTTCCTCGCCGTGCTCGCGCAGCAGGGCGCGCACTGCGACCTCGTCCTGCGCGGTAAGCATGACCTTCTTCCGGTTGGGCCGGAAGAGGTAGTAGGCCGCGACCAGCACCGTGATCGAGCCGAGGATGCCGGACACGAAGATGATGAACCGCGGCGGTCGCCCCCCGAGGGTGTCGGAGGGCTCGAAACCCACCGGGTAGAGCAGCTCCTGCACGGCGAAGGCCAAGCGGGAGGCACGCGGCAGCGTTCCCGGCACGAGAGTGGTCATCAGGATGATCACCAGCACGGTGACGATCCCGCCGACGATGAGCACGAGCAGCGCCCGCCAGCCGTTGCCCTTCTGCACGACCCCGAAGAACTCGTGGCGCGAGATCAGCAGCACGACGACGCAGGCGATCGAGATCACCACGGCCAGCAGCACCGGCCATGGGAACGTCAGCCCCTCGGCCAGCTTGGTCTCGTTGGGCGCCAGGAACCACACGAGCAGCAGCAGCGACCCCGTGATCACCTGCGCCATCTCCAGGACCACCACTGTCACCAACGCCACCCGCTTGCGCCGGTTCAGGCTGCTCGCGACCACCCACAGCAGCACACCCCACGTCAAGTAGGGGATGACCGGGAGGGCGATCACCTCGGTCACGTCGCGGATGATGTCGTCGCGGCGACGGATCGGCGGGATCAGCGAGGTGGCGATGGAGAGCACGGCGATGATCCAGACGATGATCGCCGCCACCTTGGGGACCTGTGCCCGCCAGTCCTTGCCCGGTACGTAGCGCCGATCCCGCGGGACCGCTAGCTCGGCACGGGTCTCGGCGGCCGCGGTCTGCGCGGCGTCGACCATCTCGGACATGTCGCGCTCCCGGCATCTCGTTGGCTAGCCCTATTGCGGCTACTGCCCGTCATCCTAGTGAACGCGCTGCTCCGGCCGGTACTTTCGGCTCAGCCGGGATCCGCCGTCGCCGTCGCGGCACGGAAATCCGCCAGCACCTCGGGATTGGCCAGGGCGTGGGTGTTGCGCACCGCTCGACCGTTGACGACATCCGCAACGGCGAGCTCGGCCAGCTTGCCCGATCGCGTGCGAGGGAAGTCGTCGGCCGAAAGGATCACCGCCGGCACGTGCCGGGGCGACGCGTGGGTGCGCAGCCGGATCCGGATCGCGGCGCGCAGATCGTCGTCGAGCTGCACCCCCGGCAGCAGCCGCACGAACAGCACGATCCTGGTATCCCCGTCATGGGCCTCGCCGACCGCCAGCGCCTCCACCACCCCGGGCACCTGCTCCACCTGGCGGTAGATCTCGGCGGTGCCGATCCGGACGCCGCCGGCGTTCAATGTGGCGTCTGAGCGCCCGGAGATCACGATGCCGCCGTGCTCGGTCCACTCCGCGAAGTCGCCGTGGGTCCACATCCCCTCGAAGCGCTCGAAGTAGCTGGCGCGATACCGCTCCGCGCCGTCGGCCCCGGCGAACGTCAGCGGCATGCTGGGCAGCACGGAGCGGCACACCAGCTCGCCCTGCTCCCCCGGCGCGCCGCGCAGCGAGGACCCGTCGGCGGCCAGCACGTCCACGTCCGCGCCGAGCGCGGGGCCTTGGATCTCGCCGGCGTACACCGGCCGCGTCGGGTCGCCCAGGACGAAGCAGCCGCAGATGTCCGTGCCCCCGCTGATGCTGGCGAGGTGCACATCGGGCGACACACGCTCGTACACGAAGCGGTAGTCCTGTGCCGCGAGCGGCGAGCCGGTGGAGGCCACGGTGCGCAGGGCCGAGGTCAGGCCCTCGGCCAGCGGGTCGACCCCCGCCCGTCGGCAGGAGTCCAGGTACTTGGCACTGGTGCCGAAGAAGCTCACCCCCTCCTCAGCGGCCAGGCGCCACAGAGCTCCCGGGTCGGGAAACAGCGGGGACCCGTCATAGAGCACGATCGTGGCACCGGCGGCCAGCGCCCCGACGAGCCAGTTCCACATCATCCAGCCGCAGGTGGTGAAGTAGAACACGCGGTCACCGGGTCTGATATCGCTGTGCAGGACGTGCTCGGTCCAGTGCTTCACGAGCAGCCCGAGGGCGCTGTGGACGATGGCTTTCGGCTTGCCCGTGGTCCCGGACGAGTACAGAACGAAGCCCGGGTCGTCGTACGCCGCGCGATGGAAGTCCAGGGCGATGCCGTCGTCCGCGGCGGCTGCGGCGGGCGCGGCGGGCGCGACGGGCCAGTCGAGCACCTGCGGGCCGCCGCGGCGGGTCAGGCCCGACAGGTCCGGCTCCGGCTCGCACTCCGGCACCACGATCACGGCGACCAGCGAGTCGAGCGACTCGACGATCTGCCCGAGCAGCGGCAGCCGGGGGTGGGTCTTGCCGCCGTAGCGGTAGGCATCGGGCACGACCAGCACCTTTGGCCGCAGCTGGGCGAACCTGTCGGCCAGCGCCGTCGGGCCGAAGTCCGGGCTGGCTGACGTGTAGACGGCACCGATCGCATTGGCCGCCAGCATGGTCGCGACGGCTTGCGGACAATTGGGCAGCCAGCTGCCGACCACGTCGCCGGGACCGACGTCCAACAGCCGCAGCTGGGCCGCGCAGGCGGCCACCTCGGCCCGCAGCCGCCGCCACGTCCACTCCAGCCGCGAGCCGTCCTCGCGCCGGTACACCAGCGCCACCTGGTCGGCGCCGGCAAGCTCGGCTCCGGCCAAGAGCTGCTCGGCGTACGACACCTGGGCGCCGGGAAAGAACGAAGCCCCCGGGGGCCTGGGAACCTCCACGAGCGCCTGCGTGAACCCGGCGCCGGCGCCATCGCCTCCCCGGACGGCCCGGTTGAAGACCCGTCCCCAGAATTCAGCAGGCCGCTCAACGGAGTAGTTGTGCAGTGCGTCGGGCTCAGGACCTATGACCCCCTCAGCCGCGAGTTCGTCCCGGAATCGCTGCATCGCCGACGCGGCGATCCGCTCGGCGGATGGATACCAGAGGGCGGTGAGGTCGGAGGTCTGCATCGGCGACGACCCTACGCCTCGCGCAGCGGCGCGCTACTGCCCGGTGGCAGGGGCGGACGAGCTTTCACCGGCCCCGGTGCTCGTCGTTGCCGGCTCGGTCGGGACGACGGTCGACGTGGTCGCGGGCGGCGTGGTCACCACAGCCGTGCCGCCGGGCAGGGCGGCGGCGGACTCGCGCAGCTTGTTGGCGTCGTCCACGAGGGTCTGGGCCTGCAGCGGGTCGACGGCGTTTGCGGTCAGGATCTGCTGCCCGATGGAGATGCCGTCCGCTGAGGCGCGGGTATAAGCGTCGATGAACGTGCGGTACTGGGCTGGTTGCGAGCCGGACGCGATATCGGCCAAACATGTGGTCAGGTACTGGTCGCGCACGGGCGCGAGCTCCTGCTCGTGCAGCCGCAGCGCATCGACGTGCAGGTTGGTCTCGGGCACGAACTTCGAGATCAGCTCCAACCTGGTGGCCACCTCGGCCGGCAGGTTGTTGCTGGTCATCGCCGCGATGAGGGCCGGGCAGGCGTTGGCGGCGGCCACCGAGGAACTCGCGGAGGCCGACCCGGACACGACCATCGAAGGCTCGGCAGAGGGACTGACCTCAGACGTCGGGCTGCCGGCCGGGACGGGTGTCGACTGCGGAGTCCCCGAGCCCTTGAAGACGAAGAACCAGAGCAGCGCGAAGATCGCCAGCGCGGCCAGCACCGTGACTCCGGCGATGACCAGCAGCCGGTTGCGGCTGTTGCCGGGCTTGCCGTCGCCCTCCGGGGTGACCGGCTGCCCGTACTGGTCCACACCGGGCGCTCCGTACTGCGACTGGCCGAACTGCTGGCCATAGGGGTCACCCGGCTGGCCCGGCTGCTGGCCATAGGCGCCCTGCTGCCCATATGCCCCGGCGGCTTGCTGGGCCTGCCCGTAGGGGTTCGGCTGGCCGTAGCCGCCGGGCTGCTGCCCGTAGCCGCCGGGCTGCTGGCCATAGGGGTCGGCCGGGGCCGACGCCTGTCCATACGGATCCGGCGCTCCGCCGCCGGCCGCTGCCTGGCCATAGGGGTTCTGCTGGCCGTAGGGATCCTGCTGAGCTTGGCCGTAGGGATTCTGCTGGCCGTAAGGGTTCTGCTGGGCTTGGCCGTAGGGGCTCTGCTGCCCATAGGGGTTCTGCTGCCCATACGGGTCCGGCTGGCCGCCGGGGAAGCCCTGCGGCGACTGCTCCGGGACGCCGAATCCGCCTGCGGCCTGCTGCGGCTGGCCGTACGGGTTCTGCTGGCCGAAGGCGCCCGCGTCCATACCTGGCGCCGCGCCCTCGGGCGCCTGCTGGCCGAAGCCCTGCTGGCCGAAGCCGTCGGGCCCGCCCTCGGGCGCCTGCTGGCCGTAGCCGCTGGGCCCGAGGAAGGTGCCCGGACCGTGCTGCCCGAATGACCCTTGCGGCGTGGGCGGGATCGCCGACGCCGGCGCGGCGGGTCCGGGTTGCTCCACCGCGGGCGCGTCAGGGGTCGGCGTAGGCCCAGCTCCGGGTAGGCCGCCGCCGGCGCCGGGGTGCAGCTGCGTGTCCTGCGTCCACTGGGAGCCGTCCCACCACCGCAGGCCGGACGGGTTCTGTGGATCGGAGTACCAACCCGGAGCCGGTGCCGAACCGTTCGTCATTCCGGACAACCTTTCGTAGTCATTGCGGCCATCTGCCGAAGCAGCCCCTCGGCCAGCCAGGGCCGCGCCACCACGCTAGTGCAGAGGCTAGCCCACGCGGCTCTCGATATCCCCAAGTTTGCCCCGCCGGCCCATATCATTCGCGGCCTGCAGCCGAACCGACCGGAAAAGGGGCGGGCCGGGATCCCGACGTGGGATCCCGGCCCTCCCCTCTTGGATGGCGTCGCCGCGCGTCAGGCGGTCGACATTCCCTCGAGCTCCTCCATGTCCTCGAGCTGCACGCCCTTGGTCTCCTTGACGAACTTGGAGACGTAGAAGAACGACACGAGGGCGCCCAGCGTGAACAACCCGTACGCGACACCCAGCCCGAAGTTGTCGATCAGCGGCTTGAACGACTCCGTCACGACGAAGTTGGCGATCCAGTTGGCCGCCACGGCCACCGACATCGCCGCCGCGCGAATCTTGTTCGGGAACATCTCGCCCAGCAGCACCCAGACGATCGGGCCCCACGTGGTGGCGAAGAAGGCGACGTACAGGTTGAGCATGATCACGGCGATCCAGCCGCCCGACGTCGACAAGATCGGCGAGTTGAGCTCCGAGGCCTGCGTGCAGCCCTCGGTGCCGCCGGCGTCGATGAGTGCCTGCGTACACGCAGGCGCGGCGACGAACACCCAGGTGAGGATGCCCAGCGTGGCGAACATCCCCAGCGAGCCCACGAGCAGCAGCGGCTTGCGACCGACGCGGTCGACCAGTGCGATCGCCAGGAAGGTGAAGATGACGTTCACCGCGCTGATGATCGTCGAGGTCATGAACGCCTTCTCGGCGCCGAAGCCGATTGCCGACCAGATGACGTTGGAGTAGTAGAACACGGCGTTGATGCCCACGAACTGCTGCAGGATCGCCAGGATGATGCCCACCCAGACCAGCGGCAGCAGCCCGAGCTTCGGCCCCTTGATGTCGCGCAGGCTCATCTTGTGCTCGCCGGCCAGGGACTCCTGGATCGCCGTCAGCTTGTCGGAGACGTCGTCGGCGTAGACCTGCTCCAGCACCTCCTTGGCCTCGTCGTCGCGACCCTTGGCCACGAGGAATCGCGGCGACTCCGGCAGGGTTAGCGCCAGCACCCAGTAAAGGACCGCCGGGAAGACCATGCACAGGAACATCCACTGCCAGGTCTGCAGGCCGAACCACAGGTCGTTGTTCGCCTGCACCATCGGAACCTTGGACGCCGGGTCCACCATCCCCTGGCAGCCCTCGATGACCTCGCCCGCCTGACAGACCTTCGGAGTCATGGCGATGAGCACCTGGTTGACCAGCTGGGTGGCGAAGATGCCGAACACGATCGCCAGCTGGAACAGCGAGGACAGCCGGCCGCGCAGATGCGCCGGCGCCAGCTCGGAGATGTACATCGGCGACACCACCGCGGCGAGGCCGATGGCGAAACCGCCGACGATGCGCCAGAACATGAAGTCCAGCAGGGCGAACGGGAACGCCTGGCCAACGCCGGCGACGAGGAAGAGCACGGCCGCCAGGACCATGACCTTCTTGCGGCCCAGCTTGTCGGTCAACTGGCCACCCACGAAGGCACCCACGGCCGAGCCGAGCAGGGCGATCGCCACGGAGAAGCCCTGGAGACCGGGGTTGACGATGTCGAACTGGTGGTACACGGCCTGGTTGGCCCCATTGATGACGGAACTGTCGTAACCGAACAGGAAGCCACCCAGCGCGGCGATCACGGAGATCGTGACGACTTTGCCGAGGTGGATCGGTTCGGCCTCCTTCGGGCCACCAGTGGCTGCCCCTGGCACTCCCTGCATGACGCCTCCTCTGTCACGGGCGGACCCCGCTGATCTGGCGACAGTAGCGCAGCGGCCGCGGACATGTCGGAAATCGCCTGACCCGGTGAATAATGCGTGCCATCCTCGTGAATAATGATCGCCATCCCCACGGGCCGCCAGGCTCACCCCGGACCACCGGCCGGGGGTTGAGAACCATCACGCCAGCGGCCGGACCGGGGCGTTTAGCCACCTCGAGATTCGGGAACCAACCTGCTGTGACCGCACCTTCGCAAACCTTCCCCGCGCAACCCCAACGGCTCTCGGCTGCGACCGACGGCCAGGGCGTCATCCTGGCTGTCGCCTACAGCTCCGACGCCCGGCAGCGCACCTCCGCCGACTTGCTCGCGCGACGCGTGGCGCATCGACTCGGGTGCCCGGTCGCCGTGGGACAGATCCAACGGGGCACCCTGCTGGCCGACGGCAGCCTGCGCACGCTGCACGACCGAGGGGCGCGCCGCGTCGTGGTCGCGCCGGCGGTGCTCACCGCCGCCGCAGACCTGCAGCCGGGGCCCCGCACTCTGGCCCATGGGGCTGCCCTCAACATGACCTTCGCCATGGCCGAGCCGCTGGGCGGCGACCCGCTGCTGCTCTCCGGCATCCTGGAGCTGCTGAGCCGCTCTGAACGCAGCCCGCAACCGGACACGCCGGTCCGGATCGTCCTGCCGTGGACGGATGCCTCGGTGGCTGCCGAGGTGGCGCGCTCGACCTGCCGAATCACCGAGGCGGGCTGGGGTCCGGCCGAGGTTCGCGTACTGGACCCCTCCGGCGAGCTACGGCGCTGGGACCGTGACTGTGGCGCGGGCGCGCCGACCCCCAGCACCGACCCGTGCGACCTGGCCGACCGCGGCACCGGCCGGCACGGACGGCGCCGAAAGCGGATCGTGCTGCCCCTCAGCGTCCTGGCCGGGCCCTTCGCGGCCCGGGTGGCGCACTGCGCAGAGGCCGACGGCGACGAGGTGATCCAACAGACGCTGCACGCCACCGACGCCTGCACCAGGCTCATCGCAACCCGCGTCGTGGAGGCGCGCCGACGCTGACGCACCACGCGGCTGGCACCGGACGTGTCCGGATAGGGCAACATGAGGGCTCATGGACTTCTCCGTACCCGAGGAGCTGCAGCAGCTCCGGACATCGTTCGCCGCCTTCGTCGACCGCGAGGTCCGGCCGTTGGAAGACGAGCTGGCACCCGAGTTCTGGTCGGCCTGCCCCGACCGGGAGCTGATCGAGCAGGTGGCCGACAAGGTGCGCCGGCGCAGCGCCCAGGAGGGCTTCTACGCGGCGCACATGCCCGAAGAGGTCGGTGGCCAGGGGCTGAGCACGCTCGGGATGTCGCTGCTGGTGGAGGACGCCGCGCACAGTGGGCTGCGGCTGGCCATGCTGGCCATCTCCCCACCCAACCCGAGCGGGCCCAGCCAGCTGCTGCTCGCACTGCCGGAGCACCTGCGCGAGCGCTATGCCCGGCCGATCGTGGCCGCGGAGTCGTCCATGTGCTTCGCCCTGACCGAGCCCGAGGCCGGTTCCGACGCCCAGGCCATCCGCACCCGGGCGGTGCCCGAGGCGGGCGGCTGGCGCATCAACGGCCACAAGCACTACATCACCAACGGCGACAAGGCGGACGTCGCCGTGGTCTTCGCCGTGACCGATCCGGACAAGCGCGCCGCCGGCGGGATCACGGCCTTCCTGGTGCCCAGCGACCAGTTCCGCCGCGGGCCTGTGCAGTGGAACATCTCCGACACGCACCCCAGCGAGCTGTTCTTCGAGGACGCGTGGGTGCCGGACGACCATGTCATCGGCGACGTGGGGGCCGGCTTCCTGCTGGCGATGGGATTCCTCAACGCCGGGCGCGCCTACATCGGCGCCCAGGCGCTGGGGCTGGCCGAGTACGCGCTGGACGCCGCTGTCGCCCATGCGACCAGCCGCACCGCCTTCGGCCGGCCGATCTCGAAGTTCCAGGCCGTGTCGTTCCCGCTGGCCGAGTCGAAGGCCGACATCGAGGCGATCAGGTGGCTCGTCTACCACCTGGCGTGGAGCGTCGACGAGGGCAACAGCCCGATGTTGGACGCTTCGATCGTCAAGTACTACGCCACCGAGAAGGCCTACGCGGTCGCCGATCGCGCGCTGCAGACGTTCGGCGGCATGGGCCTGCTCAAGGAGGGCCCGATCGAGCGGATCCTGCGTCACCTTCGGATGCTGCGGGTGGTCGAGGGCGCGTCCGGCATCCAGCAGCTTGTGATCGCGCGCTCGCTGGGCATGTGATCCGCGTCGCCCCACCGAGCCGAAAGCCCCGCCTCGACCCGCGCGGGGATAGGCTAGGGCGATCCCACTTCCGCCGCGCGAGGGAACTCCTGTGACGTCTGACCAGACCACCACCGGCCACCGACCCTCGGACCGCACGCTCGGCCCGAACGAATGGCTCGTCGACGAGATCTACGAGCAGTACCTGCAGGATCGCAACTCGGTCGATCCAGCATGGTGGGACTTCTTCGCCGACTACCGTCCCGGCGATGCCACGTCGGCCCACCTGCCCAGCGGCACCACAGCTGTCGTGCAGCCACCGGCCCCGGCCAAGAAGGCGCCCCCGCGCAACCCGACGGCAGGCGTGGAGCAGGTCCTGCGCGGACCCGCGGCACGCGTCGTGGCCAACATGGAGGACAGCCTCACCGTCCCCACGGCGACCTCTGTGCGATCGGTCCCGGCAAAGCTGCTCGTCGACAACCGGATCGTCATCAACAACGCCCTGGCCCGCGGCCGCGGCGGCAAGGTCTCCTTCACGCACCTCATCGGCTATGCGGTCGTGCAGGCCCTGCACGACATCCCGCAGCTCAACGCCGCGTACGTGACCGAGGGCGAGAAGCCGGGCGTCGTGACCTACGACCAGGTGAACCTGGGGCTCGCCATCGACCTGCAGAAGCCCGACGGCAGCCGCCAGCTGCTGGTGCCCAACATCAAGGGCGCCGACACCATGGACTTCGCCAACTTCTGGGCGGCCTACGAGGATGTGGTGCGCCGCGCCCGCGGCGGGGCCCTGACCGTCGACGACTTCGCCGGCACCACCATCAGCCTCACCAACCCCGGCACCATCGGCACCCAGCACTCGGTGCCCCGGCTGATGGCCGGCCAGGGCGCGATCATCGGCGTCGGCGCGATGGAGTACCCGCCCGAGTGGCAGGGCGCCGCGCCGGAGACCCTGGCCAAGCAGGGCATCTCCAAGGTGCTGACGCTGACCTCGACGTACGACCACCGCATCATCCAGGGCGCCCAGAGCGGCGACTTCCTGCGCCGCGTCCACCAGCTGCTGCTCGGCGAGGACGACTTCTACAAGCGCATCTTCTCGGCCCTGCGCATCCCCTACGAGCCCATCCGCTGGGCGCAGGACATCTCCTCGACGCACGACTCCGAGATCTCCAAGACCGCCCGCGTGCAGGAGCTCATCCACGCCTACCGCGTGCGCGGGCACCTGATGGCCGACATCGACCCGCTGGAGTACAAGCAGCGGGGACACCCGGACCTGGACGTCACCAGCCACGGGCTGACCCTGTGGGACCTCGACCGCGAGTTCGCCACCGGCGGTTTCGGCGGCAAGCCGTTCATGCGGCTGCGCGACATCCTCAAGGTCCTGCGCGACTCGTACTGCCGCACCCTGGGCATCGAGTACATGCACATCCAGGATCCCGAACAGCGCCGCTGGATCCAGTCCCACGTCGAGGTGCCGCACCAGCGCCCCTCCCGAGAGGAGCAGCTCGCCATCCTGCGGCGGCTGAACTCGGCCGAGGCCTTCGAGACCTTCCTGCAGACCAAGTACGTCGGCCAGAAGCGCTTCAGCCTGGAGGGCGGCGAGTCCACCATCGCCGTCCTGGACGCGATCCTGGACGCCGCCTGCCGGGCGCAGATGGAAGAGGTCTGCATCGGTATGCCGCACCGCGGCCGGCTCAACGTCCTGGCCAATATCGCGGGCAAGAGCTACTCGCAGATCTTCATGGAGTTCGAGGGCGCCGAGCACGAGGACTCCGTGCAGGGCTCCGGCGACGTCAAGTACCACCTGGGCAGCGAGGGCGAGTACACGTCGCCGGACGGCTCGACCACGCGGGTCTACTTGGCTGCGAACCCCTCACACCTGGAGGCCGTGGACCCCGTGCTGGAGGGCATCGTGCGGGCCAAGCAGGACCTGCTCAACCGCGGCCAGGAATACCCCGTGCTGCCGCTGCTCATGCACGGCGACGCGGCCTTCGCGGGCCAGGGCATCGTGGCCGAGACGCTCAACCTGTCGCAGCTGCGCGGCTACCGCACGGGCGGCACGGTGCACCTGATCGTCAACAACCAGGTCGGGTTCACCACCTCGCCGCTGCACAGCCGCTCCAGCGTGTACGCCACCGACGCCGCCCGCATGATCCAGGCGCCCATCCTGCACGTCAACGGCGACGACCCGGAGTCGTGCGTGCGGGCGGCGGAGATGGCCTTCGAGTTCCGCCAGCGATTCCACAAGGACGTCGTGATCGACCTCGTCTGCTACCGCCGGCGCGGCCACAACGAGGCCGACGACCCGTCGCTGACGCAGCCGCTCATGTACAACCTGATCGACCAGAAGCGCTCCGTGCGCAAGATCTACACCGAGAGCCTCATCGGCCGCGGCGACATCACGCTGGACGAGGCCGAGCAGGCGCTGCGCGACTTCCAGGGCCAGCTCGAGCGGGTGTTCTCCGAGACCCGCGACGACCTGCGCGCCCATGCCGACGACGTCCCGGCCGAGGAGTCGGCATCCGACGCGGAACAAGCGTCGGCTCCCACCACGGCGGTCACCGACGAGGTCGTGAAACTCATCGCCAACTCGCAGGTGGAACTGCCGGCGGACCTCACCGTGCACAACCGCCTGCGCCCGCAGTTGGAGCGCCGCGCCCGCATGATCGAGGACGGCACGATCGACTGGGCCATGGCTGAGACCATGGCGTTCGGCTCGCTGTTGTTGGAGGGCCGCACTATCCGGCTGGCGGGCCAGGACTCGCGCCGCGGCACCTTCGGCCAGCGTCATTCGGTGATCGTGGACCGGCTGACCGGCGAGGGCTACGCCCCGCTCCAGAACCTGAGCCCCGACCAGGGCCGCTTCTACGTCTACGACTCGATGCTCAGCGAGTTCGCCGCCCTCGGGTTCGAGTACGGCTACTCCGTGGCGCGCCCGGAGGCGCTGGTGCTGTGGGAGGCGCAGTTCGGCGACTTCGCCAACGGCGCCCAGACGATCTTGGACGAGTTCATCTCCTCCGGGGAGCAGAAGTGGCAGCAGACCTCCGGAGTGGTCATGCTGCTGCCGCACGGCTACGAGGGCCAGGGCCCGGACCACTCCTCGGCGCGGGTGGAGCGCTACCTGCAGCTGTGCGCGCAGAACAACATGACGGTGGCCATGCCGTCTACCCCGGCGTCGTACTTCCACCTGCTGCGCTGGCAGGCACTGAGCGCCCAGCACAAGCCGCTGGTGGTGTTCACGCCCAAGTCGATGTTGCGCAACAAGCGCGCAGTGTCGAAGGCGGACGATTTCACGACCGGCACCTTCGCGCCGATCGTCGACAGCGGCGGCGTGGACCCGGCCAAGGTCCGACGGATCGTGCTCACCTCGGGCAAGGTCACCTGGGATCTGGTGGCGGAGCGCGAGAGGCGGGGGGTGGACGACGTGGCCATCCTGCGACTCGAGCGCTACTACCCGCTGCCCGGCGAGGAGTTGCAGCTGCTGCTGGCCAAGTACCCCGACGACGCCGAGATCATGTGGGTGCAGGAGGAGCCGATGAACCAGGGCGCGTACCAGTTCCTGGCGATCAACCTGCCGGAGTTCCTGGGCGGTCGGCCGCTGCTGCTCTCCAGTCGGCCGCCGTCGGCCGCACCCGCCACCGGTTCCCACAAGGCGCACGAGGAAGAGCAGGCCGTGGTCGTGTCGGCGGCGCTGGACTAGCAGCCTCGATGTACTTCACGGACCGTGGGATCGAGGAGCTGGAGCAGCGCCGGGGCGACGAGAGCGTCTCGCTGCTGTGGCTGGCCGAGCAGCTGCGGGTCTACGTAGACCTGCATCCCGACGACGAGGACGCAGTCGAGCGCGTGGCCACCTGGCTCGCACGCCTGGACGACGAGGACGACTGAGCGCCCGGCGCTCCCCGCCTTCCGCGGACTAGTCGCGGGTCAGGACGATCTTGCCGAAAACGTCGCCGGCGGCGACCGCCGCCAGACCGGCGGCGGCGTCGGACATCGGCAGCTCGCGGTCCACCAGCGGGCGCAGGCCGGTGCGCAGGCACAGGTCGATCAAGTCGGCCAGCTCCTCGCGCGTCCCCATCGTCGAGCCGATGACGGACAGCTGTTTGAAGAAGATGCGGGTCAAGTCCGCCGGCGGATTCGCCCCGGTGGTGGCGCCGCTGATCACGATCCGACCGCCCGGGCGCAGCGACTTCACGGAGTGCTCCCAGGTGGCGGCGCCCACGGTTTCCATGACCGCGTCCACACGTTCGGGCAGTCTGGCGCCGGGAACGAACACGGCATCCGCGCCCAGTTCCAGCGCTCCCGCCGACCGTGCCTGATCGCGGCTGGTGGCCCACACCCGCAGGCCCAGCGCTCGGCCCAGGGCGATGCAGGCCGTGGCCACGCCACCGCCCACACCCTGCACCAGAATCGTCTCACCCGGCTGCAGCTGGCCACGGGTGACGAGCATGCGGTACGCGGTCAGCCATGCCGTCGGCAAGCAGGCCGCCTCGGCCCAGGACAGCTCCCGGGGCTTGGGCACCACGTTGGCCGCCGGCACGACGACGATGTCCGCGAACGTCCCCTGGAACTTCTCGCTGAGCAGCGAGCGGGCCGGGTCGAGGGTCTCGTCCGGGCCACCGCCGATGACCGAGTGCACCACCACCTCGCGACCCTGCGGGTCGATGCCCGCGGCATCGCAGCCGAGGATCATCGGGAAGGCATCGGCCGCGATGCCCACCCCGCGCAGCGTCCACAGGTCGTGGTGGTTGATGCTCGCGGCCCGCACGCGCACGGCGATCCACCCCGGCGCCAGCTCCGGCTCCGGCCGCTCCCCGACGACGAGCGCCGACAGTGGGTCGAGCGGCTCGGCCCGCGCGGCGTAGACGGCGAACATGATCTACAGCGAGATGCGGGCGACGCCGTCGGCGGTCGCCGCAGCCGAGACCGCAGCAGCAACCGAGACCGCGACGCGGCGGTCGAACGGCGACGGCACGATGTAGTCCGGCGCCACCCGGTCCCCCACTACCGCGGCGATCGCATCGGCCGCGGCAAGGTGCATGTTGGGTGTGATCTTGCGGGCCTGCACGTCCAGCGCGCCGCGGAAAAGCCCCGGGAAGGCGAGCACGTTGTTGATCTGGTTGGGGAAGTCCGACCGGCCAGTGGCCACGACCGCCGCATACTTGCGGGCGACTTCGGGGTGAATCTCCGGAGTCGGGTTGGCCAGCGAGAAGATGATGGCGTCGGCTGCCATCCCCGCGATCGCCGACTCCGAGATCGTGCCGCCGGAAACACCGATGAAAACATCTGCGCCGACGAGGGCCTCGGCGACGGTGCCGGTCAGGCCGCGCGGGTTGCTGGCCGCGGCCAGGGCTGCCTTGGCATCATTGAGGCCGGCGCGATCAGGGCCCAGCACCCCCTGCGAATCCACGACCACGATGTCGGCGACGCCGGCCTCGCGCAGGATCTGGGCAACGGCTGTCCCCGCGGCGCCGGCGCCGGAGATCACGGTCTTGAGCCCCGGCAGCGTCCGTCCGGTCAGGCGTGCGGCGTTCTCGAGCGCGGCGAGCACCACGATGGCGGTTCCGTGCTGGTCGTCGTGGAACACGGGGATGTCCAGGCGGTCGGCCAGCCGGCGCTCGATGTCGAAGCAGCGGGGAGCCGAGATGTCCTCCAGGTTGACCCCGCCGTAGGCCGGCGCGATCCTCGCGACGGTCTCCACCACGTCGTCGGTGTCGGTGCAGTCAAGGCAGATCGGCACGGCGTCGACGCCGGCGAACTCCTTGAACAGCAGCGCCTTGCCCTCCATCACCGGCAGCGCAGCCGCTGGTCCGATGTCGCCGAGACCGAGCACCGCCGTGCCGTCGGTCACGATCAGCACCGTGTTGGCCTTCCATGTGTAGGAGAAGGCCAGGGAGGGGTCGGCAGCGATCGCCTCGGACACCCGGGCCACGCCCGGGGTATAGGCCAGCGCGAGGCCCTCGCGATCGCGGATGCGCACCGTCGGGCGTACCTCGATCTTGCCGCCGCGGTGGAGCGGGAAGGCGGGATCGAGTTCGCGGTCGGCAGTCACGCCAGTTCCTCTCAACGGCAGTCGCGGATGCGCAGCGGGCGGCGAAGCGGCCGCAGCAGCCGCAATCCTCCCACACGGGAACGCTCAGCCGCTCACAGCGCCTGCGGCTATCGTCGGAGGAAGACCTGCGAGCGGAGGATGGATGTCGGGTACCACTCGGGACGGATCGTCCGATCTCCCAGGCGGGGCCGTCGCAGCGGTGTCGCTGCAGGTGCCGCTGGGCCCAGCAGGGGTCCGCGTGGCACGCGCCGCGATCACCAGCGAGGCGGCCGCTGCCGGGCTCACCGTGGACCGGATCGACGATGCCCGGCAGATCGTCGCCGAGCTCGCGGCCCTGTGGCCAACCGCCTCCGAGGGCACCGGCAGCACCCTGCACTTGGACATCTCCACAGCACCTGGACAGCTGGGCGTCGACGCCTCGGTCACCCCTCCCGCGGAGCCCGACCTGTCATCGTTCGCGTGGACGTTGATCGAGGAGCTCGGCGAGCGCTCAGAGGTGCGCGTCGCCGGGGGCGCCACCTCGGTCGCAGCCGTGATCGGCACCTCGGTGTCGACGTGAACCCGTCCTCGCCGCGGCCCGGGCGAGCGGGCCTGGACGGCGGCGGGGTACCGGCGCTGCTGGCGATCGTCCACGACGAACACTCCGCCGCCGCGGATCGGTCGGCGGCCGAGGCGCAGCTGGTCCAGGCCTTCCGCGGCCTCAGTCGGGGGATCGCCAACCGCTACGCGAACGGCCGGGTTGAGCGCGACGACTTGTACGCGGTGGCCGACGCCGGGCTGCTAGCCGCCATCCGACGGTTCGACCCCGCAAAGGGCGCATCCTTCCCCACCTTCGCCACCGTCACCATCGCCGGCGGCATCAAGCGGCACTTCCGCGACTCCACCTGGTCGCTGGGGGTGCCGCGGAGGATTCGGGACTTGAGCGTGCGGCTGCGCTCGGCCGAGGCCTCCCTTGAGCAGCGCACCGGATGCAAGCCCACGGCGCAGCAGTTGGCGGCGGAGCTGGAGGTGCCGCTGGACGACGTGGTCGAGGCCCTGGGAGCCACTGGCGCGTATGCGACGAGCTCGATCGACGCCGGTGCCACGGTTGACGGCGGGGGCGAATGGTCCGAGGCCGACCGGCTCCAGGCCGAGGAGGTCGGCTACGCCGTCGTGGAGCACCGCGAACTGCTGCGCCCGGCCTTGGACTCACTGTCCGAGCGGGAGCGGCTGATCGTCATCGCGACGTTCTTCCGCCACCAGTCCCAGACCCAGATAGCCGAGCAGCTGGGGGTGTCACAGGTCCATGTGTCGCGGCTGCTGCGCAAAGCCCTGGAGCGGCTGCGCGCCAGCCTGACCGAACCCGCGGAGCCCCCGACGGCCTAACCGGCAGGGGGCTCCTCGTCCGGTTCCAGCAGCGCCATGAGCCCCGGCAGCAGCGAGTTGACCACGCCGACCGCACCGAGGACCAGGATCACCGCCCCGACCGCCGTGGTCCAGGCGCCGTCCCCCGACAGCACCGTCCAGCCGACGATCCCGACGAAAACCTCGACGATCAGGTACGGCGTGCGCGCCAGCGAGTTGCGCCGCAGCAAGCCGAAGCACACAAGCCCGATCAGCGCTGCGAACACCAGGTAGATGGCGATCTCGACGCCGGTCGCGGTCACAGTGGAGCCCCGGCTGTTGCGGCCGGCGATGCCGATCGCCATCGCATAGGCCACCAGCGCCAGGGCCTCGAACGCGGTGATGCCGATGGCGAGTCGCAGCGGCCACTGCGGGGGTGGGGTCACGCCCCGACGATACCCGCCGCCCCGACCGCCGCCGACGAGTCGGCGCCGCACCCGCCCGCATAGGCTGCGGGTATGCGAGGACTGCTGGTCGTGAACCCGAAGGCCACTGCGACCACCGACCGGACTCGCGACGTGCTCATCCATGCCCTGGCCGACCAATTCGACCTCGAGGCAGTCCGCACCGACCACCGCGGCCACGCCATGGAGCTTGGCGCCCGCGCGGTCGCCGAGGAGCTGGACGTCGTGGTGACCCTGGGCGGGGACGGCACCGTCAACGAGACCATCAACGGCATGATGTCCGTCCGGGGCGACCGCGGGCCGGAGCAGCTGCCCCGCTTCGGCGCAGTCCCCGGTGGCAGCGCCAACGTCTTCAGCCGCGCGCTGGGCTTTCCGATCGACCCGGTCGAGGCGACCGGAGAGCTGGTCGACGCGCTGCGCAACGAGCGCACCCGGACCATCGGGTTGGGCCACGCCAGCGGCATCACCGCGGACGGCGCCGACTTCGACCGCTGGATCACCTTCAACGCCGGGCTGGGCCTGGATGCCGAGATCATCCACAACATGGAGGCAGCGCGCGCGAAGGGCAAAGAGGCCTCCCCCACCCGCTACCTGATGACGACCCTTCGGACCTTCTTCGCAGGCACCAACCGCAAGGATCCCGCCATGACGCTCTTCGTGCCCGGCCTGGGCACGGTGGAGGGAGTCTTCCTGGCCATCATCCAGAACGCCTCGCCCTGGACCTATTTGGGCACCTTGGCCGTCAACCCGCTGCCTGAGACCACGTGGGACTCAGGGCTGGGAGTCTGGGCCGTGCGGCGGATGCGCATCCTCGAGGGGCTGCGCTACTCCAGGCGGGTGATCATGCAGTCGAAGGCCGGCTCGACCAAGAGCCTCTTCGTGGGCAACGACCTGGCCGAGTTCTCGGTGACCTGCGAGCCGCCCGTGCCACTGCAGATCGACGGCGAGGGGCTGGGCAGCATCACGTCCGCCACCTTCACCTCGCACTCGGACATGCTGCGCGTCTACACCTGACCGCAACGGTGCGGCCGACGCCGGCCGCACCGTTGATCAGCGGTTGTTGCTGCGGACCGCGATTCGCGACCGGCGACGGCGCAGCTGCAGCCGCTCAGGCTCGCTCATGCCGCCCCACACCCCGAAGTCCTGGCCGGTCTCGAGCGCCCACGCCAGGCACTCCTGCATGACCGGGCACGTGCGGCACACGGCCTTGGCCTTCTCGATCTGGTCAACGGCCGGGCCTGCGTCCCCGATCGGGAAGAACAGTTCCGGGTCGTGCGTCAGACATGCCGACTCAAAGCGCCAGTCCATCTGGCGGACCTCCATGCTCGGGTGATTCACTGCTGTGGCTCACGTTCTTGTGGGTACATGGCTGCGTGGGTGCTCCGGGGAGCCTGAATCGCAGCTGGGCGGGCGTTCATTTCCGGCGATCGGGGGCGGTGTGCGGACCCGGCAGTCTGATGACCTATTGTTCGCCGTCTGCATCAAGGGTCACACAGCGCGGCGGGGCGCACAAGGGGTGACGACCCCCGGAACGCCGGAATACCGTGTCGGCTATGTCACACCGGGGATCCCGCCTCGGTACTTGACTTCCGGACTACTCAGCCATCGGCCGATCGGTTGATCGCAACTTCGGCCACGGTCCCGCCGTCCGCACCCGGCGCCCACAGCACATGGCCGCCGTGCTCGGCCGCCAGCGTCCGCACGATCTGCAGCCCCAACCGCCCATCCGACGCCGGGTCGAATCCTGCCGGCAGCCCGGGGCCGTCGTCGACGACCTCCAGTCCGATCCGCTCCGAGTCCTGGCGCAGGACGACCGCCACCGTCGGCTGGGGACCCGCATGCTCCAACGCGTTGGCCAGCAGCTCGGCCAGGCACATGGCCAGCGGAGTCGCCTGGTCAGCGGGCACCGGCCCGATGGAACCCGACCGCCGCAGCCGCGCGCCGGGGGCCAGGGCGGCGCTCATGGCCAGGATCCGGTCGGCCACCGCGTCGAAGTCCGCCGTCCCCTCCGGCGCCGCTGCCAGGGCCTCATGCACCACCGCGATGGCGGACACGCGGCTGCCCGCATCCGCCAGGGCGGCCCGTGCGGACTCGCTGTCCGACCGGCGCGACTGCATCCGCAGCAGCGCCGCCACCAGCTGCAGGTTGTTCTTGATGCGATGGTGCACCTCGCGCAGGCTGGCCTCGCTGCTCAGCAGGGCGCGCTCGCGGCTGCGCAGCTCGGTGACGTCGCGCACCAGCAGGAGGGCACCGGTGCGTCGGCCCCGCCGGATCAGCGGCAGCGACTCCAGCACCAGCACCGTGGAGGAGTGCTCGAGCTCGACCTGCCCCCGGGTCCGACCGGCGGCCACCACCGTCCCCGCGGGGTCGAGGCCGTCGGCGCGATCATGCAGCCGCGGCGCCAGCCGGCCCATGTCCGTGCCCACCAGATCGACGGCGACCCCAAGGCGGCGGAAGGCAGAGGTGGCGTTGGGCGAGGCGAACTCCACCAGACCGTCCGCGTCCAGCCGCATGAGGCCGCTGCCCACCCGCAGCGGGTCGTGCTCCCGCCCGCCCGGCGGGAAGTCGCCGGACACCACCATCGCGCACAGATCGTCGGCCGCAGTCAGATAGGCGGCCTCCAGACCCCCGGCGGCGCGCGCCGCCGCCGGATCCTCCACCGCCGAGTAGCGCCCGAGCAGGGCGATGACCCGCCCGGCGGCCGCCACTGGGTAGATCTGTGCCCAGGTGCCGTCGGCATCCCGCACGTCCTGCGGCCGGCCCGAGGCCTGGGCCGCGGCCATCCCGGGGCGTCGGCCGCGCGCGGTGAACTCCCCCACGATGTCGTCGGGGAACAGCGTTCGCCCGGTGTCCGGGCGCTGCTGGGCCACCGCCACGTAGCCGCCGCCGTTCCAGGTCGGCAGCCACAGCACCAGGTCCGCAAAGGACAGGTCCGCGATGAGCCCCCAATCCAGGGTCAGCTCCCGCAGCAGCTCCACCTCGGGGTCGCCGAGGTCGGTGTGCGCACGCGCCAGCCCGGCGATGTCTGCCACGGCACCAGGGTACGCACCACGATCACCGCGGCTGGCACCATTGCTGCCCATGACCGAACGTTCGCAGCGCACCGACGAGCTCATCGCCAGGGATGCTGCCAGCGTGTGGCACCCCTTCACGCAGCAGAGCCTCTGGCTGGACGACCAGCCGATCGTGGTGGACCGCGCCGAGGGCATGTACTTCTGGGACACCGACGGCCGGCGGTACCTGGACGGGGTCTCTTCGCTGTGGGTCAACGTGCACGGGCACCGGCGCCCGGAGATCGATGCGGCGATCGTCGAGCAGCTCGGCCGACTGGACCACACGACCTTCCTGGGCCTGACGCACGAACCCGGCATCGTGCTGGCTGAGAAGTTGTTGGCGACCGCGCCCGCGGGGCTGTCCCGCGTGTTCTACGCCGGCGACGGGGCCAGCGCGGTCGAGGCGGCGCTGAAGATCAGCTACCAGGCGCATGCTCAGAACGGCGCGGTGCGCCCGCTGTACGCCCACGTGGCCGAGGGCTATCACGGCGACACCCTGGGCGCGGTGAGCGTCGGGGGCATCGAGCTGTTCCACCGGACGTACTCGGCGATCATGCTCGAGACGCGTACCGTGTCCAGCCCGGGGTTGCTGGCCGCCGGCCAGGACCGGGCTGGCCGGGCGGCCGAGGTGCTGGCGGAGCTCGCCGATCTGTTCGCCACCGAGGGCGGACGGATCGGGGCGCTGGTGATCGAGCCCATGGTGCAGGCCGCGGGCGGCATGCTGACCCACGATGCCGAGTTCGTCCGCGGCGCGCGTCGGCTGTGCGACGACCACGGAGTCCACCTGATCGCCGACGAGGTGGCCACCGGCGTCGGCCGCACCGGGCGGATGTGGGCGTGCGAGCACGCGGGCGTGGCGCCCGACCTGCTCACCTGCGGCAAGGGCCTGACTGCGGGGTACCTGCCGCTGTCGGCCGTGCTGGCGACCGAGGACCTCTATCAGGCCTTCCTGGGCACCGCCGCGTCCGCGCGGACGTTCTTCCACGGACACTCGTACACCGCCAACCCTCTTGCCGCTGCCGCAGCCATCGCCAACCTTGACCTGATGGCCGCGGACGGCACGGTGGAGCGGGCGGCCGACGTCGGCGAGCGGATCGGTGCGGCGATCGCCCCGCTGGCCCAGCTCGACGGCGTGCTCGACATCCGGCGCATCGGCACCATGACCGGGATCGAGGTGGCCGCGGTGGGCGAGCGAACGGGGTTCGCCGTCTGCCAGGAGGCCCGCCGCCACGGGGTGTGGGTGCGCCCCCTGGGCGACGTCGTCGTTGTCATGCCGCCGCTGGCCATCGGCGACGACGACCTGGACGTGCTCACCGGGACTGTCTGCGACGCCATCACGACGGTCGTGGGGTGAGCCGCATCGACGACGTCCCGGCGGGCGGGGGCGTGTGGGATCACCTGCACGACGCCGCCGCGGAGCGCCGCCGCAGGGGCCTGCACCGCGAGCTGCGCCCGCGGGCGGCCGACGCGCGCGTCATAGATCTGGCCTCCAACGACTACCTGTCGCTCGCCCGCGACCCGCGGGTGACCGAGGCCGCGGCCGCCGCCGTCCGGCGCTGGGGCGCCGGCGCCACCGCCAGCCGTCTGGTCACCGGCGCGCTGGAGCTGCACGCCGAGCTCGAGGACGCCCTCGCCACAGCGACGGGGGCACAGGCCGGGCTGCTGTTCAGCTCTGGCTATCTGGCCAACCTCGGCGCGGTGACCGCGCTGGCCGACCCCGACACCCTCATCCTGTCCGACGAGCAGAACCACGCCTCCCTCATCGATGCCTGCCGCCTGAGCAGCGCCACTGTTCAGGTGTACGGACACCGCGACGCAGTCGAGGTCGCCGCCCTCCTGGCGGCCCGCCCGCAGCGGCGCGCGCTGGTGGTGACCGATGCCGTCTTCAGCGTCGACGGCGACGTCGCCCCACTTTCCGAGCTGCACGCGGCCTGCCGCACCCATGGCGCTGCGCTGCTCGTGGACGAGGCGCACAGCCTCGGGGTGCTCGGGCCGGGCGGCGCGGGAGCGGTCGCGGAAGCGGGGCTGGCGGGGGCACCTGACATCGTGCTCACGCTCACGCTGTCCAAGGCGCTGGCAGCGCAGGGCGGCGCGGTCCTGGGCCCGACCGCGGTGGTGGACCACCTGATCAACACGGCGCGACCGCTGTTGTTCGACACCGGCCTGGCACCGGCCAGCACGGCGGCCGCGCTGGCCGCGCTGCGGGTCCTGCACGAGCACCCGGAACTACCTCTGCGCACCAGGGCGGCGGCCGCCGAGCTGCGCGAGCTAGGCCTGCGCACGGGTCGTCCGGTCACCCGTCCCGACGCCGCAGTCGTCTCCGTCATCGCCGACAGCGCTGATGCTGCCGTGGCAGCCCAGCGCGCCTGCGCCGAACTCGGCGTGGCCGTGGGCTGCTTCCGCCCGCCGTCCGTGCCCGACGGTCGCGCCCGGCTGCGTCTGACTTCCCACTCGGCTCTGACCGCCGACCAGCTGGCGCGCGCCGGCCAGGCACTGATGGCGGCCTTGCCGTGCTGACCGGGACCGTCCTCGTCACCGGCACCGGCACCGGGGTCGGCAAGACGGTCGTCACCGCCGCGCTGGCGGCGGCGGCCGGGCAGGCCGGGCTGCGCGCTGCGGTGGTCAAGCCGGTGCAGACCGGGCTGCCCCCCGGGGAGCCCGGTGACGCGGCTGAGGTGCAACGGCTGTCCGGATGCACGCGCTGCGTGGAACTCAGGCGCTACCCAGATCCGCTGGCACCGGCGGCCGCCGCCCGCGTGGCAGGTACGGCCGACCCGGACCTGGCCGCCATGGCCCAGGACATCGCCGAGCTGCGGACCAGCCTCGATCTGGTGCTGGTCGAGGGCGCCGGGGGCCTGCTCGTGCCGTTCGACGCCGCCGGGCGCACCATCGTCGACCTCGCGGCGGGGGTCGCCCAGCGGACCGCGGAGCCAGTGGCCGTGGTGGTGGTCGCCGACCCCGCGCTGGGCACCCTCAACCACACCGCCCTCACGCTGGCCGCGCTGGCGTCGACCGACCTGGAGCTGGCCGGAGTGGTGCTGGGCTCCTGGCCAGCCGATCCCGACCTGGCCTGCCGCTGCAATCTGGCGGACCTTCCGGGCGTCATCGGTGGCCCGCTGGCAGGCGTGCTGCCCGCTGGGGCGGCCGCCCTGGACCCCGCGGACTTCGCCGCGGCGGCGGTGGCGGGCATGGCCCCGCGACTCGGCGGCACCTTCGGTGGGACAATCGCCCCATGACTCAGGTGATCGATATCTATCCAGGTCCGGACGCGGACGCCGAGGACGTCCTGGCCCGGGCCCGGGAGCAGGTCCTGGAACGCGGCGAGGGCCTGGACGAGGCGGACGTGCTGCGCGTGCTCAACCTGCCCGAGGACCGAATCGCCGAGTTGCTGGGGCTGGCCCACGAGGTCCGGATGCGCTGGTGCGGGCCGGACGTCGAGGTCGAGGGGATCGTGTCGGTCAAGACCGGCGGCTGCCCGGAGGACTGTCACTTCTGTTCGCAGTCCGGGCTCTTCCCGTCTCCGGTGCGGGCAGCGTGGCTGGACATCCCGAGCCTGGTCGAGGCCGCCGTGCAGACCGCAGCTACCGGCGCGACGGAGTTCTGCATCGTGGCCGCGGTGCGCGGGCCCGACGACCGTCTGATGGCGCAGATGCGCGAGGGTGTCGCCGCAATCCAGGCCGCGGTCCAGATCAACGTCGCGGCCAGCCTCGGGATCCTGACCGCGCAGCAGGTCGACGACCTGGTGGACATGGGCATCCATCGCTACAACCACAACCTCGAGACTGCTCGCAGCTTCTTCCCCAACGTGGTGACGACCCACACCTGGGACGAGCGGATGGACACCCTGCGGCTGGTGCGCGATTCCGGGATGGAGGTCTGCTGTGGCGGCATCGTCGGCCTGGGCGAGACCCTGGAGCAGCGCGCGGAGTTCGCCGCCCAGCTGGCGTCGCTGAACCCGCACGAGGTGCCGCTGAACTTCCTCAACCCCCGACCCGGCACCCCGTTCGAGGACCTGCCGGTCATGGGCACATCGGATGCGCTGCGCACCATCGGCGCCTTCCGCCTGGCCCTGCCGCGGACCATCCTGCGCTACGCCGGGGGCCGCGAGATCACTCTGGGCGAGCTCGGAACGCGCGAGGGTCTGCTGGGGGGCATCAACGCGGTCATCGTGGGCAACTACCTGACCACCCTGGGCCGCAGCCCGGACGAGGACCTGGGGCTGCTGGCCGAGCTCAGCATGCCCGTCAAGGCGCTGTCGGACACGCTGTAGGCCGTCCTCATCCGACGCCTCCGGCGCCGATGCGGCAGGCTGTGCCCTGCAAGGCCCGCCGACCCGGCGACCCAGAGGAAAGAGGAAGCAGCCGCCATGATGGAGAACAAGAACCTGATCACCGTCGTCGCTGTGGTTCTCATCCTGGCGCTGCTGGTGGCGGTCTTCATCAGCCTGATCTAGCTCGCCACCGGCGCAGGCCGTGCACCCGGGGCGAGGAGGAGGAACATGAGCGAGCCGATCAGCGGGCACGGCGGCCATCACATGGTGGCGGCGGCGCAGGCCTACGGGGTGCGGACGCTGTTCACCCTGAGCGGAGCCCACGTCTTCCCGCTCTATGACGCGGCTGTCGGCGGACCGGCGGGCTACGACGCCGCAGGCCGCGACAACGCCGCAGCCCTGGCCGGCGGCCCGATGCGGGTGGTGGACACCCGGCACGAGGCCACCGCCGTGTTCGCCGCCGAGGGCACGGCGAAGCTCACCCGCACCCCGGGCTTCGCGGCGCTCACGGCCGGCCCCGGCGTCACCAACGGCGTCAGCGGACTCGCCTCGGCGTACTTCAACGGCGTCCCCATGCTCGTGGTCGGCGGCCGCGCCCCGGCCTTCCGCTGGGGCACCGGGGCGCTGCAGGAGATCGACCACGTGCCCCTGGTCGCACCCGTCACCAAGGTCGCGCGGACGCTCTCCGACCCCGCCACGATCGGCTCCGACACCGCCACCCTCCTGGCCGAGGCCATCGCGGCGCATCCCGGGCCGGTGTTCGCCGACGTCCCCATGGACCGCTTCTACAGCCCGGCCGAGGCCCCGGCGGCACACCCGGTGCACCTGCCACGGGCTGCCGCGGACCCCGCGGACATCGCCGAGATCGCCACTCTCCTGGCTGCTGCGGAGCGCCCGGTTCTGGTCCTGGGCTCAGACGTCTGGATGTCCGGCGCCGACACCGCGGCGCGTTCATTCGCCGAGTCCACCGGCCTGCCGGTGATCGCCAACGGGATGGCCCGCGGCATCCTGCCGCGCGGCCACGACCTGCTCGTCACCCGCGCCCGCGGGGCGGCCTTCGCCGGCGCGGACCTGGTGGTGGTGGCAGGGACCCCGCTGGATTTCCGACTGGGGTACGGCAAGTTCGGGGAGCCCCCCGCGCCGGTGGTGCACCTGACCGACGCGCTGGACCAGGTATCGCTGCATGCCCTGCCCCGCGCCACCGCCGTGGGCGACTTGAGCAACACGTTCGAGTCGTTGACCCGCGCACTGACGACCGGGGAGTACGCCGGCGGTGCCGACCATGGAGCGTGGGCGAAGGGCCTGCGCACGCAGGCCGCAGCCGCGATCGCCGCGGACGCAGGGCTGCTGGCCAGCGACACCGACCCGATCCATCCCGCCCGCATCTACGGCGAGCTGCTCCCCAGGCTCACCGACAACACGATCGTCATCGGTGACGGCGGGGACTTCGTGTCGTTCGCCGGCAGGTTCATCGAACCGGCGCGCCCCGGCCGCTGGCTGGACCCTGGCCCCTACGGCTGCCTGGGCACCGGGCTGGGGTACGCGTTGGCCGCCGGCACGGCCTTTCCCGACGATCCATGCGTGCTGCTGCTGGGCGATGGCGCGGCCGGGTTCTCGCTCATGGACGTCGACACCCTGGTGCGCCACGGCATCCCCACCGTCATGGTCATGGGCAACAACGGGGCCTGGGGCCTGGAGAAGCACCCGATGCGCCTGCTGCACTCCTACGACGTCGCGGCGGACCTGCAGCCGGGGCTGCGCTACGACGATGTCGTGCGCGCGCTGGGGGGCGCCGGGGAGGTGGTCACCCGGCCGGCGGACATCGGGCCGGCACTGGACCGCGCCTTCGCGGCTGGGGTCCCCTATCTGGTCAACGTCCTGACCGACCCGGAGGCCGCCTACCCGCGCTCCACCACCGGGCTGTAGCTACTGCGCCAGGAAGCGTGCGCGGTCGACCAGCGCACGGGTGATGGTGCCCTGGGCGATGGGCTGGCCATCGGCGATGTGGCTGGCGCTGACAGCGAAGGTCTGGCGGCTGCCCTGGTGCGAGGTCAGCACCGCAGTGCACTCGACCTCCGCACCCACCGGGCTCGCGGCCAGGTGCGTGACGGCGACCCGGGTGCCCACCGACACCTTCCCGTCCGGCGGCTCCAGAACGGCCAGCGTGGCGGCCTCCAGCCATGCCACCAGGACCGGGGTTCCCAGCACGTCGACCGTTCCGGACCCCACGGCCACGGCGGTGTCCGAAGGCCCCACTGTGCGGGCCAACCGCGCGGAGGGGAGGTCCTCGGGGGCGCCCGCGGCGCTGTGCTGTTCCATCAGCGGCAGGGTAGCCGCCGCCCCAGTCGGACCGTGCGGCACCATGGGCCAATGGCCGACTTCGACCCCGCCCTCGGGCCCTACTGCGAGTACTGCGGCGCGCCCGGCGACGACCACGCCGCCTGCCTCCGCGCGCTCGAACTCGAGCCGCCGCGCTACTGCCGGATCTGCGGACGCCGCATGGTGGTGCAGGTGCTGCCCGCGGGCTGGCGGGCGACCTGCTCGCGCCATGGCACGGCGTCGGTCATCAAGGAGTAGTCCAGGCGCCGCAGTTGGCGATAACGTGAACTGTGAGCATGTACAACCAGCCCGCTGCTGCCGGTGACTCCCCTTTCGGCCCCCCCGGCGGCGCCCCCAGCCCCGGCGGCGGGGCCGCACCCCCGGCGGCACCGACCCTGCCACCCCGCCGGCCCACCCCCCAGCCGACTGCACAACCCGCTGCCCCAGCCCCTACGCCGCCACCCCCGCGCCCGACCGTCCCACCCGCCGCCGCCCCCCAGGTCCCGGTGCGATCTCAGCCGGGGAAGGCCCGCAAGGTGTCCGCCGACGCCATTCGAACCGCCGATCCGGATGCCGCCCCGGACATCGACGTCTACCTGCGCGCGCTGGTCGAGCTCGGCGGCTCGGACCTGCACATCAAGGCCGACTGCCCGCCCCGCGTGCGCGTCGACGGCACGCTGGTGGAGCTCAACGTCCCCGACCTCAGCATCGATGACTGCGAGGACCTGGTGGCGCAAGTCATCCGCGAGGATCAGATCGAGCCCTTCGCGCGCACCAACGAGGCGGACTTCGCCTACCAGCGCGACGACGTCGGCCGCTTCCGCGTCAACGCCTTCCGGCAGCGCGGCGCGGCGGGCATGGTGTTCCGCCATGTCAGCATCGGCGCCCCGAGCCTGGAGTCGCTCGGCGTGCCCGATCCGCTCTACCCGCTGGCGCTCGAGCCCCGCGGCCTGGTCCTCGTCACCGGTCCCACCGGGTCCGGGAAGACCACGACCCTGGCCGGCATGATCGATCACATCAACCTGCACCGGTCGGTCAACATCGTCACCATCGAGGACCCGATCGAGGTCATCCACCACGACAAGATGGCCATGGTCAACCAGCGCGAGGTCGGCATGGACACCGGCGGCTTCCTCACCGCCCTGCGCGGCGCCATGCGCCAGGACCCCGACGTCATCCTGGTCGGCGAGATGCGCGACGCCGAGACGGTCAAGGCCGCCCTGGCCGCCGCCGAGACCGGCCACTTCGTCATGTCCACCCTGCACACGGTGGACGCCCAGGAGACGGTCAACCGCATCATCGACTTCTTCCCGCCGCACGAGCAGCAGCAGATTCGCTTCGCACTGGCCGGGGCCCTGCGCGGCATCCTGTGCCAGCGGCTGGTGAAGAAGGCCTCCGGCAAGGGTCGCGCGGTAACCATGGAGATCGCGATCAACACCGGCCGCATCGCCGACGCGATCACCGACGCCGCCAAGACCTCGACGATCATGCAGCTGGTGCGCGACGGCGGCTACTACGGGATGCAGACCTTCGACCAGCATCTGATCGCGCTGTACCAGCAGGGGACCATCACGCTGGAGACCGCGATCGACGCGTCCACCAGCCCGCACGACATGCAGGTCGAGATGCGCAAGCAGGGCATCGTCGGGTAGCCGCGGCGCGATTCTGGTTGGATACCGTCAAGGTCCGCCCGTGCGGACCGTACAGATCGCTACGGCAGGAGGATCCATGGCCGAGGTTCGCTCAGAGTTGACCGCGAACGTCTGGAAGGTGCTCGTCGCCGAGGGCGATCAGGTGACCGACGGGGACACGCTGGTGATCCTGGAATCGATGAAGATGGAGATCCCGGTGATCGCGGAGGCCGACGGCAGGGTGTCATCGCTCGCGGTGGCCGAGGGCGATGCGATCGACGAGGACGCGCTGATCGCCGTCATCGACGAGGGCTAGGCGCGCATCCGCCCGATGATCCCGGTGGTGTAGTCGCCGCTGACGAACTCGTGCTCGGCGAGGAGCTCGACGAAAAACGGCAGGTTGTTCTTCGGCCCCTCGACGTGGAAGGCCGCCACGGCCGCTCTGGCCCGGGCGAGCATCGCCTCGCGGGTGTCGCCCCACACCACCAGTTTGGCCAGCAGCGGGTCGTAGAACGGCGTGACCTTGTTGCCGGCCCGATACCCGGCGTCCACCCGGATGTGCTCGCCGTTGGGCTCTTCCCAGCGGGTGATGGTGCCCGGCCGCGGCAGGAAGCGCTGCGGGTCCTCGGCGTACACGCGCAGCTCAAGGGCGTGCCCCTGCGGGGCCGGCGGCTCGCTGCCGAAAGTCGGCTCCAGGCCGGCGGCGATCCGCAGCTGCTCGGCGACCAGGTCCAGGCCGGTCACCATCTCGGTCACCGGGTGCTCGACCTGCAGCCTGGTGTTCATCTCCAAGAACCACACGTCGCCGGTCGCGGTGTCCAGCAGCAGCTCGACCGTGCCGGCGTTGCGGTAGCCGACAGCCTCGCCGGCGGCGACGGCGATGGCCCGCAGCCGCTCGCGGAGCTCCTGGCCGACGGCTGGCGAGGGGCTCTCCTCGGCCACCTTCTGGTGCCGGCGCTGAACGCTGCAGTCCCGCTCCCCCAGCGCCACGACCCGGCCGTCGGCCAGGCCGAGAACCTGCACCTCGATATGCCGTGCGGAGGCGACGAAGCGCTCCACCAGCAGCGCCGGATCGGCGAAGAACCGCTCGGCCCGGCTGCGCGCGGTGTCGAACGCGGCGCCGAGCTCCTCCGGATCGCCGGCCACCGACATGCCGATCCCACCGCCGCCGGCGCTGGCCTTCACCATCACCGGGTACCCGATGCGCTCAGCCTCGGCGAGGGCCTCGGCAGCGGTGTGCAGCGGAACGTCACTACCGGGCGCGACCGGCACCCCGGCGGCGGCCATCGTGTTGCGCGCCGCCACCTTGTCGCCCATCGCCCGCATGGCCGCCGGCGGGGGTCCGACCCAGATCAGGCCCGCGGCCATCACCCGCTCGGCGAAGTCCGCGCTCTCACTCAAGAAGCCGTACCCCGGGTGGATCGCATCCGCGCCGGTCTGCCGCGCGGCCGCGAGGATCGCGTCGGCGTCCAGGTAGGACTCCGCGGGCGCGGGCGGCCCGATCGGCACGGCGACATCCGCGTCGGCCACGAACGGCAGCTCGGCGTCAGCCTCCGAGTAGACGGCGACGGTGGTGATGCCCATGGCCGCGGCCGTGCGGATGATCCGGGCGGCGATCTCGCCCCGGTTGGCTACCAGCAGGGTCTGCACGGGGAGCAGCGTAGCCGTCGGACCGGAAGCGCCGGTGTGCCAGGATGGCGCTCACCAGACTGCAGAAGGGAGCAATCCATGAGCAAGCGAGGCCGCAAGAAGCGCGACCGCCGCAAGAAGGGCGCCAACCACGGCCGTCGGCCTAACAGCTGACGCCGTGTGGCCGGCCGACCTCCTCCTACGCAGGGGGTCGGCCGCCGTCCGGCGGCGAGCCGACCCGGAAAGTCGTGATCGACGTGAATGAGCTGAAAGACCCCGGGGCCATGTCCAGCCGCCAGCGGCTGACCATCACCGACACCCGGTCGCGGACGCTGTCCGGAACCACGTCGTGGGTGCAGGACCGACGCACGAGCAACTTGAGGTCCAGTTCCTCCTGAAACACCCTGCGGCACTCCCCGCATGCCAGCAGGTGGGACTCCACGCCCTCGGTCTCGCGATCGCAGAGCTCGCCGTCGATGAACTCGTCGACGTGGGCCATGATGGCCTGACACTGATAGGCGGGGCTCGGGCGGTTCACGGCTGCTCTCCTTCGCTCTCGCGCAGGTATCCCACATCTCGGGCGTGCTCCAACAGACTCTCGCGCAGGAGTTTGCGGCCGCGGTGCAGACGCGACATCACCGTGCCGACGGGGGTGCCCATGATCTCGGCGATCTCCTTGTAACGCATGCCCTCGACGTCGGCGAGCAGGACGGCCTGCCGGTAGTCCGGCGAGAGCGCAGCCAGCGCCTCGGTGACGACCTGCTCCGGGATGCCCTCGAGCACCTCGGTCTCGGTGGACCGCAGCCCGCGGGCGGTGTGCGTCTCGGCCCGGGCCATCTGCCAGTCCTCGACGGTGTCGGCGTCGGACAGCCGAGGCGTGCGCTGCGCCTTGCGGTAGTCGTTGATGTGCGCGTTGGTCTGGATCCGGAACAGCCAGGCCTTCAGGTTCGTGCCCGGCTGGTACTTGTCGAAGGCCTTGAAGGCCCGCTCGAAGGTGACCTGCACGAGGTCGGCGGCATCCTCGGTGTTGCCGGTCAGCCGGAGGGCGTTGCCGTAGAGGACCGGCATGTACGTCTCTAGCACGCGCTCGAAGCGGGCGAGTCGGTCAGCGGCGCTCTCAGTGGCCACGTCGATGTCGGGCCGGTCGAAGTCCGCATCCGCATCCACGGTGAACGAGACTAGCGACGACAGCAGGTCCGCGCGGATCGGCGGCCCACCCGACTCCGTCGGACTGGGCGGGCTGGACAGGCGAACGCTCACATGGCCTCCTGGCGGCAGGTGCACTCTGCTCGGTCGGTCATCTGTCCAACGCCGTCGGGGGGTGCTGCTATTCCCGGCTGGCGGGCAGGGGGTCGAGCAGCTGCGGCCCGTTGTTGCGCACCGAGTTGACCGCGGTGGAGACGGGATAGGCCACCAGCGCCGCAGCGGTCGCGGCGGGGTCGAGCAGCGTGCCCGGGTCGCCGCCGAAGTCCGGGTCGAGCCAGTCCGCCCACACCCGCGGGTCCACGTCGATGGGCATGCGGTCGTGGATCTGGCCCAGGCCGTCGGTCGCGGTGGTGGTCAGGATGGTCGCCGTCCACAGCCAGGCCGCGGGGTCGTCGGGATCCGCCGCCGGATCGCGCCAGATCTCGTAGAGCCCGGCCATCGCCAAGGTCCCGCCGTCGGCCCGGTGGATGAAGTACGGCTGTTTGCGCGGACGCCTGGGGCTGCCCTCATGAGCCGTGTCCGCGCTGCCGTGCCACTCGTAGTAGCCATCGGCGGGCAGCAGGGCGCGCCGATGTGCCCAGGCGCGCCGGAACGACGGCTTCTCGGCGGCAGTCTCCACCCGCGCATTCACCAGCCTGTGGCCGATGCTGCGGTCCTTGGCCCACGAGGGCACCAAACCCCAGACGACATCAGCCAGCAGCCGCTGCTGCCCGGGCAGGTCGTCGTAGCTGCGCTGCAGCACCGCATAGACGTGTTTGGTGGGGGCGACGTTGTAGTCCGCGGGGATGGTCGTGGCCGGCGGCCGGGTGACGCCGAACTCCTCGACGAGCTCCGCCGGGTCCTTGCTGCTCGCGTAGCGACCGCACATGCCAGCCGAGCCTACGCCTGCGCCACTACGCTGGGGCAATGGTCGAGGCGTGGCGGGCCCCAGTGGTATCCGGACCCCTGCACGGCGCCGTGCAGGTGCCCGGTTCGAAGTCGATCACCAACCGGGCCCTCGTCCTGGCCGCCCTCGCCGACGCGCCGACGCGCATCCTGGGTGCGCTGCTGGCCCGGGACACCCGGCTGATGGTGGCCGGGCTGCGCGAGCTCGGGGCGGACGTGCGCGCCGGGACGGCTCCCACCGAGCTGCTGGTCGAGCCGGGCCCGGTGCTCGGGGGTGGCACGATCGACTGCGGCCTCGCCGGGACCGTCATGCGCTTCCTGCCGCCGGTGGCGGCGCTGGCGGCGGCGCCGGTCGGCTTCGACGGTGACGCCCATGCGCGGCTAAGGCCCCTGGGGCCCCTGGCCGGCGCCCTGCGCGCCCTCGGCGCCCAGGTGTCCGGCGACGCGCTCCCGATCACCGTCCGCGGCCCCGTCACAGGTCGCGCGGCAACCCTGGACGCCAGCGCCTCCAGCCAGTTCGTCTCCGGCCTGCTGCTGGTGGCACCGGCGCTGCCCGCCGGGCTCGACCTTCGACACCGCGGACCCGCTCTGCCGTCGCTGCCGCACGTCGACATGACGGTGGCCATGCTGCGCGAGCGGGGAGCCAGGGTCAGCGCCGAGACCGACGACCCGACCGACTGCCACTGGCAGGTGGCCCCGGGTCCGCTGGTCGGTGGCACGGTGGACATCGAGCCCGACCTGTCCAACGCGGGGCCCTTCCTGGCGGCCGCGATGGCGACCGGCGGGACGGTGACGATTCCGGGTTGGCCGACCGACACCACCCAGGCCGGGGACCGACTGCGCGGGATCTTCGCGCAGATGGGGGCCGTCAGCATCGAGCGGACGCCCGCAGGACTGACCCTGTCCGGACCGGCGGACCCGGCATCGCTGCGGGGGCTGACCGCCGACCTGGGAGAGTGCGGCGAGTTGGTGCCGACGGTAGCCGCGGTGGCGGCCCTGGCATCCTCACCCAGCGAGCTCACCGGGATCGCGCACCTGCGCGGGCATGAGACCGACCGGATAGCGGCCCTGGCCGCCGAGCTTCGACGCCTGGGCGCGGGGGTGGTGGAGCTGCCGGACGGCCTGCGGATCATCCCCGGCCCGCTGACCGGCGCCACCGTGGAGTGCTACGCCGACCATCGGATGGCCACGTTTGGCGCGATCGTCGGGCTGCGCGTACCCGGCGTCAGCCTGAGCGACGTCGGCGCGACGTCGAAGACCCTGCCGGACTTCCCCCTGCTGTGGCAGTCGCTGGTCGCGACGGCGAACGCATGAGGCCGCCGCAGTGACGCGCCGGCGGGTCGCCGACAGCTACGACGAGGATGACGTCCGGGTTCGCCCCGGCGGGCGCAACCGTCCGCGCTCAAAGACCCGGCCCGCGCACTCCGGGGCCGCCGACGCGGTGGTGCTGACGGTCGATCGCGGTCGGTTTCGGTGCGAGGTCACCGATGCCGAGCCGCCGGTTGCCGTGAGCGCCATGAGGGCCCGGGAGCTGGGCCGCACCAGGATCGTGGTGGGCGACCGCGTCCGACTGTCCGGGGATGTGTCCGGGACGGACGGGACGCTGGCGCGGATCGTCGCCATCGCCGAGCGCAGCAGCCTGCTCATGCGCTCCGCCGACGACGCCACCAACGCCGAGCGCCCGCTGGTGGCCAACGCGGACCAGCTGGGAATCGTCGTGGCCGCGGCGGATCCGACACCTCGGTCCGGTTTCGTGGATCGCTGCCTGGTCGCTGCCTACGACGCAGGGATCGAGCCGCTGTTGATCGTGACCAAGACCGACCTGGCCGATCCGGCCGCGTTTCTGGCCGGCTACGAGGCGCTGGAGGTGCGCACCGTGGGGCTGCGCCCGGGCATGGCCGAAGAGGCCCTGGAGCCGCTGCTGCGGGGGCGCACGACGGTCTTGGTGGGACATTCCGGGGTTGGCAAGTCCACGTTGGTGAACGCGTTGGTGCCGGATGCCGACCGGGCCATCGGTCGCGTCAACGACGTCACCGGCCGAGGACGGCACACCTCGACTTCTGCGATCATGCTGGACCTGCCAACCGGCGGCAGGATCGTGGACACGCCGGGCGTGCGCAGCTTCGGTTTGGCGCACGTGCAGCCCGACACGGTCGTGGGCGCGTTCGCGGACCTGGCCGGCGGGATCGACGGCTGTCCGCGCGGCTGTAGCCACGATGAGCCGGAGTGCGCGCTGGACGACTGGTGCGCCAGCGGCGCCGCGCCACCCGAGCGCTTGGCGTCGCTGCGGCGGATTCTGCGCTCCCGCGCCGAGGCGCCGGACTACTGACGCATCAACCGAATCGGAGAACAGATGATGACGCTGCCCGGGCTCACCCCCGATCTGATGCTGGCCCTGGAGCTCGCGGATGAGGCCGACCGGATCACCATGTCGACCTACCTGGACGCCGAGCTACGGGTGGCGACCAAGCCGGATCGCACCCCCGTGACCGAGGCCGACCAGGGCGTGGAACGGGCGTTGCGCACGCTGTTGGCCACACGGCGTCCCGACGACGCTCAACTCGGCGAGGAGTACGGCGCCCTGGGCCACTCAGCAGACCGCTGCTGGATCATCGATCCGATCGACGGCACTGCCAACTTCCTGCGCGGGGTACCGGTCTGGGCCACGCTCATCGGCCTGGTCGTCGACGGCGCCGCCACCCTCGGCGTCGTGAGCGCCCCGGCGCTCGGGCGGCGCTGGTGGGCCGCGGACGGCCAGGCGCGCACGAGCGACGTGAACGGCCGCGTCCGCCGGCTCCGGACGTCGGCTGTCTCGGAGTGGTCGGACGCCTCATTGGCCTACTCGGACCCCATTGGCTGGGCGCCCGGCGCCCTGGGGCGGCTGGCCGACGGCGCCTGGCGCACGCGCGGCTACGGCGACTTCCTGTCGCACATGCTGGTGGCGGAGGGCGCGGTCGATGTGGCGGTCGAGCCCGACCTGGCGCCGTGGGACGTGGCGGCGCTGCTGCCCATCGTGGTGGCCGCCGGCGGCCGCGTCAGCGGCACGACCGGCGCCGACGTGATCGACTGGGCTGACGGGGCCGCGCCGCCGTCGGTGGCCGCCGGCCTCATCAGCAGCAACGCCCTGCTGCACGACGAGGCGGTCGCCCGCTACGCCGGTTCCCCCTGACCCGCCCCGGTGCCCGTGGGGTCCAGGGCGGGCGGTGGTGGCCGGTTGGGCTGTCGGGGCGTCGTCTGCACCCAGAATCGCCCCACCGAGTAGACCACCGAGACCAGCGGCACGGCCACGACCGCCCCGACGATGCCCGCCAGCACGGTACCTGCGGCAACGCTGAGCGCGACGGCCAGCGGGTGGATGCTCACGGCTTTCGCCATCACCAGGGGCTGCAGCACATGGCCCTCGAACTGGCCGATCAGCGCGATCATCACGACCACCCCCAGGGCGACCAGCGGACCCTGCGCCGCCAGGGCGACCACGGCTGCCACGATCATCGCGATGGGAGCACCGATGATGGGGATGAAGGACCCGAAGAACACCAGCAGCGCCAGCGGGACCGACAGCGGCACCCGCAGCACCGTGAGCCCGATGGCCACGAGGACCGCGTTGGTCCCCGCCACCACCACGATGCCCCGGGTGTAGCCGGCGAACGTGGTCCAGGCGACGTGACCAGCGCCGTCGACCCGCGGTCGCTGGCGCTTGGACACCAGCGAGAGCAACCAGCCCCAGATCCGCTCGCCGCCGGCGAGGAAGAAGATCGAGGTGAAGAGCGCGAGGAACAGCGCCGTGACCCCTTCGGCCACCCGGCCGGCACCGCCGATCGCACTCTCGGCGAGTTTGCTCTGGTTCTCGGCGATCCAGGTTCGGGCCTCTTGGCTGAGCTGCTCGATCCGAGCGGCGTCCCAATGCAGCGGGCCGTCCTGCAGCCAGTTCTCGATCTGCGCGATGCCCTCGCGGAACTGCCCGCCCAGGGTGGGGACCTGGTTGGCGACCTCGGCCCCGATGAAGGTGAACACCAGCAGCAGCACGATGATCGACATGGCCAGCCCCAGGGCAACCGCCAACCCGCGCGGCATGATCCGCTGCAGCAGCCGTACCAGCGGCCCCACCAGGGCAGTGATGACGAGCCCGATGAAGATGGCGATCGCCACGAGCTCGAGGCGCACCAGCAGCACGAGCACCGCGTAGATCAGCGCACCGACGACCAACAGCCGCCAGGAGTACGCCGCGGCTACGCGCAGACCGCGCGGGACATCGTCATGCACCCCGACATCCTCCCACGGCCGCTACGTCGGGCGCGTGCCGTCGCTGCGATCCAGGCCCTCCCGCCGGTGCAACCGCATCAGCAGGTCGGGCTTCGGCTTGAGCATCACCATCGGGTCGCGTCCCACCGGTCGGCCGGGAACCGGATCCAGCCGGAACTCCCGGGCCAGCGCAGCGAGCACCACGGCGCCCTCGGTGCGCGCCATCTCGCGCCCGATGCACAGCCGCGGGCCGGTGCCGAAGGGGATGTAGCCGCCGTTGACCGTCGACGGCGGATGCGCCAGGAAGCGAGCGGGATCGAAACGCTCGGGATCAGCCCCGCCGGGCCAGGTGGCCCAGTCCTCGGGAATTGCGGCGGGGTGGCGGTGGACCAGGTAGGGGCTGATGAGCACGAGCGCCCCGGCCGGGATGACGTGGCCGCCGACGACATCGTCCGTCAGCGCCTTGCGGGTGATGAGCCAGCCGGGCGGATAGAGCCGCAGGGACTCGTCGAAGACGGCGCTCGCCCAGGTCAGGCGCGCCGCATTGCCGGGCTCCGCGGGCTTCGGTGACCCCGGCGGGTGCCATTGCAGCGCCTCGGCCGCCAGGGCGTCGGCGACCGACGGCTGCTCCCCCAGCGCGAACCAGCACCAGGTGAGCGCGCTGGCCACGGTCTCGTGCCCGGCGACGATGAACGTCACCACCTGGTCTCGGACCTCTCTGGTCGAGAGCGAGCCATCGGCGAGCAGCACGTCGAGCATGTCCGCGGGCCGTGCCCCCGCCGTCGGCGCCGACCGCCTGGTCGCGACCACCTGTGCGACCTGGCGGTCCAGCCGGGCGACGGCAGCCCGGAGCCGGCGGTTGCCAGGGGTCGGCACCGCCAGCGGCAGGGCGAGCGGGTTGCGGGTGCGCGCGACGACGGCTCGCAGCCCCTCCTGCGTGGCATCCACCAGGTCGCCGGCCTCCGCCTGCCAGTCCGAGCCGAAGAGCGACGCTCCGACGATCTCCAGTGCGCACGTCATCATGTCGTGCTCGACGTCGACGATTGCGCCCACCGGCAGCGCACGCCAACGGCTGGCCAGGCGGGCGGCGGCGACGGCGGTGTGCTCGCCCACGCGCGTCAGCGCCGCCGGCCGGAACGCGGGCTGGACGGCCTTGCGCTGACGGCGCCAGGGCTCGGTGTCGGCTGCGAGCAGGCCATGGCCGGTGACGAGCGCCAGGTTGCGGTACTGGATCGTGTCCTTGCCGTACCCCCGATGGTTGACCTGCAGGACATGGCGGACGTCGTCGGGATGGGTCACCAGGTAGGTCGGCGGGGTCGGGATGGGGAACTGCACGACGTCCCCGTGCTCGCGCCATGCCAGCTCCAGAAAGCCCAGCGCGTCCGCGCGGATCTGCCCGAAGGCCCGCAGCATGTCGCCGCCGGACGGTCCCGGGGCAGTCACCGGGGTCCAGCCGTGCCGATCGCCCACCGTCTAGCCGCCCTGCCTGATCTGCACGTCGGTGCGCGACTCGGGCGACAGCGTGATGACGACCTCCGTGCCGCTGTCCCGCGGGGTGCCGGCCGGCGGCGTGGTGGCGACTACGTAACCCGGGGGCAGCGGCTTGGCCGCCGCAGCAGTACCGGGGGCGATAGCCGCCTTGAACCCAGCAGCGGTCAGCGTCCCGACCGCCGCATCCAGCGGCATCCCCACCACGTTGGGGACCTGGACCGCCGGCAGCGCCGCCTTGGAGGCGGGCGGGAAGGCGGCGACTGGCTTGTCCGCGTGCGCCGCCGCCATGAATCGCTGCCAGATCAGCGCCGGCGCCTGTCCGCCGTACATCGCCGGGTACTGCGTGCCGAAGGCCTCGACATCCACCAGCGGGTTGGCCACGCCGCCGCGGGGGTCGCCCATCCACACCGCCGCCGCCATCTGCGGGGTGGCGCCGGCGAACCAGGCGGCGGCGTAGTTGCCCGCCGTCCCGGTCTTGCCGATGGCGGGACGACCGAACGCCGCGCGCTGGGCCGTCCGGGCTGGGTCGGGGCCGTCGATGTTCTGCTGCAGGATCGTGTTGATCTTGGAGGCGATCGCCGGGTCGACCGCCTGGGCGCAGTCGGCGGAGGCGATCGGCAGCTGCTCGACGCCGTCGCGCAGCAGCTGCGTGACGCCGATCGTCTTGCAGTGCACACCGCCCGCGGCGAAAGTGGCGTAGACGTTGGCCACCTGCAGCGGTGAGGTGTTGAAGTCGCCCAGAGTGAGCGAGGCATCGCGCGGGCCGACCGGCTCCGGACCGGCGGTCGAGATGCTCTCCATCCCCAGCCGGTTGGCCATCTCGGCTGTCTTCAGCACGCCGGTCTGCTCGATCAGCCAGACGTAGTAGGTGTTGACCGAGTGCAGCGTCGCGGTCTCGGCGTTCATCAGCCCGCCGGGGCCATCATCGGAGTTGGCGAACCCACCCTCGGGGTAGTTCAGGTTGGCCGGGGCATAGCGCGCCGGTGCCTGCCAGACGGTCTTGGGGTCGAAGCCGTTCTCGAGCGCCGCCGCCAGCGTGATGGGCTTGAAGGTGGAGCCGGGCTGGAAGTTGGGCTCCACCGGGTATAGCACCTCGGTCTGGCCCGCCGCCACGTCCGAGCCCCAGGGGCGGTTGCTGGCCAGCGCCAGCACCTCACCCGTCCCGGGCTGCACCACGGCGATGGCGTCGGCTACCCGGTTGGTGGCCTCCAGGGCAGCCCTCGCGGCCTCCTCGGCATGGACCTGCACAGCCGGGTCCAGGGTCGTCTGGATGCGCAGACCACCGCGGTAGAGCAGCTCCTGTCGCGCGGCGGGGGTGGAGCCGAACGATGGGTCGGTGAGGATCGTCTCCTTCACCCACTGGCAGAAGATGGGGAAGGTCGACACCGCGCAGCCGTTGTTGGGCTGGGAGGGGGTGAGCGCAAGCGGCTCGGCCTTGGCTGCCGCCGCCGCCTGCGGCGTGAGCTTGCCGCCCGCCACCATCCGGTCGAGCACGACCGCCCGGCGCTTGGTCGCCTGATCGGGGTTGGCGATCGGATCGAACAGCCCGGGCGAGTTGAGCACCCCCGCGAGCAAGGCGGCCTGGGCGAGGGTGAGCTTGTCCGGGGTGGTGGAGAAGTAGCGCGCCGAGGCGGCGCCGATCCCGTAGGCGCCGTTGCCGTAGAAGGCGGTGTTCACGTAGCGCGTCAGGATCTCGTCCTTGCTGAAGCGCTGCTCTGCCTCGGCGGCGGCCCGGGCCTCGAGCAGCTTGCGCTCGATGGACACGTCATCGGCCGCCTCGCGCTTGGCCTGCGTGTCCGCGGCGGCCTGAGTCAGGTTCTTGATCCATTGCTGGGTGATGGTGGAGGCGCCCTGCCGGTTGCCGCCGAGGACGTTGTTGAGCAGGGCGCGGCCGGTCGCGGCCATGTCCACGCCACCGTGCTCGAAGAAGCGCACGTCCTCGGTCGCCACCAGCGCATCGACGAACAGCGGCGACAGCTGGTCGCGCGCCACCGGGATGCGGTCCTCGGCGTACAGCGTGGCGTAAGGGGTGCCGTTGCGGTCCACCATGATCGAGCGCTGCGGCAGCGAGGCGTCGAAGGGCACATCCACCGACATGTCCTGCCACATCTGCGTTCCCCGCACCACCCCGGCGCCCGCGGCCATCGTCGCCGGGGCCGCGATCAAGCCGACGAGTGCGCCGATGCAGACGGTGCCGACCACGAAGGCGAAGAAGCCCTTGATGCGACCCCTGCGCACTCCCTGCTGGCGCGCCGCCCGCCGCCCGGCGGGAAAACGGGACAGCAGGAGCATCGGCTGCGGCGCTTGCTTGCGCCGTTTGCGCCCGAACACCGGCGGTGCTCACCTCCTCGCTGGCCCCACAGCATCGCTGCGGCGATCCATCAGTCCCGATTGTGCCTCTGCCGGGGCGACTTGCATGGAACTACCCGCCGCTCTCGCGCGCCCTATGGGTAACACTTGTACTTCACCCGCCGCCGCACCCCGCCCGGTGGCACGGACCGAGGGACGCCAGTGAGCAGAAGATTGGACGGACACGGAACCGCGCACGGTTCCCGGGTCAGCCCGATCTCCAAGCGTTTCGCCAGGCATGGCACCCGGCGGGCGGCCATCATGCTCACCGCCGGGCTGCTCGTCGCCAATGCTGCCGCTGCTGGCGGGCTGGTCTGGGCCAAGGGACTGCCGGGGCAGTTCGTCTCGACGCGTCCCGAGCAGAAGGCCCCCCCGCAGATCGTCACCGGATCCGGCACCCCGGCCGCGCAGACGGTGTTCGCCGTGGCCGCCACTGAAGTCGCCGGCTTCAGCGCGGCCCCCGCCGCTAACGTCGGCTCCGGAAGGGCGACCGCGTACCCATGCGAGCTCAACCCGCCGACGCAGCCTGTGGTGGGCTCGTTCCGCGTCTATACCGCCGGTGATCGCGCGGTATCGACGACCACGTCGGTCTACCCCACGGGCGCGGGGGCGTGGGTCATGCAGCAACTCGCGGCACAGCTGTCCGACTGCGGCGACCGGCGGGCCGAGGTCGGGTCACCCGCGGGTGTGGACTCGCTCGGCGTCGAATCGGTGACGGCTACCGTCCCCGCCGGTTCGGTGACGCTGGTCCGACGCGGCGATGTCGTGATGCAGCTCATCGGACCGAGCGCGGACGTTGCCACCGTCGCTACCGGGCTGGACGCGACGCTGGCGGCGAATCTGGCCTCGTGTGTTAACCCGGCGAGCGGGGTGGCGGACGCCCAGCGCAACCCCTGGCTGCAGGGCGTCACCTACGTCGGCCTGCTCGCCGACTCCGAAGTGCGCGTTCCCAAGCAGGGTCCGCCTGCGGGAACGACTGCGGCCCCGAAGGTGGCGATCGACGCGCAGCCCATCGCGGTCACCGAGGTCGCGCTGCCGCAGCGTCCGAGCGACCCGGTGTGGCCGCTCAGCCTGCCGGCGGCCGTGAACCTGCCAACGGCGCCCAGCAGCCCTGGGCCGGAGCCCGAGTCGACCGTCGTGCAGGTGCCCATGGTCGACAAGCTGGGCCCGGGTTGTGGCTGGGCCTTCACCTCAGCCTCGGCGCCCGTCGTCAACGAGGCCGCCGTGGCCGCAGAGCGCGACCGCTTGCGGGAGGCCGCGCGCGTCAACCTGGTGGCCCAGCAGCAGGCGTGGCGGCCGCGGGTGCAGGCCTACTACCAGCAGTGGGCGGACTACAAGAAGAGCGTCGGCGACTATCAGAAGTACTCACTGGCGGTCAGCGTCGTCGCATCCTCGTGGAACCTCATCAACAGCCAGCGCATGGTGTATGCGCAGCAACTGCAGGCCTACCAGGATGCGGTAGCGGCCAAGGACAACTTCTACGCCGCCCAGGCGCAGGCGTCGCGCGACTACCTCAACGCCGTGGCCCTGTGCGCAATCCCGGTGCCGGACCCGACGCCGACGCCGACGCCGACGTCTTCCTACGTCCCCGAGCCGAGCTACACCTCCCAGCCGTCCTATGGTCCGCAGCCCACCGAGTCCTCCCAGCCGACGGGCGCCCCCGGACCTACTGCTAGCGCAACGACGCAGCCGACCGTCCCCGCTACCCCCAGCTCGCAGCCGAGCTCCAGCCCGTCGACGCTGGGGCAGCAGGGCTCGAGCAGCTCCTCGACGGCCGGCGGGACCGCCGCCAACGGAGCGGTCATCATCGGCGGCATGGGGGTGCGGGGGATGGCCAGGACCGTCGCAGCTCCCGCTTTGCCCGCGGCCCCGCGCCCCGGATGTCCGGCACCGCGACCCGCCATCCTCGACCAGGCGCCGCCCTACGTGCCCCCGGCGCCGACTCCCCCGCCGGACCCGCGTCCGGCCCAGTACCGCAATTGACCGACCGGCGGCGCGCGCGGAGGTGCATAGCCTGGTCCTCAAGCCCCTACAACTCCCCATGCGTATCCGTCGAGGGGTGGTTGGGGGTGGCGGGTGTGGGTGAGGCCGGCGGGGGTGGTCCAGCGCCAGGCTGTGCTCAAGGATCCGGGCGGGCCGTCGTCGTCGTTCCCGGGTTCTCGTTCGGTGTCGTCGGGTGGGGGGAGGTTGGTGAGGATGTAGCCGTGGTGGGTCTTGAGGTTGTGGTGGCGTCGGCACAGCGGGCCCAGGTTGGCCGGGGTGGTGGCGCCGTCGGGGTAGGCGATGGTGTGGTCGAGGTCGCAGGATTCTGATGATCGGGTGCAGCCGGGCCAGCGGCATGTGGCCTCCCGTGCCCGCACGAGGCGGGCGACCGCGGCGCTGGGGGTGTAGGTCCGTGATGAGACGGCGGTGACCAGGCCGCCGGCGTCGGCGAGCAGCAGGCGCCAGCGGCCCTGCGCGGCCAGCGCGCGGGCGAGGTCGGCGGGGATGGGGCCGAGGCCGGGGACGTGGGCGGGGGTCTGGGCGAGGCCGAGCAGGGTCGGGGCGTCGATGACGATGTGGATGTCCGGGCGCGCCGCCACCGCCACAGGTACCGCAGGGCAGCGACCCGAGTCAGGGCAGCCGCCTGCAGGCTCTGGGTCGCTCCCCCCGTCACCGTCGGCGCCACTGTGGGCGTCGGCGGGGTCGTGGTGCTGGCCCGGCGTGCGGGCCAGGAGGGTGGCGACGAACGCGTCGGCGCGGTGCTGGTCCTTCGTGCACCCCGACCGGCGCCCGGCGCCGCCGTCGAAGTGCGCCGCGGCCGCGGCTGCGGCCGCGGAGAGGCGGTTGTCGATGCGGTGGGCGTCCACCGCATCGATCAGCGCGGACA
>CAYYRC010000014.1:0-88048 GCA_964474045.1 uncultured Actinomycetes bacterium
GCATCCAGGCCCTGGAGCATGTCGGCGATGACGTAGTTGTAGCTCGCCGTCAGGGTGAGCAGGGTGATGGCCGCAACCGCCACGGCAGCCACGACGTTGCGCTGCTCCGGCTCCAGTCCGCCGACGGCCTTGAGGGGGTTGCGCACTGCCACACCCTACCGGCGGAGGACTCCCCGAACGCGCGGTCTGCGGGTAGGGGGCAAGTCGGCGCACCCTGTCCGCGACCGAGCGGAGCTGACGCAGAGTCATCGGCGACTGCCCCAGATGGGGGAAGGGCGCGGTCGGACGCCCATCTCGCGTGGGCCGGTCGGTGGGGCCCTGCGGTGTGCGCCCCGGCGTGGGAGCAAGATGAAGGGGATAGGCCGCACGCGACCGGCGTCGAGCCACGAGGTCGTTTCGCTGCGCCCTGGCGGTGGAGGCGATCATGTTGGCGCAGCGGTCGGCACTCGAGCCGGGCGTCCGAGTCCGGCGCCCTGGTCCTCGCCGCTGGCGACTGGTCGCGGCGGTGTTGGCGGGGCTGGCGGTGGCAGGGCTTGCCCTCCTCATCGGACTGGTCGCAGGGCCGATGTCGGCGCAGGCGCTCGCCTCGGCCGGGCCGCAGCCGCAGGTGGCCACGGTGGGGATGGCGGAGGACGTGGCCATGGCGCCCAACGGCAGCTTCGCGCTCGTACCGAACCGTGCCGTCGACACCGTGTCCAGGGTGCAGACGTCGGACAACAGCATCACCGCCACGATCGCGGTGGCTGGCCGGCCCACGCAGGTGGACATCGCCCCCGACGGTTCCTTCGCCTACGTCACCACGCGCACCAGCGGGCGAGTGGCGCGCATCCGATTGTCCGACAACACCGTTGTCGCCTCGATAGTCGTGGGCGGCACCCCGGACGCGGTCGACATCGCCCCCAACGGCCAGTTCGCCTACGTGCTGGACACCGCCGGCGGACGGGTGGTGCGCATTCGGACATCGGACAACGCCGTCGTCGCGTTCCCCAAGGTGACGACAGGCACGTTGGGCCAGGTGTCGATCGCGCCGGACAGCAGCTACGCCTACGTGGCGTCCGACGGCGCCGCCGGAGTCGGTGGCCTGCTGCGGGTGCGCACCTCTGACGACACGGTCGTATCGACCACGGCCGGGGGTTTCGACGCCGTGGACATCGCGCCCAGCGGCGCGTTCGCCTATGTGACGGACAACCACAGCGTGCATCGGGTCAACACCACCACCAACGCGATCGGGGCCGAGATCTGGACCGGCAACTTCAGCCGCGACGTCGAGATCTCCCCCGACGGCACCTTCGCCTACGCCACCGTGCAGCTGCTGGGCGATGCGGTGCGGATCACCACGGCCACCGACCAGGTGTCGAGTACCCAGGCGCTCAGCACCGCCGTGTGGGGGCTGGCGATCGCACCGGACTCGTCGTTCACGTACCTGACGAGCGACAACATGGACAGGCTCTACCGGCTCGAAGCGCCCAAGGCGCCCACCGGGGTCGTGGTGACGCCGGGGGATGCGTCAGCCTCGATCGCCTTCACCGCCGCCCCGAACGACCTGCCCTACACCGGCCTGCAGTACTCGTTGGATGCAGGTTCGACCTGGACCTCGCAGGCCTCTGTTGCCTCGCCCCTGGTGCTGACCGGCCTGGTCAACGGGTCGTCCAAGACCCTCCGCCTGAGGCTGGTCAACCAGATCGGCGTGGGCGCCATGTCCACAGCCAGCACCTTCGTCGTGGGTCAACCGCCCGGTGTGCCGACGGTGACGGCCCTCACGCCGAACGCGAACGGGTTCACCGTTGACTTCACACCCCCTGCGAGCGCCGGCAGCGGCACCCTGGCCAACTACCAGTACTCGCTGGACCAAGGGGTGACGTGGCTGACCCGCAGCCCCGCCTCGACGGCGTCGCCGCTGGTGATCGGAGGACTGGCACGGGGCGCCCACGTGCAGTTCCAGCTGCGAGCCGTCAACACCTACGTCCCCGGTCCCGCTACCCCGGTGCTGTTCTCGACCACGGGCACGATCCCAGTGGGGGCCAGGGCGACGGCAGTGGCAGTGGCGCCGAACCAGACCTTCGCCTACGTGGCCAACCGGCTCGACAACACGGTGACCAAGGTGCGCACGGCTGACGATGCGGCGGTGGGGACGATACCCGTGGGCTCCGGTCCCGCCGACATCGAGTTCCGGCCCGATGGGACGACTGCCTACGTCGTGAACACCGGGTCGAACTCGGTCTCGGTCATCAACACCGCCACCTCGACCGTCGTCGCCGACGTGACAGTGGGCACCAGCCCCGTGGCGATCGCCGTGGCGCCTTCGGGTGCCTTCGCCTACGTGGTCAACCGGGGTTCGGGCACCTTGTCGCGCATCAACCTTGCAGACAACACCGTGAGCAAGGTCTTCAGCAGCGGGGGCACCTGGCCAAGCTCGGTGGCGATAAGCCCGGATGGCACCGCTGGCTTTGTGGCCAACGGCTGGAACGGGACGGTGGTGCGCTTCACCACGGCCGCCGAGGTCACGACCAACGTGTACACGGTGGGCACCCCCTACGTCGTGGGTGAGCCGTGGGGAGGCGGGCCGGCACGCATCGCCATCAACGCAACCCATGCCTATGTCACCGATGACCGGACGACGGCTCTGACTCGAATCCCCCTTGCCGGCGGTTCACCGGAGCTCCTGCGGCTGATGGGCGGCAAGCCCACGGGGATAGCCTTCAAGCCCGCGTCGACCGAGTTCTACGTCACCGATGCGAGCAGCGACCTGGTCTGGCGGTTGGGGCCGTCGTCCATGCTTGGTGAGTTCCACGCCGGCCAGGGTCCGACGGACGTGGCGTTCTCCAGCGCCGGCTTCGCCTACGTCGCCAACGGCTCGGAGTCCACTGTGTCGCGCCTGGGGATCGCGGGCGCGCCCACCGCCGTCGTGGCGACGGCGGGGAACGCCTCCGCCTCGGTGGCTTTCGCCGGACCGGTGTCCGACGGCGGATCGGCGATCACCAACTACAAGTACGCGGTGTCCGCCAACGGCGGCTCGACCTGGGGGCCGTGGACGGCGCTGGCGCCGGCCGACGCGGCGACGCCGGTGACCGTACCCGGGTTGACGAACGGGACGACTTACCTGATCAAGGTGTTGGCTGTCACGGCCCTCGGGGACGGGAGCGCCTCGGCCCCCTCCGCGCCGTTCACGCCGATCACGACGCCCGGCGCACCCGGCCTGCCAAGTGCCACGCCGGGCAACGCCTCGGCCTCGGTGGCATTCTCGGCCCCGGCGAGCAACGGCGGCTCGGCCATCACCAACTACCAGTTCGCCCTCTCGACGAACGGCGGCTCGTCGTGGGGCCCCTGGACCGCCGTGGCACCCCTCGATGCGGTGCCGCCCGTCACCATCACGGGGCTGACGAACGGCACCTCGTACCTGGTGAAGGTGCGGGCGGTGAACGCTGCCGGTGGCGGCGCCGAGTCGCTCCCTTCGTCCGCGTTCGTGCCGAAGACGGTTCCTGCGGCCCCCACCCTCCTGGTACCGACGCCAGGCAACGCATCGGTCTCGGTTGCCTTTGCCGCACCAGCCTCCAACGGCGGCTCGGCGGTCACCAACTACAAGTACGCCACCTCGACGAACGGCGGCTCGACCTGGGGTCCGTGGACGGCGCTGAGCCCTGCGGATACGACGTCGCCGGTGACCGTGCCCGGCCTGGTCAACGGTACGGCCTACCTGGTCAAGCTTCGCGCGATGAACATCGTCGGCGACGGCGCCGAGTCGTCGCCGACGACGCCCTTCGTGCCGAGGACGCTCCCGGGCGCGCCCACGCTGCTGAACGCAGTCGGCGGCGACGGCACCATCACGGCGAACTTCGTCGCACCGGGGTCCGACGGCGGAGCGGCCATCTCCGGCTACCAGTACTCGCTCGACGGCGGCACCACGTGGCACACCCCGGCCCCGCCCGTCACCACGACCCCGCTGCTCATCTCCGGGCTGCCCAACTGGACCCCGCAGCACGTGGCGCTGCGAGCGGTGAACACCGCCGGCAGCGGCCCCGCCAGCGCGGTGGTGGACGCCATGGCGCAGCCGCCCGGGTTGGTGTTCTCGTCCGTGACGCCGGCGCGGGTCGCCGACACCAGGCTGTCCTACGGCGGCAGCGGGCCGGTGCAGCCGGGTGAGCCCGGAATGAGGGTGCTGTCGGTCGCAGCGACCCAAGATGGCGGGTTGCCGGTCGTGCCGGTGGGCGCTGCCGCCGTCGTGGTCAACATCACCGTGCCCAGCCCGCAGGCGGCCGGACACTTGCGGCTCATGCCGGGGGATGCCGTCGCGCCGGGATCGGCCTCGGCGGTCAACTTCCGCGCCGGCGAGACCATCGCGAATGGAATCACCGCCCGCATCGACGCCAGTCGGAGCCTGAAGGTCTACGCATCCGCGGCGACCGACGTGATCATCGACGTGGTCGGCTACTTCGCCCCGCCGCCGCCACCGGCAGGTGGAGCCGTCGGCGAGAGCTCGTTGGTCGCCCCGCAGAACGCGGGGGCCGGCAGGTTCACGGCGATCGAGCCCGTGCGCGTCTACGACTCGGCGTCCGACGCGGCAGGTTTGCTGGGAGTCGGCGAGAGCCGCCCGGTGTCAGCCGCAACCACCCAGGATGGGCTCACCCCGGTCACTCCCGCCGGTGCCGGCGCTGTCGCGTACAACCTCACGGTGGTGCGCCCCGAAGGCGCGGGGCACTTGCGCGTGATGCCCGGCGACGTCGACAGCTCGCCGGCCTCGGCCGTGAACTGGGCCCGTGCCGGCGAGGTGATCGCGAACGGGCTTACCGTGCGGGTGGACGCGGACCGGCGGATCCGCGTGTTCAACGCGTCGAGCGAGCCGGTGCGCATCCTGGTGGACATCGTCGGCTACTACTCCGCCAGCGGGTCCCTCTTCTACCCGGTGGATCCAGTGCGGGTGCTCGACACCCGCACCGCCTCCGGTGGGCTGGGCGCGATCGGCGCCGGCGAGGCGAACATCCGCACAGCCTCCGTGGCCACCTCCTTGCCCAGTCTGGGAGCCGCCGAGCAGGTGCCGCCCGGGGCCACCGCCGTCGCCAGCAACTTCACCGTCACGGCGACCACCTCCGGCGGTCACATGCGCGTCTTCCCGGCCGGGAGCGCCCTGCCCACGGCATCCACCATCAACTGGCCCGACGCCGGGTACTCGCGCGCCCATGGGACGGTCACGGCCATCAGTCCCAGCCGCGAGGTGAGCATCTACAACGGTTCCACCTCGGCCGACGCCCTCCTGGACGTGCTCGGCTTCTACCGCTAGCGGCTGGTGGCCCGCGCGTCGCTGTCAGCCGTCCGTGCCGTCGCGCCGCACCTCACCGCCCTGCGTGCGGCTGCGGTAGCCGCGTGACGTGCGGGTCACCGACGAGCGCATGCGGCGGACGAGGTAGTCCTCGTCCGGGCCGACCGTTGATCGGGGGTCCGAGCCGAGCTGCACCGAGTCCCGTTGAAGCATCTTGAGCGTCTTGTCGATCCAACGAGCCTCCTCGGCCAGGCTCGCGCTGGCGGCCATGTCGTCTTCGTGGAAGCGCGACCGAACCCGCTGCAGTTGCTGCTGCGCTTCCTCGTAGTCGCCGTGGCGCAGCGCCTGCTCGGCGGCGCGCTTGCTCTCCTGCGCCTCGATCAGCAGCTTCTCGCGGGTCACTTCCGGCTCGGGGACTCTGCCGGCGGCGACGTCGCCCGGTACCACGTTGATCGAAACCGGCACCTTGATCGTGTGCTCCTCGAGTGCGGGCAGCTCCACGTAGGTCAAGGCAATGGAGGCGATCTGGGCCAGGCCGAGCGACGTGAGGGCGGGCACCTGGAAGGCGAGCAGGATGCGGCGGCTCTCACCGGCGTAGAAGTCGCCCAGCTCGACCATCACCCCATCGGCGGTGATGCTGATCGGCAGGTCGTTGAGCAGGCTCATCGTCACCACGTCGGCGGTGGGGTCCACCATCAACGTTGCAGCCTGCACGACCTTGCTCAGCAGGCCCTCGACCTCGCCGGCCACCGCCGCGATGGCTTCGTCGGGGCCTTGGGCGAAGGAGTGGTTGCCCAGCCCCCCTGCGGCGAGCTCGGCCAGGATGGCCGCGTCGTAGCCGACGCCGATGCCGATCGTTGAGGTCGTGATTTGCCTGTCGGCGTGGTTCTGGGCGACGCCGCGCAACCGCACGGGATCGTTCTCGCCGCTGTTGGCGTGGCCGTCGGACAGCAGCAGGAGGGTTGCCCCGGTCGGGCCGGCCACACGCCTGGCCTCTTGGAGTCCGCGCAGGTAGCCGGCGGATAGGTCGGTGCTGCCGCCTGGAACGACGGTCGCGATCAACTGGCGGAGTTGCTCTCGCCCGATTGCCGCGACCGGTCCTGCCGGGACGACCACCTGAGCCTGGGAGTCGAAAGTCACCAGGCCGAACTGGTCCTGATCGTCTAGCCGAGCTACCAGATCGACCAGTGCCCGCCGGGCCGAATCGAGCCTTTCGCCGCCCATCGATCCGGAACGGTCGAGTACGACAACCGTGGTGTGGGCCGGGCGTGCGGCCGCGTCGCTGGTGTCGTGCGGCGCCTGCGGTGCTTCGAGTTCGAGCATGACCGTGACTGTGTCGTCGGTCTCGAGGGCGATCAGGTCGAAGTCGAGGTGAGCGTTGAGATGCATGGCAATCCTTGCTGTTCGGTGGTGGCTGCAGTGCGCTGTTTCGTCGTGGGTGTAGCCCGGCCGAGGGGGTCGATCGGCCCTCTCACATGAACTCTGAGGCAGGGGTCCGACACAATTGCCCGTCACCGGACTCGGCTGATCGGCCCTCACGGATAGACGTGCGACCAGCCCATGACCGGTGGCACGCTGTGGCCGTGACGACCACCCCCTTCCTCATGTTCCAAGGCGATGCCGAGCAGTGGCTCGACCTCGTCCTGTCGACGGTTCCCGGTTCGCGGTTGGTGTCTATGGAGCGGCGCGAAGGCGGCGCCGCTGGGGTGGAAGGGGGCGTGGCGATGGCCTTTGTCGAGATCGACGGCCTGCTCGTGCGGCTGTTCGACAGCCCGGTCGGGCACGCGTTCACGTTCACGCCGGCCTTCTCGTTCTTCGTGGACGTGAGCTCAGTCGCAGACCATGAGCTGATCCATGCGGCGCTCGCCGATGGGGGAACCGTGCTGATGGCCCCGGCCGATCATGGGTTCAGCCAGTGGTTCTCGTGGGTGCAGGACCGCTACGGGGTGAGTTGGCAGTTGAACGTGGCATGACGGGGGACGCTGTGTCGAGGCCTGCCTACTTGCCCATCGCTTCACTGAGTGGGCAACTGTCGGAGGGGTCCGACAAGCTTCCGCTGTGACTGACGGGACACCGGACGCCCTCCCTGCGGGCCTCTACGACGACGTGCTTACGCCGCGACTGGAGCGACGCCTGGTGGCGCAGGATCCGCACCCGGCCGCAGAGCGCATCGACGACCTGGACCAGGCCGAAGCGGCCGATCGGCTTGCCCTGCACATCGCGAACCTCATCGAGCGCACCATCGACTCCCTCCCCGCGGACGTGCGCGTGGAGAGGGGGAGCGCGCTGATCCGCAGTATCGGGGCGAGTCTGGCCGAACTGGCGCCCAAGGTCGGTGTGGACGACGAGGTCCCGGCGGGGGAGGCCCGCATGCTGCGAGCGGTGCTGCCCAAAGGCATGGATGGCAAGCCCGTCGCCATCGAGGAGCCGGAGATCCCCCTGCTCGACACCACGCTGCTGACGAACGCGCCAACGGAACCATCGCTGTCAAGGGCCATCATCAGCGAGATCGCCTCGGCTGACCGTATCGACGCCATCATCGCCTTCATCCGCTTCAGCGGTATCCGCCCTCTGCTCGACGCCCTGGAGGCTCACACGAGTGCCGGCAGGCCGCTGCGGATACTCACCACGACGTTCACCAACAGCACGCAACCGGAGGCGTTGGAGGCCCTGGCGCGCATCGGGGCGCAGATCCGCGTGTCGTACGACACCGGGTCAAGCCGGTTGCACGCCAAGTCCTGGCTGTTCGACCGCACGTCGGGCGCGTCCACCGGCTACGTCGGCTCTTCCAACCTGAGCCACGCAGGACAGGTGGTAGGCCAAGAGTGGAACGTGCGGTTGAGCGCCCGGCGCAACCCAGCAGCGATGAGGAAACTCGCTGCGGCCTTTGAGGGGGCATGGGAGAACGGCGACTTCATCGCCTACACGCCCGACGAGTTCCGAACCGCCGTTAGGCGCGCCGCTGACCTCGGTGATTCGCCGCTTGTCCTCCCCCTGCACGAGCTCAGGCTGGAGCCCTTCCAGGAGCGACTGCTCGAGCAGATCGAGGCGGCGCGCCGCAGGGGAAGGCACCGCAACCTGCTGGTCGCGGCCACCGGCACCGGAAAGACCGTCATGGCGGCGGTCGACTACGCCCGCCTGCGCCAGCAACTGCAGGGCTCACGGCTGCTGTTCGTAGCCCACCGGGAGGAGATCCTGGACCAGGCCCGGGCCACCTTCAGATTCGCCCTGCGCGAGCCGTCCTTCGGCGAGAAATGGGTAGGTGGTCGCACCCCGTCGGACTACCGGCACGTGTTCGCCTCCATCCAGAGCCTGTCGGCCGCGGGCCTCGGGAACATCGATCCGCAGGCCTTCGACGTAGTCATCATCGACGAGTTCCACCACGCCGCCGCCACCTCCTACACGCGGCTCCTGGACCACCTGCGGCCGCAGGAACTGCTGGGTCTCACGGCGACGCCGGAGCGCGCCGACGGGCTGCCGATCCTGCACTGGTTCGACGATCGCATCTCTGCCGAGCTCCGGCTGTGGGACGCCATCGACCAGCAACGGCTCGTCCCGTTCCACTACTTCGGCATCCACGATGGCCTCGACCTGACGGCCGTGCCCTGGCGGCGTGGCTTCGGCTACGACCCGGAGGCGCTGTCAGGCGTCTACACGTCCAACGACGCCTGGGTTCGGACCGTGATCAAGCAGTTGCGCGACTACGTCGGGGACGTGCACTCGATGCGGGCGCTCGGCTTCTGCGTGAGCGTCGCGCACGCGAGGTTCATGGCACAGAGGTTCACCGAGGCTGGCATCTCGGCGGTCGCGGTCACCGGCGACACCCCCGAGGCCGAGCGCCGCGAGGCCCTTTCGCGCCTGCGAGACGGCAAGGTCAACGCGGTCTTCAGCGTGGACCTGTTCAACGAGGGCGTGGACGTGCCCGCCGTGGACACGGTTCTGATGCTGCGCCCCACCGAGAGCGCGACCGTCTTCCTGCAGCAACTCGGCCGCGGCCTGCGGCGCGCGCGGGGCAAGTCCGTCTGCACCGTGCTGGACTTCATCGGCCAGCACCGCAGAGAGTTCCGGTTCGACGTCCGCTACCGCGCGCTGCTGCGGCTGTCCCGTGCCGACCTGGTCGCAGGTCTGGCCAACGGCCTGCCGTTCCTGCCGTCGGGGTGCTCCTTCCAGCTCGACCGCGTCGCGCGCGACGTCGTGCTGGACAGCATTAGACAGGCGATCCCGTCCAACTGGCCGCAGCGGGTGGCCGAGCTCCGCAGGCTGAACGCGGACGGTTACCCGGCCACCCTGGCGGCCTACCTGCACGAGACAGGCCTCGACCTCGACGACGTCTACGCCAACGGCCGCAGTTGGTCGGACCTCCTTGAGGGCGCAGGACTCCCCACGCAAGCGCCGGGTCCGTTCGAGAAGCAACTGCGACGCGCGCTAGGGCGCATGCTCCACGTCGACGACGAGGAGCGGATCGACACCTATCGTGCCTTCCTCGACGTCGGCGGCCTGCCGACGGTGCAGGGCGCGCGGGATCGGCGGCTGTTGCGCATGTTCGTCGTCAGCCTCGCGGGGCAGGTTCTGGGCGATCGGAGCCTCGCTGAGGGAGTCGCTCTGGTCTGGCGGCATCCGCAGGTCCTGCGCGAGCTGGCGGAACTGCTGCCGCTGTTGAGCGAGCGCCACGACCACGTCCACGCGGACCTGCCCGGACGGCCGGATTGCCCTTTGCAGATCCACGCGAGGTACACCCGGGAGGAGGTCCTCGTTGCGATGAACCAGGGCGACCGGGCAGCAGTGCCGACGTGGCGGGAGGGAGTCCGCTGGGCCGCCAACGAGAAGGCCGACCTCTTCCTCGTCACGCTCAACAAGTCATCGGGGAACTTCTCGCCCACCACGCAGTACCGCGACTACGCCATCAGCCCCACGCTGTTCCACTGGGAGAGCCAGTCCACCACTCCTGCCGGGTCGCCGACCGGCCAGCGTTACCAGCGGCACGAGGCGGAGGGCTCGGAGATCCTCATCTTCGCCCGCATGACGAATGCCAGCTCGGATCGTGCGTTCTGGTTCCTCGGCCCAGCGCGATACGTCAAGCACGAAGGGGAGCGGCCCATGGCGATTACCTGGCGCCTGGATTTCGCCCTGCCTGGCGACCTTTACTCCGACTTCTCCGCGGCCGCTGTCGCCTGAACCGCGCACGTCAGGGTCACGGCCGGTACCGGGACCGCAGGTGTGGCCGCCCCATCGCTCGCAGTCGGCCACACGTGCGTAATCCGGTTGGCCGGCGCCGGAAGTGCCTGCGCCACAAGGGTCATGGGGTTGGGGGTGTTGTGCGCGGCCAGGCCGGCCGAGGGCTAGCCTGAAAGCAACGGAGAGCGCATGACTGCACACTCCCCGTCGCCACAACACTGGAAACCTCCTCGTGGGGGGAAAGGTCGCATCGTGTCAACGGATTCGGCGGACGCCGCAACGCCGGCTGCGAGCGCAGCAAAGACCAGCCAACCAAGCAAGGGCGTCCGGATCATCGGAATCATCATCGTGGTCGCCGGGGCCATCCTCGCGGGAGCGGGCATCGGAACCTGGTTCACGGTCCAGAGCCAGCTGAAGGCGGAGAAGATCGTCGTGGCCGACGATGCGTCGATGTTCGCCGGCAAGCCGGTGGCGGGGCCGTTCACGGCGTACGCGGAGGCCCAGATCATCAACGAGCACGCGCTCAAGGCCACCGGTGACAAGACCTATGCGGAGCTCTCGAAGGACGACCCCAAGCGTCAGACCGTGATGACGGCGTCGTTCCTGCGTGCGTCGTTGTTCACGTCGGTGGTCTCCTTCGGCATCGCAGCAATGGCGATGGGGCTCGGCGTGCTCTTCATCCTCGTCGGCATCGCGCTCTCGATGCTGGGGAAGCAGCGCAGCTGACGCAAGGGAACCGCTGACCAATGCAGCGGGGAGCCGGCAGAACACAGAGTCGGTCGTGCGGGTAGGTGCTCCGTACGACCGACTCTCTCATTTGGGTCGGGGGTGGGCGCGACGGAGCGGACCTCTGCCTGGGAGGCGTTGCCTCACAGAATTTCCGGGTCCTATCGCCGTAGTGCCCACGGAGGCGCCTGCCTACCGTGGGATGAGGGGTTCGGGCGAAGGAGGAGGTGCTGGGAATGCCAGTGTGGGCGATCGTCCTCATCGTGGTCGGGGTCGTGCTCCTGCTGCTTGGCCTTTCGGTCCGCATCGTTCAGCAGTATGAGCGCGGGGTGCTCTTCCGGCTCGGGAAGGTGATCGCCGAGCGGCACCCCGGTCCGCACATCATCATCCCGGTCGTGGATCGGTTGGAGCACGTCTCCCTGCGCATCGTCACCATGCCGATCCAGTCGCAGGGGATCATCACCCGTGACAACGTCTCAGTGGACATCGCCGCGGTGGCGTATTACCGGGTGGTGGACGCCACCAAGTCGCTCGTCGCTATCGAGAGCGTGCAGGAGGCCATCGGGCAGATCGCCCAGACGACCATGCGATCCGTCATCGGGCAGCACACCCTGGACGAGACCCTGGCCGAGACCGAGCGGATCAACGACGCCATCAGGGCGATCCTCGACGTCCACGAGGTGGACTGGGGGGTGCAGATCCTGATCGTGGAGCTCAAGGACATCCAGCTGCCGGTGGGCATGAAGCGCGCCATGGCCCGTGAGGCCGAGGCCGAGCGCGAGAAGCGCGCGAAGGTGATCGCGGCCCAGGGCGAGGCCATGGCGGCCGACTCGCTGGCCGCGGCCTCTGACGTGATGATGGCGCACCCGCTGGCGTTGCAGCTGCGCAACTTGCAGACGCTGGTGGAGCTCGGGGTGGACAAGAACTCGACTGTCGTCTTCCCCGCTCCGCTGATGAGCACGATCACCGACCTCGGGGCGTTCCTGGACCGCGAGGCCCGTGCCGCCGCGACGCCCGCCGAGCCCGAACACATCGACCTGCGCGTCGGCGGTGCGCGAAGCGGCCGGGCGCAGGTCTGTGACTAGCCTCAGGTATATGTCAGCAGCTCCTGAGCTCGTGCCATGACCGACACCTCCGGGGCGGCGCGGCCACCGGGACCCGGCGACGATGCGGCCTGCTATCGGCGGCTGGGCACAGGTCGCGACGCGGCTGGGACCTTGGTTGAGCAGTTCGCGGCCACGCCCTACGCGGCGAGCGCCTGGGGTCCGGACATGCAGCACGGCGGACCAGTCGCTGCGCTCATGACCCGCGCCATGCAGCGCTGCGATCCCGCCCCGCAGGCCTGGCTGAGCAGGATCACGGTCGAGATCCTGGGAGCCATCCCCGTGTCTGAGGTTCGGGTCAGCGCCTGGGTAGCACGACCCGGTCGGCGAATCGCCCTGCTTGAGGCGGAGTTGACCGCCCTCATGCGCAACGGCGAGTGGCGCCGGGTGGCCCTCGCACGGGCCTGGCGGCTGGCGACGTCTCCGACGCCGGACATCGTCCACCGCGCGGATGGTGCGGCCCGCGAGCGCGACATCGACGCGATGCCCCGCCTCGAGCTGCCGGAACAGTGGCGGGTGGGTTTCGTCCGCGCACTCGACTGGCGGTTCCAGGCCGAGGACCAGACGGCGCAGCCGCCGGGACCGACCACCGCCTGGATCCGGCTCACCCGCCCGCTGGTCGCCGGCGAGGAGGCCACGCCCTTGGAGGAGGCTGTTGCCATCGCCGACACGGCTAACGGCGTGGGCTCCCGGATCGACGCCTCCGCGTTCACCTACCTGAACACCGACCTCACGCTGCACCTATTCGATGAGCCGGTCGGGGGCTGGGTGGGTCTGCGCGCCGAGAGCTCCGTGGGCACCGACGGCGTCGGGCTGAGCGCAGCGGTCATGCTGGGCCCGCGCGGCGCCATCGGGCGCGTCGCCCAGAGCCTGCTGGTCGAGCGCCGCAGGGCCTGAGTCCGGGTCCAAGGTCCTGGGCGCCGGCTTCCCACCGATGCCCGTGCGTGGCACCCTGGAAAGGCCATCACGCAGGGTGAGCGGTTCCGGTGGTCGCGCTGCGGTGGATCGCGGCTTGCCGGCACGGCTCGAGGGAGGTGGGTCATGTCGCCAGACGCGTGCCCCTGCACATTCGCCCCCCTGCGTCCGCATCGACGGGGCGCCTGTCTGCTCGCCATCGCCGCCACGGTCCTCGCAGTGGCCATCGTGGCGCTCGGCGCCCCCGCTGCCGCCGCGGGAGTTGCTTTGCCACTGCTAGCCGCACCAGACGCGGGCAACCTGGGCACCAACCTGGGTGGGGTGAACTACTACGACGGCGTCGTGCCCTTCGCCGATCTGACGGATCAGGCCGGGGACTGGGTCCCGCAGCGCGAGGGGGAGCCCTGGGGCTGGGGCGACCCGCTGACGCTGCGGCGCGACGGGTGGCCCGCCGCCCTCGCGCCCGGCCAGTTCGCCACGGCGGTGCTGGCGGACGTTCGCTACCCGTCCGGGACGTATGAGGTGACCTGGTCGGGCCGCGGCACCTTCGACGTCGACGGCACCGTCTTCGGGGCCGCTACCGGTGACGGTGCGGCGACCGGTGGTCGCGGGACGGTCGCGCTCGATGGCACCTCGATCGCGCTGCTCAACATCCGCGCCACGGACCCCTCTGACCCGGTGCGGGACATCGACGTCCGCGCCCCCGGCGAGGCGCCCGGGGCCATCTTCCGCGCCGCCTACCTGCGCCAGCTCGCCCCCTATCGAGTCCTGCGCTTCATGGACTGGCAGCGCACGAACTCCACCTTGGCCGATGCGCCCCGGACCTTCACATGTGGCAACCGCACTCTGCCCGGTTCCCAGTCGCAGGGAACCACCGCGGGTGCGAGCGTCGAGCGCATGGTGGAACTGGCTAACGTCATGCACGCCGATCCATGGTTCACGATCCCGCACGAGGCAGATCCAGGCTGGATCGCCTGCCATGCGCGGATCGTGGCGGCGTCTCTGGCACCGGGCCTGACGCCGCGCTACGAGTTCGCCAACGAGACCTGGAACCCGGTCTTCCGCGCTTTCCACGACCTGACGGCGGAGGCCGTGTCGGCACACTTGGGCGGCGGCGACGACTACTTGGGGCTGCAGCTGCGCGTCGGCGAGCGCCATGCGGCGGCCATGGCGGTGGTCGGGTCCGAGTTCGCATCCGCAGGCAGAGGATTCGTGCGGGTGCTCGCCGGTCAGGCCGCGAACGCGTGGGTACTCGAGCAGCGGCTCGCCGCCGAAGGCGCGCTGGCAGCCACCGATGAGATCGCCATCGCGCCCTATCTGGGCATCCCCGGAGTCAGCCCGTTCGACCCCGAGGCCGCGCGCATCATCGCCCGCTGGAGTGAGGCCGAGCTTTTTGCAGCCCTGGCCCGGGCCCAATCGCAGGAGGTCGATGGCTGGATCGCCGCCCATGTTGCCCTCGCCGCGGCGAAGGGCAGACGGCTCGTGTCCTATGAGGGCGGCCAGCACTTGGCGGGGGACTCCGGCAACGATGCCCTGACCGCCTTGTTCACCGCAGCGAACCGAGCCTCGGCGATGGGCGTCGCCTATGCGACGTACCTGGACCGGTGGCGCGACGCGACGGGGAACTCCCTCTTCATGCATTTCACCGACGTCGGTCCTGCCTCGCGCTGGGGTTCCTGGGGCGCCCTGGAGTTCCCGGAGCAGGGGACGAGCCCGAAGTATGACGCCCTGAAGGCGTTCGCCGGAACCGACGACATAGGGGTGCAGCCACCCGACCCGGGTGGATCGGAGTACGTCGCCATCGAACCGGCGCGGGTCGTGGACACTCGCGCGTCCGCCGGTGGGGACGGCCCCGTCCGCGGTGGCGCCGGAGGCGTGCGGACGATGTCGTTGGCTATTGGGCCGGACGGAAGCCCCGGCGGCGTCCCGGAGGGCGCGACTGCCGTCGTCTACAACGTGACCGTCCCGACCCCCGGTGCCGGCGGCCACCTCCGGATCGGCCCGGGGGGAGCTCCCGTTCCGCCCACCTCCGTGCTCAACTTCCGCCCAGGCGAGAGCATCGCCAACTGCCTGACCTCCAAGATCGGGGCCGCGCGGACCATCAGCGTCTACGCCAGCGCGGAGGTTGACGTCATTATCGACGTGCTGGGCTACTACCTACCGGCGGCCCAGCGCTCCCCGCCGGCGGAGGCCGGGCGGGATCCGGCGGCCTCTACGCGACGCTTCACCGCCACGGCACCGCGCCGGGCCTACGACGCCGCACTCGCCGCGGACGGCCTGCTGCCGCCCGGCGCCGACCGGCTGGTGTCCGTCACAGCGGGGCTGGACGGCAGCACGCCGCTGGTCCCCGCCGGAGCCGGAGCCGTCGCCTACAACCTGACCGTCGTGCGACCCGGCGGAGTGGGCCACCTGCGCACCATGCCCGGCGACGTGACCGACTCACCGTCCTCGGCCATCAACTGGACCGCCCCCGACGAGGTGATCGCCAACGCGCTCGTCACTCGCCTGGATGGGCAGGGTCGGCTGAAGGTGTCCAACCGATCTGGGTCTGCGGTGCGATTCCTGGTCGATGTCGTCGGTTACTACTCCGACCACGGAGGGCTGTTCCACCCCATGGCACCGACGCGTGCCATCGACACCCGTGAGGCGTCGGCGCAACGAGCTGGACCCCTGCTTCCCGGCGGCCGGCTGTCGGTGGACTCGAGGCTGACAGCTGCCCCTCCCGGGGCGATGGCGATCGCGTACAACCTGGCCGCTGTGCGCACGGCGACCGCCGGGCACCTGCGGACATTGCCCGCCGGAGCCGAGCTGCCCGATGCGTCGGCGCTCAATTGGCCAGGGCCCGGCTACACCAGAGCCAACGGCCTGCAGACGGCAATCTCACCCACGGGGGCGCTGGAGGTCCACAACGGCTCGGCCGCCCCCGTCGATGTGATCGTCGACGTCGCCGGGTACTTCGGCTAGGACGACGGCGCCGACGGTGATGCACCAGCCGACAGCGACACGAGGCTGCTCGCGAGCTCGGGCTTCAGCTTCCGGTAGGCGCTGCGGGCGACCATGAGGCACAGCACGATCGAGGGGATCTCGCCGACGAGCAGGTAGAAGACCGCCTGCTCAGCCGCGACCCCCGGGGCCGCGCCCACCACGTTGGCGAAGGCGTCGCAGGTCAGCAGCGTCGCGGCGATGACGCTGAACACGAGAGCTGCGCGCGCGTGGCCCCGCAGCGACGCGATGCCCGCCCCGATGAGCCCGATGCTCTCCCCGGTGTCGAGCACCACGACCACGCCCCGGGCGCGCGAGAGCCAGCCCATGGTGTCGGGACTGACGGCGTGGGCGACGGCGTGGCCGACGAAGGCGAGCGCGACCAGGAGCAGCACGACGGCGGCGGCAACGATGACCCGGCGATGTGACTCGGCAGTCCCGCGCAGGACGTAGGTGGCCGCCAGCACTGCGGCGATGGTGCCGGGGATGGCAACCAGCATGAACATCGTGAACCCCGTCAGGTCACTGGCCGACAGCTCCGGCGACAGGGTCATCGAGATTCCAAGGTAGAGCGTCAAGGTGCCCGCGCCCACCGCCAGCGCCCCGCCGGCAGGGCGGCGCCGCCACAACGCATACGCCGCCCAGGCGCAGAGCACGCCCCCGGCGAGCCCGATGCCGAGCGCTGCGAGCCGCAGGTGGTTGGCCTCCACCGTCTTCTCCTGCGTGAATGCCAGGTAGATGACCCACGGCACCTCCAGCAGGCCGAACAGCAGCACGAGCCAGCTGACGATCTTGTTTGCCACCGGCGCCTGGCCGGCTGCGGCGGACGGATCACCCATGGGGCTAGTGTGCGGCAAGCGGGCCGCAGAGCGCCGCGCACCCCAGCGCCACGCACCGGTGTGCCCGGCGCGCGACATGAGCGTCCGCTCAGGACACACTGGCCTGGTGGGCCCGTTCCGTCGTCGCATTCTGGTGGTGGAGGACGAGGCCCTCATGGGGGCCCTGTTGCTCCAGGTGCTGGACGCCGCCGGCTTCGACGCGCGCATCGCGCCGGACGTCATCGACGCCCGGCGCGCGGTGGTGGAGTTCGACCCGGATGCCGCATTGCTGGACATCTCGCTGGGAGAGGGTCCCAGCGGTCTGGACCTGGCCCACGTCCTGCGCAGGCAGTACCCGCACATCGCGCTGATCTTCCTGACCAAGCACCCGGACCTTCGCACCGCAGGCGTGGGGGTCGACCAGGTGCCCGAGGGCTGCGGCTTCCTCCGCAAGGACATGATCAGCGACTCGCGCTACCTCATCGACGCCATCGACGCGGTCCTGGTGGACGAGCCTCGCGACTACCGTCACGACCTCAGCCCGGACAGGCCGCTGTCACAACTCACCGCTGGGCAGATGGAGGTGCTCCGACTCGCCGCCCAGGGCCTCACCAACGGCGCCATCGCTCGTGCCCGAGGGGTGAGCGAGCGCGCAGTGGAGCGCTCGCTGCAGCTCATCTTCGGGCACCTCGGAATCGAGGCCAAGGGCGACCTGAACCCCCGCGTCGAGGCGGTGCGGCATTACGTCCAGGCCGCGGGGCTGCCGGCGCGGCCACGATGAGGAGGCTGCGCGCCGTAGTGGCGCGGGCCCGGAAGCTGGCGGCCACGGCGGGCAGCCATCTGCGGCTGACGTCAGCGACGTCCATGGCCGTGGTCGTCGCCACTGTGCTGGGGAGTCTCGCCAACGCTGCGCTGCTGCTGCCGTCCGATAACGACCGGAGCCTCCTGCGCGCTGCCGCCCTGGTGCTGGCCGCGGACGCCTTGCTCTTCGCCCCGCTGTTCGCGCTGCGGCTCGCGCTCGGACCCCGGGCGGACCAGCCCCGTCCGTGGCTGCTGGTCGCGGCGCTGGCGGTCTTGGCGCCCCTGCGCTCGGTGGCCCTCTTCGGGGTGGCGGATGGCGGTGAGGTCGCGCCGCACATCCTGGTGAACTCAGCGGTGCTGGTGGCCCTGGTCGTGCTCGGCGCGACCGTCCTGGCGGACTCGGTCCGCCAGGAGGTGCGACGCGTCAACATGATCGCGGCCCTGGACGAGGCTGATGCGGCTGTCCGTGATCGCGTTGACGGGCTGCTGGCGCAGCAGCGCGAGCTGATAGAGGGCGAGGTCAAGGACGCGATGCAGCCCGGCATCGAGCAGCTGGCGCAACTTCCTGGACCGACCGCCGTAGCGGAGCTTCGCCAGATCGCCCACGACGTAGTGAGGCCGCTGAGCCATGACCTGGTGGCGAGCCCGCCGGCCATCGCCTCGCCGCCGGTGCGCGCCCAGGACTATCGCCTGGACCTGCGCCTGCTCGTGGGCGATGCCACCGCGGCGGGGCGCCTACCCAGCGCGGAACTGGCGCTCTGCCTCTTCGCGCTGCCGGTTGCGTTCTACCTGGCGTTCGGCGACGCCGGGCTGCCGCTGTCGAGGGCCGTGGTGAGCTCGCTCGTCCTGTGGGGTTCCGCGGTGCTGTTGAACTCCCTCAGCGCGGGTTCGATCGCGCGGCTGGCGGCCGTGCCGCGGGCGCTGGCAGTCACGGCGGAGCTCGTGGCCCTGGGGCTTGTCCAGTCGTTGCTCGGCATCGCGGTGCTCTTCGATCCCCAGCACTCCCAACGAGGAGCCCTCGTGGCGCCGGCGCTCACGGTCGTTGTGGGGTGGGTGATCCTGATCGCGAGGTCGGTCGGCCGCACGCATGACGCCACGATCGCGGGCGTCGCTTCGGCCCAGGCCCGCCTCGACTGGCAGGTGGCCCATGCCAACGCTCGGCTCAGTGCGCTGCGGGGCGCCTTGGCCCGGCAGCTCCACGGACCCGTGCAGGTGTCACTGAACGCCGGCGCCATCAGGCTCGACCGTGCCACCGCGGCGGGCGAAGACCACATGAGCGCAGACCTGGCCCAGACTGTCGCGGACTCCGTCGTGGAGGCTGTCGCGGGCCTTGCCGAGGCCCCCGAGATCGTGCGCGACCCCCGCATGGCGCTGGATCGCGTGCGCGTCACCTGGGAGGGTCTGTGCCAGGTGACGCTCGAGGACTCGAATGGATTGCTCGACGACATCACGACCGATCCCGCGTGCGCGTCGGCAGTCGCCGACATCATCACTGAGTCCTGTTCCGACGCGGTTCGCCATGGAAGGGCCGAACATGTGTCGATGGCGCTGGCACGCCCTCTCGACGATGTGGTTCGGATCACCGTGACCGATGATGGGACGGGCGGCCTCGGGGGTTCCGGAGGGTATGGCGGCAGCCCTGGCCTCGGCTCGGCCTTCCTGGACGCCGTCACCCTCGCCTGGTCGCGAACGACCGGCGCGGGCGGGACGGTTCTGACGGCTGATCTGCCGTTCGGCTGTGCCGGACAGTCCGCTCTCCGGGGCCCGACCGAAGGATTCCGCTCATCGCCTTAGTGCCCTCGACGGCGGGGACAGCCTATGCTCGGGGCGGTCAGAGGGTCGATGGGCATCGACAGCCGACCTATGCGAACGAGGATCATGCAGGCGCAGCAAAGCGATGGGCGACGGGGGTTCCCCACCTATGCGGCGGTGATGGTTGCCGGCCTGCTCTGTGCCGGTGCCGCCCTTGGGATCGCTCCGGCGATGGCCCCTGCGGCCGAAGTTGCTGTGGCGGCTACGGACACTGTCACGGCGGTGGTGCAGCCGAACTCCACCTGGTCCAGCGGCTGGTGCGGCGCGATAGCAGTCCGCAACGATGGATCGCGTGGCGTCTCGCCGGCCACCGTCTCGTTCACACTCCCTGCGGGCGCGACCGTGCGCAACGTCTGGAACGCAGAGGCGGCCACCAGCGGCACGCGCGTGACCCTCGGCCTGCCGGGCGGGGCACACGCCCCGCCCGCCGGGGCGTACTCGGCGAGCGGCTTCTGCCTGACCGGCTCGCCTGCGCCTCCGACGTCCCCGGGGTTCACGCTGGCCGAGGGAGGCGCCGCGGTGGCGGCAGCCCCAGCACCCGGCACGGCCAGTACGCCTGTCGACGGAACGGCACCCACAGCCTCGCCGACGCCAACGGCAACTGCCGCGGAGACCCCAAGCAGCAAGGCTGTCCCGACTCCACCACCCCCGTTCACGGCGGTGGCGACTCCGCTCTCCACGCAGGGCAGCTCCATCGTCGATGCCGAGGGCCGCCCCATCGTCCTGCAGGGAGTCAACTGGTTCGGCTTCGAGACCCACAACCACGCTCCGCACGGGCTGTGGTCCCGGGACTACAAGGACATGCTGGCCCAGATCAAGTCCCTGGGGTTCAACACCATCCGGCTGCCCTTCTCGCTCGAGGCGCTGCAGTCCACGTCGACCACGGGGATCGAGTACTCCAACGGGCGCAATGCCGAGCTGGCCGGGCGCACGCCGCAGGAGGTCATGGACATCATCATCGACGAGGCGGGCCGCCAGGGTCTGATGATCATCCTGGACAACCACTCGCAGACCGACGACGGCTTCATGGACGACCTCTGGTTCGGACAGGGCGGCTTCAGCGAGGCCGACTGGGTGGCCGTCTGGGAGGCACTGGCGAGTAGGTACGCGGATCGTCCCAATGTGGTCGCCGCCGACCTCAAGAACGAGCCGCACGGGTCGGCGACCTGGGGGACCGGCTCGGCCACGGACTGGCGCCGGGCCGCCGAGCTGGCCGGCAACGCGGTGCTGGCGAAGGCGCCGGACTGGCTCATCATCGTCGAGGGCATCGAGAACAAGGTGGCAGGCGGCCAGCAGCTCAACAGCCATTGGTGGGGCGGCAACCTGGAGGGGGTGCGCTCCAATCCGGTGCGGCTGTCCACACCTGGTCGGGTCGTGTACTCCCCGCACGAATACGGCCCCGGAGTGCACGCCCAGCCGTGGTTCAGCTCGCCGCAGATGGCCAGCATCCTGGCCGACCGCTGGAACAAGGGATTCGGGTACATCTCCGACGGCGGCACCGCGCCGATCCTCGTCGGCGAGTTCGGCGGTCGTGACGTTGGCCTCGACACCGTCGAGGGACGCTGGATGCGGCAGTTCGCCGACTACCTGGGCCAGCACGGCACGTCGTGGACCTTCTGGTCCTGGAACCCCAACTCAGGTGACACCGGGGGTGTGCTGGCCGACGACTGGAAGACGGTCAACGCCGACAAGATGGCGCTGCTGACGTCGCTGCAGAAGCGCGAGCGCATCGACTTCGGGGGTATCACGGACGCGTCGTCGCCGCCGGCCAGCTCCTCGACGAGCGCGGCGGCAACACCCGCACCGCCGCCGGCCACCGAGCCGGCCACCGAGTCAGACCCGGCGCCGACCTCGGTCGCCGCCCCGCCAGCGCAGTCCGCCGGCGGGCTCCAGGTGAGCGTCCGGCCGGAATCAAGCTGGGACACCGGCGGCTGCCGCGCCACCAAGGTGAAGAACGTGACCAAGGCCCCGATCGGCAATTGGACCCTGACCTTCACGCTGGCCCCCGGCACCACGATGACGAGTTCCTGGAACGGCACGGCCGCGGTGGCCGGCGCCTCGGTGACGGTCACACCGCCGGCCTGGGCTGCCCAGGTCGCGCCCGGCCAAGAGGTAGCGGTGTTCGGATTCTGTTTCAGCGGCGGCGGCGAGCCCACCGACGTGCGGGCGACGCCCGTCGGCTGAACCCGCCGAATCCCGCTGACTGTCGGATCAGATGAGGAACCAGATCATGTTCCCGCCTCCCTTCGAATGTGCCTTCCGTAAGGTGATGGCTCAATAGTAGGACGCTGTCCCATAAAAGTCAAGCGCCTGTCCTGGGTGCATGGCGGGGTGCCCGGGTCAGCTGGCGACGGGGCTGCTCGTCGCGGTGGGCGACGCTGGTGGATCGGCTCCTTCGTCGATCTCCCAGATGGAGCGTGCGACATACGGCGCCTCGACGCCGGTGAAGAGGTCGAGCAGTACCCGCCTGCGGGCCGAGAACGGGCTCGTGACGAGCCCGAAGATCCAGATCGGGAGGAAGATGACCAACAGGAATGCCCGCACCAGCGCTCCCAGGAAGCCCATCTCGGAGCCCTTGAGGCGGCAGAGCCGAGCCCCGCAGACGACGTCGCCCACGGTGCGCCCGGCCGCCGACCAGCTGAGGGCCAGGTACAGGGGCACCAGGCAGAAAGCCATCGCCGCGACGAGGGCGATGAGGCCCTTGGGCAGCTCGCCGAAGATGGCCGTGAGCAGGCCGAGCAGCGAGCTCACCCCGATGCTCACCAGGAACGCGCCGCCGCCCAGATCGATGGTGGTGGAAAGCACCCGGGTGGCGACTCCGGCGTCCACCTGGGTGCGGCCGGGTGGCGCCGCCGGGTTGGGCTGGCGCGGCTTGCGCAGCGCGATCCGGCGGACGATGCGCTCGATGACGTCGTCCAGCCTGGCCAGGACCCGGTGGAAGCGCTCGATGCCGTCCAGGATCATGGCCTGGGACTGCTCGCGGATGAGGGTGCGCACGCGGGGGTCGTCCACGATGTCGTCCAACACCCCGGGGACGACCTCTTCATGGATCTTGGGCATGAGCCCGTCCACGATCTGCGGGGCCACGACCGCGATGATGTGCGGCGTCACCCCGTCCACGACCGCCGGCACCAGCTCCTGCTCCAGGTACGGGCGCATGCCGTCGACGATCTGCGGCACCAGGTCATCCACGAGCTGGGGCGTCGCGCCTGCGACCACCGCCGGAACCGTGATGGTGGAGAGCTGCAGCGTCAGATCGTCGAGGACGGTCGGGATGAGCTGGTCGCGCAGATAGGGGGTCAGCCCGTCGACTATCGCGGGGATTGACTGCTCGACCAGCTGCGGCGTGGCGCCGGCCACCACGGCGGGCACCGTGACCTCCGCCAGGTGGCCCGTCACGCCGTCCACCAGGGTGGGGATCGTGTGCTCGATCAGGTACGGCTCGAGCTCCTCCAGGATCTCCCGCGCCGTCGCGTCGCCGATCCCCATGGCCACCTGCCCGGCGCGTCCGACGGTGGCGTCGAGCGCCCCGCCCACCGCTCGGCGCATGGCACCACCGACGCCGTGCGGGCGGGACCCGGCGCTTCCAGATGGGGCATCCGACGCGGGCATGCGCCGACCGTAGTCCAGGTGGGCACCGCCCGAGACGCGACGCGCGGCCGCCGCCGTGGCACACTTGTGTGCATGGTGCAAGCAAGTAACTCCGCCGCGGCCGAGTGGACGGAGGTGCTGGAGGCGCTCTATTCGACCCTCGGCCATCTGCGCAGAATGGCTGCTCCCGGGCCGGTCGACGCCTCCAGCGTCTTCCTGCTCGACATGCTGCGCCGATGCGGTGCGGCTCGGCCCGCCGACCTTGCCGCGCGGACCGGGCTGGACCAGTCCACGATCAGCCGGAAGCTGCGATCGCTGGAGTCCCAGGGCTATCTGCGGCGTCTGCCGGACCCCGCCGACGGCCGCGCCTGGCTGGTCAGCGTCACCGGCGACGGTGCGCTGCTGCTGCGCGACAAGCTCGACCGGCTGGGCTCGGAGATGGCCCGGGCGGCCGCCGACTGGAACGAGTCCGACCGTGCGCAGCTGGTGGCGCTGCTTCGCCGCCTCGCCGACGATGCGGCAGCGTCCGACGGCCACCCGCACCCGCACCACCTCCCGAACGTGAACCCGAACGCGAACGCGACCCCCGAATCTGACAAGGAGAGCGCATGAGCGCCGACCGGAATCCCGAGCCGCAGCAGGCCGCCGCGACCGCCGACGCTGCTGGCGGCGGCGCTGCTGGCGGCGGCGACGCGGTGAGCACCTACGTCACCCATCCCAAACAGCTCAAGATCATCCTCGGTGCGCTGATGATGACGATGCTGCTCGCCGCCCTCGACCAGACCATCGTGTCCACTGCCCTGCCGACGATCACCAGCGACCTCGGCGGCCTCAACGAGCTGTCCTGGGTCGTCACCGCCTATCTGCTGACCTCGACGGCGTCGACGCCGCTATGGGGCAAGCTGAGCGACCAGTACGGCCGCAAACTGACCCTGCAGACCGCCGTTGCGATCTTCGTCATTGGCTCCGCCCTGGCCGGCATGAGCCAGAACATGGCCCAGCTCATCGGCTTCCGGGCGCTTCAGGGCATCGGCGGCGGCGGGCTCATGGTGCTCATCCTGGCTGTGATCGGCGACATCATCCCGCCGCGCGAGCGGGGCCGCTACATGGGCCTCTTCGGCGCCGTGTTCGGGGTGGCCTCGGTGGTAGGGCCCCTGCTGGGTGGCGTGTTCACCCAACACCTGTCGTGGCGGTGGATCTTCTACATCAACCTGCCGCTGGGCATTGCGGCGTTCATCGTCCTCGGCGCGGTGCTGCACATCCCCGTGCACCACCGCCGCCGCTCGATCGACTGGCTGGGCGCCGGGCTGCTGGTGGCCTCCGTGACACTCCTGCTGCTCGTGACGGTGTGGGGCGGGCACCAGTACTCCTGGACCTCGCCGACGATCCTCGGCTTGGTGGCCGCGGGCATCGTGGGGCTGCTGCTGTTCATCTGGCAGGAGCGTCGCGCGCCGGAGCCGATCCTGGACCTGAGCCTGTTCCGATCCCGGGTGTTCAGCCTGACCGCCGCCATCGGGTTCGTCGTCGGCTTCGCGATGTTCGGCTCCATCGTCTACCTGTCGATCTACCTCCAGGTGATCAACGGCGCCACGCCCACGCAGGCGGGCCTGATGCTCCTGCCGCTCATGGGAGGCCTGCTGCTGACCTCGGTGGGTTCGGGGCAGATCATCACCCGCACCGGGAAGTACCGTGCGTTCCCGATCGTGGGCACCGCGATCGCAGCCGTTGGGCTCTACCTGCTCAGCCGGCTCGGGGTCGACACCCCCTACTGGCAGTTCTCGATCGCCGCTTTCGTGCTTGGAGTGGGGCTGGGCTGCGTCATGCAGGTGCTCGTGCTCATCGTCCAGAACGACGTCGATCCCCAACACATGGGCGCCGCCACGAGTGCCTCGACGTTCTTCCGGATGATCGGTGCGTCGTTCGGCACCGCCGCGTTCGGCGCCATCTGGACCTCGCGGCTGTCAGTAGAGCTCGAGAAGGCCATGCCCAACATGAGCCTCCCGGCGGGCTCGGCGGACTTCACCTCGTCGCTGACCAAGATCCACGAGCTCCCGCCGCCCATCCACGACGCCGTCCTGGGCGCCTTCGCCCGGGCGCTGGATTACACCTTCCTGGTCGCCGTCCCGATCATGGTGATCGCCCTTGTGCTCAGCCTGTTCATCCCGGAGAAGCCCCTGCGAACGCACCAGAGCGCCGCGCAGGACCTGGCCGACGACGCCGGGGTGCCGCTGCCGCTGGCCGAGTAGCCGACCCGTGCCCGCAGCGCGTCCGGCGCGCGGTTGGGCGATGATGTCGCGATGACGCGATCCGTGTACTACGCAGCCTTCGGAGCCCCCGACACCCTGACTGTCGGCGACGTCGAGCCCATGCCGATGGGGCCGGACTGCGTCCGCGTGGCGGTCGCGGGGGCGGGCATCAACCCTGTGGACTACAAGATCGGCCTCGGCTACCTGGCCGGGGCTATCGAGACCTTCTTCCCGCTCGTGACCGGCTGGGACGTGGCCGGCACGGTCACCGAGGCGGGGCCGGCGGTGCATGCGCTGACGGTGGGCGACCGCGTCTATGGCTATGCGCGGATGGACGTCGTGAAGCACGGCACCGCCGCCGAGCAGGTGGTGCTGCCGGACCGCCTGCTGGCGCCCGCACCGGAGTCGGTGGACCTGGTGACCGCCGCCGCCGTGCCGCTGACGGGCCTGACGGCGCTGCAACTGGTGCAGCGCATGGAGATCGTCCCGGGCGAGGTCGTGCTGGTGCACAACGCCGCCGGGGGTGTGGGCCAGTTCGCCGTGCAGCTCGCGCGCCTGGCGGGTGCCCGCGTCATCGGCACGGCCTCGGTTCGCAACCACGACCATCTGCGCGCCCTGGGCGTGGAGCCCGTGGAGTACGGAGAGGCTCTGGTCGAACAGGTGGGCGAGCTCGCGCCCGAGGGTGTAGATGTCGTGCTCGACCTTGTGGGCGGCGGTGCGTTGGATCAGTCCGATGGGCTGCTGGCAGACGCCGGGAGGGTGGGCTCCATCGCGGACGGCGCGGGCGCCCTAGCCCGCGGCGGCGCGTACGTGTTCGTGCGTCCCTCATCGGCCGGGCTCGCCGAGCTCGCCGGCCTCATCGACGCCGGTCAGCTGTCGGTGGACGTGGCGGGGACGTACCCGCTCGACCAGGCTGTCGCTGCCTACGAGCGGCTCCAGGAGGGGCACGTCCGGGGCAAGCTCGTGCTCGTCCCGTGACCCAGGCGCCTGACCCGTGCACGGCGTCTGCTGGGCCGTCGGGTCGCGCGGCGCCCTGCTGTCGGGTAAGGATGGGCCATGGCCAGTCGAGAGTACGTCGCCGATGGGATCACGGTCCTGTGGGATGGCGAGAAGTGCATCCATTCCGCGCATTGTGTCCGCTCGCTACCGGGCGTCTTCAGGCCCGACGAGCGTCCCTGGATAGATGCCTCGGCCGCGACTCCCGACGCCCTCCGGCGCACCATCGACGGCTGCCCGAGCGGCGCCCTGGGCTACGTCATGCCTGAGGACGAGCTGGCTGCTGCCGGCGAGGCCGCCGCCGAGGAGGATGTCGTCGCCGAGGCGATGGGCATCGTCGAGCAGTCGGCCGCCGATGGGGTGACCATCACCGCCGAGGCCGATGGCCCGCTGGCGGTGTCGGGTCCGGTGCGGGTGTTGGCGGCCGACGGCTCGGTGCTGGAGGAGGCCGAGCGGGTGTGGCTGTGCCGCTGCGGCCACAGCGCGAACAAGCCCTTCTGCGACGGCAGCCATCGCCGGGTGGGCTTCACGGACGGCGGGCAGCCGGACCCGGTCTGAGGCCGGTCAGCGGCTGCCCCGGCGCCGCCGCCGGGATCGGGTGCCGCCGGCTGCGGGGGCCCCGGGACGGGAACCCCGGGCGCGTCGCTCTTCCGAACGCGCCGGCGCCATCCCCAGGTCGCGCTGCAGGCTAGCGGCCTGCGCCGAGTCCTCGGCCGTCACCAACGACACCACGGTGCCGCGCGCACCGGCGCGACCGGTGCGGCCGGAGCGGTGCACGTAGTCCTTGTGATCGCCGGCCAGGTCGTAGTGGATGACACAGCGGACGTCGTCGACGTGGATCCCACGGGCGGCCACGTCGGTGGCGACGAGTACCTGGGCGCGGCCGTCGGTGAAGTCCGACAGCGCTCGGTCACGCTGCCGCTGCGAGCGTCCGCCATGGATGGCCACGGAGGCCAGCCCGGCGTTGGCCAGCTGGCGGGCGACCCGGTCGGCGCCGCGCTTGGTACGGGTGAAGACCACGGTGGTGCCGTGCTCGGCCACGAGGGCGGCGGCCGTCTTGGTGCGAGCCTCGCGGCTGACGGGCAGGAAGGTGTGGGTGGTGCGGTCGACGTGGTCGTGCCTGGGCTCGACTGCGCAGCGCACGGGGTTGCGCTGGTAGTGGCGCACCAGCACGTCGATGTCACCGTCCAGGGTGGCCGAGAACAGCAGCGTCTGCCGATCCGGCCTTACCGCGTCCAGCAGTCGGCGAACCTCCGGCAGGAAGCCCATGTCGGCCATGCGGTCGGCCTCGTCGAGCACGACGAGTTCGACCTCGTCCAGCCTCACGTCTCCGCGCCGGACGAGGTCGGCGAGACGTCCGGGGCACGCCACCGCGACCTCCACGCCGCGGCGCAGGGCGCTGAGCTGGGGGCCGAAGCCCACGCCGCCGTAGAACGTTGCGACACGGATGCGCCGGCTTCCGATGAGGAGTTTGAGCTCGTCGCCGATCTGGGCGGCGAGTTCGCGGGTGGGGGTGAGAATGAGGGCTTTGGGGCGTCCCGGCCGGGCCTCGGTGACGCGCTCCACGACGGGGATGCCGAAGGCGAGCGTCTTGCCCGATCCGGTCGGCGCCCGTCCGCAGACGTCGCGGCCCTCGAGGGCAGGGGGGATCGCCTTGGCCTGGATGTCGAAGGCCTGGGTGATGTCCCGTGCGGCCAGTCCGGCCACGAGTGAGGGGGTGAGGCCGAGGTCGGCCATGGGGGTGGTTGTCGTGCTGGTCATGATGATCCTGTTCAGGAAGGGCTGCGACCTCCGGCGGTAGCCGGATCGGTTCGCAGCGCGAAAGTCGGTGAAGTCTCGAAGTGGCCGGCGGTGCCAGGGCAGCGGCGCACGTCGCGCCCGCGGCCGGTTCAGCCTCGCAGGAAGTGGCTGGGACTGGTAGCTCTCCAAGTACCGCCAAGCCTTGGCTGCGCCGCCGTCTGTGGGAAATCGCCCGCCGGTGTGTGAGCGCGGGGGACTTGCGGCCGCAGTGTCATGGCGCCGACCAAGGGATCGGCGCTGGCCCAACAGTAGCAGTGATCGGCATGGATCGGATGTGAGGCATCGGTCCGCCGTCTGTGTGATGCGTCACCCGTGAGCTGCGGATGTATCCATTCCGCCCCCTCGTCCGTCCATGGGATGCAAGCGCAGCAGGCCCGGTTCGGGGCTGCTGCCGGGAACAACTGAGAAGGGATTCAGATCATGCAGCGGAATGAGGGAAACGTGGATCGCATCATCCGCCTCGTCGCGGCCGTGGTGGCTTTCGCAGTCGCGGCATTGGTGGGGTTCGGATCGGTGCTCGGAGTCGTGCTGGCGGTCGTGGGAGTGGTGATGCTCGTGACGGCCGCGGTCGGGTTCTGCCCGCTGTACCGCGTGTTCGGGCTTAGCACCTGTCCCGTGGACGGGCAGCCGACGAGCAAGCGGACCACCGCTGTCGGCTGACGCCGAACCTCCGGCCAGACGTTTGCGCGCCTACGCTCGTTGCCATGGAACAGGCTGAGCTCGCCGAGCTGCTCCCGGCCGAGATCCCCGGCCTGCTGCGGTACGCCACCTCGATGGTGCGCGACCAGCAGCTGGCCGAGGATCTGGTCGGGGACACCTGCGTCCGGGCGTTGGAGCGGGCTGCGTCGTTCCGGGGGGATGCGGCGCTCGCGACCTGGCTGCACCGGATTCTGCACAACCTTGCCGTGGACCGCGCCCGGGCGCAGCGGGAGGTCCCGGCCGAGGATGTGGAGGCCGAGGTGGAGCTGCGCTGGCAGGACAACGACTACACGGTCGATGCCGCCGTGGTCGTGGCGCGGGCGGAGACGGCGGCGGAGCTCCACGACGCGCTCATCCGGCTGCCCTATTCGCACCGTGCCGTTGTCGTCCTGCACGACGCGCATGGCATGACCGCCGCCGAGGCGGCCGCCGTCTGCGGCATCTCGGTGCCGGCCGCGAAGCAACGTCTGCGGCGCGGGCGCATGATGCTCGTCACGGCGCTGGCCGAGGGCGTGGAGCGGCGGCGTGCGGTGCGCGGCGTGCCGCTGAGCTGCTGGGAGGCGCGACGCCGGGTGAGCGACTTCCTGGACCACGATGTGGATGAGGCGACCGCGGTCATGCTGCAGACGCATCTGGCCTCGTGCCCCACGTGTCCGGCACTCTACGCCTCGCTCGTGGCCGCCACCGACGCCCTGGCCGCGGGGGAGGACGCCGCCCGTCGGCGCGACCCCGACTCGACCATCCCGCCCGGCATCGAGCAGAGGCTCCGTGCTGCTGCCAGCCGACCGGACCGCCACTAGCTGCAGCGGCCCATCCGGGGTGTGGCAGCTTTGCCGAGCTTGGCCAACATGTGCGGTGCGGCCGGATCACAGGTGCGGACCCTGGTCGGATCGCGTTCAGAGGTCGGCGCTCACCTCTCGCTCTCGGCGGAACGCACTGCAAAGTGTGGTCTTGGCCAACGACTGGCCTGCCGCAAGCGCCTGACGCGCTTCTTGGTGAGGTTTACCGGCCGAGATTGGGCGAGTAAACCTCACTGCCGAGTGCGCCCGCCGCTCGCCTGGAGAATAGACCTCACTTTGGCGCGCGGGAGGGTCCGAGCTTGGGCTGGGGTGCGTGGTGGCCCGGGCATCGGCCAACGACCGGGATCGCGTGAACGCTCGGTCCGCGGCTCACGCGGCCAGGCAGGAGTCGAACAGCTGCTGCAACTCATCCGATCGGAGGCTGCCCGGTGCGCCGATCACCACCAACCTGGTGCCAGCAGGTCCGCTCCAAAGCTCCCCAGGGGTGATTTCGACGCGGCGGCACACGACCTGCAAAACGCTCGCCCGCTCGGGTTCCTCGCACGTGCGGACGATGCCCTTGCATCGGAACACGCTCCCGGGCAGCCGGTCCATCGCCCCGCGGAGCAGCGGCAGGGACATCGGCGCTTCGGTTGCGTAGGTCCAGGTGTCGAACCGCGGATGGTCGCCCCCAGGATCGGGCGTCTCATCCGGCGTGGACCCAGCCCTACCCAAAGCTGCCGCCGCGTATCGGCCCACCGACAGCAGCACCTCGTCGGGCACCTCGGCGAAGTCGGTTGCGAACACCCGGATGTTGTCGAAGTGCGCATCGATCCACCCACGCACCGCAGCCACCTCGCCCGGCCCTGCCATGGTGACCTTGTTCAGGACGACCATGTCCGAGAAGGCGATCTGCAGCAGCATGAGCCGCTCGATGGCAGGCTCCGCGGCGAGTGCCAGCACCTGGTCGGCATCCACCAGGCACGTGACGCCGTCCAGCCGGATGCGGTCGCGCAGGGCAGGGGAGTTGAAGGCCATCGTGATGCCGCCGGGGTCGGCCACGCCGCTCGCCTCCAGCACGATCAGATCGGGGGGATGGTGGTCCCTCTGGCGCCCGGATTCATCGGACCCTCCGAGCAGGTCCAGGACGGTCTGCACCAGGTCGTCGCGCAGAGAGCAGCAAGTGCACCCGTTGGCCAGGCTGACGACCCCGTCGGCGACGCCCACGATCAGCTCCGCGTCGATGTTGAGCGTCCCGAAGTCGTTGACCAGCACCGCGACCCGCAGACCGTGGTCCCCGGACAGGATCCGGTTGAGCAGCGTCGTCTTGCCCGCGCCCAGGAACCCCGTGAGGATGGTGAGCGGAACGGCGTTGTGCTGGCCGGCGTCTCTCTCGTCGCGCTCGAGTGCGCCGGCGCCGCTCCGGTCCGGGGTCACTTCTGGGCGGGCGTCGGCGGGCCGGGCTTCGCCGGGGTCTTCACTGCGTCCGCGGGCGGGTTGGGGGCTCCGCCCACCATCATCGAGGTCTGCATCTTGAACTCCGGCGGCAGCGGGTGCGCCCAGCGCCGCACCTGGTCTGCCGGCGTGTAGACCTCCGGCGGGAACTCCAGGTCGCGCACGGACTGCTCCTGGTTGGCGATGAAGGGGTTCTTGACCTCCACGTCGTCGGGCATCTTGCCGTCGAACTCGTTGGCCAGCAGCCACTCCGGAGTCGCCCGGGCGGTGTTGGTCGTCTCCGGCAGCGCCGCCTCGCGGATCCAGAGCTTGTCCTTGGTCACGTTGACCACGGTGTGGTCGATGCCGAAGGCGAACATGCCCTGGTAATGGGTGCGCACGCCGGCGATCATCTCGCCGATCATCTCTCGGTCGTACGAAAGGTGCGTCGCCATCGCCAGCCGCGGCTGGATCAGATGGGCGAGGTAGCCGGCGGCGTAGTGAGAGGTGTGGAAGTTGTCCAGGGTGAATGCGCCGATGAACGGCGACACCCCCTGCTTCAGCGCCCACAGCGCGACGTTGTCCACGGCCATCTCGGTGACGAACACGTCACAGCCCTCGGCGTACTTCGCCGTGAGCTTGTCCGGCTTGCCGTCGCCGGTCCAGACGAAGGACAGGCCGTTCCAGTCGAGGCGGTAGGCCGAGGCGCCGTCCACGGCGTGCGATCGCCGCCAGTGGGTGACCTTGACGCCGTCGGCGTCGTAGCAGACGCCGCCGTCGTCGTGGTAGTCGAACTCGGTCACGTCGATCTTGTAGCCGTCGGCCAGCGGCATGCCGGCGGCCTGGATCGACGTCCACAGGCCCATCTGCTGCATGTGCTCGGCCATTGCCGCGGTCCCGAGCTCGGGGGTGCGCCCGGAGGGGCCGATGATCCGCAACGGCTTCCAGCGGCCGTTGAAGGGCGCGAACTGCCACAGGTAGGGGATGTCTGCATAGTGGTCGAGGTGCAGGTGGGTGAGGAAGATGTCGTTGATCTCCGGCACGGGGACCTGGTTGGCGATGATGTTGCGAAGGCAGCCGGGTCCGAAGTCGAAGAAGAAGCGCTTGCCGTTGCCGAGCTCGACCATGATGCAGGTGCCGGCCTGGGACTGGCGCGGCGGCCAGGGCTGGCTACCCATGAAGATGATGCGCATCTCGTCCGGGCCCAGCGGCTCGCTCTGCGGGAAGTAGTTGGTCTTGTTCTTCACCGATGGCGTGGGCTGGTAGTACGGCGGCATCGTGATGCCGCTGCCGGGAGGCGAGCCGTAGGGGTTGTGGGACTCGGCGAAGATGGCGTCGTCGTCGGTCGTTGGTGTGACGGGATCGGTCATGGCGACGCTCCTCGTTGTCGGTGCCGGCCGCGATCGGCGGGACTGTGCCTGACCATGCAGCCGCTCGTCCTTCACGCTACTCGCGGAACGCGGCCGTGGGTATCGCCCCCGGCCGTGGGTATCGCCTCGTCCGCTGGCATCGCCCGGCGTCGCCCGAGTGCGGCTGCGGGGCAGGGGGGTGCCAGGTCGTGCGAGGCCGTAGCGTGAGGACCGATGAGCCAGGCCGGGTGGCATCACCTGACCACCCGGCGCAGTGAGGAGTGGCAGATGACAACCGCGGTGTCGGCTGCAGCGCCTGACCCGAGCTCGCTGCCGGCTCTGGACCGCCGCATCGTCCAGCATGGGCACCGCTGGCCTGACCGATTGCTGCGGGCAGCCGAGGTGCGGGAGCCGGCCGTGGAGTCGCCCACCCTGCGGAAGTCGACCGGGGCTGCGGGCCCGACAGCAGCCGAGGAGGCGGTCGAGGCCGACGTCGCGTCCTGGCGCGAGGCGGTGGACCCGGCAGGGGCCGGACTCTTCGCGAAGCGGCTGGCGTGGGCGGGACTGGACCCGGAACGGCTGGGCGAGTGGTTGCCCATGGCGAGCGCCCCGAGCGCACCGAGCGACGCTGAGCGGCTGCCAGAGTGGTGGCAGGAGCTCGAGGAGCTGCGCGCGGCGGCTCGCAGCGCGACCCGCGACGACGCGCCTGCGCGTGGTCGGCCTGCGGACGCCTCGGACATCCCGTTCGCCGATCTGCTCGCACCCATCGTGAGCTGGAACGCCGAACGGCTGGCCCGCGAGCTCGGCACCGAACACCGACGTCGGGTGGCCGACGCTGCCTGGGATGGCCTGCAAAGCGCCCTGCTGCAGCGACTCGCTGAGATCTGCGCACCGACGCTGGGCCAGGAGTTCTCGCTCACCAGGACCGCGGGCGCCAATTTGACCCTAGGCCTGCTGGCGGACGCCGGGGCCGGGGCGCCGCACCGGGGCAGGTACCGGGCTTGGTGCCGCGACCAGCTGGCCGACGGATTGACGGGGATCCTCGGCAAGTACCCCGTCCTCGGGCGCCTCATCGTCATGGTGGGGCAGCAGTGGCGTCGCAACACCGCGCAGCTCCTGTCGCGCGTCGCGCGCGACCGCCAGCTGCTGTCCGCCCGCCTCGGGGTGCCCGCGGCAGCATCGCTCGTCGGCGTCGAGGCCGGATTGAGCGATCCCCACCGGGGTGGCCGAGGCGTGGCTGTGCTGTCGTTCCAGCAACTCCTGGACGATGGCCGCGCGGATTCCGCCGAGCCGGTGTGGCGGGTCGTCTACAAGCCGAAGGATGTCCGTATCGAGGCGCAGTTCCAGCAGGTGCTGGCGCTGGTCTGGTCGTGGGTCGGCGAGGCCCCGGAACCCCTGGAGGTGGTGCCGGGAGCGGCTCTAGCCGAGGGCGGGGGTGAGTACGGCTACTGCTCCTACGTCCGGGGAAGACCATGCGAGGGTGGTGCCGAGCTGCGGCGGTTCTACCGGAACGCCGGTCGGCTTCTGGCCGTCCTGCACCTGCTCGGTGCCACCGACGCGCACTGCGAGAACCTCATCGCGGCCGGCCCGCAGATCCATCTGATCGATGCCGAGACGCTGCTGCAGCCAGCTGAGGTGGACGGCGACGACGGGCCCGCCGGCGCCGGCGATCCGCTGTCGCCCGGCCAGGTCGGCGATCCCCTCATCGCCGACTCGGTGCTGCGGGTGGGCATGTTGCCCACGTGGGTGCTGGGGGGGAGTCCGCCAGTTGCGTACGACATCAGCGCTCTGGGGGTCGAGTCGAGCGGGTCGCCGGTGGTGCGACCCGGATGGGCGCACATCAACACCGACGACATGGTCTGGGTCCGCGTCTCGGAGGAGCGGTCGCAACCGACGTCGTTGCCGGTGACTGCGGGGCGGCCCAACCCGCTCGCCGACTGGGTCGACACCCTCGTGGCTGGTTTCGAGGAGGTGTATCGCGCCGCCATGGTGCCCTCCCATCGCGAGGAGCTCCTCGGCGCGCTCGGCGGATTCCACGGCTTGCGGCGTCGTGTGGTGCTGCGGGCCACCAGGGTGTACGCGCTCGTCCAACAGGCGGCGCTGCGGCCCCGGGCGCTGCGGGACGCCAATGCCCGGGCTTTCGAGTTGGAGCGGCTGGCCAGGAGCAGCCTTCTCGCCGACGGACCGGGCCCGCTCTGGTCGGTTTTCGCCGCTGAGCTCGTGGACATGGAGAACCTCGATGTTCCCTATTTCGACTACCGCCTGGGAATGGACACGGTGGACTCGGCAGATGGGACCATCTTCGGGCTCATCAGGGCAGACGGCCTGGCGCAGGCCGTCGACCGGGTGGGACGCCTGAGCGAGCGCGACCTGGACTGGCAGCGTCGGATCATCCGCTCCGCCATCCTGGCCCGATACCAGCGCATGTCCTCGAACCAGGCGCCGGAAGGGCCTTCGGCGGCGCTGCGGCGACCGGGACGGCCGCCGGGTCGGTCATCGTTCGCCCTGTCGTCGGAGTCGGCGCGTGACGCCGCCCACACGATCGCGGTCGAGCTGGAGCGTGATGCGATCTGGGACGGTCGGGGGAACCGGACTTGGCTCACGCTGTCGCTCCTGCCGGACGCCGAGCGGCTGCAGCTGGGGCTCATAGGCGACGGGCTCTATGACGGACGTGCGGGCTTAGCCGCGTTTGCGGGTCTTCTGCGAGCCGGTGCAGCGCGTCCCGATGGCGAGGCCATGTTCGCCCCCGCGTTGCAGAGGCTGACCGGCGCCGATCCCTATGCGCGACTCCGCTACCTGCGTGACCTCGGTCTCGGCTGGGGAGGCCTGGGGGGCATTCTGCGGATGATCGATCTTCAGCGATCCTCCATCTCCACGTCGCTTCTCAGCGCTGCCCAGGAAGCGGCCCTGCTGACGTCGGCGGCGGAACTGATCGGGCGGGATCCCTACGGTGACCTGCTCTCCGGCGTGGCGGGCCTCGTCGCCCCCGTGGCGCGGCGTCATCGCGCCGAGTCCGACCAGGCCACGGCGCGCTTGCTGGCGGCGGCGGCGGAAAGGCTGGTGTCGACACAGTTGGACGAGGGCGGCTGGCCCAGTCCCATCGCGTCCCGCCCGCTGACCGGGCTGGCCCACGGCGCGGCCGGGATGGGGTTGGCGCTGTTGGAGGCAGGCACCGCTCTTGGCCGGTCGGACTATGTCGAGGCCGCGGCTCGGGCCTTCGCCTACGAGCATCGGCATCTCGCTGCTGATGCAGGCAACTGGCCCGATTTCCGCACCCACGCCCTGGGGCCCGGCGGCGAGCCGGGCTTCATGGTGGCGTGGTGCCATGGCGCGGCAGGGATCGGCCTGGCGCGTGCCCGCGCCCTGGACCTCGCGCCGGACCATCCGGACGCGGCCGTCTGGCGCCACGAGTTGGAGGTCGCGATGGCCACCGTGGCGGCCTGCCCGCTGGGCCCGACCGACCACCTGTGCTGCGGCAACCTGGGACGTGCCGCGATCCTGCGCGGCGTCGGCCGGTGGGCTGGTAGGAGTGCGTGGGTGGCCGCGGCCGACGACCTGACGAGACGGGTCCTGGATCGAGCCGGAACGGGCGGCGGCGTCCGTTTCGCACTTCCCGTCGACGAGTCGGCCAGCACCGGGAGCGTGACCCCGGGGCTCATGACGGGAGTAGCCGGGATCGGCGCCCACCTGGCAGCCAGCGCGGACGGCGCGGACCTGTTGGCACTCTTGGTCTAAGCCTTCGTCACAGGGCTGGGCAAGCCGCTACCGATGTGCAAATCTGGACGCATGTCAAATGAACAGTTGAGCGCCCTGCGCGCCGCCGCCGCCGACAACGCCGAGCTTCGAGCCGAGCTCGAGGCCGCCCAGACCGGTGAGGACTTCGTGCGCGTCGCCAACGCCCACGGCTTCACCATCGATTTGGCCGACCTGCCGGTCGCTGGCGAGGGCGAGGAGGTGTCCGACGCCGAGCTGGAGGGCGCGGCCGGCGGCTACACCTTCCCCCGGACGGACTGGATCTACTGCGACAACCCCTGGACCAACTACTGGTGCACGCTGCGCTGCTGAGTCGCAGGCGCAACATGCCCCGAGTCCTTGCCGGCATCGGCCTGGCGGCGCTCAGCGCCGTCATGCTGTTCATCGTCTGGGACGGGCACGGCAACATCTGGCCGCTGTCCCTCGTGGCCTACGTGCCGATGTACGTCGCGGCCTACCGTGTGCTGCCGCGGCGCTGGTCGGGACTGGCCTACGGCATCGCGGCCTTCGGCTACTGGCTCTCGTACTCGATGTTCGCCGCCGAGGTGGTCGGGCCGGCCGCCGTGCTGGGCATCCCCTTGGTCCTGGGCCTGTGCTGGGCGCTCGTGGGGTCCTTCGAGCGTCCCTTCAACGAGCGCACCGAGTACCGCTGGTTCATCGTCAGCTTCCCGCTGCTGTGGACCGCGCTGGAGGTGCTGGCCCAGCTCAGCGTGTACATCGGCTCGGTGTTCTGGTTCGCCTACCGGCTCGCCCCGGCGCCCGCGCTGGCGCAGCCCGTCAGCTGGTTCAGCTCGCCGGCGCTGACGTTCACCCTGCTGCTGTGCAACGCCGGCCTGGCCCTCATCGTCCTGCGGCTCATGGATCGCAGGTGGCCGGCGCTGGGGTCGGTGGCTATCCCGCGCCGGGTCTGGCGCACCTCGGTCGCGGTCGCGCTGGGGGTCCCCGTCGCATGGTTCGCGCTGAGCCTCGCCATGTACGCCAACGTCAATTCCGAGCTAGGCCCGACCGTCCGGGTTGCGAGCGTGCAGCCAGGCATCGCCCACGTGCCCTTCGACGGGTCGAGCATCACCGGGGTCAAGCTGCCCGAGCCGCAGAACACCCAGCGCAATGCCGCCCTCGCCGCGGACTTGGACGCGCTCACCCGCGACGCGGCGGCGAAGGGCGCCCGGCTGGTCGTGTGGCCCGAGATCATCTTCGACTATGACGTCTACGGCGCCCAGGGGGACTGGATCCGTGCTCTGGCGCGCGACCTGGACGTCACGCTGGTGGTGGGCTACGAGCCCGACTTCCCCGACCCGGAGGCCGCCAACCTCGCCGCGGTGGTGCTGCCGGACGGGACTATGGGCGCCCAGCCCTACGCCAAGGTGCACCCAGTGCTGCTGGAGGGGGAGCGCTTCACCGCCGTCGAGCGGTACCCCACCTATGCCACCCCGATCGGCCAGCTGGGCGTGGTGATCTGCTGGGATCACGATTTCGCCGACTCGGGCGTGCGGCTGACCACGCTGGCGGGGGCGGAGATCGTGGCCATCCCGGCGCTCGACCCACCCTCCATGGCGCATCTGCGCTGGGAGTCGCTGACGTTCCGCGCCATCGAGAACCGGGTGCCGCTGGTCAAGACGGACGTGGGCTGGGATGCCGCGATCATCAACGCCAACGGGGATTTGGTGCAGCGCATCGCCAACACCGACGAGGACGGCGAGGTGGCGGTGCTGGTGGGCGACGTCAACCTCGGACCTGCCAACGCGGTGTTCACCGCCACCGGCGGCTACCCCTTCGCCACGCTCGTGGTGCTCGGCGTCGTCGCGCGCTACGTTTGGCAGATCATCCTGTGGCGCCGCGGTCGCCGGCTGCCCGTCGTGAACGAAGGGGTTGCCGATGGTGAGCGGGTCGCGGGTGCGCGCCGAGCCGGGTGAGATCTTCTACCGGCACGCGGGCCCGGCAGATGCGCCCTCAATGGTCCACCTGCACGGTTTCGGGATCTCCGGCACCTACCTGCTGCCGACCGCAGCGCTGCTGGTCGACGACTACCGCACCTACGTCCCCGACCTGCCGGGCTACGGCCGCACGCCCGGTCCGCGCAAGCCGCTGAGCATCGCGGCCCTGGCCGACTCGGTCGTGGCGTTCATGGACTCGGTCGGGCTGGAGCGCACCACGGTGGTCGCGAACTCCATGGGCTGCATGGTGACCTTGCGCTGCATCGAGCGGCACCCCGACCGGGTGGAGCGCGCGATCCTGGTGTCCCCGGCCGGCAGCCTGCACAACCGTCCGCTGGGCCGGGGCCTGTCGCAGTTGATGCGCGACGGCCTGCACGAGCCCAACCGCCTGCTGAAGGTGGCCGGGCCCGACTACGCCCGGTTCGGAGTGGTCAACAGCCTGCGCCTGTTCAGCGAGATGACCAAGTCGCCCACCATCAAGAACGTGTTCGCGATGCGGACTCCGATCCTGGCGGTCGTCGGGCACTCTGACCCGTTGCTGCCTGCCTACCAGAAGGTGGTCGACCTGTCGGAGGCCGCCGACGACCGCCCGCACCTGGGCGTGGTCTATCTGCACGACGCCGCGCACGCCATCAACTTCTCGCACCCGGCCGAGCTGGCGCAGGTCATCCGGGCCTACCTGGCCGACCCGACGCTGTCGGACCCCGCGGCCCTGCCACCGGCGGCCGAGGTGCTGGCTCACGCGGAGTACTGAAGTCGCCGCACCGGCAAGGGCGCTCCACTCCTGGGTTGTGCCACGATGGGTAGGTGTCTGAACCGGCCGCCGCCAATACCGCCGACGCGGTTCCCCATACCCCCCTGCGCGTGCTTGGCATGCCGATCCACCTGGAGCGCCTGACCTACACGACCATCGTGCTGATGTCGGTCCTGGTGGTCTATGACGAGTGGTCCGAGCTGACGACCTTCATGGGCATGACGCTCGTCATCATCGGGCCGATCCTGGCCATCGCCATCGCCCACGGCTTCTCCGAGGCGCTGGACGAGATCGCCGACTACCGGCGCCCGCTGACATGGTCGGAGTGGCGCGCGCTGCTGCTCTCACAGCTGCAGGTCCTGTTCGCCGCTGTGCCGCCGTTGGTCGTCGTGGGCCTGGGCTTCCTCAGTCCTCTCGATGCCGATGGCACGATCAACGTCCTCATCTGGACCGCCGCCGTGACGCTGATCGCGCTGGCCGCAGTCGCCGCCTACCGCGCCGGGTTGCGGGGATGGCGGCTCGTGCTCGCGGCCTGCGTCGGCGGCGTCATCGGGCTGCTCGTGATCTCGCTGCAGATCCTGCTGAAGCCGCACTAGCGCCGCAGACACCCTTGACCCGATCGGTAGTCAGTGTCACTATTTAGTAGTACCTAGTGTTACTGACTAACGAGGAGCGACCATGGGCGGCCAGGCGACGGAGCTGCTCAAGGGCACCCTCGAGGGGATCGTGCTGGCGATCCTCGACGGGCGCCCCGCATACGGCTACGAGATCACCGAGGAGCTGCGGGCCCGGGGTTTCACCGACATGGCCGACGGCACCGTGTATGCGTTGCTCATCCGTATCGAGCGGCGCGGGCTGGTCGAGGTGGAGAAGGTGCCCTCGACCAAGGGCCCGCCGCGCAAGGTGTTCCGGCTGAACGATGCCGGGCGCGCGCAGTTGGCCGAATTCTGGCAGGCCTGGGAATTCCTCTCCGGTCAGCTGGATCAACTCCGAGAGAAGGGCGCAGGCTGATGGCCGTCAAGTGGATGGAACAGAGGAAGCAGTACCGCCAGTACCAGGCGCGCATCGCGGCGCTGCCGTCGAGCTATCGGGCGGCGGTGGCGGCGCTCGAGCGCTACATCAACCACCTCGGCGGCATGGACGATGCCGACAGCATCGTTGAGATGTTGAACGATCTGGCCGATCTGTTCGAACAGGCCGCGGCCGACGCCACGGCCATCCGGGAGATCGTCGGGGATGATCCTGTGGTGTTCGCCGACGACTTCCTGAGCAACTACCCGGCCGGCCGCTGGATCGCCCGGGAGCGGGAGCGCCTGGTCGCCGGCATCGACGCCGCCGAGCGCGAGCAGGTCGCGGGGGAGGGCGGGGCCCACGTCGTCTAGATTGTTGCGCGGCGCAGCCGGCCCAGGGATCGTTGTCCATCCGGACGGTCTGCGAAGACGCCGCACAGCCACCCCCGACCTGCAGAGGAACCACCGTGAAGAAGTTGATCGCCGCTTCGGCCATCGCCGTCGCCTCCCTTAGCCTGGCCGCCTGCGGCGGCGGCACCGCCAGCGACACCGCGTCCAAGGCAGTCGGAGCGGCCAGCAGCGCCAAGGCGGCGGTGAGCTCGGCGGCGGGTGCGGCGAGCAGCGCATTGGCCAGCGCCTCGTCGGCCGTGGCCGGGAACCTGCCCGGAGCCTGCGAGCAGGTCCAGCAGGCGATCGATCAGCGGGGCAGCAACGCCGCCGAGCTCACGAGCGAGCTCGAGCAGATCAAGTCCGAGGCGCCGCCGGTGCTCGGGGCCGCCATCACCGCGGCGGTGGCCAAGCTGAAGGTGCAGAACTCCGGCTCGGCGTCCGCTGCGGTCGCGAGCGCCTCGGCCCAGGCCAGCGCCGCAGGTCAGGAGGTCCTCGGCATCCTCAAGCCCGTGTGCGAGACCGCCGGCGTGACGCTCACCGCCGGGGGGTCGTCAGAGTCCGGCTCTGCGATGGAGTCCGGCTCCGCATCGGCCTCGGCCTCCCCTTCCGCGTCCTGAGGTAGCGGCCGTGGGCGTGGCCCGCCGGTCCCCGCGCCCACGGCATGTCCTCGCATTGAGATTGGCCGACGCCGCTCCCGCCAATTCCTGACCGCAAGGTCCATACTCGCGTTACGTTTCCCTCACCCAACGGAGTCATTCATGAGCACCCCTCGTTCCACCCGGACCTATGCCGCAGCGTGTTTCGTGGGCGGTGCGGCGATGGTCGCGCTGACGGCCTGCGGCGGCGGCTCGTCCAGTGGATCCGCCAGCGGCAGCGGCTCGGCCTCTGCCGCCGCGCTCCCGAGCGTGTCCGCCGATGCCACCCTCGCCGCCCAGGTGCCCGAGGCCATCAAGTCCACCGGCAAGCTGTCGTTCGGCACCGACGCCTCCTACGCGCCCAACGAGTTCATCGGCCCGGACGGCTCCACCATCGAGGGCTTCGACATCGACCTGGGCAACGCTGTCGCGCAGAAGCTCGGCCTGCAGGCCACGTGGGCCAACGCCGGCTTCGACTCGCTCATCGTCGGCGTCACCAACGGCAAGTACAACAGCTCGATGTCCTCGTTCACCATCACTCCTGAGCGCGAGCAGCAGGTCAACATGATCAGCTACTTCAACGCCGGCACCCAGTGGGCCGTGGCCAAGGGCAACCCGCAGAAGGTGAGCATCGACGACGCCTGCGGCAAGTCCGTTGGCGTGCAGAAGGCCACCGTGCAGGTGCCCGACATCGAGGCCCGCAGCGCCAAGTGCACCGCCGCCGGCAAGCCGGCGATCGACATCCAGCAGTTCAACCTGCAGTCCGACGTCACCACCGCCGTCACCAGCGGCAAGGTGGACGCGATGCTCGCGGACTCGCCGGTGATCGGCTATGCAGTCCAGCAGTCCCCGCAGCTCGAGGCGCTCGGCGACGTCTACGACTCGGCTCCCTACGGCATCGTGGTGCCCAAGGACCAGGCCGCCTTCGCCGCGACCGTCCAGTCCGCGGTGCAGTCCCTGATCGACGACGGCTCCTACAAGAAGATCGTCGACAAGTGGGGTGTCTCGCAGGGCTCCATCACCAAGTCCGAGCTCAACCCCTCGCAGTCCTAGGCGGCGAGCGGCATGCCCACCCAGCAGCAGAGCACCCGCACGGGTGAGGGATCGCACCACGATCCCATCCAGGCTGTTCCCGTGCGCCACCCTGGGCGCTGGGTGGGCGCCGCCGTCATCGCCGTCCTGGCGGCGATGTTCATCCACAGCCTGCTCACCAACCCCAACTGGAACTGGCCCCTGATCGGCGACTGGATCTTCTCGCCGCCGATCCTCAAGGGCGTCGGGGTGACGCTCGTGCTGACGTTCCTGGCGATGGTGATCGGCCTGGTGCTGGGCGTGGTGCTGGCCGTGATGCGGCTGTCGCCCAACCCGGTGATGAGCAGCGCCGCCTGGGTGTTCGTGTGGGTGTTCCGCGGTACCCCGGTGTACGTGCAGCTGTTCATGTGGGGCTCCCTCATCGCGCTCTACCAGACGCTGTCGCTGGGGATCCCGTTCGGCCCGGAGCTGCTGACGTTCTCCACCAAGACGCTGATCCCCGCGTTCGTGGCGGCGCTGCTGGGGCTCGGGCTGAACGAGGCCGCCTACATGTCCGAGATCGTCCGGGCCGGCATCCTGAGCGTGGACGAGGGGCAGGAGGAGGCCGCCACGGCGCTGGGCATGAGCCGCATGCAGACGTTGCGCCACATCGTCCTGCCGCAGGCTATGCGCGTGATCGTGCCGCCCACCGGCAACGAGACGATCTCCATGCTGAAGACCACCTCGCTGGTCATCGCGATCCCGCTCACGACGGAGCTGTTCTTCCAGGCCCAGGTGATCGGCAACCGGCTGTTCCAGCCCTTCCCCATGGCTGTCATGGCCAGCATCTGGTACCTGGCGCTGACGTCGGTGCTGATGGTGTGCCAGTACTACATCGAGCGGTACTACGCCCGCGGCGCCATGCGCGACCTGCCACCCACGCCGCTGCAGAAACTGCGGACCAGGCTGGGATGGGGTGGCTCCAAGTGAGCGCGACCCAGCCCGGCAGCGCGGCGGGCACGGCGGGCACCGCTTCGGAGCTGATGGTGCAGGCGATCGAGGTGCACAAGTACTTCGGGCGCAACCAGGTTCTGCGCGGCATCAACCTCGAGGTCAAGCGCGGCGAGGTCGCCTGTATCGTCGGGCCGTCCGGCGGGGGCAAGTCCACGTTCCTGCGCTGCATCAACCACCTGGAGAAGATCGACGCCGGGCAGCTGTTCGTCGAGGGCGAGCTGATCGGCTACAAGCGCCGCGGCGACAAGTTGCACGAGATGAAGGACAAGGAGGTCGCCGAGCAGCGCAGGTCGATCGGCATGGTCTTTCAGCGCTTCAACCTTTTTCCGCACATGACGGCGGCGCAGAACGTGATGGCCGGCCCGACCATCGTGCAGCGCAAGGACAAGGCGCAGACCCGTGAGCGCGCCATCGAGCTGCTGGGCAAAGTGGGCCTGGGCGACCGCGGCGACAGCTATCCGATGCAGCTGTCCGGCGGCCAGCAGCAGCGCGTCGCCATCGCCCGGGCGCTGGCGATGGACCCCGACCTCATGCTCTTCGACGAGCCGACCTCGGCGCTCGACCCGGAGCTCGTCGGCGACGTGCTCGATGTCATGCGACGCCTGGCCGACAGCGGTATGACGATGGTGGTCGTGACGCACGAGATCGGCTTCGCCCGCGAGGTGGGCGACACCCTGGCCTTCATCGACAACGGCGTGGTGGCCGACTTCGGGCCGCCCAAGGAACTGCTGGCCAACCCAACGAGCGAGCGGTTCAGGGCGTTCCTGGGCAAGGTGCTCTGAGCCTCGCGCCAGCGCCGTCCGGGCCGTTGTGCGGTCGGCGGCGGGGCCAGGAGTGGATTCCCGCGTCAGCACCGGTCAGGATCAGGGCATGGGATCAGCCGCGGACGACAATGGTCAGGGCGTCGAGTTTCCCCTGGTGGACGGCCGGCGCAGCTCCACCGCGGTAGGCCGGGAGGCGTGCGCGGCTGCGGCCGACGCGGTCAGTGAGTCGGACGCTGAGACCATCAGGGCGACCGACGACTGGCGCTCCGGCTATCTGACGCCGTTCCGCCGCCTGACCGAGCTCGCCGCTGACTCGCCGGAGGCGGCGCTGGCTCTCAGCTCAGCCGGTCTGGAGTACCTGCGCGCCACGATGCAGTTCGACCGGGACGGCGACCCAGTCGCGGTGGCCGACCTGGAGATGCCGGATCAGCCCGCGCTGCGGCTGCACCGCGTGCGCGGAAGCGCGACTCCCGTGACTCAGCTCGTGGTGCCCTTCGAGGGCAGGCGCCTGGCGGGCGACGATCTGCGGCGCCAACTGGACACATGGGTGAGCGATGGCATCGTCGAACCCGGGTTCCGCGACGCCATCGGCGGGGTCATCGACAACCCGGATTGGCTCGACACCTCCGACACCTCCGTGGTCGTGCTGGGTGCGGGGGCCGAGATGGGCCCGCTGCGGTCCCTGCTGCGCTGGGGCGGGCGCGTCGTCGGCGTGGATCTGCGCCGCCCAGAGCTGTGGCGGCGGCTGCTTGCCACCGCGCGCGACGGCGCCGGGACGCTGGAGGTGCCGGTTCCCGAGGTCGCACCGACCAGCCTGGACGATGACCAGGTGGCGGCCCAGGCCGGTGCCGACCTCATCGCCCAGACGCCGGACGTCGCCCGGCTGGTCGCCGGCATCGAAGGCCCGCTGGTGCTCGGCAACTACGCCTACGCCGATGGCGCCGACCATGTGCGGGTGTCGATGGCCGCCGATGCGCTGGCTGTGGAGCTGGCCGACCGTGCCGACGTCATGCTGGCCTACCTGGCCACGCCGACCGATGCCTTCGCCGTGCCCTGGCGCGACGTCGAGATCTCGCAGGGGCGTTGGGACCATCGGCGCACCCGGCTCGTGCAGCCGCCGCTACACCTGTTGGGCACGTTCAAGCGCAACTACTCCGACACCATCACCACCTCCGACGGCACCCGCCTGGGCATCGCCGACTGCCTCGTTCCGCAGCAGGGACCCAACTACGCGCTCGCCAAGCGCCTCCAGCGCTGGCGGGCCGTGGTGGCGCGCAACGCGGGAACGAGGGTGTCGTTGAACGTGGCGCCGGCGACGCGGACGCGTTCGGTGGTGAAGAACAGGCTGCTGGCAGCCGCCTACGCAGGCGCGCACCGCTTCGGGATCAGGGTCTTCGATCCCGGGACGGCGAACACGTTGATGGCCGCCATGCTGGTGCACGATCTGCGCAACCCGGACGCGGCGGCGAACCCCGCCGTGGCGCTGTCCAACCCGATGGACCTGTTCTCCCGCGCCGCCAACCACGGCGGACTGTGGACCACGGGCTACGAGCCGCGCTCGGTCCTGGGCGTCGCGGCGCTGCTGGGGATGTTCGAGTCGCGCGCCTAGTGCCCCTGGAGCACGGCTGGCGCGCCTGGCACCCCTGGCGCGCTTAGAGGCGGTGCTCGGCGCTGTCGTCCGCGGGGTGAGTGAGCTCGGCCTCGGTCGGCAGCTCGGCCTCGACGTCGTCGGCGGTGGTGGAGTGCAGCATCAGGTGCCCCGCCCACAGCAGCAGCGCCACGATCACCAGCGCCGGCGCGATCACCGCCAGCGCACCCGGCAGCACCGTCAGCCTGAACGTCACGAAGCCCACCAAACCGGCGGCGGGCATGGTCAGGCACCACGCGATGACCATGCTGCGCAGCACCCGCCAATTGACCCGGCGGCGGTGGCCCACGCCGGAGCCGATGATGGACGACGACACGGCCTGGGTAGTGGAGATCGGGACCCCCAGGCTGGTGGCCCCCTCGATGGCCGCGACGGAGCCGATGTTCGCAGCCAGGCCTGATGCCCGGGTGATGCGGGTGATCTTCAGGCCCATGGTCTCGATGATCTTCCAGCCGCCCCACACGGTTCCCGCAGCGATGGCCGCGTTGGCCCCGAGGATCACCCAGAAGGGTGTCGGCACGTTCCCGGTTGGATCGGTCGCCAGGTAGCCGCTCGCGGCCAGCGTCGCCGTCACGACGCCCATCGTCTTCTGCGCGTCGTTGGAGCCGTGGCCCCAGGACACCCAGGCCGACGACGCGACCTGGGCCCAGCGGAAGAACTCGGCGTCCTCGTGGATGTCGAACAGGCGCTGGATGCCGCGGACCGCCCACATCGCCAGCACGGCGATGGCGAAGGCGGCTGCGGGTGAGACGACGATGGCGATGGCTGTGGTGTCCACCGACGACCAGGAGACCGCCGACACGCCGCCGGCCGAGATACCCGCCCCTACGAGCCCGCCGACCAGGGCGTGCGACGACGACGAGGGCAGGCCGAGGTGCCACGTCAGGTAGTTCCAGAAGACGGCGCCGATGAGCGCCGCCAGCGTCACGCGAACGCCGTACGGCACGGCGCCTTGGGCGACAGCGGGCAGGTGCTCCAGCCGGACGGTCTTGGCGATGGTGCTCGCCACCGCGGTGCCGACGACGAAGGCGGGCAGGAAGTTGAAGGCTGCAGAGAGCCATACCGCGTGCCGGGGAGTGAGCGACTTGGTGGCGATGACCGTCGAGGTGGCGTTGGCAGCGTCATGGAACCCGTTGGTGAAGTCGAACAGGACGGCCAGGCCAACGGTGACTATCACGGAGATCAGAACGAACCCCACACAACCACTGTGACTCACGGCGCTCGGCTCGCCGTGCACCACCCCCATCGGATGTGAGCCGGGCAGCCGGAGGCGCAATGACCGCCGCCGAGTTCAGCGCCATCGCCACCGCATCCGACTCCACTACGCAGGGCATCATCAGCGCGACGAGCGCGATCAGCGCCGGCGTGCTGGCGGAGACCGCCCTGGGCCTGGTCTCCAGAGTCCAGCCACCGACGGGAACGGGACTTGCCCACTGGCTCGGCAGGCGGGTGCCGACGGCGACTATGTACGTACTGGTCCCTGGAATCCTTGCCGTAGCGCTGATGGTCATGCGCTGGGACTCTCGGATAAGCAGGCTGCACAACGCGCAGTGGCGCTCGCCGAGGGAGCGCCACTGGCCGAACTGGCCCTATCGCTGCCGGATCACTCGGGGACAGGCACCACGTAGATGGTCGTGGCGGCGGGGGTAGGGACGATCGTCGGCACGACCGCCCACGGGACCGATGGTGCCGTTGCCGGGGGAGGCGAGTAGGCGATCCCGGGCTCCGGCAGGATCCCGATGACGGGCGTCGACGGCGCTGACATGGGCGCGGGTTCGGCCGCCGGGGTGTCAGCCAGCCAGGGCGTTGGATCCGTCGCCGCCAGGGTCGGAGCCGTGGCCGGCTGCTCCCCAGCGCCGTCCGGCGGCGGGGAGGCGGGCTGGGTTCCGACGAGCGCGACTGCCTGATCCGGTGGTGGCGCGGCCGTCGGGGACTGGGCTTCGTCGGCTGGCTCGACCGCCGCCGGCAAGCCACCTGCGGTCGCGTCGGCCGGTGCTGTCGAGGTTGCCGGCATGACGTTCATCTGAACGGCTACCGCCGCGGCCTCCTGCGGCTGGGTGGATTGGGTCGGCTGGGACGCCACGGTCTGGCTCCTGGGCGCACCGGCGGGGCTCTGTGTGCCAGCGCCCTGGCCGCTCCCGGAGCTGGCCGGCACGGCGCTCGTAACTGGCCGCGGATCACCCTCGACGGAGGTGCCCAGCGCCGTCGCCCCGAGCCCGACCAGCACGGCGAGTATCGCCGCGGACGCCGCTGCCATCGCGGCGCCACGCGCCAGCCCCGAGCGCGCGGTGCCACTGCCCGCCGGTGTCGCTCCGCCCGTGGTCGCAGCAAGCACGCGGTCGGCAAGTTGGGCCGGCGCCGGTTGCAGCGGCCACGCGTACGACGACGACAGCTCCGCGACCAGGGCGGTCCGGCGCCGCCCGCACGTCGCACAGGCATCGACGTGACGGGCAACCCGCTTGCGTGTCAGCGCGTCGAACTTGGCACCGTCCACGATGCTCGCGAGCCCGGTGCAGTCCTGCCCGCCGACGCGGAACACCACCAACGCCCCCACTGCGCGCTGGAACTGCTGCTTGGCCCGCGACAGCCGCGCTGAGGCCTGGTTCGTCGGCATCCCCAAGGCCGCGCCGATCTCGTCGGTCGCCAGTTCGTGCCGGAGTGCCAGCTCCAGCAGCTCGCGGTCGGAGGCGTTCAGCCCCGGCAGCACTTGATCGACCAGCGCCGCCGCATCGTCGGCGGCCAACCCCCGGTCGAGGTCGATTGTGGTGTCCTTCATGGGACCCGCCGCCTCCAGGTCCGCGACGCGGCTGGACTGCCGATGGTGGCGCAGGCACTCGTTGCGGCAGATGGCGTAGAGCCAGGGACGCAACTTGTCTGGGTCGCGCAGCTGGCCGATCCGGTCGCGTGCGAGCAGGAACGTGTCCGCCACCGCGTCGGCCGCAGCATCCCGGTCACGCGTCTGCGTGATGGCGTAGGTGTAGAGGCGGTCGGCATAGGCCGCGTACAGGCCCGCCAACCCCGAGGCCCCGTCGTTCTGCAGCCCCTCGGCGAGGGCCCGATCACCCTGCGGTTCAGCCGAACCTGCCATGCGTTCCACGATACGCCTTCCTCTCGGTGGTGGGGCTGGTCGAAAAGCGGGTGCTGGTGCGCGCGGGTGGGGTGCGCCGGTGCCCCGGCAGGTGACGCGGCCATGGCTCCTCCTTGCAGCGTGCGACGCCGGTGCGCGGCTCCCGGAGACACTCCCGGAACCGCGCACTTGGCTGGTGGCGACAAAGCCCTGCGGGTCACGGACGCACGGGAAGGTCGGGGAACGGTACGGCAGGCAGAGTGGCGACCGGCGGGTTGAGCTCGATCACCGTCGGGCCGGGGGTCGGTCCCGGGGTCGGGGCCAGGCCGTTCTCCACCAGGTCGTGGAGCCGCGCCCACTGATCACTGAGGTCCAGCACCGGGCCCTGTGGCGGGTTGCTGGCCCCCGGCGTCGGGTCGGCGGGGGCCGGGTCCGCGGGCGCGGGGTCGGCGGGCTGGGCGGGGTCGGCTGGCTGTGCAGGGTCGGCGGGGTCGGCTGGCGCCGGGTCGGTGGGAGGGTTGGTGGTGGAGCCGTCCTCCGGGGTTGTCGCCGCCTCGCCGGTGCCGGGCACCGTCGTCTGTCCACCCTCGGTGGACCACCACTCACCCGTGGTTCCTGTCCCTTGCCGGCCGCCGCCGCTTCCGCTTCCGGCGCCGCTCCCGGTCCCGGTGGCGCCGGCACCACTCGTCGTCCCCGACGATCCGGCCTGACCACCGGTGGTCGCACCGGTGGAGCCAGTCGCGCCCGTGGAACCCTGGCTCGGTGGCTGCTGGACCCGGACGTGGACCTGCGGCGGCTGCTGCTGGCCACCGGCGCTGAAGGAGCACCCCGTCAGGGCCGCCCCGGCGAGGGCGATCGTGGCGACGATAGTGCGGGTGCGGTGTGCCTTGGTGTTCATTTCGACCTCCGTTGTGAGTGCCTGACACGGGTAAGAGGCGCGAGGGTCGGGTGGCCAACAGAAAATCATCCAGAGATTCCGAGGAATCTTCAGCGGGAGTCAGCTCCTGCACTTCACCAGCGCGCACGTCCCCGCTGGGTCGTTGTGCTTGACTCGCCCGGTGGAAACCTCGGTGCTGCTGCGTCCGGCGACGCCGGCGGATGCGCCATTCCTGGCCTGGGGCCTCGACGAGGCCGCCGGGGGACTTTTCGCGGCCATGTTCGGCGGCGGCCGCGCCGTCCTCACGCGGGTCATGGCGCAACCGCAGCATGCCTTCTCCTTCCAGCACGTCACGGTCGCCGAGGTGGACGGCCGCCCCGCCGGAATGTGTCAAGGCTTCGGCTTTGGCACGCCGGGCGGTGGGCTGGCGTTGGCGCGGGCTGCAGGGGTGCGTTCTGTTCGGGCGGGGGTCGTGGCGCTGGCACTGCTGCCGGCGGTCACCGCCCTCACGCGCCATGCGCAGGGGGAGTGGTACCTGCAGGCGATCGCCGTGGTCCCCGACTTCAGGGGCGTCGGCGTCGGAACGGCACTCTTCGCCGACGCCTTCGACCGGGCCCGCGCAACCGACGACTCCGACCGGCTGGTGCTGGATGTCGAGCGCGACAACCACCGCGCCAGGGCGCTCTACGAGCGGCTCGGCCTCGTCGTCACTTCGACCTCCCGTCGGGCGGTCCTCGCCAACAACGTCCAAGTCCAGCGAATGGCGGCACCCCTTGACACGACCGTCCGATAGTCGAGCGGACCCGGCAGACGGGCCCAAGGCGCACGGTGCGCCCGGGATCGTCCCGGTCGCGGCAACCGCCTTCCTGGCCATGGCTGCTTCCGCCCTCGCCGCGGCCACCTTCGAGTTCATGCTCGTGCCGCTCCAGACGGACCTGGGGATGTCCGCGGATCAGGCGTCTGCGGCGACGCTCGTGCCGACGGGGGCCTCGCTGCTGGTGGTGTTCGTGGTGGGCGCGCTGGGCGACCGCCTCGGCGAACGCCTGGTCATGGTGCTGGGAGCGTTGTCCTTCGTCGTCGGTGCGGCGCTGGTGGCGGCGGCCTGGAACGTACCCACTCTGGTCGTCGGTCGTGCGCTCGCGGGGATCGGCGCCCTCACGATGACCGTCATCGGCCTGGCCGTGGTCAATGCTGCCCTGCGCGACGAGGACCAGCGTGCGCGTGCCTTCGCAGCGTTTGCGGCGCTCGTGCCGGCCGTGTTCGTGTCCGCGCCGCTGCTCAGCGCCTGGATGACCACTTCCCTGGGCTGGCGGACCGTACCCGCGCTCTGGATCGCTCTCGGCTTGGTGGTGCTGGTGATGGCCTGGCGGCTGATCCCGACCGGCCTGGGGTCCGCCGCCGACGCGGGATCGAGTAACGGCCCTGCACCGAGCGCGCGCCACCGCGAGATGGTCACGCCGGTGCTGGCAGGGGTGGCCTTGGCCGGGCTGGCCACCGCGGCGACGATCGTGAGCTCCAGCACGCTCTTGGCGGCCTCGTCCGCCGCGATCGGAGTGCTGGCCCTCGCCCTGCTCGTGGTTGTGATGCGCCGGTCGTCCGACCCCACTTTGGACCTGCGCGTGTTCCGGCGTCCAGGCGCGCTGCTGGTCTTCACGGCCGCCCTCGTGGCGTCGATGCCCAACCTGTTCTTCTACACCAATCTGCTCATCCAGTACCGCTACGCGCTGCCTTTGACCAGCATCGCCCTGCTGCTCGCCGTGCCGCAGCTCGCTGCCGTCGCTGGCGGCCTGTCCAGCGCGCCGCTCGTGCGGCGCTTCGGCGCGCTGCGCACATCGGTCGGCATGCTGCTGTTCGCCTCGGCGGCGAGCCTGGGGGCGCTGTTCGTGCACGCCGACGCGCCGGTGTGGGTGCCGGTGGCGATGCTGACCGTCTGCGCCGTGCCCATCGCCGGCGCCGTGGGACCGCTGACCAAGGCCATCATGGACCTGGCGCCGGTAGACGGCTCAGCCGCCGCTTCGTCGTGGCGCAACGCCGTGTGGAGTTTCGGCGGCACGGTCGGCGGCGTGGTGGTCACCGGCGTCGCTTTCGCCGTGTTCCAGTCGACGCTGACGGACATCCTGGACACGACGAACCTGTCCACCGAGCAGTCGGGGGCGCTGGCGGCCAGTGTGCGGGGCGGCGCAGTGGTAGCCGAGTTGGCACAGAACCCGGCAGTGACGGACCCGGCCGCGCGTGAGTTGTTGACCGGGCCGGGGCTGCTCTCGGCACAGTCGCAGGGCTTCGCCACCGCCGGGGTCCTGGCCTCAGGCCTCTACCTGCTCGCTGCCGGCGCGATGGTGCTGGCCGTCCGGCGTCGGGAGCGCTGACCGGCGGGGCCCGGCCCGCGCGTCGTGGCCGGCTCTTTCCCGCCGGTCCCCATTCGCGTTTGCGCCCGACGGCGTCGTTTGCGCCCCGTAGAACGGGCGCAAACGACGAGAAGTGGCGCAAACGAAAGGGGTCAGGCCGGGCGGGCGTCGGGGCTCAGTGCACCTCGGCGTCGTGGGCCCAGCGGTCCGCGCCGGCCGGCAGCGGCAGGCCGAACCCGCGCCACTCGTCCAGGGCGCCCGCCACCATGGCCTTGGCCGAGTCCAGCGCACGATGCAGCTGCGGGTCGGGGGCGGTGCCCTGATCCCGGGCGGCGGCCAGGGCCCCCTCGGCGTACCAGGCGCGCTGGCGTCCGGTGATGAGGCGGTCGCTAACGACCCCCGCCGCGGCGGCCTCCTCGGTCGGCAGCCCCGTGGCCTCGGCCGCCCGCAGCCAGCCGTAGTCCAAGTCGATCAGCAGCAGGCCGAGCTGCACCTCGAAGGGGGCGACGACGTTCATCGTCGGGAAGACCGATACCAGCGTGGCGCCGTCGGCCAGCGGACACTCCAGGCTGCGTCGAACCTGGTCGTAGAACTGCAGCACGGCGAAGCGCTCGAAGGTCGTGGTCATGTCCGGGCGCTGCGGCGTGGCCGCCAGGGCCGGGGGCAGCGCTGGGTTGGCCGAGACGGCGATGATGTCGCCCGCGCCGACCTGGACCGCGGCCTCCACCGGTAGGTTGCGCAGCACCCCGCCGTCGACGTAGACGTCGTCGCCGATCGGCCGCGGCGGGAAGAGCACGGGGACGCTGGACGATGCCAGCACACCCTCGATCACGCCGGGCGCGGCGCCCGCGGGGTGCGGCGTCCGGGCGTCGGGTCCCACGATATGGCCGGATTCTGTGACGTAGCGCGGCACTGCTGCGTGCAGCGGCGTTATGGCCATGCGCAGCGTGACGCCGGACATGCCGATCCGGGCCTGGTCCACGGGCTCGATGCCGGACTGCGATCGACCCCGCAGGGCGTCCTCCAGCGGCTCGAGCGTCATCAACGACGTGGCACCTGCCGCCAGCGCCTTGCGGGCCCGGGACACCCGCACGGGATGAAGCACCGAGCCCGCCACGAGTTTCCAGCGCCCCTGCGCCGACACCGCTGACTCGCTCAATGGGTCGTGGGCCAGGTTGGGGTCGGGCCCGACGGTGGGGCGCCCCTGCCCCAGCACCGAGCGCATGACCGCGCCCTCGATCTCGGTCCCGGCCAGATCGTTCATCCACTCCGACTGGGCGAAGACCTCGTTCATGGCGGTCATGGAAAGTATGTCGGACTTGAGCACGTCGGCCAGTTGGGCGAACTCGGCATCGTCGGCAGCCTGCGCCAGCACAGCCGCGCAGATCGAGCCCGCCGACGCGCCCGTGATCACCTCCGGTCGCGGTGTTCCCTTGTGGGCCAGCAGTTGCACCGCCCCGGCCTCGAAGGCGCCGCGGGTGCCGCCGCCGGACAGCACGAGCCCCAAGTCGTTGCCCACGGCGGCTCCTCTGTGTGTGGTGCGCGAGTTCCTGGCCCAAGCCTAGCCAGGGGTCGGGAGGGTGCGTCTGCGTGCCGGGATCGTCCCGGCACGCGGTGCTCAGCGCTTGATCGAGGTCTCGATGGTGAAACCCGCATCGCGCAGGCGATCGGCCAGCACGCGGCCCATAGCCACCGCGGGCGTCAACACCCCCGCCCGATCGGGCAGCGCGTCACCGTCCAGGGCGAGGGACAGAACGCTCTGGCCCAGCATGACTGCCGTGGCCGCATAACCCGGGTCGCCCTGTGCCGCGACCTTGGTCCGCAGCGGCTGCCCCGAGTCAGTCGCAGCGTGTACCTCCATACGGAAGTAGCCCGACCGCCGGGCCTCCTCACCCGGACCTTCGCCAGGGGAGGGGAGCACCCGGTCGAGGAGTGCCCTCGACGGTCCGAAGCGCATGCCCGCGACCAAGCCGCCCAGCCCAGCGACCATCCCCGCGGCCATCACCGGGCCCAGCGGGCTCGAGCCGAACCCCATGAACTCCTGGTAGTGGAAATCTGGCCCGTAGGCGTGGTCCAGCAGGGCGTTGGACCGGCGCACGATCCTGGTGTTGTAGCTGGCCATGATGAAGGGCCCGGTCCAGACGCCGAGGGTCGAGTCGCGGCCGATGCCGAAGGCGTCGCGGTCGGCTGCGGCCGCCTGGCCGCTGGGCTCGGCGGCACGGTCGGGACTCAAGGCATAGGGATCGCCGACCAGGCGGCGCAGCGACGGGTCACGCTCCATCTCGGCCATCTGGTTGCGCAGGGAGTCGACCGTGCCCCCGCTGAAGCCTCCCCGCATCCCCGTCACTATCAGGCGGGTCTGGCCCAGACCGCCGTCGCCGAGGGCCTTGGAGGTCAGGTAGGTCTCGTACACGCCCAGGTCCGAGGGGATCGAGTCGAACCCGCACGAGTTCACGATCCGTGCGCCCGTGGCTCGGGCGGCCGCGTCGAACTCGTCGGCGCAGCGCCGCACGAACAGGACCTCGCCGGTCAGGTCGGCGTAGTGCGTCCCGCTGGCCGCGCACGCTCCGACCACGCCCAGGCCGTACTTGGCGTAGGGGCCGACAGTGGTGGCAACGGCGGTGGTGGAGCGGGCCATGTGTTCGAGCGCCGGGCGGTCGTCGGCGTCGGCGACCAGGAGCGGCCAGTCGTGGGCGGTCGCCGGCAGTTCGCCGCGCACCGCCTCGAGCTTTGCCCGCGAGCGCCCCGCCAGGCCGATCCTGGTGTCCGCCGGGGCGTGCCGGGCCAGATAGTCCGCCAGCAGCTTGCCCACGAATCCGGTGGCCCCGTAGACGACGACATCGAGTTCCCGCTGTTCAGCCATGGCTCGACGTTACGACCTGGCCCGGGAAGATGTGTGTTGACCGCGTTCGTCGAGCGGGTGATCTAAACCGACACCTACGGCCGTGCCGCCGGCGTCACCTTCGCCGATGCCCAACCGCAGGCCCTGCTGGCGAGCGCCGAGGATCGCGCGCGTGCTATCGCCCTGAGCGCTCAGCGATCTCGGCGCATCTTGACCAGGCCGACGATGATGAGCACCAGGCCGGCCAACGCCAGCAGCATGGAGAGAACCGCGAGCGCCAACTGGTTCTGAGCCGCGCCGACGATCCCGGCCGCTCCGGCGAGGATGACGCCGACTGCGACGACCGGGGGAAGCCGTCGGCTCGTGCGGCCGTTGGCGAACATCCCGGGGCGCAGCAGCATGAACAGCCCGACGATGGCCACCAGTGCCCCTCCGACCACCTGCAAGGTTGTCATCCAAGTATCGCAGCGCAGGTGGTCGTCGGGTGTCAAGCGGCTTTCTCAACCTGGGTGCGGACTGCGGGCCCGGAGGCTCCCGGGCCGGCGGGGATCGGCGCCCGGGCATGCGGGCCCGGGCCCGCGGGGATCGGCGCCCGGGCATGGATCACGCGGCTGCCTCACAATGAGATGCGACGTTGCCCGAAGCGCGCGATGGAGGGTGAGCGTGACCTCAGACGTGTCGGCGACCTGGTCGCCCAGTTGGCGCCTCCGCAGGCACCGGGTCGCCCTGCCAACCGGGGCCACAGCGGCATACGCGGACTTGCCGCCCATCGCGGGCGGACAAGGCAGGGATGCCCCGGTGCTCGTGCTCCTGCATGGGTTGACCAACGATGCCGACTCCTGGGCCGACACGGCCGCCACCCTGCGCCGGGAGTTGCCAGGCACCCGGGTCGTCATCCCCGACCTCCGCGGCCACGGGCAGTCCGACGTCCCCTCCGACGGCAACTGGCGGCACGCCCCCGATGTCGAGTTCGCGATGTCGCAACTCGCTGCCGACGTGACTTCGCTGCTGGATACCCTCGGGGTCGGGGCGGCGACCCTGGCGGGGCACTCCATGGGCAGTCTGGTGGCGCTGGAGGCGGCCTTGGCGGCGCCGGATCGCGTGGAACACCTGGTTCTGGTGTCCACCACCGGTGACGCTCGGCAGACGCCGTTCCTGCACGACTGGCTGCGCGCCGACGTGATCGAAGGCCGTTGGCGATCAGCGCTGGAGGCCCGCGGTGTGACGTGGCTGCCGGACGCCATGGGCCTCACCCCGCTGGATGCCGATCCCGACGCCGTGTCCTGGATGCAATCCTTCTGGAACCTCTACCCGTTCACACCCGACCGTCCCACCCGCGAGCTCGCCGAGCGCGCAGCCCGCCTGCCGCTGGCCACGTGGCTCGGTGCCACCCAGGGCATCCTCGACCACAACCGGCTGGCGGACCTGCGGAGCCTGCGCACCCCGGTCTGCGCCCTGTGGGCCACCCAGGACTCGTTCTTCCGCGAGGGCGACCAGCGAGCCCTCACCGGGGCGTTGTCGCGGGCGGCCGACACTGCGGGCGGGACCTTCGTCTGGAAGCAGTACGGCCGCCGCCCCCTGGCTCCCGATGGGATGCAGACCGACGACCTGGGACACAACCTCACCTGGGACGCGCCGGAGCAGGTGGCCATAGACATGGCGGCTTACCAGCGTGGCGGGGCGCCGACGGGGACCTGGTTCCGCTCGGACGCCCCGGAGGACCCGCGGCTGGTCGTCGGCGATCCTGTTCAAGCGGCGCCGATGGCGTCGTCCGGTGCTGTGGCCCGGGGCCGTTCGGCGACCTTCTCAGGCGGCGATGTGCCGCCGATCAGTCGTCGAGGAGTCCTGCCGGGCTGAAGCGCAGAGGCGCCCGCAACTCCACGGCGACCTCGGTGTCGCCGGCGGCGCAGGCGGTCTCGCTCGGTGACGTCCTCGCGCCGCGCCACGAGCAGGTCGGCTTCGACGACGTTGGGCCCCAGCACGACGTCGAAGGGGGCGGTCAGCACCTTCAGGTCGGTACCGGTCAAGCCTGCCCGATCCGGCACGCGCCGCGGACGATTCATCCACAGGTTGGGCACCTCGTCGCCGTCGCGAAGTTGCCGAGCATCGCGGCACCGATCGAACGGCGGTTGGCGGGTCGGCCGCGCTAGCCTCGGTGCCATCCTGGCGGCGCCGCCAGCCGTACGAGGAGGACCATGGCATCGCACACGCCGTCGCAGCCTGACGCCGCACCCCCGGCGACGAAGCCCGGGCTGGGCAGTGTCCTGCTGCGTCGTTTCGCGGTCGCGATCGTCCTGCTCCTCGTGCTCATCGTCCCGTCCTTCGGGCTGATGGCGGCTACCGGCCAGCCGGCAGCCACCTACGCCGGACTAGCCACGATCATCGGGGTCGTCGCGGTCATGGGCGGCGGACTGCGGATCGGCGTGATCACCGCGGTCGTGGTGGCGCTGCTAGCCCCGCTGGCTGTGCTGTCGGGTCTGACCCCCATCACCGGCGCTGCCCTCATGGCGATCATGACCATGACGGTCGGGCGGCTGTCCACGTTCGGGTTGCATCGCGCCACGATGCTCGTGCCGGTGCTGCTGGCGTGGCCGATGCTGGCGCCCGTGCCGTGGCTGCCCAAGGAGAAGATCGACCAGATCAACGATCAACTGACGAAGCGCGGCAGTTCCCTGGCCGATGCGCTGACTGCGGCGCAGGCCAAGGGAGGGAGCAGCCCTGCGTCGGGCGCCGGCGGCGATGCCACCAACCACCTGCTGACCGAGCTGCGGATGGACTCGACCTACCTGACCTGGTTGGTGCTGTTCTTCTTCGTCGGAGCGATCGTCCCGGTCATCGTCGCCGCCCTCCTGCGCCGTCGGCTGCCCGCTCCGGATCTGACGCCTCATCCGCGCCGCGAGACGGTGCCCTACACCGCGGTGATCACGATCCTCGCTGGCGTCGCCACCTACTACTTCCTGAGCCACCCGAAGGAGCCCGGCGGCGCCTTCTTGATCGCTGCGATCCTGGTGCTGACCCAGGTCGGCAATGACGTGGCGTGGCGCCTGACAGTTCAGCGGGTCGTGGGAACGCTGCTGGGCGTCGTGCTGTTCACGGGGGTGAACGCACTGGTCGGCACCACCAAGTACGTCGAACTGCTCGGCCTGCCGTTCCCTTTGGAGATCTACCTGATCGGCATCGTGTTCGCGATCGTCGCTCTGATGGCGAAGTTCGGGCCACATCAGTGGCTCTACTACCTCCTCATCGTGCCGACGACCGCCTACCTGAACGCGTTCACCGTGGGCGATGCGGCCGGACTCGGAGAGGCTCGGCTCATCGACAACATCGTGGGCGCGATCCTGGTCCTGTTCGCTGCGCTCATCACGCTGGGGGCGTCGCGGGTGTACGGGCGGCGCTTCCCGGCATCGGCCGAGGAGTCGGTGCAGGCGTCGCCGGCCTAGACGCGGAGGTCTGTCGCCCCACCTCCCCACGTTTGCGCCACTTCGCGCTGTTTGCGGCCGCTATAGGCGGCGCAAACAGCCGAAAGTGGCGCAGACAACGGGGCAGTCGAAGGTGCTTCTGCGTGGTGCGGTCCGCTGGCGTCGTGTGCGGATCCACCGCTACTCGTGGGCAGCCTCGTCGGCCTGGCGCAGGGCCGCCGCGAACACCGCGACTGGCTGGGCTCCTGACACGCCGACCTTGCGGTCGAACACGAAGAACGGCACCCCGCCGGCCCCAAGTGCCGCGGCTTCCCGCTGGTCCTCGACAACGTGGTCGCGGTACGCGTCGGTGGCGAGCATCGCCTCCATGGCTGCCGGGTCCAGTCCCACCTGTGCCACGAACGGTGCCAGGTCCGCCGTGGTGAACACCGGCTGCGCCTGCTCGAAGTAGCCGGAGAACAGCGCCTCCAGCAAGTCGCCGCCGCGGCCCTGATCCTGCGCCCACAGCACCACGCGGTGCGCGTCGGCGGTGTTTCCGCTCACGGTGTCGGGAAGCCGGTAGCGCAGCCCATCCCCGGCGGCGGTGTCAGTCACATCGGACATCATGTCGACTGCCTGCCCGGGGGTGATGCCGTACTTCGCCGCCAGCACCTCGACGGTGGACCGCCCCTCGGTCGCAGCCCCGGGGTCCAATTGGAACGCCCGGTGGATCACCGTGACGTCGTCGCGGCCGGCGAAGTCGGCAAGCGCGGCTTCCAGTCGGCGCTTGCCCAGGAAGCACCACGGGCACACCATGTCCGACCACACCTCAACCTGCATGGCAGCTCCCATCCGACTCAGTCGCCCCGCGCGGGCCGAAGGGGCACCGCCACACGGCATCCTGCCATCAGCCCAGCTGTGGAGCGCGGGCGCGCCACTCGTGCCTCCTACGGGCGCGTCGCTCGTGGCCGGCGGCACCCGCCGAGGCGTTGCGCGGAGGGGCACGGCCTTCCGGGTTGGACTGCCGACGGAACTCGGCGGCACACTTCTTCGGTAGCGGGAGGGAGGATCGTGACACTGCTTGCAGACGATCAGTTGCACCGCGCCGCCGGTGTGCTGCTGACGATGGCCGCCGGGGACGCATTGGGGGCGGGCTACGAGTTCTCAGGACCGTATCCGCAGTCAATGCAGGTGCAGATGAAGGGCGGTGGCGCTTTCGGCTGGGCACCGGGGGAGTGGACTGACGACACGCAGATGGCGCTCGTCATCGCCGCCGCTGCCAATCAGGGCGCCGACCTGCGCGAGGCTGAGGTCCTCGACTCCGTCGCGGCCGGATGGGTGGACTGGCTGAACCAGGCAACGGACGTGGGCGCACAGACCCGGTCCGTGCTTGCTGCTGTCGCCAGGCGCGACCGCGCCACGGCCGACGCCTTGCTCGAGGAGTCCGCGGGGCTGCATGCGCGCAGCGGTCACACGGCGGGCAACGGATCGCTCATGCGCACGGCGCCGGTCGCCTTGGCGCACCTCCGCGACCCGTCGGCGATCACAGAGGCCGCGACCACCCTGAGCCGGCTGACCCACTACGACCCGGAGGCCGCTGAAGCGTGCGTGCTGTGGTGCCACCTCATCCGCCACGCGGTGCTCACCGGGGAGTTGGATCCGGCACCCGGCCTGCAGGAGCTCTCCATCGACGCGTCGGAGGTGTGGGCCCGGCGGCTGGAGGACGCGTCGCACATGGTGCCCGCAGACTTCAGCTCCAACGGCTGGGTGGTGGAGGCGCTGCAGGCGGCGTGGTGCGCCATCGTCACCACCGGCGATCCAGCCGACGGCGACGCCACCCACGTTCGGCGGGCGCTGGAGGCGGCCGTGCGCGGCGGGCGTGACACGGACACGGTCGCAGCCATCGCCGGAGGCTTGCTGGGTGGGCTGTACGGCGCCTCCGCGGTGCCAGCGGCATGGCGCCGTGTCTTGCATGGCTGGCCCGGCCTGCGGGCGCGGGACCTGATCTCGCTTGCGGTGCTGCTGAGCACGGGCGGGATGGGCGATGCTTCCGGCTGGCCGCTCGAGGCCGCGGTGGACTACCGAGGCTACTCCGGGCGCCATGCGCTCGCCGTGCATCCACATGACGATGGCGTACTGCTCGGCGGGATTGGGCAGCTCAATCCTCTACCCGCGAGCGTTGACGCGGTGGTGTCTCTGTGTCGGCTGGGCGCCGAGCAGGTGCCCGCCGCGGGAGTCGCTCCTGAGGACCACGTTGAGGTGTGGCTGGTGGACAGCTCGCGTCGGGTCGCCAATCCGAACCTGCAATTCGTCCTGGCCGACACGGCCGAGGTGCTGGCCGACCTGCGCGCCGAGGGCAAGACGGTCCTGCTCCACTGCGTGCAGGCCCAGTCACGCACCCCGACGGTGGCCGCGCTGTATGCCGTCGGCCTGGGTATACCGGGAGAGCAGGCGCTGGCAGACGTCTGCTCGGCGCTGCCGCACGCCCAGCCGAACCCCGCGTTCAAGGCCGCGTTGCAGGGCTTGGGGTCGGGTCAGTCGCCGCACTCCGACTGAGTCGTCCCCGGCGCCGCGCTGTCTGCGCCACTTCACGGCGCTTGCGCCGCGTGTTCAGGGCGCAAACGCCGCGAAGTGGCGCAAACGGCTGGACGCACCTCTGCGGCCGCTAGATGGGATAGCGTCCTAGGCATGCTGGGCACGCTCCCACTCGCGCTGGGCATCCTCGCCTCACCGATCGCCGTGATCCCCGCGATCCTGCTCTTGCTGGGCCCTCGCCCGCTGACCACCTGCGTCGCGTTCGGCCTGGGCTGGACCGGCGGTCTTGCACTGGCCACAGGGGTCGCGATCCTCCTCGCAGATCTGATCGACGCAGGTGCGGGGACGCCAGCCTGGCTGTCATGGATCAGGATCGTCGTGGGTGCGCTGCTGGTGCTGTACGGAGTGGTGACCTGGCTGCGCCGAGACGCCCAGAAGGAGCCGCCGAAGTGGCTCACGGGCATCAGCGAACTGGCCCCAGGCAGGGCGGCAGTGCTGGGCATCGGACTTGCCACGGTCAACCCCAAGGTCCTCCTCCTGTGCGTCTCCGCCGGCCTCACCATCGGAACCGCCGGGGGCACGGCCAGCCAGCAGCTCGTCGCGCTGTTGCTGTTCCTGTTGATCGGGTCGATCGAGGTTCTGCTGCCCCTGGGAGCCTTCCTCGTGGCCGGCGAGCGGGCCACTGCGCCGCTGCTGCGGGGCAAGACGTGGTTGCAGGATCACGGCACGAGCGTTGTCGTCGTGGTGGTGATCGTGATCGGCGCGGTGCTGATTGTGAGCGGTGCCAGGGCGCTGTAGGCCGCACCCGTGCTTGGGTGCGGCTCCGTCGGCGCAGACCCTGGCAGCCGGTGTCCCGCTGACGGGGTGCTACCCCCAGGCCTTGCGGCCCGCTGCGGCCTCGTCGGCGATCCGGGTGATCCGGGCTGAGCGGGTACCGGGGCGCTTGGCGCTGATCACCTGCCACAGCATCTGCTTGCGCGCCGAGGCGGTGAAGGAGTCCCAGATCTCGCGGGCCCCGGCGGCACCCAGGGCCTCGGCCAAGTCGTCGGGCACCTGCAAGCTGTCCACCGCCTCCAGGATCGTCCACGACCCGTTGGCTTTGGCGACCTCGACTGCGCGCAGGCCGCGCTCGGTCACCAGCCCGGCCGGTAGCAGGTGTTCCAGACGCGCCTTGTTGCTGGCCGACCAGGTGGACGTGGGCTTGCGGGGCGTGAGCAAGAGCGCGTTGCGTTCGTCGTCCAGGGTGCGGATCGTGGAGTCGATCCAGCCGAAGCACAGGGCTTCGCAGACGATGTCCTCGTAGGACGGTGCCGGTCGTTCGGTGTGCCTGCGGTAGGTGACCAGCCAGATGCCCTGGTCGCGGTCGGCGTTCTCGCTCAGCCACTCTCGCCACTCCTCGCGAGTGGTGACTCGGACGTGTTCGTAGTCGGGCAGGGCCATGCCGGCAGTGTGCGCGGCCGGCTTCAGATGGGCAAGGGGCGTTCGCCTCTTGCAGTTTGCGCCACTTGTCGTTGCTTGCGGCCGGTATACGCGGCGCAGGCGACGACAAGTGGCGCAAACGGTTCGGAGCGGACCGCTACGGCAGCGTCGTGGTGCCGTCGACCACCACCGAGCCCAACGGGTCGTGGCCGTACCAGGGTCCGGTCGCATCCGAGTAGGCGAGGTAGAACCGCTTCTCCGCAGCCGGGTACCCGAACGCGGCCACCTGCGCGGACGCCTTGTCGCTGTAGTTCACACCCCACAGGTCGAAGAACGGGCGCTGGTCCTTGCCCGTCAGGTACGACGTCGCCACCAGCATCCAGTCGTTGCCGCTGATCGCAGCGGCAGTCGTCCGGTCATAGCTGCCGAAGCCGAGCCCATCCTTCGCCGCGGCCCACGCCGCGTCGCTCGCGACTGCCTTGCCGAACAGCCGGTCCTGCAGGTAGAGGCCGGTGTACAGGTCCCAGCCGCCGTCGCCGAACTGCGGCAGGGACTGTGCCTGCCAGGCCAGTTGGACGTAGAACTCCAGCCGGTCGTAGGTGCCCTTCACCCACAGCGCGTCGTGCACCGCCGCCTTCGGGTCGGCCGTCTTCGCAGCATCACTGAGCATGGTGAACTGCGCGGCTTGGGTGGGCTCGTGCCCGGCGTGCACGGGGGCAGTCGGGTGCGTCGCGTTGTACGAGTACACCGTGTGGATCGGGAAGATGTTGTTGCTCACCTCGCCGGTGACGTTGTCGATCTGCATCCGCGGCCGCTGCTGGCCGTGGCCGACCTCGTGGGCGTCGCCCCAGCCCAGCGGCTCGAAGGCCCACCAGGCGTCGTAGGGGTTGCCCGAGCAGCCGTACCCGCAGGTCGCCTGGTCAGAGTTGAAGTGCCACATGCCGAACATCCCGTGGACCGCAGGATCGGTGCAGTTCCATCCCTTGTCCGCGCACAGCGCGCTCACCTTCGAGTCCAGCGACAGCGACTGCCCGGTGAACCCGGCCAGGTTGAAGATGCTCTGGTAGAAGTTCGCCGTCGTCACCTCCGCCAGCTTCTCGGGTGTGTTGGTCACCGGGTTGGCTAGCGTCTGCAGCATGTTGGCCCGGGTGGAGTGGACCTGGAAGCCGGGGGTCAGGAACTCCGCCCAGTCGTAGTCGCCGGCGGCCAGGTCCGCGGCGAACTGCGCGGTGGTCGCCGAGCCGTTCCACACCGGGTGCTGGCCGACGCCGGAGAACCGCAGCGACGCGGTCACGTCGGTGGCCGAGCCCTTCAGCCACACCTGCACCGGCCCGCCGTAGGGGCTGGTCAGAGTCACTTTCTGCCCGGGTGCGAGCTCGACCCAGGGGCTGGTCAGGTACTTGGGCCGGGTGTAGGAGTTGGCGTCGAACTCCTTCGTCGAAGCCGAGCGAAGGCTGTTGATAGCCACCTTGACGCTCTGACTGCCGGCGGCATCGGTGCGCTCAACAGTGAACGGCCGTCCGGGCAGGGCATATACCGTCGCGGCGGTGAAGTGGTCGGTCGCCCGCGTCGTCGCCGACACGTCCTTGGTGATGGTCGGGATGTCTGCCCGGATGGGTTTGCTGAAGCTGCCCAGCTTCGTCTGAGCCGAGGCGACCGTGCGGGTGTTGAGCACGGCGTGATCGGCGAAGTAGGCCCGCAGGAAGGTGTCCTGCGACGTCGTCACCTTGTCCATCGGGTAGCTGACCTCGCGGCGGTATGCATCGCCGAGCAGCACCAGCAGCTTGTCCAACCTGTTGGTCGGTCCGGCGAACAGGTCCACCGCCTTGGCGTCCATTGCGTTGAGCCGGCTCCGCAGGTAGTCCCGGGCGCCGGCGTAGAACTCCGACTGCAGTGTGGCGTCCGCGCACGACCCGCCGCTGCACCCCGACAGGTTCACGTTCCAGTCGGCGTTGCGGAAGTGGGTGAGCATGCGCCCCACGCTCTGGATCTCCGTCGGCACAGCGCCCACCGCAGCTGCCGGGTTGTAGCCGCTCAGCGACAGCTTCGAGGACGAGTTGTCCGAGGCGTAGGCCACGTCGAACACCGGCAGCAGCGCGGCGCCCTGCGGCTTGAGGTCGCCGTCGTGATGCAGGTACATCACCGGCGTCCCCGCGGCCATGGCCGCCTTCACAGCTGCGGCGACGGCTGTCGGATTCCCGGAGGTGTCGAACTGCGACACGATAAGCAGGTCCGGGCGGGCGGCGAGGCACCCTGCCAGCGCGGCGCCGTCGCAGGTGTCCGCGGCGTTGTACGACACCTTGCCGGGGTAGTGCGCGTCCAGCCAGGTGCGGGTGGCCACCTCGTCGGGGAACCAGTAGCTCTGGTCCATCTGGGCGATCACCACCTTGAACGGGGCGGCGGTCAGATCGTCGCGCCCGGTCAGCCACGACATCGAGTTCTCCAGGAACTTGTGCATCCCAGCATCAGTCGTGGCGGCGTTGGGTGCGCTGGCCAGCGCGGTGCGCATCGGGTTCCCGCCGAGCACCAGGTAGCGCCCCGGGCCGCTCTGGCCGGCGACGCCGATCTCTCGATCCTTGACGGTGTAGCCCGTGGCGCTGACGGCGTTGGTGCGAAGGACGCCGACGTTGGTGCCGTAGGTCGAGGTAATCAACGCGGCGTCGTGGGTGGGAGTCCAGCCGATCGAGGTGAGGCTGGCACCGTCGGCCTTAACGGTGCCGTCGGGGTTGAGGTTGAACAGCTTGGCCTTGGCGCCCAGCAGCAGGTCCTTGTTGGTGTCGATGGTCGTGAGGGCGGCGTCGACCAGCGAGGCCGGGTCGGTGACGCCGGCCGCCGATCCGGACGCCACCGCCTGCTCAACGGCGTTGAACGCCGTTGCCGAATCGACGCCGGCCAGGGTCGTCGGCGCCGAGGTGTTGCCGTAGGCGTCAACCGCCACGACGGCGTAGTCGTGGCGGCCGGTCACGCCGGCGTCGGTGTACGAGCGGGCGGCGCTGCCCACCGAGCCGATGGGCGCGCCGTCACGGTAGACGCGGTAGCCGCTGATCCCGTTGGCGTCGGTACCGGCGGTCCATGACACCGTGACCCCGCGGGCGTCGACCAGGCTCGGGGCCAGCGTCGTCGGCGCGGCCGGGACGATGCTGTCCAGCGCGTCGGGCGTCAACAGGTTGGCGCCGGTGATCACCGCGGGGGCGGACATGCCCGGGCCCTGCCAGCCGATCTGTACATGATCCGACCCGACGGCCTCCTTGTGCAGCGCCTCCAGCGAGTACACCTGCCCCGCGACCAGCGTCACGGCGACGCTCTTCTGGGTCGGGTACTTGGTCCATTCGTTCACGGTCGCCGACGAGGTCAGGCTGGCGATCGGGGCGCCGGACAGGCTGGTCGGGTCGCTGGTGGGGCCAAGGCGCAGCTCGCCGGCCTCGTTGGCGGCCAGGTAGAACGTGTAGCTGCCGGTCACGCTCGGCCGCAGGTAGCCGGTGAGTCGGTCGCCGAAGTTGTCGGCGGTGTTGGTCGGCGTCGCCGCGCTGGGGACGACCGACGTCGAGTCCGGCTTGGCCGGGTAGCGGGTGTCGGCCGTGAGCGCCGACACCGCGTAGCCGCCGATGCCGCTCCAGAACTGGCGCAGCATGCCGGCGTGGGCCAGCCGCACCGGATCGGTCACGAGCACCGTGAACTGCTTCTGCACCGTCGTCGCCGTGCCGTCGGTGACCTCCACCGTGATCGTCCGCAGGGTGGCCCCGGTCGGGCTCATGGCCGCCGAGGTGGTGAGTTTGCCGGTCGCGGCATCCACCGCGAAGCCGTCCCCGGCCACCAGCCGGTAGGACAGCGCATCGTCGACGTCGGGATCCGTCGCGGCGACGTCGCCGATCGCAGTGCCCGCCGGGGCGTCGTTGGCCACGGCGTAGTGCCCGCCGGCGCCCAGGAACACCGGCGCCGAGTTGGTGGTGCGGGTGGTCACGGTTGCGCTGCTCGCTGGCGGGGAGCCGGACGCGATGCTCGCCTCGACGCGGTAGGTGTAGTTGGTGTCGGGTGTGCGCCCACGGTCGGAGAAGGTCAGGCCGGTGGTGCTGGCCACCTCCGTGCCGTCGCGGAACACCCGATAGCTGACTGCGCCGCCTGGGGTCTGCGCGGCCGTCCACGACAGTTCAACGCGCTTGGCCTGCGCGACGGCCGTAAGAGTCGGTGCCGTCACAGGGAGCGCGACCGACGTCCACGGCAGCAGGTGCTGCCCCGGGATCACCGTGCGCGTAGCTATGCCTGGACCGGTCCAGGCCACCCCCAGGCGATCACCGCCGGTGCTCTCCTTGTGCAGGGCATAGACCAGGTAGGCCCGACCTGCCTGCAGGGTGACGGGGGCGGCGTTGACGTAGCCGCTGCTGTAGCTGGAGCTGGCGACCTTCTTGGCGCCTGCCGGGTAGGCGCCGTCGGGGTTGATCCACAGCTCGCCACCGTCGTCGGAGGTGATCGACAGCGTGTAGGCGCCGGTGGTCGGTGGCACGAGGTAGCCGATCACGCGCTGGCCGTACTTGTCGGCGGCGTTGGTCGGGGCCTCGAAGTTGGCCAGGGTTGAGGTCTGGTTCGGGGTGGCGGGGTAGCTGGGCAGCGAGGTGAGGTAGCTCACCGACGAACCCGAGACGCCCGTCCACAGTTGCCTGGTGACGCCGGCCGCTCCGGCGGCGACCGCGGATACGACCACCTGCGCCTGCGCCGTGTTGGTTCCGTCGCTGGCCGTCAAGCCGAGCAGGGTGGAGGTGCCCGCGGTCAAGGGGCCGGCGACGCGAAGCTGCCCGGTGGCCGGGTCGATGGCGAAGGTGCCCGACGTGTTGCCGGCGTTGATCGAGTAGGTCAGGGGGGCAGCTTCAGGATCGGTGGCCGCGAGGGTGGCCACCAGGGTGCCCACCGCCGCTCCCGCGGTCACCGGCCACTCGCTCTGCGCGGCGGCGAACGTGGGGGGCAGGTTTGGCGTCGCTGCCGCCGCCGGCGTCGATCCCTGGGGGAGGACCGTCAACCCTGCAACTGCCAGGACTGACGCCGATGCTATTCCGCCTGCGATACGCCACATGGACGCGCTCCAACCGCTCGTTCGACACCCTCCGCGCACGCCGGATGAGCGCGTGCCCCACCGTTGCTGGTGGTCCCCGTCTGAGTGTCGGGCGGGAGCAGACTGCGTCCAAAGGGAATCCAGTCAAGTGTGGAAGGTTCGTCTGGTTCATATGACAAGTCGGGGGAGCGGCCAGCAGCCTCGCGGTGAACGCGGGGGCAATTTGGACAGCGCGTGTTTGGAGCCCCCATCGCAGGGCCGCTCGGCGGTATGTTGGCGTGCCGGGGGCTCGGAAAGGTGATCTGTGCAGTCGAGGCCATCTCGCCGGCGACCGCTGCGTCGGCCGGGGACTACGTCGCGGCTTCGTCGGGCCCCCGGACCCCGTCAGCCGTGGACCGCTCCCGGCGGCGCCGTGGTGGATCTGCCCGTGGTGCTCGACGTCGTGGAGGTCGGGTCGGACGGAGCGACGGTCCTCTGGAGGGTGGAGGCCAGGGTCGAGTTGATCGAGGGCCGGCCGAGCATCACTCGAATCGTCCTGGATTCGGCCGTGGGCCTGCAGCCCCAGATGCTGCAGGTCAAGTTCCGCTGGGCCACGCCCCTGGACGTGGTGACCCGTGCGGTGCCCCAGTTGATCGCCGACGGCATCGACCCGTTCGACTACGAGTACCCGATCCGCAACTTCCCCGACGCCGCGGACGTCGGCCGCGCACAGGGTCGGCGGCTGACCGATGCATTCCTGGCGGACGTGGCCCAGCGCTATGTGGCACTGGGCCGCGGTTATGCGGCGGTCATCGCGGCCGAGCGCGATGTGTCGCCGAGGACGGTCGTCAGCTGGGTCGAGAAGGCCAGGGAGCGCGGCATCCTCACGCGCGCCCGGCCGGGCGCGGTCGGCGGGGAATACGTGCCCGAGCAGGCCCGCGGCTCGGATCGCGGCTGAGCGATTGCTCCTGGCGTCGCCGCGGGGAACCGATGGGGCCGGTGGGTGCGACACGCTCAGGTGGGTGCGGCACGCGACTGCCGGAGGGATGGGCAGCGCAGCTCACGAGTCAGAAATCCTCCTACTGGGGAGCCCGCGTACCTGTCGCCATCGGCAGAATCGGTCTCATGACTCCATCTGCGTCGCTGCCTCGCAAGATGGCCGTGGTGCTTGGTGCCGAGACCTTCGTGGTGATCGTGCTGCTGGCCCTCGCCGGCAGCGACTTGCCGCCGCCGGTTGGCTTCGTCGTCATGATCCCGGTGGGTCTGTTGCTCGGGGTGGCGGTGGGTGCGGCGACGGTGCCGCTGCTGCGCCGCATCGACCGCGAGGGCGCCGTTCGCGCGCTCTTGACCTCGGTGCTGGGCGGGGCCGCGATCGGCGCCGGGACCGGCCTGGTGCTGCTCTTGGCGGGTCTCGCGATGGATACGCAGGTGACGCTCAAAGCCGCGCCGCTCGCTCTGTGGTTCGCAGTGTTGACCGCGATGGGCGCCCTTTCCGGTGGGTCGCTGGGGCTGCTACTGGTCCTCGCCGACCGTGTGCGCCGCGGCGAAGCGGCCCGGTTCGCGGCGGCTGCTCTGCCGGGCCTCTTCGTGATCGTCGCGCTGATCGTGATCATCGTTCTGCGCTTGACGGGCTAGCCCCGATTGCCCCAGCGTCACCCCCTCCGTTTGCGCCACTTCGCGTCGTCTGCGCCGCGTCTACCGGCCGCAAACGGCGGCAAGTGGCGCAAACGCATGGGAGCAGCGCCCGCCTACTCGCGGACCAGGACCAGCGCCAGCTTGGGGTCCACGAAGGACGCCAGAAACAGCGGCAGCGCACGCTTGCCGGTGCACCGGAAGGCGACCACGTCGCCATCGGCGGCGGTGAACGCCTCGGGCTTGCTGGACTTCTTGCCGTCCCGCAGTGCCAGCGTGTGCTCGCCGGCCTCGACGGTGGCGGTGAACGTGTCGTTCATGGCCACCGAGCCGACCGGTTCGCCGTCGACCAGCACTTCGTAATCATGCCTGCGTACCTCTGCGCCGATCGCCTTGTGGGTGACTGTCAGCGTCGCTGTCATGCCCGGCTCCCTCGACAAACCGTTCCATCTGCGGCCTGGCGCCGCACCACCACCGTACCCCCGCCATCGCGCAGGCTTCCTGCAGCGCCTGCACGGCCCGGCGCCCACCGGCGCGTTAGGAAGCCGTCAAGGACATCAGCGTCGCGTTAGGAACACGTCAAGGAAGGTGGCGCCAGGCCGTGGCCCGGGGGCGCGATAGATACATGCCCTCAATCGTCAAACGACACCTGCTCGGACGCGCGATGAACAGCCGTGCGCTCGATGAGACCCTCCTGCCCAAGCGGCTGGCCCTGCCGGTCTTCTGCAGCGACCCGCTGTCCTCGGTCGCCTACGCCACCCAGGAGATCCTGCTGGTGCTCGTCGTGGCCGGGGCCTCCGCGCTGGCGTTCACCGGTTGGATCGCAGCAGCCGTGGTGCTGCTCATGATCATCGTTGTCGCCTCCTATCGCCAGACGGTCTACGCCTACCCCAGCGGTGGCGGGGCCTACGCGGTCAGCCGCGACAACCTGGGTACCACCGCGGCCCTCGTCGCCGCCTCGGCGCTGCTGGTGGACTACGTCATGACGGTGGCGGTGTCGGTGACGTCCGGGGTGTCCAACATCGCGTCGGCCTTCCCGCTCGTCGCCCGGCACTCGGTGCTCGTCAGCATCGTCGTCGTCGTGGTGCTGGCGTTCGTCAACCTGCGCGGGGTCCGGGAGTCGGGAACCCTCTTCGCCATCCCCACCTACGGCTTCGTCGCAGCGGTGGCATTCCTGCTGGTCAGCGCCGTGATAGCGGCGGGCGCGGGGCATCCCGTGGAGGCGCCGTCGGCGCACCTTCCGGTGGATGCCTCGCCGCTGGCGGGCTTGGCGCTGCTGTTCGTGGTCCTGCGGGCCTTCGCATCCGGCTGCACGGCGCTCACCGGGGTCGAGGCCGTCAGCAACGGTGTGCCGTTCTTCCGACGCCCCAAGTCGCGCAACGCCTCGGCGACGCTCGTGCTCATGGCCGCGCTGGCCATCGGGATGTTCGTCGGAGTCACCTGGCTGGCCATGTCGTCGGGGGTCAAGTACGCAGAGGACCCCGCGACCCTCGGGCTGCCCCCAGGCGCCGAGCAGCCCACCGTCATCGCGCAGCTGGGCATCGCCGTCTTCGGCTCGCACGGCATCGGCTTCTATGTGCTGCAGGCCTTCACGGCGGCGATCCTGATCCTGGCCGCCAACACCGCGTTCAACGGCTTCCCGGTGCTCGCCTCGATCCTGGGCGGCGACGGCTTCCTGCCCAGGCAGCTCGGCCGCCGCGGCGACCGCCTCGTGTTCTCCAACGGCATCATCATCCTGACGACCATCGCCGTGCTTCTCATCTACTGGTACGACGCCAGCCCCACCCGCCTGATCCAGCTGTACATCGTGGGCGTCTTCGTGTCCTTCACCCTCAGCCAGGCCGGGATGGTGGTGCACTGGACACGGCTGCTGCGGCGACCCGGCGACACCCTCACCGGCGGGCGCAGCATGGGGCGAAAGCGGGCGCTCAACGCCCTCGGGGCAGCCATGACCTCGGTCGTGCTCGTCGTCGTCATGGTGTCGAAGTTCACCCACGGCGCCTGGATGGTGGTGATCGCCATCCCGGTGCTCGTGCTGGTCATGCTGGGAATCCGCCGCCACTACGACAACATCGACATGCAGCTGGTCGCCCCCGACGGCGGGGTGGTGCTGCCCAGCCGCATTCATGCCATCGTGCTGGTCGCGCGCGTGAACGCGCCCATGATGCGGGCGCTCGCGTTCGCCCGCGCCTCCCGGCCGTCATCGCTGGTCTGCCTGCACGTCAGCACCGACCCCGCCGAGTCGGCGCAGCTGGCCGACGAGTGGGCGCGCCGGCAGCTGTCCGCGCCGCTGGTCCTGGTGGACTCGCCCTACCGCGACATCACCCGTCCCGTCCTGGAGTACATAGCCGGCCTCACGCCCGAGTCGCCGCGCGACATCGTGTCCGTCTACGTCCCGGAGCACGTGACCACGCACTGGTGGCAGGCCGCGCTGCACAACCAAAGCAGCCTACGGCTGAAGACCCGACTGCTCTTCCAACCCAGGGTCATGGTGACCAGTGTTCCCACGCTGGTGGAGTAAGGACGACAATCGTCGCGTGGACTCGAACCCGCGCCGGGCCGCCCACCTGCCCCGCGGCCGTTCGCCGGCCGCCATCGCCCTGGTGCTCCTGGCCGCCGCGGGGGCGATCTCGCTGACGGTCTGGTGCACCCTGCGGCTGGAGGCGGTCACGCTTAGCGCGGGCCTGCTGCTCATGCTGCTCGAGGTGGTCGTCGTGGCGGCTCTGACGGATCTGGTGTGGGCCGTTGCCGTGGCACTGGGAGCGGTGCTGGCTGCCAACTGGTTCCTGGTGCCGCCGACGCGGACGCTGTGGGTGGCCAGCACCGAGGACCTCATCCTGCTGGTGGTGTTTGTGTTCGCCGCGGTGCTGTCGAGCCTCTCCATCACGGCGGCGCTGCGCCGCACCGCTGCCGCCTCCCGCGTGCTGAGCGAGGCGGCGGGCCTGCGCGAGACGCTGACCGCCCCGGCGGGCGAGGTGGATCCAACCTCAGCCCTGCGTCGGCTCGGGACGTCGCAGCGGCTGGACGATGTCAGACTCCTCGACGCCGCCGGACGCACGGTGGCCTCGTGGAAGGGGTCGACGCCGATCGGCGGTGACAGCCTGCGCCGCGTCGAGCTGCGGCTCCCGGACGGCTACACCCTGCTGGCGACAGGCGAGGAGGTGGTCGGAGCGGACCCGGAGGCGCTGCGCTCTCTGGCGGTGGTAGCCGTCCGTGCCCATCAGGGCAGACTCCTGCGAGAGCAGGCAGAGCACGCCGACGAGCTCGCGCGCGCGGACCGGGCGCGTTCGGCACTGCTCGCCGTCGTCGGCCACGACCTGCGCACGCCGCTGGCGGCGATCCGGCTCGCGGCGGGAACGCTGCAGGAGGCCGCGGATCAGTTGTCCCCGCAGGACCGCGCCGCGCTGGTCGAGACCATCGTCGGCTCCGAGCGCAGCCTGACTGATCTGGTGACCAACCTGCTGGATATGAGTCGGCTGGAGGCGGGGCGGCTGCTGGTCAGCCGTGCGCCGACTGCGCTCGACGCGGTCGTCGCCGAGGCTACGACCTCGGTCGCGACTGAGGTCGTAGCCGCGGACTTGGCGATCGACGTGCCAGAGGACCTTCCCCTCGTCGATGCGGACGCCGCACTGCTGGCGCGGGTGGTGGCCAACCTCGTGAGCAACGCCGTGCGCCACGCACAGGGTGCCGTCACGTGCCGCGCCGCCGTCCGCGGCGAGGACGACGGCGGCGCAGCGGTGGACCTCCTGATCATCGACCACGGTCCTGGCCTGCCGTTGCCGCTGCGGGACCTCGCCGAGCCCTTCCAGACGACGGCCGTCGGCGACGGTGGAACCGGCCTGGGGCTGGCCATCGCATCGGGCTTCTGCCAGGCGATGGGCGCGCAACTATCGTCCAAGACGACCCCGGGCGGGGGCACGACGATGGTGGTCTCGCTGATGACGAGCGACTCGGGCGAGGCGGTCGCCGACCGACGACAGGTGGTCGGCGCATGAACCCCCTGCTCATCGTCGAGGACGACCCGCACGTCCGCACCGCCTTGCAGATAGCGCTACGCGCGAGGGGGTACGAGGTCGAGACGGCGACTGGGGCGACGGCGGCGCTGGCGGCTATCCAGCGGACCGGAGCGGTCACGCCCGCGCTGCTCGTGCTCGACCTCGGGCTGCCCGACGGCGATGGCGTCGACGTGCTGCGGGCCTTCCGCCGGGAGTCGTCCGCGCCGGTGATCGTGCTGTCCGCCAGGACGGATCGCTACGACAAGATCCGCGCCCTGGACGCAGGCGCCGACGACTACGTCACCAAGCCCTTCGACTTCGAGGAGCTCGTCGCGCGCATCCGCGCAGCCCTGCGGCGGGCCACCCCCAGGCCCACGGCGACGGTGCTCACGGGCGGCTCCTTCGTCGTCGACCTCGGCCGCAAGGAGGTCCGCCTGGCCGATGGTCGCGAGGTCAGGCTGACACCGACCGAGTGGGCGTTCCTGGAGGTCTTGGCCACGAGCCCCGGCAACGCGGTCGGCAGCGCAGAGCTGCTGCGGTCGGCGTGGGGCCCCGGCTACGAGCGGCAGACCAACTACCTGCGTGTCTACGCGGCCCAACTGCGCAAGAAGCTCGAGCCGGATCCGGCACACCCCCGGCACATCATCACCATCCCTGGGGTGGGCTACCGGCTGGACGCTTGATCCAGGCTGGCCGCCACCTCCGACCGGGGGCTGCGGGCTGATGCCCGCTGGTAGCGTGCACGGGCATGGGCCGGGTGATCTACGACACTGCCACCAGCGTCAACGGCTGGATCGCCGACGAGCACGGGTCTCTGGACTGGCTGCTTGGTATCCCGCATGAGCCCCCCGATGAGGGTTCAGTGCTGGCGCCGCCGGAGGCGCCTGTCATGGTGATGGGCTCGACGACGTACGAGTGGGTCCTGGACGCCGAGGACATCCTCGCCCAGCCCGAGAAGTGGCGGGTCCTGCACGGCGATCGCACCACCTTCGTGTTCAGCAGCCGTCGGCTGCCGGTGCCCGCGGGGGCGGAGGTCCGCCTCGTCTCGGGCCCGGTCGCCGAGGCGATGCCGCGCATACGCTCGGCCGCCGATGGAGCGGACATCTGGCTGGTCGGGGGCGGGGACCTGGCGGCGCAGTTCTGGGATGCGGGGGCCCTGGACGAGATCAGGCTCAGCGTCGCCCCGGCGATGCTTGCCGGCGGTGCGCCACTGTTCCCGCAACGAGTGTCGTGGCAGCGGCTGGCCCTGGTCTCGGCGTCGGCGGAGGGCCCCTTCGCGAGGCTCGTGTATCGCGTCCGCTGAGACCCCCCACCCGGAGGTCAGTGCGCCAGGGCGCTGGGCTGCTCGACGTGGGTGAGGTGGCCGTCCAGGATCTCGAACACCCGGTCGGTGTACTCCACCATGCGCAGGTCGTGCGTCACCATGATCCCGGTCTTGCCGCGGGACTTGATCTCGCGCCGCAGCAGCTGCACGACCTGGCGCCCCATGGCCGTGTCCAGGGCCGCCGTGGGCTCGTCGACGAGCACCAGGTCGGGATCGTTCATCAGCGCCCGCCCGATGGCCACCCGCTGGCGCTCGCCGCCGGACAGCTGCTCTGGGAGGTTCTTGGCCCGGTCGGCCAGCCCGAGCTCGCCCAGCAGGTCGTCGGCGCGCTTCTGCGCCTGCTTCTTGGAGATGCCCTTGACCAGCGACGACACGAAGAGCAGGTTCTCCCGGGCGGTGAGGAACGGGACGAGGTTCGCCGACTGGAACACGAAGCCGACCCGCTCGGCCCGGAACGCGGTGAGCTCCTTGCGACTCATGGTGCTCACGTCGACGTCCCCCACGTGCACGGTGCCGGACGTCGCGGCGAGCAGGCCGCCGATGATCGAGATAAGTGTCGTCTTGCCCGAGCCGGACGGCCCGAGCAGCGCGACGAACTCGCCCTCGTCCACAGCCATGGTGGCGTCGGCGACGGCGACCACCTCGGTGTGCCCGGAGCCGTAGACCTTGCTCACGTCGGACACCCGCAGCAGCGCTCCGGGGTGGTGTGTGGCGTCATCGGCCGGCGACTCGCCGGGACCGTCGGGGACAGAGCCCGTTGCCTCGACAACGGGGTCGATCGAGCCTGGGTCGTCGGTCACAGGGCACCTCCGATTGCGGTGGCGGGGTCGATCTTGGCGATGCGCCGCAGCGAGAACAGCGCACCCACCACCCCGGCCACCAGGGTGAACGCGGCGATCGTGATGAGGGTCTCGGTGCGGAACAGGGTCGGCACCTCGGCGGGGATGATCAGGTCGAACAATCGGGCCAGCACGGCGCCGATGACCACGCCCAGGGCCGAGGCGATGATCGCCTGCAGGATCACGCCCGAGCCCAGGCGTGCCGTGGAGGCGCCGAGCGCCTTCAGGGCTGCGAACAGCTCCCGCTTCTCCAGCACGAGCAGGGCGAAGAACAGGGCGACCACCAGGGCGGCCACGGCCAGGGTGGTGTAGATGATCGAGTTGAGGGTGGAACTCTGCTGCTCCACTCCCGGGATGGCCAGGCCGGTCGCCTCTGCGCTGAGCACGGAGGTGCCCGGAACCGCTGCGGCGATGGCGGCCAGGTCAGCGCCTGATGCGGTCTCCAGCGCAATCGCGTTGACGACGCCGGCCTGGCCGCGCAGCTCTGGCCGCACGGCGTCGCGCATGGCGCGCCAGGTGGGCACGGAGGTCCACAGCGTCGGCTGCAGCTGGTACTCCGAGTCGGCGGTGATTCCCACGACCTCGACGCTGACGTCCCCGACGCTCACCTTCGAGCCAAGCTGCACGCCGGAGTCGCGCAGCTTGGCGTCCACCGCCGCCGTCCCAGCCTCGCCGGCGGCGGGCAGGCGACCCTGCACCACCGACGTGGGAGCGCCGGCTCCCTGCGTGTCGATGCCGAACACCGCCAGGTCGATCGGGCCCTGCGGACCAGTGCCGCCGGTCAGCAGCACGCCCACTGGGCCCGCCTTGGTGACGCCCGGCGCCTGTGCAGCGACGGCCACGTCCGTCTCAGGGACCTTGGAGCGCACCAGCGACCCCTCAGCATCGGAGGCGAACGCGTAGGCCGTGGCGGTCGTCGTGCGCACCGCCCCGGTGGCTCCGAAGAACAGCCCGTCGGCCAGCGCACCGAGGACCAACACCAGGAAGACGATGAGTGACAGCGCGGCGACGATGGCGGCGAAGCGCCCCTTGCCGCGGCGGATCTCGTTCAGTGCAAGCATCAGCGGGCTCCCACTGCGGTGGCCGGGTCGATGCGCGCGATGCGCCGGATGCTCAACAGTCCCGCCAGCAGCGAGAACACCAGCACGGCCAGGACGGTCCCGATTATCAGGCTCGGTTGCAGCGTCACCGGGATGCCGGTGTTGAGCCCCTGCACCGCGAGCAGCGTCAGCACCACCGCGATCGCCGAGGCCACGAGCACCACCACGGCGATCTGCAGCGCCACCGAGCCGGCCAGGCGCCCGGTCGAAGTCCCGATGGCGCGCAGCAGGGTGAAGGCGCGCATCTTCTGCACCGTGAGGATGAGGAAGAAGAAGCCGATGACCACGATGCCGATCACGAAGGTCAGCCCAACGAGGATGCCGAAGCTCTGGGTGATCGAGTCAATACCGGGGATGAGCGAGACGGCGGTGTCCAGGGGATAGGCCGTCACGCCGGCGACCGCTCCCGCGATGGACGCGGCGACCGCGGCCACATCCTGACCGTCGACGACGTCGAAGGCCACCGCGTTGATGGGCACGAAAGGCAGGCCCGGGTTGGCCGCGGCGATCGCCTGGTCGTAGGTCGGCAGGGTGACGTAGGCGGTGGGCAGCGCGTTGAACTGGGCGCCGCGGATGGTGCCGACGACGGTCAGGGCCGTGCCGCCCGGCTGGAGCGTGATCGTGTCGCCGATGGCCGCGCCACCGCCGTCGATGGCCGTCTCGCCGGGAGCGGTCGGGAGGCGTCCGCTGGACAAGCCTGAGGGTGCACCGGGCCCGTCGGCCGCGAAGCCGAAGACCTGCACCTCTGTGGGTGCGGCCGCGGCGATGGCAGCGTTGGTGGTGAAAGTACCGACGCCAGCGGCCGAGTCGACCCCTGGGACGGCGGCGACCTGCGCCACGGCGCCAGGGGCGAGCCTGCTTGCCACGATGTTGTCGCGGGCCGAGTCGGCGTAGACCAGCCCCTGGGTCTGCAGGCCCTGCAGCGCCCCGACGAGGGAGCTGACGAGGGCGTTGGACAGGGTGGACAGCAGCAGGACGAGGAACACCAGCAGCGCGACCGCCCCGGTCAGCAAGCCGAAGCGCAGTTTGGCGCGGCGCATTTCCGTCCCTGCTAGACCCATGGCCGAAGTCTCCCCTATGTCTTTCGGTGCGGCATCTTGGGAGGGGGTGGGAGCTGACGATGGCTGACCCGTGCCACCGCTCGGGTCGGGTCGAGTGGCGCAGTGTCGTGCCGGCGCGCCGCGGCAGTCGTAGCCTTTCGGAGTGAGCACCACAGCAGCGCGGCCCATCCCGGTACTCGTGTGCGGAGCCGGTCCCACGGGGCTGACGGTGGCGTTGCTGCTGGCCCAGCAGGGCGTGGAGTGCCGCATCATCGACCGGCGCACCTCACGCAGCGGCCTCAGCCGCGCGACGGGTGTGAACGCCCGGGCGCTGGAGCTGCTCGACCAGCTGGGAGTCGCCGAGGATCTGCTGGAGCGGGGCTTCCCACTCACCCGGAACTCCTATCTGCGGGAGCGCGACCTGCTGGGGATCGACGACATCGCCCCGGTCGACTCGGACATGCCTGCGCTGCTCTCGGTCAGCGAGGCCGAGGTGGAGCGGGGGCTCGAGGCTCGGCTCGCCTCGTGCGGGGTGCAAGTCGAGCGCGGCACCGCTGCACTCACCACGGCGCCGGACGGGCGTGGCCCCGTCACGCTGACGAGCCCGAACGGCGGAGCGGAGACCGTCGAAGCTCGCTGGGTGGTCGATGCCGAGGGCGCGCACTCAGCACTGCGCGCGGCGCTCGGGATATCCCTCGTCGGCCCGGACGCACCGGGACTTTGGGCGGCTGTGGACGTCAAGCTCGACAGTTGGCCGTTTGACGCCGGGGACACGCCCAACTGGCTCGACGCGCAGGCCTTCTGGGCGCAGCCGCTGCCCGGCGGCAACATCCGGGTCTTCTTCGGTCAGGACTCAACGGCCATCTCCGCGGCGGATGTTCAGCGCGAGCTCGACCGGCGCTTCCCGGAGCCGGCGGAGGTGCTGTCCCTGGAGGAGGCGCAGCCCTTCGCCCTTGGGCATCGCGTCGCGTCGACGTTCCGACGCGGTCACGTCTTCCTCGCCGGCGACGCGGCCCATCAGTGCAGCCCGATCGGCGGCCGCGGGATGAACCTGGGCATCCAGGACGCCTTCAACCTCGGCTGGAAGCTGGCCGCGGCGGCGGACGACGAGCGTTTCGCCGGTCTGCTCGACAGCTACGACCCTGAGCGGCGCCCGGTCGTCACCGATGCAGTCCGCACCGTAGAGGCGCGTTTCGCGACCCTCACCACCGGCGGTGGCACGGGCGGTGGCACGGCCGCCGAAGGTGCTGCCGCCGGCCTCGCTGCCGGCGGCAGCGACCCCAGGACAGCCAACAACCGCAGCCGCGACGTCGCCACCGTCTACCGCGACAGCCCGATCATCGACTACCGAGATCCGCGCATTGAACCCGGTGTCGTCCCCGGCGCGCGGGTGCCGGAAATGAGGCTGGACGCTTCGGCGGCCGGGGCGTCGCTGCGTCGGCGGATGGGTGGCGGCGGCCGCGGACCCCAGCATCTTGTCGTGCGAGTCGGCGAGCCGAGCCGTGACGTAGGCACCATGGGCGGCGTCGCTGGTCCTATCGAGCGCTCGGCCCACGTCGATGCGCTGCCCCTCGTGGACTGGCTGGATGTCTACCAGCCGTCCGCCCAACTGCTGGCCGCCCTGGGACCGGGTTTGTTCGCGATCCGTCCGGACGGCGTCCTCGGCTTCGCGGGCCAACGCGGTGAGGACGCGCGACTCGCTGAGTATCTGCGACGTCTGGGGTTCGCGGTCGGGTGAAGGGCCACCCAATCGCTGGTGTTCCCGCGGAGACCGTTCGTACCTGACATCCTTTCGGGGTGCTCTCCATGCTGGCCTACCTGCTGCTGCTGGTGGTGGTCATCGCCGCCGGCTACGCCTGCGGCCTCTGGGCCCTGAGCCGACTAGCCCGGCACGGCGCGGCCGATGGCGAACCGGACGCCGGGTCGGAGCGCCTGTCCGACACCATCGGATTCGTCGGCGGCGCGTATGGAATCCTGCTGGGGCTGCTCCTGGTTTTCGCCGTGGGTCACTTCGTCGACGCCCGCCAGGTGTCGAAGGACGAGGCCGCCACGGCGGCGGCGCTGTTCACCGCTGTGGATCCCTACCCGGCGGATCAGCGCGACCCGCTGCGCCATGACCTGCAGTGCTTCATGGCCTCGGTGGCGGGCGACGACTGGGCTGCCGCGCGGGCCGGCAACATGGCTGGCGCGGCCACCACTGACGCCTATGCCGCGAGCGTGCAGCAACAGATCGAGGCGCTGCCGCAGACCGAGGACGTCGAAGCCTCCAACCACTACTTCGTCACCGAAGAATTCCTGGATCTCGCCAAGTATCGGCAGCTGCGTCTGTTGTACGCCGTGCCGGAGATACCGCTGGCGATCTGGGTGGTCGTGTACCTGTCGGCGTTCCTGTTCGTCGGGCTCACCGTGTTCCACCTGGGTCGCCGGCGCGGGTTGCGGCGGCTGGCGGTGGGGGTCACGGCGGTCCTGCTGGTGGCGATGATCGCGGCGCTCATCCAACTGGACGCGCCCTACAAGGGCCTGGGCACCTCGCTGCGGCCGGTCGCCATGACGGCGGCCCTGGACCGCCTTCGGGCCGCCTACCCCGAGCCGACCTCGCTGTGGGACGCCTGCACCCCGCCGACGACGAGCTGATCCTGCCCGGTGCTCAGGACGACCCCTGGCCGGGTCGTGTTCTCGGTTGCCGCCCCGTCCTGACCCTCGCGCCGACACCGTCCTAGCGGCTCACCAGCAGATGACGAAGCGGGTGCATCCCGCCTGGGTGGCGCACCCCCATGCGGTCTCGGGGATCGTGTAGTAGCCGCCCGCGGAGCCCTCCAACTCTTGGTCCGACAGCTCGACATCCAGGGCCGCCTCATCGACTTCGGGTCGTAGGTCGTCCAACTGCACGTCGAAGCCCTGATCGCGGGCGACAGCGACAACGTCAGAGCGCGTTTCGGCGGCCTGTAGCTTCACCATGAGCGCGCCGTCGGCCTGAGCACGTTCCAGCAACTCCCGGAGCCCGTCAGCAGACATCGACATCCCTCCTCGTCCTTTCGCCAGTGTGAACCATGTCCGGGGTGGATGCGCCGCGGCGGGCGGTGCGGCCGCTGATCCTGCTGCGATTGCCGAGGACCCGATGGGCTCCGTGCGATGCTCCGCTCACCTAGGTGCCTGCCGTCACCTCAGTCAAGGCATCCTCCAGGCGGCGATCGCGGGCACCGTGGGGGAGTCTGCGCAAGGCGGCGAGGTTCTCGGCTCGGAAGCGGCGGACGACGTCGCCGTTGCCGAAACGCGCGACGGCCTCAGCGTCCACCCGGCTGGGCAGCGATGGGCAGGCGCCAGCCGCCCCGGCCGCGATCAGGTTGACCGCAGTGCGGACGCACTTCTCGCACCGGCCGCAGTTGAGCTCGCTACCGGTGTTCTGCCAGCACACGCGCAGATTCTCCAGCGCGCCCGGGTGCGCCGCGAGGACGCGGGCCTTTTCAATCCGGTCGGCCTCCGAGGCGTCGTGGACAACTTTGACCCGGCTGCTCGACCAGAGGTGGTCCAGCTCTGGGTGCGAACCTTGGACTGGTCCTTGGCCGACGGGCCAGCTGGACGGGATGAGGACGGTCCCGAGGTGGTCGGCGAGGCTCTGGGCGACAGCACCCATCGCCGCACCGTGGTAAGCGGCGTACCAGGGCGCCAAGGGGTCGCTGACCTCACGGAGGTTGGTGCGCATCTCGATGAGGGGCTTGCCGAGCATCCCCGCAACACTCCTGGTCGCCTCGAGAACTCGGGCAGCACGCACCTGATCGCGAAGCGGGATGTCGAAGCCGAGCACGAAAATCAGGTGGGTGATCTCGTGGCCTCGGGTGATCGCGGTGTAGAGGGAATCCAGCCCGCCCGAGAAGAAGGCTCCGACACCTGCGGCCCCCGGGTCGGACGATGCGCCCTCAGTGGCCGACACCGCAACGCGGGTCCAGTGCGGAAACCACCCGGCCAGCATCTGCTGTGCCTGATCGGCCTTTGATCGCGCCACGGTGTCCACAACGCCGTCGATAACCAGGGGAGCGGCGCAGCTCATCGACAGCGGCAGGCCCATCGGCAACCAGGGTGTGGCGTCGCCGACGAGCTCGAGGTTGGCGTCGAGGAAAACCGGCAGGGGTCGCCGACCGGGCACCGTGATGACCGCACCCGCCGAGGACCGCCGCCCTGAGGCCATAGGCGTGACGCGGACAACGGATTCCGGATCCATCGGACCATCATCGTCGAATCTGCCGCGCTGAGGTGACAGCTTCGCGCGCCTACAATCCCGGGGTGCTTCCCTCCGGGCGCCGCCTCGCACTGGCCCTCACCGCCGACGGCGAGGTCGACCTCGTCAGGTGCCTGGTCGAGACCCTAGGCGGGGTCGTCGACCGCGTCGTAGTCGTGGAAGGGCGCACCACGTTCCACGGCGACCGCAGGGACGTCCTCGGCGGGCAGTGGGCGCGGCTGCTCGGTGTGCCCGAGTCGCTTTTCCGCTCAATCGTCATAGAACTGCCGCCGCGCGGTGCCACCGGTGTCGGTCTGCGCCGTCGGGAGCTGATCCAGCGTTCCGCCATCGCGCTGGGAGTGCGGGACCTGGCCGCAGACGACCTGGTCCTGGCGGTCGATTCCGACGAGTTTGTCGATCCCGATTGGCTCGTGGCCCACGAGGCCGACATCCACAACCCCACCCGTTTGCTGCTCATCCCGATGTTCGGCGGCCTGGACCGGCGCGCCGCCGATTGGCACTGCTGCCGCGACCACTTGACCCTCACTCCGGGCGTTTGGCCCACCCCGGACAACGGCTTCCTGTTCCCCGGCGGAGTCATCGGCCCCGTAGGCGACCTCGCCGGCCGCGGCACGCATGACTGGCGGGGCCACCCCGTGCGCAGCCTCGGGCCAGCGGGCTGGCATCTGCTCCACGTGCTGCCCGCCGACGACGACCCGGCCCGTAAGCACGCCCGCCAAGCCCATGACTGGGACGAACGCGCCGACACCTCGCACATGCGCCGGGCGCTCCGCCTCGGCGTGCACCCGTACGGCTGGTGGTCGGCCTTCGAGATGGAGGTTCCGGCGCGTTTGCGCTTCGTCGCCGATCGACATCCGCAGGCGGTGCTCGGGCCGTTGCCGAGGGCCGCCGACAGGGAAGCCACCCTGCGCCGATGGTGGGCGGCCTTCGCCGACGACGTCGGCTGACGGCTGCCGTCTGGTCGGCCTTTCCGCCCCGGCCGCCTAGAGTTGATCCATGTACTCGATTGCGCGAAACCCCGAGGTGCTCCACGCCACCGTGGGCGAGGCACTGGTGCTGCTCAACCCCGAAACCCTCGCATACTTCGAGTTCAACGAGGTGGGGGTCGCGATCTGGCAGATGCTCGACGGCGGGGCGATGAGCGAAGTGGCCGTAGTCGGGCAGCTCCTGGCTGATTTCGAGGTTGACGAGGACCGCTGTCGCGGCGCCGTCGGGGCATTCGTGGACCAGGCGGAAGCTAAGGGGCTGCTGGTCGTTGACCGTCACTGACGCGCACGGCCGGATCGCCTACCGCCTCTTCGATCGAGTCCTGTGGAGTTCGCGCCCCGTACCGCTGCTGCAACAGGTTCCCGCGGTCGGGCGAGGTGCGGCGCCGACTCCGCGGGATGTGGTTGTGGAATACCTCGTGGCGCCAGTGAGCGACGCGCCCAGGCGTGCGATCACGATCGGCCACCCCCGTGGGTATCGCGTATTCGGCACGCAGCGCGGGTACGTGTTCGAATCGGCGGCCGGCGGGTGGACGGCCGCCATCGAGCCGACGGGACGGCGGGTGGACGTCCACTTGCCCCCCGAGGTGCTGAGCGACGCGAGCACTTCGCGGTCCATTGCCGACGACCTCACCACGGCAATCCTGACCAGGCTTCCCGCGCTGTGGGGAGCTGTGCCAGTGCACGCCGCCGCCCTGCTCGGCCCGACTGGGCTGGTGCTGCTGTGCGGCTCGAGCGGTGCGGGGAAGTCCACGATCAGCCATCTGCTCGCACGCCTCGAGGGCTGGACGCTGGTCGACGACGACACGGTCGCCCTCCGCGTGCCGGGCGTGGACGCCGAGGGTGCGCCGGACGAGGGTGTCGAGGTCGTCGGCCTGGGCTCCCTGCCGCGGTTGCGAGCAGACGCGGCGCAAGCGCTTGGGGTGGCGGGGCGGCCACTCCCGGGCTTCGCCGACGGCAAGGTTGCCGTTGACACGGCCCGCGCGCCCGCAGTGCGCAACACACCGATCGCCGCAGTGTTCCATCTCAGGCCCCAGGGGTCGACGGGCGCGGGGCAGCCCGCCTCAGATGGCCCGCCCGGGCCGGAGCCTGGTGCGCGCGTCAGGATCGCGCGGCTGCGATCCGCCGAGGCCCTCAGGCTGCTGGGGAAGGCGGCGTTCTCGGTTGATCTGCGCGACCGCGAGTGGCTGGCGTTGCGCTTCCGGACGACGCGGCAGTGCGCCATTCACCCGACCTATGCCGTGGACTATCAGCGTGGCCTGATCGCCCCGCAGGAGTTTGCCGCGGCGGTGTCCGACGCCGTGGGCGCGGGCGCACGGCCGCGCTGAGGCCTTGCCGAGGCCCGTGGCTGTGCCTTGGGCCTACTGTGGGGACATGAAGAAGGAGTGGACAGATCCAGAAATCGCAGAGGTGATGAGCGTCGCCGATTCCGAGCACGGTTGTTGCGGTAATCCCGATGGCGGTTGCCCAGGGTCGTACGGAGCACCTCCTCTCTGACTTTCAGCGCCCGGCCGCCACGGACGCTCGGAAGATCACCGCGCCGAGCGCCCGATCTGCCCCGTTGGACCACGCTCCGCCGTCAAGAGAGCGGGCGTCGATGGCCGCCGCCAAACGGGGCACGTCGATAACGCGTGTCAGCAGCTCATCGTTCTGCGCCCACGTCATCATCTCGCGCAGAGCCTCCAGCTCGGGGAACCAACGGCGGGCATCGGCGGCCTGCATCCCGCGGGCGGTCCTGAGTCTGATCCGATCAGGGGCGCGGCCTCGCAGGCCGCGACGGGCGAATGACCGGCCATCGGCCACCCCCAGGAACGCCTCCGTGGGCAGCTGCGACACCAGCCGGACCAGTGGTTCGGCGGCCAGCGGATCGCAGTCGCGCACGCTGCAGATCGGGCTGACGGGTAGTGACACGCCTGTTCCCACATAGCCGGGGTACCACCAGCGCGGCGCCCCTCTGCCTGAGCGAAAGGCGCTGCGCCCGGCGAGGGGCCGCAGGTCGAGGTCGTCCAGGGAACCGGGAGCGAGGAAGGCCTGCGACGCCAGGCGGCCGTCCTCGTCACCTGCGCTCAGGTCTGCCATGCGACGGCTCAGCCGCCAGGGGCTGCCGGCACGGACGTGAGCCTGCACCTGGGCCGGCAGCAGCTGCCCAGCCAATCGACCCGCTTCCCACCACATCGACGTGCCCAGCGAGGCGGATCGTGATCGCATGGCTTCCACCAGCGGACCCAGTCGCCCGGCGAGGGCGAGGGCGCGGTAACCCCTTGCGGGCTCCCACGAGAACGTCTGGTTGCCGCTCTGCCCGGTCAGCATCACCTCATGCCTGCGTGCCTCGGCGCTGCGGAATCCCGCGAACATCCACACGGCGTTGGTCGGATTGAAGACCGGCGACCCAGTCGCGGCGACGTACGCAGGGACTGCTTCGAGCATCGTCTCGCCGGGAGCGATGCGCAGCGGCACCACTGCCAGACTCGGCCATAGATCGGCCATGGCGCGGGCGTCCGGCAAGTCGGTGTAGCGCCAGTTGCCGATGTCGCCGGTGCCGCGGGCCGCCGGAGTCGGATCGAGGCAATGGGCGAACACCTGCCGCCCGGGTGCCAGCAGCTTGGCGGCGGTTCCCGCGACCATGGTCGAGTCCAGACCGGCCGACATCAGCGCCGACACGTCGCCTGAGGCCGGCAGCTCCGCCGCCATCACCTCGTCGATCGCGGCGCAGTACTGCTCGACGAACTCCTCGACGCTGCCGCTCGCGGGCTCGCCTTCGATCGCGAAACACTGCCTCGGCGTTGGCGCCCGGCCGGGAGCCAGGGACACCGACGAGCCTCGGCCGACCCACCCAATACCGCGGTAGACCGGGCCGTTGCCGCGAGCGCCAAGGAGGAATCCGGCCAGTCGCCGGGCATCCACGTCGGGCGTCCGGCCCAGGTGGGTGAACAGGCTGGGCAAGTGGTTGCTGACGGCCCACGCACCCCTGCGGTCGGCATCGCCAGCGCCATGCGGGGGGCTTACTTCGCCGAACACCACAGAACTGCCCGGGCTGACCGAGGTCGTCACGTGCAGCGCGCCCGTCGAACAGTCATGGACCGCCACCACGCAGGCCACCGGCGGCAGCGAGGGGGAGGCCGCTCTCGTGTCGAGGTTCGGCGACGGACCCGGGCCGCGCGCGATCGCGTCCAGAGTGCTGTCGGCCAGGCGCTGCGAGTGGCGGTGAGCGGAGGCCACGACCGTCCAACGGCCCTGGCGAGCAAGGCCGGGCGAGGAGTGAACCTCGATGTGACGTCCGGCGACGACGCAGGTTAGCGCCCAGCGGGGAGCGCGGAGAGCCTCTCGACCCGTCGCAGTCATCCTGACCCGCAGTCGGCCGACGCGTCGCACCGCGGCACACCACCGTCCCACCGTTCAGCGAAGCCGACGTGGGGGAAGCTGCTCAGGCTGTGCTTGTACACCGCGGCATTCTTGTCGTAGGAGTTGGGCAGCAAGGTGCACGGCTTGCCCAGAAGGGCTGAACCGATAGCCACGTGGAGCCGATCGGTGACGATCGCGGCGCATCGGGAGATAAAGGTCAGCAAGCACCACGCGGCAACGGCCGAGGCGGTGGGGCTACCGCCGAAGGCCACCAGAGCGCTGATGTCGGCGTCGCTCGACGGGGAGTCCGGACCACGTTCGACGTCGCGCCTGGTGAGGAGTGCGACGGGCCGATCCGCGACCTCGCCGACACCCGCGCGTTCTATGGTCGCGGCCAGCGCCGGGGAGGCCAGAGCTGCCAAATCCGGATCGCCGAGGAATGCGTCGGCATCGAGGTGGAAGGCCATGTCATGCGCCAGGAACGCAGTCGCCTTGGTGCCAGAAGCATGCACGTGGTGCTCACTGGGTGCATCGCGACACAGGACGATGTCGTCCGAGTTGGCTGCTTCGAGACACGCGGGATTGCCGCGGACGGTGTGCGGGAGCACGATGATCCTCTCGGCGCCCAAGCGGCGAAACCGCAGAAAGGCGGTGTCCGCTTCGCGGTAGGGCGGGACCAAGTTGCCACCGCCGATAATCAGCACGGTACGGCCTCGCACGTCAACGCCAGGGCCAAGTCGTTGGGCTTGTACCCCGGCGCGCTCGAGCGCATGGACGGTGGCGACGCGGATGAGGGCATCGCCGGCGTTCCCGGGGTTGCTCCAGAGCAGGACCCGTTGCCCGCGCAGGTGAGAGAGGGTTAGCGCCACATCCGTGCGGAGCCCGTCCACGACGGGCGTCGACGGCGCGGCGGTACCCCTCGATTCGGTCGCGAGGATCGACTCTGAAGGCAGACGGGTGTTGCTGGGGCGATCCGCGCGGGGCGAGACCGGTCGCGGTGCTCGCATGCCCCCACGCTACACACGAGCGAGCGGTTGAGGCCTCGAGCGGTGGGATCGTGCAGCTTCCTTCATCCCGTTGCAGGCGCAGCCGGATTTCGTCTGTCCCGCATCGCCGACCGTCGTCCGGCCAGAAACTGCATGTGCGGCGGTCGGGAGCCCACTGCTGGCCTCACCGTCCGGAGGCAGACCGATGGCTGAGTGGACGAAACCGACCGCGACCCGGCTCGCGGAGGGCTGGCAGTCGGCTGCAGGCGAATTCATGTTCATCGTCGAGGGCGGGGCTTCCCTCGGCCACATCCGGTACTGCTGCGGCCCGTACGAGCAATCCCAGGGCATTGCCTCGATCGCTCGCTTCGGCACGGGCAGCTAGACCGGCCAGGGCGGTTGGGCCGGTCGGTGCCGGGCGTGCTTCAGGTGGCAGTCCTCGTCGGTGAAGTGCCACCATGCCGACGTGACCCAAGCGACGGCGACCGACGCGTCCACCGAGACGAAGCGACGCCCGTCGGATCTCCGGTTGCTGCTGCTCGCGGCGGTGCTGATTTCCCTGTTGTCCGTGCCCATCGTGGGCCTGATGTTCACGCCTCTGGCGCCGGGCGCCGGCGCGGCGACGCCGGGAATCATGATCGCCGGGTTGTCGATCCTGAACCTTGGGATTCGCCGCGGCCTGATTCTCTCCGCGGTGGCGGTGGTCGCCATTGGGACCAGCCCGATGGGGGTTCTCTATCCCGCGCTCGGCGTGATGATCCTCCTTGTTGCCGGTGGCCTCGCAGGGGTCGCGGCCTTCCGGGGGTATGCCTCGCCGGTGATTCAGGTCGCGATCTTCGTCGGCTTGACCATGATCGACCCCCAGGCGCTGACCGCTGCGCAGGTGAGCCATGGGGTGAAGGTCAGCACTGGCTACCTGCTCACGCTGATCGGGATCAACGCGATCAGTGCCGCCTGGGCCGCACTCTGCGTGATCGCGCTTCGCAAGAAGTTGCCTACGATCCCACGCACGCCCTTGAGCGCCGAGGGCTCGATCGTCTACGGCGCCTCGCTGGGGCTTCTCCTCGGAGCGGTTGGGGCGGTCGCCCTGACGTGGTTTCCCTACACGTTGTCGGGCTGGGTCATCCTCACGATCTGCGTGATCGCACGCCCGATGTACCCCGGAGAGAGTGTGGTCCGAGGCTTGCGCCGTCGGGCTGAGCACCGCGCCGCGGGCACCTTGGGGGGAGTGATCATCGCGGCCGGGGTCGCGACGGTGATCCATAGCGCCAATGCGCTGGTCCTCCTCGGCCTGGCCTTCCTCGTCGGCGCCGTCGGCAGGCTCGCCGCAGGCGCACCGTACTGGCAGTTCGTGATCCTGCTGACCCCGGCGATGGTGTTCATGAGCCAGAGCGGCACCCACATCGAACGCGTTGGGCTGGTCCGATTGGGCTGCTCCCTGATCGGCATCGTGTTGGCGGTGGGCGCGTTGGAGTTCAACCGGAAGTTCACGTTCCCGTGGATCGCGCGGGTGCGGCAGGCAGAGGACGCGAGCGCGATCAGTGCGCAGTGAGGTGGTGGCTGCCTTTGGCCCGCAGGGATGTGGTGGCTGCCTTTGGCGCCGGGGTCTTTCACCTGGAGCGCAGATTCGGATCGGTGTTCGCGGTCAGTTCACCGCAGATGCTGGTG
>CAYYRC010000015.1:0-82151 GCA_964474045.1 uncultured Actinomycetes bacterium
GCGCCGAGGATCGAGGCCGGGCTGGGCTGACCGGGGCCAGGCCGATAGGGGTGGAGCTGAGGGGATTCGAACCCCTGACCCCCTCGATGCGAACGAGGTGCGCTACCAACTGCGCTACAGCCCCTTGGGAGCATCAGGATAGCGTCCCACGCTGACCTGCGCGCGTGCGGCTCAGCCGTTGACGACCCTGCGGTACGGCTCGTCGTCCAGGTCGGCCGGACCGGAGACGAACACGCCGCCGCGGGCCCCGGCACCGAGCGCGTAGTCGTCCAGACCCAGGCGCTGCTCGTCGTCGATGTAGGTGGCCGCGAGCGCCGCATCCTCCTCGAGGAAACGCGCCGACGCCCACGCCCCCGGGCGCATGACGCGCTCCCGGTCGGCCGCCCGCACCGCGCCAGTCATCCGGGCGACCTCTGCGGGGAAGAGCAGTCGCACGTTCTCGCCGCCCAGATCCGAGCGGCTCGCGCGGGCGGTGCCCTGGCCGCTCTCCGGCTCGATGCTGCGCCTGGCGGGCGTGATCGGGGCGAGCTCGGACTCTGCCCGTCGGCGCGCCGCCTCGCGCCGGGAGCGGGCCGCGCGCCGACGACGGCACGCCAGCGCGTGCTGGCGGGAGACCAGCAGGATCGCGGCTGCGGCCACGGCCCCCACCGCCGCGGCCGGGATCGCCAGCCAACTCGGCACCAGGCCCAGAAGGCCGACGACCGCAACGACGACCGTCAGCCCGAGCAGCGTCAGGAGCGTCCGCCGCCGGCGCGACGCCGCGATCCGCGCGGCCACGGTGCGCTCCCGCTCGGCCCGCGCGAAGCTCAGGGCCTCGTCCTCGGCTGCTCCGGAGAACGGGTCGACGCCGTGGTCGATGTGCAGGTCGACGGCTTGATCGAAGCCGTCGTGGGGGGCGCGTGCGGCGCGGTGGACAAGGATGACGTCGGCTCGGCCGAGGGCGCGCCGGCCGCCGCCGAGGGCCGCCATCGCCCGCTGGAAGCGGCGGGTGGTGCGCCCCGCCGCGGAGCGTTCGTAGACTGCCGCCATCCGCGGGATGAGGATTGCGGCCCAAATGACGGCGATCGCGACGATGGCGAGTCCGGACGGCATGTCCTCAAGTTAGGGACGTGACCTACGTCACCTCGGCAGGGTGTCGGCGTGTCACGCAGCGGCACCGGGCAATCACGGCGCGCGGGGCCTGCAGACTGCGCAGTGGCAAAGAAGGCTTGACGATACCTAGCTGGTCGCGCCCCCGCGCACGCGCGCCATCAGACCCTGCGGAACCTCGTCGACACAGACGGCGAAAGAGAGATGGTCGCGCCAGTCACCTGCTATGTGCAGGTACCTGTGGCGCATGCCCTCGCACCGCAGACCCAGCTTCTCCACGACGCGCAGGCTCGCGGCGTTCTCCGGTCGGATGTTGACCTCGATTCGGTGCAGCCGCAGCGTGAAGAAGCCATAGTCCGCCAAGAGCGCCACCGCCCTCGGCATGTAGCCGCGCCCGGCGTAGGCGCGGTCGATCCAGTACCCGATATAGGCCGAGCGCAGGGAGCCCCACGAGATCCCGCCGAGCGTCACCTGGCCGACGAAGCGTCCACCGACAGTGAGGGCCAGGGCGATCGAACGCCCGGCCCGCGCCTCCGCCCGGAGCCTGCGGACCATCGCGCGGTAGGAGCTGGGCGGGTCAACCGACTCGGGCGGATTCGTCGCGTCCCAGGGCGATAGCCACTCAGCGTTGCGCCGCCGGACCTCGGCCCACTGCGAGGAGTCCGACATCGCCAGTGGGCGCAGCACGAGGTCGCCGTCGGACAGGGTCAGCCCCACACGGCATCAGGCCTCGAGCACAGCCGAGACCGGCCGCGAGATCTGCCGAACCGCGTGCGGGACGATGTCGGCCAGCACGGCCACGCCGTCGGCCACGGCACCGCGGGAACCGGCCAGGTTGACGATGAGCGTGTCGTCGACCACGCAGGCCATTCCTCTGCTCAGGGCCGCGGTGGGGACACCTCGGGCCATCCCGGCGGCCCGCAGCGCCTCGGCGATACCCGGCACCACGCGGCCGCCCAGCCCGGCGGTCACCTCCGGCGTGACGTCATCACGGGTAAGGCCGGTGCCCCCGGTGGTCACCACCACCGACACCCCGGAGCGCACAAGAGTGCGCAGCGCGACGCCGAGCGACCGCTGGCCGGAGGACGCGATATCCGGGACCACCGTCGGCTCGTCACAGTCGAACCCCCACGAGCGCAGCGCAGCCACCAGCGGACCGCCGGTGTGATCCGTGGCCTCACCCGCCGCCACCCGGGTGGACACCACGACGACGGCCGCGCGCGCAACCGGTGCCGATGCGTGCGGTGCTGCGTCGTCGAAGTGCTCTGCGGTCACGTCGGCCTCCGCCACTCTCCGCCGGCGCCGCCGGCCTTGCGCTCCACCCGCACCGACTCGATCGTCGCCCCGGGATCAACCGCCTTGACCATATCCACCACAGTCAGGCCGGCCACGGCGACCGCCGTGAGTGCCTCCATCTCGATCCCCGTCCGGTCCGCCGTGCGCACCAGCGCCTCCAGCCGGACGAGGCGACCGTCGAGCTCGGCGGAGACCTCGATGCCCGTGATCGCCACCGGGTGGCACAGCGGAACCAGCTCCCACGTGCGCTTGGCCGCCTGGATCCCAGCGATGCGGGCAACGGCCAGCACATCGCCCTTGGGCCCCCGGCCGCCGGCGACGGCTTCGGCTGCGGCCGCCGACAGCCGCACCTGGCCGGTGGCCACGGCCACCCGGTCCGTGATCGGCTTGGCGCTGACGTCCACCATGCGGGGCCGCCCATCGGCATCCAGGTGGGTGAGCCGACCGCTGGAACCGCGATCCCCGGGATCGTCCGTCATGGGGCGTCGACGTCCAGCGGCAGCACCGGCAGCCGCGAGCCCGCCGGGACGCTGGTGACGCCTTCCGGCACGACCACCAGCCCGTTGGCGTGGGCCAACACGCCCACCTGGTGCGACGCCTGGGCGCTGCTGGGGTGGAACAGGTATCCCTCGGCTGCGCGCGCCAGCTGGCCGCGGGCGAACTGGCGCTTGCCGGCCGGCGACTCGAACGGCACCGTCACCGTGGCCTCCACCGTCGGCCGGAAGATCTCCGACGCCCCCAGCATGCGCCGCAGCACCGGCCGCACGAAGACCTCGAACGACACATAGGCGCTGACCGGGTTGCCCGGCAGCGTGAAGATCGGCACCCCGCCGATCTGGCCGTACCCCTGCGGCATTCCCGGCTGCATCGCCACCCGGACGAACTCGACGGCGCCCAGCCGCGAGAGCACGGCCTTGACGGTGTCGTAGGCTCCGGCACTCACCCCGCCGGTGGTCACGATCAGGTCGGCGCGGACGAGCTGGTCCTCCAGCGCGTCCGACAGCAGGCCCGGGTCGTCCGGCACCGGCCCGACGCGGTAGGCCTCAGCCCCCAGCTCGGCGGCGGCGACGGCGAGCGCGAGCCCGTTGACGTCGTTGATCTGGCCGGGGCCGAGTTTGCGGCCCGGCTCCACCAGCTCGCTGCCGGTGGTCAGCACCACGACCCGCGGGCGCGGGTGGACGACGACGCGGCCGCGGCCCACGGCTGCGGCCAGCGCGGCCTGGCGGGCGTCCATCACCGTGCCCGCCTTGAGCACCACCGCCCCTTGGTGCACGTCGTCGCCGGCTCGGCGCACGGAGCCGCCGACGCGGACGGGCTCGACGACGGTCACAACGGGCATCCCGGCGTCGGTCTGCTCGACCGGCACCACGGCATCCGCGCCGTAGGGCATCGGCGCCCCGGTCATGATGCGCGCCGCGACCCCTGGCCCGATCGTCGCCCGCGGCCTGCTGCCCGCGGGCACATCGTCGATGACCTTGAGCCGGATCGGGTTCGCCCTTGAGGCGTTGGCCACGCTGGCGGCCACCACCGCGTACCCGTCCATGGCCGAGTTGTCGAAGGGCGGCAGCGGCCAGGGCGCCACCACGTCCTCGGCCAGGATGCAGCCGCGGGCATCGGTGAGGCCCACGTCGATGGGGTTGAGCGGCCGGACACCGTCCAACACCCGGGCGAGTTGGTCGTCGACGCTGCGCAGCTGATAGTTCACCCGACGATTACACCCCACGTGCCCCGTCCGGCCTCGTCGCCATGCCGGACGGGCGCCCGACGAGCCCTCAGCCCAGGAGCTCACCCTGGTCGTGCAACTCCGCCAGCCACGCCCGCAGCCCCGGCCCCAAGTCCGGCCGGCGCAGCGCCAGCTCGATGACTGCCTTCAGGTAGCCCAGCTTGTCGCCGGTGTCGTAGCGGCGCCCGCTGAACACCACGGCATGCATGCCGCCACCGGGCTGGTCAGGGTCGATCAGCTGCTCCAGCGCGTCGGTGAGCTGGATCTCACCCCCGCGGCCCGGCTCCGTGCGCTCGAGCTTGCCGAAGACCGCGGGGTCCAGGACGTAGCGGCCGATCACGGCCAAGTTCGACGGGGCCGTACCAGGGGGCGGCTTCTCGATCAGGCCGGTCACGCGCACCACGTCGGCCACCTCGGTGGGCTCCACCGCGGCGCAGCCGTAGGCCGAGATCTGCTCGTCGGACACCTCCATGAGCAGCAGCACCGACCCGCCGTACTCCGCCCGCACCTCCGCCATCCGCGGCAGCACCGGATTCGCGACATCCACCAGGTCGTCGCCCAGCAGCACGGCGAAGGGGTTGTCGCCGACGTGCCCCGCTGCCTGCAGCACGGCGTGCCCCAGCCCGAGGGGCTCGCCCTGGCGCACGTAGAACATGTGCCCCAGCGTCGCCGGCTCCTGCACCAGCGCGGCCCGGGAGTAGTCGCCTTTGGCCTCCAGCAACTCCTCCAGGTAGGGGCGGCGGTCGAAGTGGTCCTCGAGGGAGGTCTTGGATCGTCCCGTGATGAGCAGCAGGTCATCTAGCCCGGCCGCGACGGCCTCCTCGACCACGTACTGGATGGCCGGGCGGTCCACGACCGGCAGCATCTCCTTGGGCAGGGCCTTGGTGGCGGGCAGGAATCGCGTTCCGAGGCCGGCGACGGGGATGACCGCTTTGCGCAGCGGCCGCTGATGCTGCGGGGCTTCAACCATGGCCCAATCCTAGTGCCGGGCTCACGCCCGCTGGCGGCCCTTGAACTGGCTCATGTAGAGCTCTCGGTACTTGCCGTGCTTCGCCATCAGCTCGTCGTGGGTGCCGCGCTCCACGATGCGCCCGGCATCGACCACCAGGATGCAGTCCGCGTCGCGGATGGTGCTGAGCCGGTGCGCGATGACGAAGGATGTGCGCCCGCTCATGAGCCGCTGCAGCCCCTGCTGGATCAGCTTCTCGGTCCGGGTGTCCACATTGGAGGTCGCCTCGTCCAGGATCAGGATCTTGGGTTCGGCCAGGATCGCGCGGGCGATGGTCAGCATCTGCCGCTGGCCCTGGCTGAGATTCGCCCCGCGCTCGGTCAGGACCGTGTCGTAGCCGTCAGGGAGTCGGTCGATGAAGGTGTCGGCGTTGGCCTGCACGGCCGCCGCCACAACCTCCTCGCGAGTCGCGTCCGGGCGGGCGTACAACAGGTTGTGGTACACGGTGTCCGAGAACAGGAACGCCTCCTGCAGCACCATGCCCACCTCGGCGCGCAGGGTCGCCAACGACAGCGTCCGGATGTCCTGGCCATCGATCAGGATCTGGCCGCCGTCGATGTCGTAGTAGCGGGTGAGGATGTTGATGATCGTGGACTTGCCGGCGCCGGTGGGCCCGCAGATGCCGATCTTCTGACCGGGCTCGGCCACGAACGAGTTCTCGTGCAGGATCCGGCGGCCTGGGACGTAGCTGAAGTCCACGTCGCGGAACTCCACGCGACCACCGCGGAACTCGAACGGCGTCGCGTCGGGGGCGTCGACGATCTCCGGCTCGGTATCGATGAGCTCGAAGATCCGGCGCCCGCCGGCGGCGGCGTTCATGGTGGTCGTCACCATGTTCGCGATCTCGGACAGCGGCGCGGCGAGCAGCCCCGCGTACCCCATGAACGCGATGACCTCGCCGACCCCGATCTCGCCGTCGGCGCTCAGGATGCCGCCGGTGATGAGCACCAGCACCACCATCACCATCGACAGCGTCTGCGTCACCGGGAACTGCAGGATGGCCGAGAAGAACGCCCGCGAGCCCGACTCGAACACATCCCCGGCGCGATCGGTGTGGCCCTCCACGGCGAAGTCCTGGCGGCGGCTGGCGATGATGACCTTGTGCCCGGAGATGGTCTCCTCCTGGAAGCCCGACAGCTCCCCGAGGTTCGACTGCAGCTGCGCGAAGGCCGGCAGCGCATAGCGCCCCAGGACCGCACCCACCAGCAGCATCACCGGCACCACCAGCAGCGCCGCCAACGTCAGCCGCCAGTCCAGGACGAACATGATCGCGACGATCAGCACGATCTGGAAGAGCGAGCGCACGATGGCCGCGACCGACTGCTCGTAGAACAAGGACACTGCCTCGGTGTCGTTCGTCACCCGGCTCATGAGCTGGCCCAGCGGCTGGCGGTCGAAGAAGCTGAGGCTGAGCCCCTGCAGATGGTCGAACAGCCGGCGCTGCAGCGTGTAGAGCCCGCGGGTGGCGGCCCGGGCGAAGATGCGCTCGGCGATCACCGAGCAGATGCCGTAGACGATCAGGACCACCAGAATCGTCACGATCGTCTGCGCCAGGTCGGCCTTGGTGCCGCCAGGGGAGGAGATCACGGTGATCGCGTGGCCGGTGAGCCACGGCAGCGAGATCAGCCCTACCACCGAGACGAAGCGCAGGAGGATGCCGACGGCGAAGGACCCCTTGCCCTTGTCGGCCACCATGTAGCCGACGAGCCGGCGCAGCACCGACCATGTCTGTCCATCGGTCTTCGGCGGCCGCAGGGAGGACTTGTCGATGGCCTCGTCCAACGCGTCCAGGCTGGTCTGGCCCATCAGTCCGTCCCCTCCAGCACATCGGCGCCCAACTGGGACTCGAAGATCTGCCGGTATAGCTCCGACCGGGACATCAGGTCGTCGTGGCTGCCGACGTCCACGATCCGCCCGGCGTCCATGAGCACGATGCGGTCGAGGTTCATCACCGCCGAGATCCGCTGGGCAACGTAGATCGTGGTGACGTCGCGGGCGAACTCGGGGATCGCCTCCTGCACGCGGGCCTCGGTGGCCACGTCCAGGGCAGAGGTCGAGTCGTCCAGGATGAGCACGTCCGGTTCGGCCACGAGGGTGCGTGTCATCGACAGCCGCTGGCGCTGCCCGCCGGAGAAGTTGTAGCCGCGCCGCGAGACCGGCGCCTCCCACCCCTCGGGCAGGTTGCGCACGAACTCGAAGGAGTCGCCGGCCCGCGCCGCGTCGATCATCACGTCGTCGCTGGCCTCCGGGCTGGCGAACTTGAGGTTCATCCGGAGGTCACCCTCGAACAGCACGGCCTCCTGCAGGGTGACGCCGACCAGCGCCTGCAGGCGGTCGATGCTGTAGTCGCGCACGTCCACCCCGTCCAGCAGCACGCGGCCGCCGGTGGCGTCGTAGAACCGCGCGACGAGGTTGACCAGCGCGGTCTTGCCGGCGCCGGTAGCCCCGAGGATGCCGATCGTCTCGCCGGGGGCGATGTCCAGGTCAATCCCCTTCAGCGCATCCTGACCGCCCTCGCCGGCGAACGAGAACGACACGTCCTCGAAGGTCACCCGGCCCGTCACCGCATCCGGCGCGTGCTCGCCGGAGTCGGCCAGCGCCGGCTCGGTGTCGATGACCTCATAGATCCGCGACGCCGAGGCCTCACCGCGCAGCACGAAGGGGATGACGATAGCCAGCAGGGCCAGCGGCGCCACGACGAGCGACAGGTACTGCATGAAGGCCGAGATCTGGCCGACGGTCATCCCGGTCGCGTCCAGCACCTGGTTGCCGCCGAACCACAGCGTGGCCGCGGTGCCCAGCTGGGTGAACACGTTGAGCAGCGGCGTCAGCAGCGCCACCGAGAACGCGGCCGTGAACGCCGGGCGGCGCAGGGCGGCGGCCGACTGCTCGAACCGCCAGGACTCCAGATCCTCGCGGGTGAACGCCTTGACCACGCGAACGCCCGCGAGGTTCTCCTGCAGCAGGTTGTTGACCTCGTCCAGGCGCGACTGGCGCTCGATGTAGGCCTTGTCGATGCGCGGGGCGAACAGGCCCATCGTGCCCAGCACCAGCGCCGACGCCACGAGCAGGATCCAGACCAGGCCGGGCGAGGTCAACAGCGCCAGCGTGAAGGCCGTCAGCACCATGAAGGGTGCCCACAGCACCAGCATGAGCGCGTACATCACGGCGTTCTGCACGTTCAGGACGTCCGCGCTCAGCCGCACCAGCAGGTTGCCGGTGCGGAAGGTGTCGAAGTTGCCGAAGGTGAAGCGCTGGATCTGGTCGTAGGCCATGGTGCGCATCGCGTAGCCGGTGCCCTGCGCGAACAGCACCGCGAGCGTTGCGGTGCCCGCCATGAAGACGCCGGACAGCAGCGCCAGCACCGCCATCCAGATGCCGGTGGTGATCACCACCTCGGTGTTCTTGGCCAGCAGCCCGTCGTTGATGATCCGCCCGTTCAACGCGGCCATGCCGATGGCGCAGATCGCCGACAGCAGCAGCAGCACCTGTGACAGGATCAGTTGGGCCCGGTAGGGCCGGTACAGCTTGAAGATCCGCCGCAGGGATCTGATCACGGCCGCTCCTTTGCTCCGTGGGCGTTGTCCGCCGCCCACCCTATGAGTCTGGGCACGCGCGCGTGGCGGCTTTCGACACTCCTGACCGTGGCCGAGTGCGCCGGGCTCTGCCATGCTGTGCGCCGGGAGGTCAGGTATGTGGCTTGTGACGGGTGGCGCCGGGTACATCGGTGCACATGTGGTGCGCGCGCTGCTGGCTGACGGCCAGCGGGTGACGGTCGTCGACGACCTCAGCACCGGCTTCACCGGCCGCGTGCCGGACAAGGCGCAGCTGGAGGTGTTCAGCATCCTGGACACCGACTCGCTGACGCAGGTGATGACCGACCTCAAGGTGAGCGGCGTCGTGCATCTGGCCGCCAAGAAGGCGGCGCCGGAGTCGGTTGACCTGCCCGTGCTGTACCTGCAGGAGAACGTCGGCGGGATGATCAGCCTGCTCCGGGCGATGGAGGCCGCAGGCGTCAAGCGCCTCGTCTACTCCTCCTCGGCGGCGGTGTACGGCGAGCCGGAGGACGACACGGTCCCGCTCACCGAGGGCAGCCGCACCCTTCCCACCAATCCCTACGGGAGCACCAAGCTCATCGGCGAGATGATGATCAAGGACGCGGCCCCGGCGCTGGGGCTGTCCTGGGCCGCCCTGAGGTACTTCAACGTCGCCGGCTCCGGCGCCGACGAGCTGAGCGACACCTCGGCCAACAACCTCATCCCACTGGTGCTGCGGGCGCGAGCCGGCGGCCAGCCGGCACGCATCTTCGGGACCGACTACCCCACGCCGGACGGCACCTGCGTGCGCGACTACATCCATGTCGTCGACCTGGCGGACGCGCATGTCGCCGCCTGTCGCCTGGTGTCGGGTCAGATCACGCCGGACATGGGCGCCGCCGATATCGCTGACGACCTCGCCGGCGACCGCATCGGCGTCACGCTCAACATCGGCACCGGCACCGGTTCCAGCGTCCGCGAGGTGATCGACTCGATCGGCGGCGCGCTGGGCGAGCAGGTGCGCGTGGAAGAGGCCCCGCGGCGACCCGGCGACCCGTCGGTGGTGCAGGCCGACCCCGCGCTCGCGGCCCAGGTGCTGGGCTGGCGCTCCCGCCACGACCTGGACGACATGACGTCGTCGGCGGTCGAGGGCATGGGCTGGCTGGCTCGGCAGGGCTTCATCTGATCGCGCAGCCCGGCGGGGCCCCGCCGGGCGCAACTGTCGGTGCCCCCGTGTCCTGGACGGCGGCAGTCACTGCCCCCAGCACAGCCGGGTCCCAGGTGACGGCGGCTGTCCACGGCAGGCCAGCGTCCTGGGCCAGGTCGATCGTGTGGACGTCAGGGCGAACCAGGCAGGCGCGTACGCTCAGCGGCTGGCCACTGATGCCCTCGGCCAGGGAGCTGGACCTGGCGACGATCGCGTCGTTGGGCCAGACCGCCGGATCGCCGCCGGCCAGGGTGTAGTACTCGCCGGCGATGAGGGTGACGGGCACTCCCACCAGGTCGGCACCCTGCGCCTCGTTCCAGCCGGCGGGCCCCTGCAGGTCTTGGGTGCTGATGGCGTTGGCCGCTCCCTGCGGACCTTCGGGGTCGCTCAGCTGGGTCTTGTAGTCCGGCAGCACCTGCAGGCACGTCGGCTCCGAACCACACACCGACAGCGGCAGCGTCCCAGCGGCATAGTCGGCCGGGTAGGCACCCGTCCACGGCGTGCTCAGCGTCGTCAGCGACTCCACCGCCACCTCACCCTCCCTGCCGCCCGCGCCGTCCGTGCCGATCGCGGATCGGGCGAAGAGGCCGCCCATGGAGTGCCCCACGAGATCGACCGACGTCACCCCCCGGTGCTCGTGCAGATAGCTGAGGAAGGCCGCCAACTGGGCGCCGCCGGCGTCAATCCCGGCGGTGGTGTCGATGGTGACCTCACTGGGAAGTGCGGCCGGGCAGCCCGACGACGCCCCCAGCCCCGTGGTCGAGGTCACCTGCCCGGGCCCAGCCTGCGCCGGGGCGGTGTAGACCTGCTCCCCAGCCTCCACCAAGCTGTCCCGCAGGGCAGACAGCGAGTTCCCCGCGGAAAGGCCGGACGTGCACTTCTCATCCGTGGTCGTGAAGGGCGTCTGCGTCGCCAGCCCGGATACCAGGACCACCGCATGGCCCCGCGCGGGCGCTGCCGCACCACCGGTCCCGCAGGCCGTGAGGGCCGCGAGCCCGATCAGCCCGAAGAGCCCGATGAGTTTCCCCGTCAGCGCCACAGCTCGAATGCTAGCGCCGGGACGGCCAACACTTCCCTGGCACCGCGGGATGCGGCAGGCTCCGCAGCGTGACGAATCAAGCGCGCGTGCAGCACCGTCGCGACGGCCTCGAGTTCACAAGGTTCGTGGCATTCATCGACGGCGGCACCGTTGTGGCGCTCACGCTGCTGGCAGTCTCGGTGCTGCCGGTCAGCCGGGGCCTATCCGACGAGGAGTGGCACCGAATCTTCCTCGGGGTCCTCGATGGCCGGAACGTGGCTTTCGTCGCCCTCGTGGTGGCGTTCGTCATCGTCGCCTCGTTCTGGCTTGACCAACACCTGCTCTACGCCCACCTGTCGGCGATCGACCGCAGCTTCATCCTGGCCAACCTCGTGTACCTCTTCCTCATCACGCTCAGCCCCGCCATCGCGGTGACGCTGGCCGAGCATCGACGCGACGTGTACGGCGGACTGTTCGTCGTCGTCTGGCTCGTCCTGCTGAGCGCGGTGTCGCTGGGGCTGCCCTGGCTGGCGACGCGTCAGGATCTGCTCGCACATCCCGAGGCTCGTCCGCCGTTCCTGCGCAACCAGCTCCGCATCAGCGCGGTGCGCGCCCTCGTGCTCGTTCTGACCGTCGTCGCCGTGCGCTACTACCCGCCATGGATTTCGTTCTTCGTGCTGATCCCCAGCCTGCTCGGGCTGGAGTACTGGCGCAACCGCATGACCTGGGCACCCGTGTGAGCGCCATGCCGCGATCGTTCCAGGCCTTCCTGGGGGCCACCTTCCTGTCGCAGCTGGGTAACGCCGCGGCCCTGCTCGCCGCCACGATCGTGTCGAGCGACGCCGGTCGTGCGACCGCCGACTCGGCGACCTTCACGGCCCTCATGCTGGCCGTCAACTTCGGCACCGCGACCGTCGCCACTCCCTACACCGCGGCGATCGCCGCGAGGGTGGGCCCGCGGCGCCTCTATGCCTATACCCAGGCGCTGGGTGCGCTGCTGTACGCCGTGGTTGCGGCGGGGCTGGTCGCCGGGGTCCCGGGCTATCCGCTGCTGCTGGCCACGGCGCCGCTGCTTGGCTTGCTCGGCGGCTGGTCCCATGTGGTGGCGCCGTTGGCGCTGCGCGCGTACTCCGGCAACGAGGACCTGGCGGCTGCTGAGTCGCAGTCGTCGATAGCGACCGGCTTCGCCTGGGTCATCGGAGGCCTGGCCGGTGCGGCGCTGGTCACCCAGGTCGGCCCGCCGACGGCCTTCGTGGCCGACTTCGCGCTCACCGTCCCGCTGGTACTGGTCGTCCTGCTGGTCGAACCGGGGGCGGCGATCGGGGCCGTGCGGAGCTCGCCGCGGCCCTGGCGGGACCTGCTCGGCCGGCTCCGGCACAACCCGGCGGTGTCACGATCCGCAGTCATCGGCCTCGCCTCGGCCATCTTCATCTCACCCTTCGCCTCGATGGTCGTGCCGATAGCGAGGGACCTGCAGCACACGCTGGCCATCCACGCCGGCCTCATCCTGGCCTGCATCGCTGTCGGCGAGATGCTCTCGCCAGCCGCCGTCAGGTCGATGAGCCGGGTGGGCAGCCGCGTCAGCCCGACGTGGGTGGCCTACACCATCGCCGGCCTCGTCCTGATCGTGATCGGCCTCACGGTGCTGGCATTCGACGGCGGCCCGGAACTGGTCGCTGTGGCCGCGTTCGGCATCGTCTACGGAGCGGTCAACTACGGCGGCTCGTCGTTCCTGATCCGCGATGCTGCGGCCGAGTCCGACGACGCCAACCGGCAGGCGGACCTGGCGGCCTTCTTCCTTGCCGTCGGCATCGGCGTACCCATCGGCACCCTGCTCTGGGGCCAGATCGTGCATCTGCTCTCAGCGGCTCACGTGCTGATGTTCGCCGGGCTGGGCATGGTGGCCTTCGTGGGCGCGCTGGGGGTCCTACGGTCGGAGTACCGCCACCACCATCACGGCAACGACGTGCCGGAACACGGCACCGGAGTGCCCGGACCGCACGGCATCCTGCGCCGCCTGGGCATCTGACCCGGACGGCAGCCTCAGCCCTGCTCGCGGCCCATCCCCCGGTAGGTCCAGCCAGCCTCACGCCAGAGCGGCCCCGGCAGCACGTTGCGCCCGTCCAGAATCTGCTGCCGGGCGACCAGTCCCGCAGTCAGCGCCGGGTCGAGGTCCCGGTACTGCTGCCACTCGGTCAGCAGCAGCACGACCTCGGCGCCGGCGAGCGCGCGGGCGAGGTCCGGCTCGTAGGCCAGTGCAGGGAATCGCCGCTCGGCGTTGGCCAGCGCCTTCGGGTCGTGCACCACCACCGATCCGCCTTCATTGTGAATCCGGGCGGCGATGTCCAGCGCCGGGGAGTCCCGGACGTCGTCGGAGTCCGGTTTGAAGGCCGCCCCCAGCACGCACACACGGACCCCTCGGAACGTACCGCCGGCGAGCTCGCGGGCGGTGGTCACGGCGCGATCGCGCCGCCGCGAGTTGATGGCATCCACCTCGCGCAGGAAAGTAAGAGCCTGGTCCACCCCCAGTTCGCCGGCCCGGGCCGAGAAGGCGCGGATGTCCTTCGGCAGACAACCCCCGCCGAACCCCACCCCTGCGCCCAGGAATCTGCGGCCGATCCGATCGTCGTGGCCGATGGCGTCGGCGAGCATCAGCACGTCGCCGCCCGCGGCCTCGCACACCTCGGCCATCGCGTTGATGAACGAGATCTTGGTCGCCAGGAAGGCGTTCGCCGCCACCTTCACCAGTTCCGCGGTCACCCTGTCGGTGGCGAGGTAGGGGATTCCTTCGGCCAGCAGGGCGGCGTAGACCTCGCGCATGGCAGCATCCGCACGCTCACCGGCGGCGCCCGGCGGCAGCCCGACGACGATCCGGTCCGGGTGCAGCGTGTCGCGCACCGCGAAGCCCTCGCGCAGGAACTCCGGGTTCCAGACCAGCACCGGCGCCGGACCCTCGCCGCCGGCCCAGACCTCGGCGATGCGGCGCTCGATCTGCTCCGACGTGCCCACCGGGACCGTGGACTTGCCGGCCACGACGCTGCCTGGGCGCAGGTGCGGGATTAGAGCCTCGACCGCGCTATTGACGTGCGTGAGGTCCGCGGCGTGGCTGCCCTGCTGCTGCGGCGTGCCCACGCACAGGAAATGCAGGTCGGCCGACGCCACAGCCGAATAGTCGGTCGTCCAGCGCAGACCCTCGCCGCCCACCTCGGCCAGCAGCTCGTCAAAGCCGGGTTCGTAGAACGGCGCCCGACCCGCGGTGAGCGCCGCGACGCGGTTGGCGTCCACGTCGACGGCGACCACATCGAAACCGAGCTTCGCCATGGCCGCCGCATGGACGGCACCCAGGTAGCCGGCTCCGATCACGGACACCTTCATGCGCGCTCCTAACCGATGTCGGGGGTCCGGCTCTCGCAGGGTCCGGCCAGCGTATCCGGTCGCGGTGCGGCGGCCGATCAGGCTCGGAACTTGTAGCCCAGCCCGCGAACCGTCAGCAGGTACTCCGGAGCGCTGGGGTTTCGCTCGATCTTGGAGCGCAGCCGCTTGATGTGCACATCCAGGGTCTTGGTGTCGCCGACGTAGTCGCTGCCCCAGACGCGGTCGATGAGCTGGGCTCGCGTCATCACCCGGCCGGCGTTTCGGACGAGCTGCTCCAGCAGGTCGAACTCCTTCAACGGCAGCCGGACCTCGGCCCCGGAGATCTCGACTACATGCCGATCGGTGTCGATGCGCACCGGGCCCGCCGCCACCACCTGTTCCGGCGGCTCGCCGTTGTTCGGGGTGCGGCGGCGCATCACCGCGCGGATCCTGGCCAGGAGCTCGGGTTTGGAGAACGGCTTGGTCACGTAGTCGTCGGCGCCGAGTTCCAGCCCGACGACCTTGTCGAGCTCCGTGTCCTTGGCGCTGACCATGATGATCGGCACCCCGGAGATGCCCCTTATCTGTCGGCACACCTCGGTGCCGGGAACCTCCGGGAGCATCACGTCGAGCAGGACCAGGTCTGGGTTCCACGACCCGAACAGCTGCAGACCCTCGGGCCCGGTCGCTGCGACCTGGACCTCGAAACCCTCTTTGCCCAGCATGTAGCTCAAGGCCTCCGAGAACGACTCCTCGTCCTCGACCACCAGGATCCGGGTCACAACTCCTCCTCGTAGCTCGCGTTATCAGGCATCCGGACCCTCGTTGAGATGGACCGCATCCAAGGGCGTCCCGTCCTCGGCCGTCGGGCGGTAGGCGGGCAGCCGAAGGGTGAAGGTGCTGCCCTCGCCCTCCACCGACCACACGGTGACATCCCCACCGTGGTTGATGCAGACGTGCTTCACGATCGCGAGCCCGAGCCCGGTGCCGCCGGTGATGCGCGAGCGCGCCCGATCGACGCGGTAGAAGCGCTCGAAGATGCGCTCGAGCTCCTTCTGCCCGATGCCCAGGCCCTGGTCGCTGACTGAGATGTTGACGATCCCGTCGCGGTCGGCCACTCCCACCGCCACCCGCGTCCGGGGCTTGGAGTAAGAGACTGCATTCGCCAGCAGGTTGCGCAGGGCCGTGATCAGCTGATCCTCGACGCCGAAGATGTACAGCCCGCTCTCGCCGCCGGAGACCAGCTCGATCTCCTCGCTGCGGGCCATCATGCCCACCGCGTCGAGCGCCTCCGCCACCATGAAGTCCACGCTGACCGGCCGGGCGCTGTCGAGCGGCTGGTCCCCCTGCAGCCGGCTCAGGTCGATGAGGTCCGCGACCAGGTTGGTCAGCCGCGAGCACTCCATGCGCATCCGGTCGGCGAAGCGCAGCACCTCGACCGGCTCGTCCGCGGCCTCCGACACCGCCTCGGCGAGGAGCGACAGCGCCCCGATCGGAGTCTTGAGCTCATGTGACACATTCGCCACGAAGTCGCGGCGAACCGTGTCGACGCGCCGCGCGCCGGACAGGTCCTCCACCAGCAAGAGCACGGTTCCGTCGCCGAGCGGTGCGGCGCGCACCCGCAGCTCGAGGGTGCCCTTGGCCAGGGAGGGTCGGCGGATGTCCACGTCGTACTCGCGGGTGATGCCGTCGCGATGCACCTCGCCGACCATCGAGCGCATCTCGACACTGGACAGCCGGTCGGACACAATCAAGCCGAGGCTCACAGCCCGGGCGGATGCGCGTGCGACGATGCCGGAGGCGCCCTCGACCAGGATCGAGGCCCCGGGCAGCACGCCCAGCAGCTGTCCGATCGGCAGGAACTCCCCCTCCGCCGAGATGTCGGTGAGCTCTGCCCGCGCCCGGCGCAGCCGGACCGCCTGCCACCAGTAGAGCGTCGCCAAGACCCCGACGAGCACACCGAGGGCCGCCACGGCGACCACGAGCACGGCGTCCACGCGCACAGGATAGGCGCTCGGCCCCGTCCGGCGCGGACAAGAGCGGGCAAGTGCGGGCCGGTGCGGTGCGCCAGCGGCGAACAGCCCTGACCAGCAGGCGCCGGTGGGCCTATCCTTGAGCCTGTGCGGGAGGCCTATCGCGAGTCAGTGCAGGAGATCGACACCCTGCTGATCGAGATGACGCGCCTGGTCGGGCGCGCTATGAGCCGTGCCACGCAGGCGCTGCTGGACGCCGACCTGGACGCCGCCGAGCAGGTCATCTCCGAAGACGTCCGGCTGGACGAGATCAACACCCAGATCGACGAGCGCGCCACCCAGATCGTGGCGCTGCAGCAGCCAGTGGCAGGCGAGCTGCGGCGGCTGCTGTCGGCGCTTCGCATCGCGTCGTCGCTGGAGCGGATGGGCGACCTGGCAACGCATCTGGCCAAGACGACCCGGCTGCGCTATCCGAACACCGTGGTCCCGGTTGAGCTGCGCGGCGTCATCTCGGACATGGGCGCGGTCGCCCAGCGGATCGTCCATCAAACCGGCGCGGCGATGGCCTCGCACAGCATCGAGCAGGCCGAGCGCGCCGTCAGCACCGACGAGGACATGGACCGGCTGCACCGGGAGATGTTCAACATCATGCTGTCGCCGGCCTGGACCCATGGCGTCGAGGCAGCCATCGACCTGACCCTGGTGTCGCGGTTCTACGAGCGTTTCGCCGATCACGCCGTGACGATCAACAAGCGGATCGTCCACATCGTCACCGGCGAGCCCTACGAGCGGACGAGCAGCCAGTGAGCCGCTCCCGCCGGAGCCGCGGACGCATCCCCGAGGTGCGTCGCGCCGCCGTGCTGTCGATGCACACCTCGCCGCTGGCGCAGCCCGGTACCGGCGACGCTGGGGGCATGAACGTCTACGTGTGGGAGACCGCCACCCGCATGGCCGAGTCGGGCGTCGACGTCGAGATCTTCACCCGCGCCACCGCGGCGGCTGAGCCGGTTGTCCTCCACCCGCGACCCGGCATCACCGTCCACAACATCGCCGCCGGCCCGTTCCAGGGCTTGGGCAAGGACGATCTGCCGGGTCAGATGTGCGCATTCACGGCAGGAGTCCTGCGCGCCGAGGCGGCTCGTCCGGAGGGCTGGTTCGACGTCATTCATTCCCACTACTGGCTGTCCGGCCAGGTGGGCTGGGTCGCCGCCGAGCGCTGGAACGCGCCCCTGGTGCATTCGATGCACACGATGGCGCTGGTGAAGAACCGCGACCGCGGACCTGCCGACGCCGACGAGCCCAACACCCGAGCGATCGGTGAGCAGCAGGTGGTGGACATCGCCGACCTCCTGGTCGCCAACACCGAGGCCGAGGCGGGCGACCTGGTGCGGCTCTATCGGGCGGACCCCCGCCGGGTCGCGGTCGTCCACCCCGGGGTGGACCTGAAGCAATTCAGCCCCGGCGACCAGGCGCGGGCCAGGATCGCCCTCGGCCTGCCGACGGCCGGCGCAGTTGTGGCGTTCGTCGGGCGGCTGCAACCGCTCAAGGCGCCGGACCTGCTGCTCGCCGCGGCAGCGCGCATGACTGCGGGCTCGCCGACAGTCGTGATCTGCGGCGGCGCGTCGGGGAACGGCGCCACCATGCCCGAGCAGCTGCGGGCGCAGGCCGAGGCTCTGGGCATCGCCGAGCGCACGATTTTCCTGCCGCCGCTGCCGAAGGATCTGCTCGCCGAGCTCTACCGGGCGGCGACCGTCGTGGCGGTGCCCAGCCACTCGGAGTCCTTCGGGCTGGTGGCTGTCGAGGCGCAGGCCTGTGGGACGCCCGTGGTCGCAGCGGCGGTGGGAGGTCTCACGACAGCGGTCGCCGATGGGGCCTCCGGGCTGCTCGTCGACTCGCACCAGGCGTCTGACTGGGCGGCCGCGCTCGACCGCGTCTGCTCGCAGCCGGCTCTGCGCCGGCGCCTGGCCGGAGGGGCGCGGCACCAGGCGGAGATGTTCGGCTGGGAGCGCACCACCGGGGAGCTGCTGGACGGCTACTCCCGGGCGATGGCCGCCAGCACCGTCCTGGCCGGGGCCGACCTGGTGGGGGCCTAGCCCTATGCCCTCGTCGGCGGTGGATGTCCGCGCTGCTCGGGTGGTGGCAGCCTGGTGCATGGACAGCGGCGTCGAACATGAGCGCACTGGCCCGGGCGAGTTCGCCATCGTGCTGCCCGGAGAGCAGAAGCTGCGCTCGACGGTTTCAGTGACCGTAGGCGTCAACACGGTGGTCATCAACGCCTTCGTCATCAGGCATCCGGACGAGAACGTCGGGGCCGTCCACCGCTTCCTGCTGCAGCGCAACTTGTCGATCTTCGGCCTCGGCTACGCGATCGACCATCTGGGGGACGTGTTCCTGGTGGGGACGCTGCCATCTGCCGGGCTCAACGCCGATGACTTCGACCGACTCATGGGCAGCGTCCTGGTCAACGCCGACGCGGTTTTCAACCAGTTGCTGGAACTGGGCTTCGCCTCGGCTATCCGGGCGGAGTGGGAGTGGCGGCTGCGGGCCGGCGAGAGCACCCACAACCTGGCAGCCTTCGAGCACCTCGCACCCCAGCAGCCCACCCAACCCGAGTGATGGCCCCGCCCGAGTAACCGAGGCAGCAGCCGCCCCGTAGTCGCAACCCGGGCCGGAGCCGGGCAGACTGAGGGCCATGAGCGACGAGTACACCCTGATCCTGCTCCGCCACGGCCAGAGCCGCTGGAACGAGCTCAACCTGTTCACCGGCTGGGTGGACGTCGACCTGACGCAGAAGGGCGAGGCCGAGGCGCTGCGGGGCGGCGAGCTGCTCGCCGAATCCGGCCTGCACCCCGACGTGGTCCACACCTCGTTGCTGCGCCGCGCGATCCGCACCACCAACCTGGCGCTCGAGGCCGCCGACCGGCTGTGGATTCCCGTGCAGCGCTCGTGGCGGCTCAACGAGCGCCACTACGGCGCGCTCCAGGGCAAGAACAAGAAGGAGACGCTCGACACCTACGGCGAGGAGCAGTTCATGCTGTGGCGCCGCTCCTACGACACACCCCCGCCGCCGATCGACCCCGACAGCGAGTTCGCCCAGACCCACGACCCCCGCTACGCCCGACTGGCGCCGGAGGAGCGCCCGGACACCGAGTGCCTGAAGGATGTCGTCAACCGCATGCTCCCCTACTGGTACGACGCGATCGTGCCGGACCTGCGGGCAGGCAACACGGTGCTCATCGGTGCCCACGGAAACTCGTTGCGGGCGCTGGTGAAGCACCTCGACCAGATCTCCGACGAGGACATAGCCGCGCTCAACATCCCCACCGGCATCCCGCTCGTCTATCGGCTGGACGCCGACCTGCGGCCAACCGTGCCGGGCGGCGAGTACCTGGATCCCGCGGCCGCAGCGAACGCCGCCGCCGCAGTCGCCAACCAGGGCCGCTGACGCCCGTGACGACGGCGCTCATCACCGGCGCGACCTCCGGCATCGGCCTGAGCATCGCCCGGCAGCTGGCCGGCCGTGGGCATGACCTGGTGCTCGTTTCGCGCGACGCCGAGCGGCTGCAGCTGGTCGCGGCCGAGATCACGCTGCAGTTCGGCCGCTCCTGCGAGGTGCTCCCCGCGGACCTGGCCGACCTCGATCAGTCGCGCGCCGTCGAGGCGCGGCTCGCAGATGAGGGGCGGCCCATCGAGTGGCTCGTCGCAAACGCCGGCTTCGGCATCAAGCAGCCATTCGACGCCAGCACGGTCGAGGGCGAGCAAGCCATGATCGACATCCTGATCAGCTCGCCCATGCGGTTGGCCCACGCAGCGCTTCCGGGCATGCTGGCCCGCGGCTCGGGGCGCATCCTCATCGTGTCGAGCGTCGCCTCGTTCGCGCCCATGGGCACCTATTCGGCGGCCAAGGCTTGGGCAACCTGCTTCGCCGAGAGCCTGCAGCTGAAGTACGGTCCCGACGGGGTGCACACGACCGCGCTGTGCCCCGGCTTCACCCGCACGGAGTTCCACGAGCGGGCCGACATCGACATGACGGGCCTGCCGGAGTTCCTCTGGTTGGACGCCGACGCCGTCGCAGCGGCAGGCATCGACGCGTGCGAGGCTGGCAAGGCGCTGAGCGTCCCCGGCCTGGTCTACAAAGGCGTGTACCGCCTGACGGAACTCGTGCCGCGGTCGGTCAAGCGCGCCATCGTCGGCCGCATGCAGTAGCGGTGGGGCTGGCTCACACGGGCGGCTTGGGCGGGGCCGCAGTGGCCGACGCCCGTTGCCAGCACACCGGCGAGTTCGGAGTCCGCCGAGGTCACCGCGCCCGGCTGCCGTCCCCACCACCGTCAACCGCCGTCATGTCCGCTTCCCCCCTTGCGCTGCCCGTGCCCACCCGACGGGACAGCCAACGCATCCACAGCGTATTCGATTCGTTCGAACACCGGCCCGATGTCCCGCTCCAGGTCCGCCCGGGCGAACGCTTTGGCCGACCATCCCAGGGCGGTGGCCACAGCGAGGGTGACGCCCTGATCTCGGCACCAGTCTGCCAGGCGGCGAAGCGCGATGACGCCCGTGTAGTCGACGTCGGTCACCCCCGAGAAGTCCAGCACGACGACAGTCGGAGAGGTCCCCCCGCCCTCGGCGACCAGCCGAAGCAGATCCCGCGCGGCAGCACGAACGTCAGCGGCGAACCAGTTGGCGTTGCCGAACCACAGCGGACCGCCGAGGCGCAGCACGACGACTCCGGGCTGGCGACGGGCCAGCGGCTCCTGGTACAGCGGCCGCCAGCTTCGGTCCGCGCCGGGCAGGCGTCCCATCTCGACTATGAGCGGCCGGGCCGTGCGCTCCACCCGCTCCAGCAGCGTGTACACCACGGCGATCAGCACGCCGATCTCCACCCCGAAGATCACCACCGCCGCTGCGGTCCCCAGGGTGACGGCCAACGTGCGCTTGCTGAACCGGGCGATGCGCTTGATCTCCGGCACGTCCACGATGGTGATGGCCACGGTAACCAGGACGGCAGCAAGCGTGGCCTTCGGCAGATACTCCAGCAGACCGCCCCCGAGGACGAGTACCACCGCCACCACCGTCGCGGCGATGACGGCGGCCAGCTGGCTGCGCGCCCCCGCGTTGGTGGCCGCCTTCGTCGAGGTCACCGAGGCGCTCGCCGGGAATCCACCGAGCACGCTGGCGAACAGGTTGGCCCCGGCCAGCGCGCGCAGGTCGCCGGGGGTGGCGTCGGGCCCGTTGTTGTGTTCGTTGGCTTGCCGCGACACCGCGGCGGTCTGGGCGAGGGCAAGCAGCATGATCGCCAGGGCGGTGGGCAGCAGGAACTTGAGATCGGCGACCGCGGGCAGCCGCGGAACCGGCAGCCCGGACGGCACCGCCCCCACTGTCGGGAGCCCCGCGTCCCGCAAGCCCAGGACAGCGGTCGCCAGGCCGCCGATCACCACCACCAGCAAAGTTGCGGGAAAGCGCGGACCCACGTACCAGCCGAGTCGGAGCATGACCATGCCGACCACGAAAAGGGCCACCGACAACCAGTTGACGTCGCCCAGCTCATGGACCACCTCCCAGGCCTTGGCAGGAGTGGTCGTCGACTCGATAGACAGCCCGAGGGCGGCCGGAATCTGCGAGATGATCACGATGATGGACAACCCGGCCATGAGTCCCACCACAACTGAGCGCGACAGCAGGTCGGCCAGCCAGGTCGCCCGCAGCAGCACGACGACGGCGAGCATCACCCCGACAAGGAGCGCCACGGTGCCCGCCATCCGGGAGTAGTCCGCGGCCCCCAGCGCCGCGGCCGTCGCCAGGCCCGCGGCGATGACCGGGGCAATGGCGCCCTCGGCGCACACGACGAGTGCGCCGGTGCGTGCCAGCAGGATGGTCCCCAAAGCTCCGGCGAGGAACGTGTAGAGCCCGGTCACCGTGGGCATGCCCGCCAGCGTCGCGATGGCGAGCTGGGACGGCAGGGCGAGGGCGGCGAAGGTCAGGCCGGCAAGCAGGTCCCCTGCCAGCCAGAACCGGCGGTAGCCCTCGAAGCTCGACAACACGGGCCAAAGCCGTCGACCGACGAGCGGCTGCCGTGCCGTCCCAGGGGTCGGCGAGTCCGCGTCCACACCACCGACGCTAGTACTGGGCGGTGGCGCTAGCGTGGGCGAGATGGATGACTTCAGCCGCCTGATCCCCCGGATGCGCCCGCACACCCGTTCGGTGTTCGGCGAGTACTCCGCGCTGGCAGTGCAGCTCGGCGCGGTCAACCTCGGCCAGGGCTTCCCAGACACCGACGGTCCGCAGCTGGTCAAGGACGTGGCGATCGCAGCAATCGCCGGCGGCTCCGCCAACCAGTACCCGCCGCGGCATGGGCTGCCCGACCTGCTGGAGGCGGTCTGCGAACACCAGCTGCGCTTCTACGGCCTGCGCTACGACCCCGCCACCGAGGCCGTGATCGGCACCGGCGCGAGTGAGCTGATCTCGGCGGCGATCCTGGCGCTGGCCGACTTCGGCGACGAGGTGATCGTGCCAGAGCCCTGGTTCGACGTCTACGGCGCCGGCATCTCGCTGGCAGGTGCCGTGCAGGTGGACGTGCCGCTCCAGCGCACGACTGCTGGCTACCGGTTGGACGCGCCCGCGATCGAGGCTGCCATAACCGACCGGACGCGGATCATCCTGCTCAACAACCCGCACAATCCCACCGGCGCGGTGTTCGACTCCGAACAGCTCGCCGAGCTTGCGTCGATCGCCCAGCGCCACGATCTGATCGTGCTGAGCGACGAGGTCTACGAGCACATCGTCTTCCCGCCGGCACGCCACGTGCCGATGGCCACCGTGCCCGGGATGCGCGAGCGCACCGTGACGTTCGGCAGCGGCGGCAAGACTTTCTCGCTGACCGGCTGGAAGGTCGGCTGGGCGACGGGGCCCGCCGACCTGATAGCCGCCGTCCGGGTAGTCCGACAACACATGTCCTATGTCAGCAGCGGCCCCTTCCAGCCGGCGATTGCGGCTGGCCTGCGCCTGGGGGACGAGTACTTCGAGGGGTTGGCCGCCCAGATGGACGCCGGCCGTCAGCTGCTGGGCGACGGGCTGGCCAGGTTGGGCCTCGACGTGGTGCCGACGGCCGGCTCCTACTTCCTCGTCACCGATGCCACCGCGTTGGGCTGGCCGGACGGCGCCGCCTTCGTCGATCACATCGTGCACAACGCCGGTGTGGTCGCCATTCCCGTGGAGCGCCTGAGCAGCGGGGGTGCCGGGGTGGAACTCGTGCGCTGGACGTTCTGCAAGCGGCCCGAGGTGCTGCAGGAGGCCCTGCGACGGCTCGCAGCGACCGACTTGCGGGGTCCTGTAGTCAAGCGGTAGCGGGGTCGGCGCGCCGCGGTGGCTGACTAGGTCGCCCCCGCCAACGGCAATCCGGCCTTCCGAGCCACGATCGCCGCCAGGGCGGCGGCGGCCGCTTCAGCTGGGTCGCGCAGCTCCGCCACCTCGAAGCCCCGCAGGCGTGCCGGTAGCGCCCCGTCAGCCTCGACGCCCTCGCCAACCCCGGTGGCGATCCACGTCACGGGGGCATCGGGCCAGTCCATCGCCGGCGCGGGCGCGCGCGAGTCCACCAACACGTAGCCGTTGATGAGGCGCCCCGCGGCGCGCTGGGACAGAGCGAGCGCGGGGAGCAGACGCCCGCCGTCGCCCAACGCGACGACCACGATCGGGCCTGCCGCTTCCTGCGACCGCAACCACATGGCGACGGACGCGACCCGCCGGGTGTCGGCCAGCAGCGGCGGCAGCCCCGGCGGCAGGTCGGCCGCCGGAGGGACGAACACCCGCAGCCCCATTCCGACCAGCTCCGCCACCACTTGGGCGAGGAGTCGTGAGGAGGGCCCCTCCGATCCACCCGGGGGGTCCTCGGGGAGCACCAGGACGCCAGCGACGGACATGGCCCAAGCCTGCCGCAACGACCTGTCGGCCCGGTGGCGACACCCCCTAGAGTGGCCATGTGACCGACACTCGGGAAGCGCTCCTGGAGCGCATCAAGAACGACGCCGTGGTACACGGCAAGGTAACCCTGTCCAGTGGCAGGGAGGCCGATTACTACGTCGACCTGCGGCGCGTGACGCTGGCGGCGGGCGCCGCACCGCTGGTGGGACGGGCGATGCTCGACCTGACGGCCGATCTGGACTACGACGCCGTCGGCGGGCTGACGCTGGGCGCTGATCCCGTGGCCACCGCCATGCTGCACTCGGCAGCCGCAGAGGGGCGGGCGCTCGACGCCTTCGTCGTGCGCAAGGAAGGCAAGGCCCACGGACTGCAGCGACGCATCGAAGGTCCCGACGTTGCGGGTCGGAGGGTGCTCGCGGTCGAGGACACCTCGACCACCGGCGGTTCCGTGCTTACGGCTGTGGAAGCCCTGCGCGAGGCGGGCGCAGACGTCGTGGGCGTCGCAGTGATCGTCGAGCGGGGGGCGCGGCCGGCCGTCGAGGCCGCTGGCCTGCCCTATCTGACGGTCTTCGAGCTAGCGGACTTGGGTCTGGGCTAGGCCGCAGGAGCGCAACCTCGACGTCAGGAGCGGGGTCGCGAGTGACCCTCCCGTTGCATCGACCGCCACTTGACGGGTCCCTCTAGGAGCTCTGCCCCACCTCCGCGCGGGCCTTCTCACGCCGGTGCTTGAGGTACTCGAAAACGATCGGGATCACCGACACGAGCACCACGAGGATCAGGATGAGCTCGATGTTGTCCTTGACGAAGGGGATGTTGCCCAGGAAGTAGCCGAGCAGCGTCACCCCCGTTGCCCACAGCACGCCGCCCACCGCGCTGTAGATGACGAACTTGCGGTAGTCCATGCGCCCGACGCCGGCGATAGCCGTGATGAACGTGCGCACGATGGGCACGAATCGGGCCAGGACGATCGCCTTGTTCCCGTACTTCTCGAAGAACTCGTGGGTCTTGTCGACGTACTCCTTCTTGAAGAATCGCGAATCGTCCTTCTTGAACAGCTTCGGCCCAGCCTTGTAGCCGATCCAGTAGCCGACCATGTTGCCGATGATGGCCGCCGCCGTCAGCAGGAGGCAGACGAGCCAGATGGGCAGGTTGATGTACAGGCCCTGCGCCACGAAGAGTCCCGTGATGAACAGCAGCGAGTCGCCCGGCAGGAAGAACCCGATGAGCAGGCCGGTCTCGGCGAAGATGATGAGAATGACCCCGACGAGGGCGAAGGTGCCCAGCGACGCGAGCAGCTCCTCCGGGTTCAGGTAGTCCGTTATTCCGGCGGGAAGGGACGAGAGTATGGCAAGCACCCCCCGAGGTTACCTGCGGCAGGCAGGCCGCCCGATGACTGCCATGCCGCCCGATGTGGTCCGCGAACCCGGCGTCCAGGCACACAGCTGGGGCACACTCGCGGCATGACGCGCATCGTTGTTGTCGGCGGCGACGCCGCCGGAGCCACCACCGCCGCCCAGGTGAAACGTCGCCAGCCCGACTGGGACGTGGTGATGGTGGATCGCGGTCGGTACACCTCGTACTCCGCCTGCGGCCTGCCGTACTGGGTCGCCGGCGACGTCGAGTCCGACGCCAGACTCATCGCCCGCACGCCCGAACAGCATCGCGCCCACGGCCTCGACGTGAGGATGGGGACCGAGGCGGTAGGGCTGAACCTCGCCGCGCAGACGGTCGCGCTGAGCAGCGTCGAGGATGGTGACTACGACCTCGGCTTCGACCACCTGATGATCGCGACGGGAGCAAGCCCCGTCACCCCGCCCATTCCCGGCGTCGACGCCCCGAACGTCGGCGTCGTGCACACCATCGACGGCACGCGAGCGCTGCTGCAGCGAACCACCGCGCTGGCCGATGGCGACCCGCCGAAGTCGGCTGTGATCGTCGGCGCCGGCTTCATCGGGATCGAGATGGCCGAGGCCTTCGAACAACGGGGCCTTGCGGTCACGTTGATCGATATGGCGGAGGCGCCGCTGACCAGCCTGGACCCAGAGATGTCGGCGGAGCTGGCCAAGTGCCTCAGCGCTCGAGAGGTCGAGTGCGCCTTCGGGCAGCGGGTCCAGGGCATCGAGGTCGGCACAGACGGCCTGGCTTGCGCCGTGACCACGGACGCGGACAGCTACCCGGCCGACATCGTGGTGCTGGCCCTCGGCGTTCGCCCGAACACGTCGCTTGCCACTGCCGCGGGGCTTCCGGCCGGCGCCGCCGGGGGCCTGCTGACCGACCGTGCCCAACATGTCACGGGACACGGCAACATCTGGGCCGCAGGCGACTGCACGGAGGCGTTCCACCGGCTGTTGCGTCGTCCCGTGTTCCTGCCCCTGGGCACCCATGCGAACAAGCAGGGTCGCGTCGCGGGGGTGAACATCGCCGGCGGCTACGCCACCTTCCCCGGAGTCATCGGAACTGCCACCACACGCTTCGGCGAGACCTACGTGGCCCGCACGGGCCTCAACGAGGACGAGGCCGCATCCGCCGGCTTGCGGGTCGAGTCCGCCACAACCACCACCGCGGTGACCACCGGTTACATGCCCGGGGCCGTGGCGATGATGGTCAAGCTGCTGGCCGACGCAGCTTCGGGCCAACTCCTGGGCGGGCAGATCCTGGGTGCCTCCCCGCTTGCGGCGAAGCGGATCGACTCCGTGGCGCTTGCGGTGTGGAACGCGATGACCGCCGAAGATCTGCTGGGCGCCGACCTCTCCTACTCGCCGCCGGTGTCGCCGGTGTGGGATCCCGTGCAGACGGCCGCGAGGGTCCTCGCCTCGCGCCTGGAGCGCTGAGGAGGGGCATCCTGCAGAGGACTCTGCCAGGATGAACCAGGCTCACCGAACTAAGGAGATACGCATGCCCATCGCCACCCCAGAGGTCTACGCCGAGATGCTCGACCGCGCCAAGGCCGGCAAGTTCGCCTACCCGGCGATCAACGTCACGTCATCGTCGACGCTGAACGCCGCACTGCAGGGATTCGCGGACGCCGAGAGCGACGGGATCATCCAGTTCTCATGGGGCGGAGCGGAGTTCGCCTCCGGCCAGCGCGTGAAGGACATGGTGACGGGCGCCGTCGCCCTCGCGGAGTTCGCCCACGTCGTGGCCGAGAAGTACCCCATCAACATCGCCCTGCACACCGACCACTGCCCGAAGCAGAAGCTCGACGGCTACATGCGGCCGCTGATCGACATCTCACTGGAGCGTGTGGCGCGTGGGGAGCTGCCGCTGTTCCAGTCGCACATGTGGGACGGCTCCGCCATCGGCCTGGAGGAGAACCTGGACATCGCCGAGGAGCTGCTGGACAAGTGCCACCGGGCGAACATGATCCTGGAGATTGAGATCGGCGTCGTCGGCGGCGAGGAGGACGGCATCGAGGCCAAGCACGACGCCAAGCTGTTCTCGACGCCCGAGGACGGCCTGGCCACAGCGGCCAAGCTGGGCCTGGGCGAGCGCGGCCGCTACATGGTCGCCGCCACGTTCGGAAACGTCCACGGCGTCTACAAGCCCGGCAACGTGGTCCTCACCCCGTCGATCCTCAAGGACATCCAGGACGCTGTCGCGGCCAAGTACGGCAAGCCGGAGCCTTTCGACCTGGTGTTCCACGGCGGCTCGGGGTCGCTGCTCTCGGAGATCCGCGAGGCGCTGGACTATGGCGTGATCAAGATGAACGTCGACACCGACACCCAGTACGCCTACACCCGGCCGGTCGCCAACTGGATGTTCACGAACTACGCCGGCGTGCTCAAGATCGACGGCGAGGTGGGCAACAAGAAGCAGTACGACCCGCGCGCGTGGATGCGCCAGGGCGAGGACGGCATGGCCGCTCGCGTCGTGGAGGCCTGCACCGACCTGCGCAGCGTCGGCACCAAGATGGCGTGACCGCGGCGATCGTCGTCGGCGGCGGGATCAGCGGGATCGCCGCCGCCGGCGCGCTCGCCACGGCACCGCGGCCGGTGGATCGCGTTGCCGTGCTGGACCGCGGACGCCGTCTTGGTGGTCGGATGGCCGTCCGGACACTGCGCACTGGACCGTGGGCCGGGCACATCGTGGACCTGGGTGCCTCCTACTTCACGGTCGGGCGTCCCGAGTTTGGCGCCGTGGTGGACGACTGGCTGGCGCGCGGCCTGGCCCGGCCGTGGTCCGAGGAGTTCGCGGTGATCAGCACCGACGGCACACTGTCGATCCATCGCGGGCCCATGCGCTTCGCTGCCCCCAACGGCCTGCGCTCCCTGGTTGAGGACCTGGCCGCAGCCCTGCCCGCCGGGGTCGCGGTGCGAACGGACCGGAACGCCGCCTGGCTGCGCCGCGGAGCCGTCCGGCCCTGGGGCCTGGACGCCGGACCAGTCACGGGCGGAACCTCGGCGGACCCCGGCGCTGCCGCCGTCGGGGTGGACGAGCACATCGAGGCGGATGTGGTGGCGCTTTGCCAGCCGACATCACAGGCGGCCGACCTGCTGCGGGAGTCTCCGAACGACCCGGACCTCACCGGCCTCGCCGATGCCTGCGCCCGGCGCCGCTACGAGCCGCTGCTGGCGCTTGTGGCCCAGTGGCCGCAGCGCAGCTGGGAGCCGTTCCCCGGTTGCTTCGTCAACGGCGACGCCACCATCGCCTTCATCGCCGACGACGGCAGCCGGCGTGGCGACGGGGCGGCGGTGCTCGTCGCCCACAGCACGGCGGAGTTCGCCCGGGGCTACTTGCGCGAACCGAATGCGGCCGCGGAACCGCTGGTGGCCGCCCTGCGACGGCTGCTGGACATCGATGAGCCGGTCGCCGTCGAGGTGAAGCGGTGGGGCGCGGCGCGCCCGGCCACCGACGAGGTCGGCAGCTCCGATGCCCGGTTCCTGCTGGCGCCCGGCGGAGTGGGCGTCGCCGGCGACGCCTTCAGCCAGCGACCCCGGATCGAAGCCGCATGGCTGTCGGGCCGCGCCCTCGGCACGGCGCTCGCCGCACTAGCCGACGCTTCCTGACCCTCGACGCGTAGGCTATGCGCCGCGGGACAAGCCGCGGCAAAGGGGACTCACACACATGCCAGCCATCGTGCTCGTCGGCGCCCAGTGGGGCGACGAGGGCAAGGGAAAGGCCACCGACCTGCTCGGCGGCCGCGTCGACTACGTCGTGCGCTACCAGGGCGGCAACAATGCCGGCCACACAGTCGTGATCGGTGACGAGAAGTACGCGCTCCACCTGCTCCCAAGCGGTATCCTCAGCCCCTCCACCATCCCCGTCATCGCCAATGGCGTGGTGGTGGACCCGGCGGTGCTCATGCGCGAGATCGGCGGCCTGCAGGAGCGGGGCATCGACACGACGCGGCTGCGCATCTCGTCCAACGCCCACCTCATCGCGCCCTACCACATCGAGGTCGACAAGGTCTCCGAGCGGTTCCTGGGCAAGTCCCGCATCGGCACCACGGGGCGGGGCATCGGCCCCGCGTACATGGACAAGATCGGCCGGATCGGCCTGCGGGTGCAGGACCTGTTCGACCCAGGGATCCTCGAGGCCAAGATCACCGCGGCGCTCGACACACGCAACCAGTTGCTGGTCAAGGTGTTCAATCGCCGCGCCCTCGACCCCGTGCGCATCACCGAGGAGCTGCTGGCCTATGCCGAGCCGCTGGCGCCGCTGGTGGCCGACACGTCGCTCATGCTCAACCGGGCGCTGGACCACGAGCAGGTCGTGCTGCTGGAGGGCTCACAGGGGACGCTGCTGGATGTCGATCACGGGACCTACCCGTTCGTGACCTCGTCCAACCCGACCTCCGGCGGCGCCTGCGCCGGCGCCGGCATCGGCCCCACCCGGATCACCCGGGTCGTGGGGATCCTCAAGGCCTACACCACCCGGGTCGGCTCCGGGCCCTTCCCAACCGAGCTCTTCGACGCCGACGGCGACACGCTGCGCCGCGTCGGCGGCGAGGTGGGCGTGACCACCGGACGCGACCGTCGCTGCGGCTGGTTCGATGCCCTCATCGCGCGCTACGCCACCCGCGTCAACGGCCTGACCGACATCTTCCTTACCAAGCTCGACGTGCTGAGCGCCTTCGACCGGATTCCCGTCTGCGTCGCCTACGAGGTCGACGGCCAGCGCGTCGACGAGCTTCCCACCAACCAGACCGAGTTCCACCACGCCAAGCCGGTGTATGAGGTTCTGCCCGGCTGGGGCGAGGACATCTCGGGCGCCCGCACGCTGGCGGACCTTCCCGCCAACGCCCGCTCCTACGTCGAGTTCCTGCAGGACGTGTCGGGCTGCCGCATCTCGGCCATCGGCGTCGGCCCGGACCGCAACGCCACAATCAGCCTGCACGACCTGATCTACTAGCCCCGCCGCTCGACCGGCGGGGCCAGTAGACGTCAGATGAAGAGCAGCTGAGCGCCCTCGGTCATCTCGATGAAGTCGCTGGCGTTGATGATGCCCGACACGTCGTCGCGCAGATCGGCCTCCTCCAGCTTGTTCATGTCAGCCGACATCCGGCAGGCCCACAGGGTTCCGCCGGCGGCGACGATCTGATCGAGGAAGTCGGGCACCTCCGGGATGCCGAGGTCGGCGATCTGCTGCTTCATCATCTTGGTCGCCATGCTGGTCATGCCGGGCAGCGGCGCCAGCGACTGCGGGAGGTGCTTGTCGCTGCCGGGCAGGTGCATTGCCGTGTTGCCCAGCGGCGAGAACTGCAGGTCGTTCATGCGCGACTTCGTGATCATGTCGAAGCCCCAGAACGTGAAGAACAGGGTGGTCTTGATGCCCTCGCCGAGTGCGGCGTTGGCCAGGACCAGGCCGGGGTAGGCCATGTCCAGGTTGCCCTTGGAGCAGATGATCGCGAGGTGGCGGTCGGACTCGGCGTCGTCACCGAAGTCGGGAACGATTGTCATGGTGTGTTCAGATCCTTCGCTCGTGGTGGTTCAGACGCAGCCGTGCGGCTTGGGCAGCCCGGCGATGTAGGCCATCTTCTTGGCCGGCTTCTTGGGGAACAGCTGGAACTGCTCCTTGGTGGGGAAGCCGCCGACGGTCTGCACGCGGCGGGTGGTGGCGGTCTCGCCCTTCTCCTGGTAGTCCTCGCGCAGGAAGCGGATGACCTCCCAGTGGCGGTCGGTCATCTCGACGCCGATGTTGGCGGCGAGCTCGGCGCCGATAGCCTCGTTCCACTCGTCGTACTCGGTGAGGAATCCCTCGTCGTTGATCTGGACCTCCTGGCCCGCGATCGTTGCGGTAGGCATGTGCCCTACTTCCTTCCTGGTGATAGTGGTGTGGTGTTCCTGGTGGCGATCGACTGGTCCTCCTCGCCGATCGTGTGGAGCATGTTCATGACCCGGGCGAGCCCGCGGCGAGTCTGCGGATCGCGCATAGAGCGCAGCAGCGCCAACATCGACGGCGGCTCGATGTGATGGTCCTCGCCGTCTTGGACAGTCAGGGCCGTGCGCCGGACCAAGCCCATGACCTCGGGCTGGGTCATCTCCTTGACGGCGGTCAGGATCGTCACGACGTTGTCGCCCAGCGCGGCGACATCGTCCTCGCTGAACTCGGTGACCACGCGGTCGGCGATGAGGCCGCCCTGCCGCGCGAAGGCGAAGTAGCCCTTGTCGTCGGCGACCTGCAGGGTGTCGGTGAGTTTCGCCATGGCCGGTCCGCTGAGCTCACTCAGGGTTGCGGCTAGCTCCGTCAGTGAGTTCAGCTGGCTGAGCAGCGCATTCAGGGTGGGAAGGCTCACCGCCAGGTTGCGGGCAAAGTCCTGGGCGTCGGCTAGCGTCACCTGCTCGCTGAGCTCAGCCATCTCACGCGTGGCCATGTCCATCGCCTGGGCGGTGACAGGTGTGAGCGTCTCGCCCAGCTCGGCCCACCGCTCGCGGCTGGCGCGCTGGGCTGCCAACTCGGCCACGACGAAGTCGAGCTGGGCCGACAGCTGGTCCAGCCGGGCCTCGACATCGAGGGTGCTATCGGCGGCCATCACAGATCACCAGTGTCCTTGCCCGCCATCGACATGAGCGCCGGCAGCGGCAACTCCTTGCCCGGCAGCAGGATGTTCCAGTACATCCACCGGAACATGAGCTTGCCCCAGTGGTTCAGCTCGGTCTCTTTGAGTAGTGAGAACGGGCCGATGCCGGGCAGCGGGTACTTGCCGGTGAGCGGCTCAGTGGTGTAGTTGAAGTCGATCAGCATGCCCTTGCCGTGGCCGGACTCGATGAAGCAGTTGGCGTGGCCGTCGAAGGCGTTGGGCATCGGCCGGCCCTCGACGTGGGCGATGAAGTTGTCCGGGAACAAGTCCATGGCGAAGTGGGCCACGGAGCCGGCCTTCGACGCCGGGATGTCCGAGGCGTCGCCGACGGCGAAGATGTTGTCGTGCGCCTTGGACAGCAGGGTGTACTGGTCCACCGGCACGAAGTTGAGGTCGTCGCCCAGCCCTGAGCGGCCCACGAAGTCCGCGCCCATGTGGACCGGGATCGTAACCAGCAAGTCGAAGTCGATCTCGCGCTCATCGAACGACACGATCTTGCCCGCCGCGCCGTCCACCGACTCGATCATGAAGTCGGGTTCCAGGGCGATGCCGCGGTCGTCCAGCATGCCGCCCAGGTGCTTGGAGGCCACCGGCTTGGTGAAGGCGCCCTCCAGCGGGGTCACGTAGGTGATGTCCACCTTGTCGCGAATGCCCTTGTCCTCGAAGAACGCATCGGCGAGGAAGGTGAACTCCAGCGGGGCGACCGGGCACTTGATCGGCATTTCGCAGATCTGCACCACCAGCTTGCCGCCCTCCCAGGTCTTCAGCTTCTCGGCGAGTGCCTGGGTGCCCTCGTAGGTGTAGAACTCGTGCACGGTGTCGCGCCAGCCCTCATCCTCCATGCCGGGCGTCTGATCCGGCCGCGGCGAGGAGCCGGACGCAATCACCAGATAGTCGTACGACAGCTTGGTGCCGTCGGCGAGCAGAACGGCGTTCTCGTCCGGCAGCACCTTGTCGATCTCGCCGCTGATCAGGTTGACGCCGTCGGGGATGAACTTCTTGGTGGGCTTGACCACCTCCTCGGGCGTATACGAGCCGAACGGGATGAACAGATAGCCCGGCTGGTAGTAGTGGGTCTCGGACTGGTCGACGACGGTGATCTCCCACTCGGACTCGGGCAGCCTCGGGCGCAACTTGTTGACCGCCATCGTGCCGGCCGTGCCGGCCCCGAGGACCAACAGCCTCTTCATTCGGACTCCTTCGATTGGGCGGGCGCGGGGGACTCCGCGTGCCGCGAGATGGTCCCGGCGATTCTGGGCAGCGCGCGCAGGACGGCGTCGCGCTGCTCCTTGGTGAGGGTGTAGAGGTCGCTCGCGCCGGCGGCCGGCGGTTGCGCGTCGGTCGGGGCGACGCCGCCGGCCAGCACCATCCCGGTCAGCTCGCGACCGGAGCGGATGAAGGCGCGCGCGCACTCGAACCCGTTGCCGCCCAGGGTGAAGCGCGGCGTGAAGTCATGATCCTCGGCGAGAGCGCGCCACTCGGACACGCAGGCGGCGAGAACGCCGGGCTCGTCGGCGTTGGCGGCGAACCATGGACACGGATTGGCGACCTCGGTGACCGGGTTCCCCTCCATGTCCGTGACGACCATCATCACCCCTAGCAGGTCGGCCGCCACGTCAATGACGGCGCCGGACAGGGGGGCGGACTCGCGTTGCGGCTGCGTGGAACCGACCGCGGCGACGACACCGGGGTCGTCCATCAAAGCGGCGATGTCCCCCGCGGCGAAGCGCCATTGCTTGCCCACGCGGATCGCCGGCAGGCGGCCATCCTCGGCCATTCGATAGACCGTGGAGCGATCGATGTGGAGAATCTCGCACACTTGCTGGGCCGTGAGCATGCCGCGGACGGGAGCCCGGCCTGAAACCGCAGAATCCGCATTCTCTGCACCCGCCGTTGGCGCGTGCTGCATCTTCTGCATAGCTTGCATACTATGCCTGCCCTGCATATATTTCAAGGCCCGATGTCTGTAATGCGCACCGACGATGCCTCAGCGGAGGTCGTCGGGACCCACGCGCCGCAGACGTTTGATGGCGCCGCGCCGCTTCTTGCGCTCGACTCGGCGCTGGGTGGCGCCCTTGCTCGGCTTGCTGGCGCGACGCTTACGCGGCGGCGGTGCGATCGCGGCGCCGACGAGGTCGGCCAGGCGACCCTCGGCGGCGCGGCGATTCTGCAGCTGCGACCGGTGCTCCGACGCGGAGATCACGACGCAGCCGTCGACCAGCCGTCCCGCCAGCCTGGCCAGCGCGCGCTCGCGGAGGAACTGCGGAATCGCCGACGAACCGGCAAGGTCCCAGGTCAGCTGCACCCGGGAGTCAGCGGTGTTCACGCCCTGCCCGCCGGGGCCCGACGAGCGCGAGAAGCGCCATCCCAACTCGGCGGCAGGAATCGTGAACTGGCCCCGGACGTGGACGCCGTCAGCCTCGCGAGCAGGTGACATGGTTCCAGCGTGGCATGTTCGGCGGTTAGGCGCCGGTGTAGAACCCGTCCGCCTCGGACAGGGCCTCGTCGAGCACGGCCAGACCCTGACGAGCGTCATCCTCGGTGATCACGCACGGCGGCACCACGTGCAGTCGGTTGAAGTTGACGAAGGGCAGCAACCCGCGGTCCAGACAGGCCTTGGTCAACGCGGCCATCGCCGGGCTGGAACCGCCATACGGAGCCAGCGGCTCGCGGGTGGTGCGATCAGCCACCAGGTCCAGTGCCCAGAACACGCCGAGGCCGCGCACCTCCCCCACGACCGGGTGCCGCTCGGCGAGCTCGCGCAACCCCGGGCCCAGCACCTCGGCGCCGATCTGATCGGCGTGCTCGACGATCCCCTCGTCAGCCATGGCTGTGACCGTGGCCAGGGCGGAGGCGCAGGCCAGCGGATGGCCCGAGTACGTCAGACCGCCCGGGAACACGCGCTCGTCGAACGTCGCTGCGATCTCGTCGCTGATCATCACTCCGCCCAGCGGAACATAGCCGGAGTTGGAGCCCTTGGCGAAGATGATGAGGTCGGGGTCCACGCCCCAGTGGTCGATCGCCAGCCACCTGCCCGTTCGGCCGAACCCGGCCATGACCTCGTCAGCGATGTACACGATCCCGTACTTGTCGCACAGCGCCCTCACCCCCGCCAGATACCCGGGCGGCGGCACCAGGACGCCGGCGGTGCCCACGACGGTCTCGATCAGGAGCGCCGCCACCGTCTGCGGACCCTCGAACGTGATCACCTGCTCCAGGTGCTCCAGCGCCCGGTCACACTCCTCCTCCTCGGTCTGCGCCCAGAAGGACGAGCGGTACAGGTAGGGGCCGAAGAAGTGGACGTGGCCGTGGGAGTACTCGTTGGGCCAGCGGCGGGGGTCGCCGGTCGCCGTGATGGCGGCACCTGTGTTGCCGTGGTAGCTGCGGTAGAAGCTGAGCACCTTGTGGCGACCGCTGTGGATGCGGGCCATCCGGATGGCGTTCTCGGCCGCGTCGGCGCCGCCGTTGGTGAAGAAAATCTTGTTGTGCCGCTCGGGGGCGTGCGCCAGCAGCGCCGCGGCAGCTCGGCCCCGCACCAGCGAGGCATGCTGCGGGGCCAGCGTGGCCTGCACGGACGCCTGCTCGGCGATGGCCGCCACGACTGCCGGGTGCTGGTGGCCGATGTTGGTGTTGACCAGCTGGCTGGAGAAGTCCAGGTAGGAATGGCCCTCGAAGTCCCACACGTGGCTGCCGGAGCCAGAGGCGAAGACCTTGGGCTGCAGCGCCCCCTGCGCGCTCCAGGAATGGAAGACGTGCGCACGGTCGAGCGCGAACGCCTCCTCGTTGGATCCGGATGGGACGGGAAGGTCGGTCAGGTGCGCCTGGCTCATGGCCTGAGGGTACGCGGCCCGTGCGGCCCGCCGGACCTACTGTCGGGTCAGCCGCCGATGGCCGACATCGGCCGCTCGGGCTGGACGAAGTCGCCGGAGTCGATGCCATGTGCGCGCTTCTTGCCCATGACGGAGGCGCGCATAGCCGCCCCCAGCGCGGCGTCGTCGGCACCGGCGCGCAGCAGCGAGCGAAGGTCAGCCTCCTCCCTGGCGAACAGGCAGTTGCGCCACTGGCCGTCCGCGGTCAGCCGCACGCGGTCGCAGGCCGAGCAGAACGGCCGGGTCACCGAGCCCACGACGCCGACGGTGCCGATCGGCTCACCCCCGGGACCAGCCACGATCCAGTCCTCGCTGGGCGCGGTGCCGCGCCCGCCCATAGGCCGCAGGTCGAACCCGGCGTCCGCGAGGCGGGTCAGGATCTGCTCGGCGGTGACCATGGTCGAGCGTCGCCAGCCATGCTGTGCGTCCAGCGGCATCTGCTCGATGAAGCGCAGGCGCAGGCCTTCAGCCAGGGCCCAGCGCAGCAAAGCCGGCGCCTCATGGTCGTTGACGCCCGGCATGAGGACGGTATTGATCTTGACCGGCAACAGGCCCGCGGCCTTCGCAGCGGCCACACCCGCAAGCGTGTCCACGAGTCGGTCCCGGCGGGTCAGACGCTTGAAAGTTGCGCGATCCAGGGTATCGAGGCTGATGTTGACGCGCTCCAGGCCGGCGTCGGCCAGGTGCGCCGCCAGCCCGGGCAGCCGCAACCCGTTCGTGGTCAACGACACCTCTGGGGCGCCGGGCAAGGCCCGGATCGCCCGCACCACCTCCACCACGTCTGGGCGCAGCAGCGGCTCACCACCGGTCAGGCGAACCTGGTCCACGCCCAGCCCAACCGCCACCTCCACCAGGCGCAGCAGCTCGTCGGTCGACAGCAACTCGTCCCGGGACAGCCAAGGCAGCCCCTCGGCCGGCATGCAGTAGTCACAGCGCAGCGAACAGCGGTCGGTCAGGGACACCCGCAGGTCGGTGTGGACGCGCCCGAACCTGTCGGTCAGGGGGCTCGCAACGGGGGTCATGGCTACCTTCCTAGGCTGGGCGGATGACAGAGCGTGCCACGCCGCGGGGCGCGGGCGCCACGATGGCCCGCCGGCTGGACTGGACCGCCGTGGTCCTGACCGGCGGGTCGAGCCGGCGGATGGGCCGCGACAAAGCCGGAGTGCATCTGGCCGGCAGGACGCTGCTGGAACACGTCATCTCTGGCCTGCCCGACGTGCCAATGGTCATCGTGGGACCCGAGCCCGAGGCCAGCTTCGATCTCGGCCGCAGGACCTCCCCAGTGGCGGTGTGCCGGGAAGAGCCTCCCGGCACCGGACCGGCCGCTGCCGTCGCTGCCGCGCTGCCGCTCGTCCAGACGCCTTGGTTCGCGCTGATCGGCACCGACATGCCCCTCGCGGGCACGATTCTGGTGGAGCTGGCGGGGCGGGCGCTGGCCGAGTCGGATGCGAGTCCGGACGCCATCGTCACAGACGCTTGGCTGGCCCTTGATGGCGGCGGCACGCCGCAGCCCCTGTGCGGCGTTTACCGCACCGAAGCCGCGCGCGCAGCGGTCGCGCAACTGCCGACCGAGGACGCCGCCGGCCTGTCCCTCAGGCGCCTGCTCGCCCCCCTGCGTGTGCGCCCGGTCGGCATCGAGGATCCGGGCCGCCTGCGGGACCTCGACACACCCGACGATCTGGCCGCCGCACAGGCAATACTTGGCGGCGAGGAGATGATCGCCATGGACAAGACCCAGGACTTCGTCGCGCTGGCCGCCGCCGAGCTCGGCATCGACAACCAGATCGACACGACCCTGGTGCTCGACGTGGCCCGCGACGTCGCGCACGGCGTCGAGCGGCCCGCGGCACCGCTGAGCACCTACCTGCTCGGAGTGGCCGTGGGCCAGGGCCTGGATCCGCAGGCTGCCGCCGACCGGCTGCGCGCGGCCATCGCCCGCAGCACCAGCTGAGCCCGGTTTGAGCGGCGCGACGCCGTGGCCTGTGGCGGTCGAGTCTGCGCGGGCCGTCGGATGGGCGCAACCGCCGCCGGCCGCGGAGCGAGTTCCGCTGGCCGCGGCCGACGGGCGAGTTATGGCCGAGGATGTCCGCGCCCTGGTGGCGCTGCCACCATTCGCGTCGTCGGCGATGGACGGCTGGGCGATCGCCGGCGACGGACCTTGGCGGGTCGTCGGCGGGGTCCTCGCCGGGCAAGCGTCGGAACAGCTGCTGGCTGATGGCGAGGCCGTCGCCATCGCGACTGGGGCGGCGGTGCCCGACGGCGCACAGGCGATCCTGCGCAGAGAACACGGAACAGCGGCGTCCGGGTGGCTGCAGGCTGCGGCGAGCGCCGGCTCGCCGCCGCCGGGCACAGACGTCCGTCCCGCCGGCCAGGAGGCCGGTATCGACGAGTTGCTGCTGGCAGCCGGCACCCGGCTCACCCCCGCCGCCATCGGCCTGCTCGCTGCTGCCGGCCACGACGAGGTCGAGGTGCGTCGGCGGCCACGGGTTGCGCTGCTGGTGCTGGGCGACGAGTTGCTGTCGTCGGGCCTGCCGGGCGTTGGTCGTATCCGCGACGTTCTGGGTCCGCAGCTGCCAATGTGGATCGAGCGTGCCGGTGCGCTGACGACCCGGCAGCTGCGCGTCCCGGACACGGCGGCCTCGCTCGCCGTCGCGCTTGCCGAGATGGCGAGCTCGGAGGACGTGGACGTGGTCGTGACCACAGGCAGCACAGCGGCGGGCCCGGCCGACCATCTGCACGCGGTCCTGCATGCCGCCGGTGCCGAGGTTCCGGTGGATGGCGTCGCAGTGCGCCCGGGGCACCCGATGCTGCTGGCGCTGCTTCCACCCGCCAGGGCGGAGGCGACGGGGGCACGCACCCCGACCCCCCTCGTCGGGCTTCCTGGGAATCCGCTCGGAGCGCTCGCCGGGCTCGTGACCCTGGCGATCCCCCTGCTGCAGGCCGTCGGCGGACAGGTGCCGGACGAGCCGAGGCACATCCCCGCTGCCCTCGACATCCGCGGCCGCGGAAGGCACACCCTCATCCCCGGGCGCCCGTCCCCACACGACGGCCGCTTCGCGCCCACCGGCTGGGACTCCCCGCACATGCTCCGCGGCGTGGCGGCTGCCACCGGTTTCGGCGTCGTGCCCGAGCAGGGCGTGCGGCAGGGGGAGCCACTCCAGTGGCTCCCCCTGCCGCAGTGATCGGCGGCACTGGCCAACACCGTTGGTCCTCGGCTCAGCAGGGCTTCTCGGCGCCCTTGCGGGCGTAGAACCACCAGGCCACCACGGCACCCACGAGGCTGAGGCACGCCCAGATGACGAAGAACGTCTGCGGAGCGATCGCCGCCAGGATGATGCCGAACAGGAACGGCCCGTAGGCGGCGATTGCTGCGGTCCAGCCGATGACACCGCCCGCCTGCCGGGGCTGGAAGATCATCGGCATCTGCTTGAAGGTGCTGGCATTGCCGATCCCGGCGAAGAAGAAGACCGCGATCATGCCCCAGAAGAACGCCGGGAAACCGCCCGCCGAGCTGGGGTGGAACTGCATCGAGGTCCAGACACACGCCACCGCGATCCCCAGCGCCGACACCACCGTGATCTTGCCGCCGCCGATGCGGTCGGCGATCGGCCCGGCGATGATGCGCGCGAACGAGCCCACCAGGGCTCCCCAGAACACCCACTTGAGCGGGTCGATGCCGGCGGCGCCGAACACCGCGCTGCCGTAGGTGTTCTTGATGAGCAGGCCGAACACGGCTGCGAAGCCGGAGAAGGTGCCGAAGGTGATGACGTAGAGCAGCGTCATGATCCAGGTGTGCTTCTCCTTGAAGATGTCGAGCTGGTCGCGCACCCCGCGGGCCTGCACCGGCACGCTGCGCAGGAGCATCCAGGCCAGGATGACTCCGATGATGACGAACGGCACCCAGATGAAGCCGGCGTTCTGGTACCAGACCTCCTTGGTGATCTTCTTGGCCGCGTCCTTGTAGGTCTCGGCTGCGCCGAAGAGCCCGCCGAGCAGCGCGAAGCCGACGATCCACGGCGTGACGAACTGCACGATGGACACCCCGAAGTTGCCGATGCCCGCCTGTAGCCCCAGGGCCGTGCCCTGCTTGGCCTTGGGGAAGAAGTACGACGTGCTGGGCATGAAGCCCGAGAAGGCGCCGCCGCCGATGCCCGAGAGCACGCCGAGCAGCAGCAGCACCCAATAGGGCGTCGTGGGGCTCTGGACCGCCAGGCCCCAGCCGATGAGCGGCAGCAGGAACAGCGCCGTCGTGATCGTGACCAGCTTGCGGGTGCCGATGATCGGCGGCAGGAAGGTCCAGATCAGGCGCAGCGTGCCGCCGGCCAGGCCGGGCATGGCGATCAACCAGTAGAGCTGACCGGAGGACAGGTTGAAGCCGAGGTTCTTCAGGTTCGGCGCCAGCGCCGAGGCGAGGTACCAGGCGATGAACGCCAGCGTCAGGTTGAACGTCGTGATGGCGAGCGTGCGCCACGCGCGCTTGGAGTCCCACGTGGCCGGATCCTCCGGGTTCCACGAGGTGAGCCAGTCCGATCCTTTGCGGGCGGGTGGCTGCGCGGGTTGCGCAGCCGGGGCCGCTGTGGTGTTGCTCATGCTCCGGGTCCTTCCTTGACGGTTGATGAAGCAGAGGTCTGTGTTGCGGGCTGTTGGCCGGGGGGAGCGCCAGCGGCGGCGGGGGGCTCGGGCGAGTCCGCAAGGGCACCCGAGGTCACCAGCGCACGCTCGGAGTCGGACGGGTGCACGCTGTCGTCGTCGAACGTGTCGGGGAAGTCCGGACTCGCCTTGTGCAGCATCCGCACCACGGTCCAGTGCATCCAGATCGCCGCCGACAGCGTCAGCAGGAACAGCACCCCGAACGTGGACTGGGGGGCGCCGGTCGCCTTCTGGGCGTAGGCAAAGCCGAGGGGCAGGAAGAACCCGCCCAGCGCCCCGAAGGCGCCGACCAGGCCACCGACGGAGCCGACGTCGTGCGGGAAGTACTCGGGGATGTGCTTGTAGACAGCTGCCTTACCGACGCCCATGGCGCAGCCGACGACGAAGACCAGCAGCGTGAAAAGCGCGACCCCCACCTTCCAGGGCAGCACGTTGCTCGTGCTCCCGTCGTCGTGGGACAGCACGATGTGGCCGTAGGGCATCATCAGGATCGCCGAGGCGATGAGCATCACCGTGAAGGTGGCGTACATGACGCGGCGCGCGCCAAACTTGTCGGACAGCCAGCCGCCCACCGGCCGCAGCAGCGAGGCCGGGAAGATGAACAGCGCCGTCAGCAGCGCACCGTCGTGCAGCGACAACCCATACACATCCACGTAGTACTTGGGCAGCCAGGCGGCCAGCGCGACGTAGGCGCCGAAGACCACCGCGTAGTACAGGCTGAAGCGCCACACCCGCATCTGCTTCAGTGGCAGCAGCATGGCCTTGAGGGTGCGTCCCTGCCCGGGCTTGTGGTCGTGGCGCGGGGCGATGAACCAGGTGGCCGCGGCCATGAGCAGCAGTAGGACCGCGTAGAGGAACGGGATGAACCGCCAGCCGCCGGGTACGAAGCCGCCCAGGAGCCCCGCGGTGGGGACGAGCACGATCAGGGTGGGGCCGATGAGCTTGGTCAGCGAGGCGCCGACGTTGCCGGCGCCGAACACGCCCAACGCAGTTCCCTGCAGGTGCCGCGGCCACCAGGCCGACACCCAGGAGATGCCGACGCTGAACGAGTTGCCGGCGAACCCCACAAGGAAGGCCAGCCCGAGCAGCATGGTGTAGGAGTGCACCTGGCTGATCAGGTACGCGGGGATCGCGGTCAGAGCCAGCATGATCGCCATGACTTTGCGACCGCCGCGCCGGTCGGCGATGATGCCTGCCGGCAACCTCCAGATGGCCCCGTTCAGCACGGCGACGGCGGTGATCCAGGCGAGCTGGACGTCGGACAGGCCGAACTCCTTGCGGATCGGAATGCCGAGGACGCCGAACATCAGCCACACCGCGAACATGAGCGTGAAGGCGAGCGTCGCCAGCACCAGCACCCGCATGCGGCCGGGGACGGCCTCGTCGGACAGGGGGGTGTGGTCGATGCCGTCGGCCGTCGCTGTCGTCTGAGCCTGGATCGTTGCCATCGCCGCCTCCTGAGCGTCATGCTCTAACTTTTTTCTTACAACACCACAATACATACCGTATCTATTAATTGACATGGGGGATGTGGTAGAAAGTACCTGTGACCGTCGCACAAGCTCAGGGAGTCGGCCGGGTGCTCGCCCGGCTGGCCGCGCTGACCCCCGGCCGGAACGGTCGGTCGGAGTCGTTGTCCGGACAGTCCCGCGAGGCGCTGCTCGACCTGCTGCGCGCCACCGGCGGCGACTTGACGATCGAGCAGCTGAGTGACGCCACGGGCCTGCACCCCAACACGGTGCGAGGCCACCTCGAGGTGCTGGTGGCCGCGGGCGAGGTGCGTCGAACCACCGGACGCGCCCAGGGCAGGGGGAGGCCGCCGTGGTTGTACAGCGCGGTCGGGCCCAACGCCGAGCTGGTGGCGGAGCTGGACGACCTGCTCTCAGGCTTGCGGGACACCGACTCCAGCGACGCCTTCATCCGCGACGCCGCCCACCGCTGGGCAGACGCCGTGGATCCGGCGGACCGCGGACAGCCGGCCGCGGACGTACAACAGGCAGTGGATCGCGCCGTCGATGCCCTCACCGAGGTGGGCTTCGACGCTCAGCTGTCCCCGATCGGCGACACGATCACGCTTCGGGCCTGCCCTTATGCATCGCTGGTCAGGGACCACCCGGTGATCTGCCGAATCCACACGGCGCTCTTGCAGGACTTGTTCGACCGCTCCGGGCAGCAGGTGTCCGTGACCGAGATGCAGGTGTGGCCGACGCCCGGCTCCTGCCTCGTCAAGCTCGACCGCCCCGACCACGCACCCGTCATGATCATCGGCCCTGAAGAGCTCAGCCTGACGATGACCGCGACTGCGGCAACAGACGTTCCCGAGGAAGAGGACTAAGTGAGCACTGCATCCAAGGACCGCGCCGACGCCTCCGCCGAAGCTGCCGATCCCTCGGTCGCCGGGGACTTCCTGGTCAGCGCCGGACGGTACTTCACCCCGGGCGACGTCTCAGGCGACTTGCGCACGGTCACCCGCCACGGCGGCCGCGAAGGCGACGTGTTCTACCGCGACCGCTGGAGCCACGACAAGGTGGTGCGCAGCACGCACGGCGTGAACTGCACCGGCTCGTGCTCGTGGAAGGTGTACGTCAAGGACGGCATCATCACCTGGGAGACGCAGGAGACCGACTACCCGTCGGTGGGCCCGGACTCCCCGGAGTACGAGCCTCGCGGCTGCCCCCGGGGCGCGGCGTTCTCCTGGTACACCTACTCCCCCACACGGGTTCGCTATCCCTACATCCGCGGCGTGCTGCTGGAGGCCTACCGCGCGGCGAAGGCCGAGCACCCCGACCCGGTTGACGCCTGGGCGGCGGTGGTGAACGACCCCGAGACCCGCCAGCGCTACCACCGCGCGCGCGGCAAGGGGGGCCTGGTGCGCGCCGGCTGGGACGAGGTCAACGAGATCATCGCCGCCGCCCACGTGCACACGATCGCCGAGCACGGACCGGACCGGGTCTTCGGGTTCTCGCCGATCCCCGCCATGTCGATGGCGTCGCACGCGGCCGGCAGCCGATTCGTGTCGCTGCTCGGCGGCTCGATGCTGAGCTTCTACGACTGGTACTGCGACCTTCCGGTGGCGTCGCCGCAGGTGTTCGGCGACCAGACCGACGTGCCGGAATCCGCGGACTGGTGGAACGCGTCCTACCTGATCATGTGGGGCGCGAACGTGCCGCAGACCCGCACCCCCGACGCCCACTTCATGACCGAGGCCCGCTACCGCGGCCAGAAGGTCGTGGTGGTCTCGCCGGACTACGCCGACAACACCAAGTTCGCCGACGAGTGGGTGTCGCCGCACCCGGGCACCGACGGCGCGCTGGGCATGGCGATGGGGCATGTGATCCTGAAGGAGTTCTTCATCGACCGGCAGGTGCCGCGATTCGTCGACTACGTGAAGAAGTTCTCCGACCTGCCGTTCCTGGTCACCTTGGCCGAGCGCGACGGCGCCTGGGTGCCGGACAAGTTCCTCACCGCAGCGGACCTGGGCGACGACGGCGAGGGCGCGAAGTTCAAGACCGTGCTGGTGGACTCCGCCACCGGCCGTCCGCACGTGCCCAACGGCTCCCTTGGCTACCGCTTCGGCGAGGCCGGGATGGGCAAGTGGAACCTCGACCTCGAGGGCATCGACCCGGCGCTGTCGTTCCACGGCGCGACCGGCACCGAGGTCGCCGAGGTGCTGCTGCCGCGCTTCGACACCGGCCAGGAGCATGGCGAGGGCGGCAGCGCCCACCGCCGCGGCGTGCCGGCGGCGCGACTGACCACGGCCAGCGGAGAGCGCCTGGTCACCACCGTGTTCGACCTGATGCTGGCGCAGTACGGCGTGGCGCGCGACGGCCTGCCCGGCGAGTGGCCGACCGGCTACGACGACCCGGCGCCGTACACACCGGCGTGGCAGGAGGAGATCACCGGCGTGCCGGCCGCGATGGCCATCCGGATCGGCCGCGAGTTCGCAGCCAACGCCGAGGAGTCCGGCGGCCGCTCGATGATCATCCTGGGCGCGGGCACCAATCACTGGTTCCACTCCGACACGATCTACCGCACCTTCCTGGCGCTCATCACCCTGACCGGCTGTCAGGGCATCAACGGCGGCGGCTGGGCGCACTACGTCGGGCAGGAGAAGTGCCGCCCGGTCACCGGCTGGGCCAACCTGGCGTTCGGCATGGACTGGCAGCGCCCGGCGCGGCAGATGATCGGCACCGCCTTCTGGTACGTGCAGACCGACCAGTGGCGCTACGACGCGATGGGTGCGGACCTGCTCGCCTCACCGCTGGGCACCGGACGTTTCGAGGGCAAGTCCATGATGGACACGTTGGCGCAGTCGGCCCGGTCGGGCTGGATGCCATCGTTCCCGTCGCTCAACCGCAACCCGCTGGACATCGCCGACGAGGCCGCCGCGGCCGGCAAACCTGCTCCGGAGTACATCCGCGAGCAGCTACTGTCCGGCGACTTGAAGTTCGCCGTCGAGGATCCCGACGCGCCGGAGAACTGGCCCCGGGTGCTGACGATCTGGCGAGCCAACCTGCTCGGCTCGAGCTCCAAGGGCAACGAGTACTTCCTCAAGCACCTGTTGGGAACCGACAACGCGGTGCGCGCCGACGAGACCCCGCCCGATCAGCGCCCGCAGGACATCACCTGGCGCGACGACGCCCCCGCGGGCAAGCTCGACCTGTTGGTCAGCCTGGACTTCCGGATGACGTCCACCGGCCTGTTCGGCGACATTCTGCTGCCGGCGGCGACGTGGTACGAGAAGCACGACCTGTCCAGCACGGACATGCACCCCTTCGTGCACGCCTTCACGCCGGCGATCGACCCGCCGTGGGAGACCCGCAGCGACTACGACATCTTCGGCGCGCTGGGGCGCAAGGTCTCCGAGCTGGCCACCGGCCATCTGGACACCCGCACCGACGTCATGACCATCCCGCTGCTGCACGACACCCCGGACGAGATGGCCGTGCCCGGCGGCGTGGTGCGCGACTGGAAGACCGGCGAGGTGGACCTGATCCCGGGTGTCACGGCGCCGAAGTTCATCACCACCGAGCGCGACTACACCGCGATCGGGGCCAAGATGTCGGCCCTGGGCCCGCTACTGGACACGGTGGGCACCGTGACCAAGGGCGTGGCGGTCAAGACGGCCCCAGAGGTGGCCCAGATCGCCAAGACCAACGGCGTTATCCCGGACGGCCCCGCCGCCGGACGTCCAGCCCTGGTGACCGCGCAGCAGGCCTGCGAGGCGATCCTGGCGCTGTCCGGCACCACCAACGGCCGGGTCGCTGTGGAGGGCTTCCGTTTCCTGGAGGCCCGCACCGGCCAACCTCTGGCTGACCTGGCGATGGACCACGAGGGCAAGCGGATCACCTTCCCGGACACGCAGGCCCGTCCGGTGCCGGTGATCACGTCACCGGAGTGGTCCGGCAGCGAGCACGGCGGCCGGCGCTACACGGCCTTCGCGATCAACGTCGAGCGGCTCAAGCCCTGGCACACCCTTACCGGGCGGCAGCACTTCTTCCTGGACCACGACTGGATGACCGAGCTGGGCGAGCAGCTGCCCACCTTCCGGCCGCCGCTGAACATGCACCGCATCTTCGGCGACCAGGCCACCGGCGAGGGCAAGGAGGTCACGGTCCGCTACCTCACGCCGCACTCCAAGTGGTCTATCCACTCCGAGTACCAGGACAACCTGTTCATGCTGTCGCTGTCCCGCGGCGGGCCGGAGATCTGGATGAGCCCGCAGGACGCCGAGTCGATCGGCGTGAAGGACAACGAGTGGATCGAGGCGTACAACCGCAACGGCGTGGTGGTCGCGCGGGCGGTGGTGTCGCACCGGATGCCCGCGGGAACGGTGTACATGTACCACGCCAAGGACCGCACCGTGGACGTGCCGCGAGCTGAGCTGTCCGGTCTGCGCGGCGGCATCCACAACTCCCTCACCCGACTGATGATCAAGCCGACGCACATCGTCGGCGGCTACGCCCAGCTGTCGTTCTTCATGAACTACCTGGGCCCGACCGGCAACCAGCGCGACGAAGTCACCGTTATCCGGCGCCGCTCGCAGAAGGTGGAGTACTGATGAAGGTCATGGCCCAGATGGGCATGGTGATGAACCTCGACAAGTGCATCGGGTGCCACACCTGCTCGGTGACGTGCAAACAGGCGTGGACCAACCGCGCCGGCGTCGAGTACGCCTGGTTCAACAACGTCGAGACCCGGCCCGGCCAGGGTTACCCCCGGACCTACGAGGACCAGGAGAAGTGGCGCGGCGGCTGGGTGCGCACCAAGCGCGGCAAGCTCAAGCTGCGCACCGGCAGCCGCTTCCACCGGCTCACGCAGATCTTCTCGAGCCCCAAGATGCCCGAGCTGGCCGACTACTACGAGCCCTGGACCTACGACTACGACACGCTGATCTCGGCCCCGCTCGGCGAGCAGACCCCGGTCGCACGGCCGAAGTCGCTGATCACCGGTCAGGACATGAAGATCTCCTGGTCGGCCAACTGGGACGACGACCTGGGCGGCGGCCCGGAACTGGCCCCGCACGACCCGGTGCTGAAGAAGATCAAGGACGAGGTCGGCGACCGCGTCAAGCTGGAGTTCGAGCAGGCGTTCATGTTCTACCTGCCGCGCATCTGCGAGCACTGCCTGAACCCGGCCTGCGTGGCCTCCTGCCCGTCCGGCGCCATGTACAAGCGCACCGAGGACGGCATCGTGCTGGTGGACCAGGACTCCTGCCGCGGCTGGCGCATGTGCATCACCGGCTGCCCCTACAAGAAGGTCTACTTCAACCACCGCACGGGCAAGGCCGAGAAGTGCACGATGTGCTACCCGCGACTGGAGGTCGGGCTGCCAACCGTGTGTTCGGAGACCTGCGTGGGACGGCTGCGCTACGTCGGACTGTTCCTGTACGACGCCGACCGGGTGACCGAGGCGGCTGCCACGGAGAACGAGCGCGACCTGTACGAGGCGCAGCTGGACCTGCTGCTGGACCCGAACGACCCGGCGGTGCAGGCCGCGGCACGCCGCGACGGGATCCCCGCGGACTGGCTGGAGGCCGCGCGCAAGTCGCCGGTGTACCGGCTGGCCAAGGAGTTCCGCGTCGCGCTACCGCTGCACCCGGAGTACCGAACCATGCCGATGGTCTGGTACATCCCGCCGCTGTCGCCGGTGGTGGACGCCCTGCGCGACACCGGGCACGACGCCGAGTCGGCGGGCAACCTGTTCGGGGCCATCCGGTCGCTGCGGATCCCGGTGGAGTACCTGGCCGAGCTCTTCACGGCCGGCGACCCGGCACCCGTTGTCTCCTCCCTCGACACGCTGGCCGCGATGCGGGCCTACATGCGCGACCACAACCTGGGCGAGGCCGGCGATCCCTCGATTCCGGCCGCCGTCGGCCTGGACGAGGAGCAGATGTACGAGCTGTACCGACTGCTCGCGATCGCCAAGTACGAGGATCGTTATGTCATCCCGGAGGCGCACGCCGAGGTTGGGCGGCAGTTGGACGAGTCAGCCTGCTCGCTGGACTTCGAGGGTGGCCCCGGGGCGTATTCGTCCGGGTCCTTCGGCGAGGCCTCCGGCCGACCGGTGCCGGTCGCCGTGGAGACGTTCCACGCGCTGGCGCAGCGGCAGACCTCGGAGACGCTGGTGGCTCCCGACGATCCCAGCCGCGTGAGCCTGCTCAACTGGGACGGCGCGGGCGTGCCGCTGGGCATCCCGACTGTTCCGCCGAAGCAGGAGGGCGCGCGATGAGCTCGGGCGACGACTGCGCCGCGGCGCGCCTGGCCTGCTCCTGGCTGCTGACCTACCCGGACGATCGGCTGCTGGCGCGGTTGGACAACATCACCGAGGTCGCTCTGGCCCAGCCGACGGCAACCAGGGAGCCCCTACTGGCGTTCCTCGCCCACGTGGCGGACACACCCTTGCTGGCACTGCAGCAGCACTATGTGGCGCTGTTCGACATGCGTCGGCGCGCCTGCCCGTACCTGAGCTACTGGACCGACGGCGAGACCCGCAACCGCGGCATGGCTCTGGTGCGCTTCAAGCAGGCCTACGCCGAGGCGGGCTTCACCCTGGGCGACGACGAGCTGCCGGACCACCTCGCCGTGGTACTTGAGTTCGCCGCGCTCGGCGACCGCCTCACCGGCGACGCCCTGCTGGTGGAGCACCGGGGAGCCATCGGCCTGCTGCGCGACTCGCTGGCCAAGATGGACTCGGCGTATGCGCATGTGCTGGATGCCGTGTTGGCCACGCTGCCCGAGCCCACGCCGGAGATCAAGGCCCGCATGGCCCAGGTCGCCGCGTCGGGCCCGCCGGTGGAACAGATCGGCCTGGAACCCTTCCCCAGCTCCCCCACCGTCATCGAGATCGGAGCCCGGCGATGACCGAGTCCCTGACCACCACACAGATTCTGCTGTGGGCGGTGCTGCCCTACGTCGCGATCGCGGTGTTCGTCGTGGGCACCATCTGGCGCTACCGCTACGACAAGTTCGGCTGGACCACCCGCAGCAGCCAGCTCTACGAGCGCAAGCTCATGCGGATCGCCAGCCCGTTGTTCCACATCGGCATCCTGGCCGTGGTGGTCGGGCACGTGATCGGTCTGGTGATCCCGGAGCAGTGGACGACCTGGCTGCCCGAGAGTGCCTACCACGCCATGGCAGTCGTGCTCGGCATCATCGCTGGCGTCTGCACCATCACCGGTGTGGTCCTTCTGATCTACCGCCGCCGCACCGTCGGACCGGTGTTCTCCGCGACCACCCGCAACGACAAGTTCATGTACGTGTTCCTGGTCGCCGCGATCTGCCTGGGCCTCATCACCACCTTCTACGGCTCCGGCATCTTCGGCCCGGCCTACAACTACCGCGACACGGTGGCCGTGTGGTTCCGCTCGATCTTCTACCTGCACCCGCAGATCGAGGACATGGCGATCGCACCGCTGTCCTACCAGGTCCACGCCGTGGCCGGCATGCTGCTGTTCATCATCTGGCCGTTCACCCGACTGGTGCACGCCTTCAGCGCACCGGTCGGCTACGTCTTCCGGCCGTACGTGGTCTACCGCGACCGCGGCGACCACGACCGGGGCAGCCGGCCGCAGCGGCGCGGCTGGGAGAAGGTGGGGACCCCCGACGCCGCCAAGAAGTAGCGTGCTGCGCATCCCGCCGCAGCACGGCGCCTGGGCATACCTGGCCGTGCCATTGATCGCCGGCCTGGCGCTGGCGGGCCTGACCTGGATCGGCGTGCTGTTCGCGGTGACGTGGGTGCTGGCGTATCCGGCCTCGTACTACCTGGGACGGGCACTGGTGATCCGGTGGCGGCGCGGGTCCTGGAGCCGGCTGGCCAAGCGGGAGCTACGCGATGCCGTGCCGTGGATCGCGCTCGCCGCCCTCGGCGCAGTGGTGCTGGTGGTGCTGCGCCCCTGGCTGATCGCCGCGGGGCTGGTGCTGGCGCTGGCCTGGCTGGTCGGGCTAGGTCTGGCCCACGCCGGACGGGAGCGCGGCTTCGGCAACGATCTGCTGCTCATCGCGCAGTCCTTGGTGGCGCTGCCGCTGCTCTGGTGGCTCACCGAGGGCTCGGCGCCGGCACCCCCGGTGTGGTGGGCCACAGCGATCATCGGCACCTACTTCGTGGGCTCGGTGATCCACGTCAAGTCGCTCATCCGGGAGTCCGACGACAGGCGCTGGCACGTGGCCAACATCGGCTACCACGTGGTGGCGCTGGCGTGGGGGCTCTACTCACCCTGGCTGCTGCTGCCCTTCGGCGTGGCCCTGGTCCGGGCGGTCGTGCTGCGACCAGGCATGGCCGCGGCGAGGATCGGAGCAGTGGAGGCGGTCGTGTCCGTGCTCGTCGTCGTCGCGACGCTGCTGGCCGTCGGCTGAGGCCCGGCGGCGCAGCCCAGTCCAGCCCGGGTACAGCCCGGCTCAGCCCGGGTCGGAGATCGTGTCCAGCGCCGTCGTGATCGCCAGGATGAGCAGCACGTCCTCGCCGGGCGTGACATCCACCGCGTAGGTGTCGCGCACCCGAACCCACTTCTTGCTGATCTCGGCGATCACGTCCCCGTCACGCTTGATCTTGTACTCGTGCGCCAGCACATTGCCGTGCGCGTGCCAGTCCTCCTGACCCTCGAGCGAGATCGAGAACCTCGAGCGGATCGGCGACACCAGCGCCTTCTTGACCGTCGCCGCGTGACTGCCGTCGGCGTTGTCGATCCGCATCGTGTCGCGCAGCCGCGCCTTGCGCTCCTGGATCTTGTAGATCTCTCGCCCGTCGAGCTGTTTGAACAACAGCGTCTCGCGCACCCGAAGCGCCTTGCCGTCCACCCAGAAGGCCCGCATCCCCGCGGCGTTCTCGATGTAGAAGTCGTCGCCGAAGGCGATGAGGCGCTCGCGCATGATGAAGCGGTTCGGGTTGGCTTCTTGGTCCTTGTGGTGGCGCAGCAGTCCCATGTGGTGTCCTCTCGCGGTGCGGGCGGGCGGCGCCCTCGCTTCCGCTTGCCAACGCTACCCGGACTGTTCGTGCGGTCGGATGGTGACGGGTCGCGGGGATGCCGCGGTCGTGTGAGACTCAGGTCAAGAGAGCCGCCACATCCGTTGAAGCGGCCACCCCTGGAACAGAGGAGAACGCTTTGCGAGCGACATGGAACGGGACAGTGATCGCCGAGTCCGATGACACGGTGGTCGTAGAGGGCAACCACTACTTCCCGAGGTCGGCCATCGACGAGCAGTACTTCACCGCCAGCGACACCCACACGACGTGCCCCTGGAAGGGTGTCGCGAGCTATCTGAACGTGGAGGTGGACGGCCAGGTCAACCCCGACGCCGCCTGGTACTACCCCGAGCCCAAGTCCGCAGCCGCCGAGATCGCCGATCGCGTCGCCTTCTGGCGCGGGGTGACCGTTACTGACTGAGTTGGCCATCAGGGCCCGACGCTGCCCCCGGCGCGTTCGATGCGCAGCATCATGGCCGCCGACGGCGTGACGCGCCCCGTGGCGTAAGTGCTCAGTCGCGAGCCGCTGGTACCCACCTGCATCGCGAAGGCCGCGGCGGTCAGTCCCGACCCAGCTATCGCAGCCCGCACTCGCTGCGCCACCGCTTCCCGATCGCGACGTTCCGCATCCTCCCGGGCCCGCCTCACGGCCAGCCCGAACAGGCAGGCGGCGGCGCTGTCGTCGCCGCTGGCCGAGTACTGCTCTGCCCGCCGCGCCACGTCCCCCCACGGTTGCTGGCGAATCTCGGCGAAGATCGGCTGCCAATCCGCCACCAACCCGTGCTCGATGCAGGCCACCAGCGCCTCATAGGGCCACGTGGCTACGTCGTCGGACCAGTTTGCGACCACGTTCCTGAACTGCCTTGGCATCACGCCGCCCCGCTCAAGCGCAGCGCCAGCTCCTGGCAGGCGCGGGCCACCTCGGCCCAATCGTGCCAACGCTCACCCAACTCCCGGTAGCGCGGCAGATCGGCGAGCACGGCCGGGTCCCGCGGAGACGGTTCGGCCAGGGCGAGCACGAGTGAGGTCAACACGGAACCGACCTCGCCGGACCGATCGAGGTAGTAGGCGTCGATAGCACCCAGCACCTCGACCGCCGGGGCAAGCCCGATGTGGTCGGTCAACGCCACCACGTCCAAGAAATCTCGAACAGCCCTGCGTTGCACCACCAGATAGGCCTTGACCCGCAGCGTCTCCGCCACAGTCGGCGCCACCACCGTCAAGCCGTCGCCCAGATCGACGACGCACGTCTCCAACGGACGTTCACGCCGCAATTGCCGCAGGCCTGCCTGGATCCCACCCAAAGAACCCATGAGGGTCATCGGCGGCTTCGATGCACGTACCGACGTCGCCCATCCTTCGGTGGCTTCGACCGCCTCCAGGACCGACTCATAGCGTTCGCTCAAATCCGCCAACACGTGATCATGGTCGAAGGACAGGCGGTGGCCCGCGTACAGCGCGGCCGCCGAGCCGCCCACCAGCACTGCGTCCGGCACGACTTGCTGCAACCGGGCCGCGGACTCCAACACGGTGCGCAAGGCGGGACTGATCGGCACTTGGCTACTATATCGCATCTGATAACACCATCGGCAGCCATCCAGCTACCATCGCGCCTGACGGCTGGCGCCGAGGCATTGAGCGAGCGCGGAGCCCCGCCGTAGCGTGGAAGCGGAGGGAGTGTCGGGCTGTCAACGATCTTCCTGTTCGTCCTCGGGACCGCATTGCTCGCGCTTGCGGTCAGCCTGCCCAGGCATCTGGCGGAGCGGGCGCAGCTAGTCGCCGCACACCGGGGGAGCGCCGGGTAGCAGCCTGGCTAGCCTGGGCACCATGAAGGTTCTCGTCATCGGCTCCGGCGGCCGCGAACACGCCCTCGTCCGCGCGCTGTTGCGCGACCCCGGCGTGGATGAGGTGGTGTGCGCTCCCGGCAACGCGGGCATCGCTGCGGACGTCCCCACCCACCCGCTCGACGTCGCGGACCCGATCGCCGTTGCCGGCCTCGCCGACGACGTCGCCGCCGACCTGGTCGTGATCGGCCCTGAGGTCCCCTTGGTCGCCGGTGCCGCGGACGCCGTCCGAGCCCGCGGCCAGCTGTGCTTCGGCCCATCCGCAGCGGCCGCACTACTCGAGGGCAGCAAGGCGTTCGCCAAGGAGATCATGTCTGCGGCGAACGTTCCCACCGCGGCAGCAGTGGCCACCGAAGATGCAGCCGCCGCCGAGGCCGCGCTGGATCGGTTCGGCCCGCCCTACGTGGTCAAGGACGATGGGTTGGCCGCCGGCAAGGGCGTGGTGGTCACCGACGACCGCGGCGCCGCCGTCGCCCACGTCGCGGCATGCCTGGCCAAGCCGGATGGCCGCGTCGTGATCGAGGAGTACCTGGACGGTCCCGAGGTGAGCCTGTTCCTGCTCGCCGACGGTCAGCGGGTCGTTCCGCTGCTGCCGGCCCAGGACTTCAAACGCGCCCTGGACGGCGACGCCGGACCCAACACCGGCGGGATGGGCGCCTACACGCCGCTGCCCTGGGCCCCCGAGGGGCTGGTCGACGAGGTGGTCGCGACCGTCGCCCAACCCACGATCGACGAGATGGCCCGCCGCGGCACCCCCTTCGTCGGTCTCCTCTACGCCGGCCTGGCGCTGACGTCGCGCGGACTGCGGGTGGTCGAGTTCAACGTCCGCTTCGGCGATCCTGAGACGCAGGCCGTCCTGGAGCTGCTGGCGAGCCCGCTGGGCGAGCTGCTCGCGGCCGCGGCCCGCGGCGACTTGACGACGTCCGCTGCGCCGCGATGGCGGGATGCCTCGGCTGTCATCGTGGTGCTGGCCGCCCAGGGCTACCCGGGAACTCCCCGCACCGGCGACGCCATCACGGGTCTGGCCGATGCCGGCGCCGTCCCGGGCGCCACGGTGCTGCATGCCGGCACCGCCGCGGATGCTGCCGGGCAGGTCGCCTCAGCCGGCGGCCGGGTCCTGGGGGTGGTGGGCACCGGCGCGGACGTCTCGGCCGCACGCGCAGTCGCCTACGAGGCCCTCGACCGGATAACGCTGGCCGGCGGCCAGCACCGCACGGATATCGCCCTCGCCGCTCAGGAAGGCCCCTCCGAATGACCGCCATCCCCAACGTCCTGGCCGCGCGCTACGCCTCCACGGCCATGACCACGCTGTGGTCGCCGGAGCACAAGGTGCGCCTGGAGCGACGCCTGTGGCTGGCAGTGCTGCAGGCCCAGGCGGACTTGGGCATCGACGTGCCGCTGGACGTCATCGCTGACTACGAGGCCGCCATCGACGACGTGCGCCTGGACAGCATCGCCGACCGGGAGCGGGTCACCCGTCACGACGTCAAGGCCCGCATCGAGGAGTTCAACGACCTCGCCGGCCACGAGCACATCCACAAGGGCATGACTTCGCGGGACCTGACCGAGAACGTCGAGCAGCTGCAGATCCGCGAGTCGCTGGTCCTGGTGCGTGCCAAGGTGATCGCGGTCCTGGCCCGGCTGGCGCGGCTGGCCGCGGAGTACACCGACACCGCGATGGCCGGCCGCTCGCACAACGTCGCCGCCCAGACCACCACCCTGGGCAAGCGCTTCGCCAACGCCGCCGACGAGCTCATCGCCGCCTACCGCCGGCTAGACGATCTGCTGCGGCGCTACCCGCTGCGCGGCATCAAGGGGCCCATGGGCACCTCGCAGGACATGCTCGACCTGCTCGACGGCAACGCCGAGCACCTGGCCGACCTGGAGGGGCGCATCGCCGCCCACCTCGGCTTCGACCTGACCCTGACGGCGGTGGGACAGGTGTACCCGCGCTCGCTGGACTTCGACGTGCTCAGCAGCCTCGTGCAGATCGGCGCAGGTCCGTCGTCCCTGGCCACCTCGATCCGGCTGATGGCCGGGCATGAGCTCGTGACCGAGGGCTTCCAGCCGGGCCAAGTGGGGTCGAGCGCCATGCCCCACAAGATGAACACCCGCTCGTGCGAGCGGGTCAACGGGTTCCAGATCATCCTGCGCGGCTACGCGTCCATGGCGGCCGAGCTGGCCGGCGGGCAGTGGAACGAGGGCGACGTGTCGTGCTCGGTCGTGCGCCGCGTCGCGTTGCCCGATGCCTTCTTCGCCCTGGACGGCATGCTCGAGACCTTCCTTACCGTGCTGGACGAGTTCGGGGCATTCCCCGCAGTCATCACCCGGGAGCTGGACCGCTACCTGCCCTTCCTGGCGACCACCAAAGTGCTCATGGCCGCCGTCCGGGCCGGGGTGGGCAGGGAGACCGCCCACGAGGTCATCAAGACCCACGCCGTGGATGTGGCGCTGGACATGCGCGGGGAAGCCGGCGGCAGCGGCCAGGAACTCATCCGACGCCTCGCCGGCGACGAGCGACTGGGGACATCCGAGGCCGAGCTGCAGACCCTGCTCGCCGAGCCGCTGGAATTCACCGGCGCGGCCCGGGAACAAGTGGCAGCGGTCGTGGCCACGGTTGCCCGCATCGCCGCCGAGCACCCGGGCGCGGCCGAGTACGCTCCCGAGCCGATCCTGTAGGAGTCCGCCATGCCCACCAGCTCCGTCCCCCCGCCGGACTACCCGCTGCCCCCGGGCTACACCCACGAGTACTCCGGCAAGGTCCGTGACCTTTGGCGCACGCCTGCCGGGGAACTTCTGTTCGTGGCCACCGACCGGATCTCGGCCTACGACTGGATCCTTCCCACGCCCATCCCGGACAAGGGCCGCATCCTGACCGCGGCCAGCCTGTGGTGGTTCGACCAACTCGCCGACATCTGCGGCAACCACGTGGTCTCGACCGATGTCCCTGCGGAGGTCGCAGGGCGGGCGATGGTGTGCCGCCCGCTGGACATGATTCCCGTCGAGTGCGTCGCTCGCGGCTACCTGACCGGGTCCGGCCTGGCCGAGTACCGCACGACCGGCATGGTGTGCGGGAACCCTCTGCCCGCGGGCCTCGTGGACGGTTCGGAGCTGCCGCAGGCCATCTTCACGCCCGCCACCAAGGCCGCGATCGGGGACCACGACGAGAACATCACCTTCGCCCAGGCCGCCGAGCTGGTCGGGCTTGACCGTGCCGCCCAGCTGCGGGACCTGACGCTGCGCCTGTACGAACGGGCGCGGGATACGGCGGCGCGCCGGGGCATCATCCTGGCCGACACCAAGTTCGAGTTCGGCCTGGACGCCGACGGCACCCTGAGCTTGGCCGACGAGGTGCTGACGCCGGACTCGTCGCGGTACTGGCCCGCCGATTCATGGCATCCCGGGCAGCCGCAACCCTCGTTCGACAAGCAGTACGTACGGGACTGGCTGACCTCGCCGGCGAGCGGCTGGGATCGCGCTGGCGACCAGCCCCCGCCGCCGTTACCCGACGACGTCGTGGCAGCGACCCGCGCCAAGTACATCGAGGTCTACAAGCGCCTGACGGGTGGGGCCGACTTTCACGCAGCGTGATCTACTGAGTCGTACAGTCATCCTTTTAGAGGATATTGGCACGGGCAGGAAGTCCCACAGATAGAGGTCTTTGGGACTTTGCGCGACGAAACGGATGCTCGGCGTGGCACCCCCGGCTATCCGCGACCATCCGATCGGTGCAATGCTGGATAGCAGGCATTACCAAGCACGGCCGATGTGATGGGGTGCGAGATGAAGCGCAGGTTGTGGACAGTCCCAGCGATCGCGGCGGCGATGACCTTAGGGGCCCTCACCGCCCCCCCGGCCTTCGCGGCCGGGCAGACGTTCACCGTCACGTCCCAAGCGATGTGCGGCGGCGCCGGCACCTTTCAACAGGCGGTCAAGGACGCGAACGCCAGTCCCGGCAAGGACACCATCGTGTTCACCGCCGGGCTGACCGCCGGGACGTCGTCGTGTGCCTCCATCTTCAGCCCGGAAGAGTTCCTGATCGTGGCCACCGAGTCGGTGGACATCGTCGGCAACGGCGCCAACATCGTGGGCCCCATGTACTGGATCGATCCCAGCGGGCGGGTTAACAACTTCCAGCAGTGCCCGTTCCACACGGCCGGCGCCAACTGGCTCCAGAAGGCCAAGGGGGTGATGGCGATCGGAGAGATCGGCCAGGACAACTCGGCCGTCGAGGTGTCGATGTCGGGCCTGTCGTTCGACAAACTGCCCGAGTTGTTCCAGGTCGCCGAGAAGGCGTCTTTCACCCTGTCGGATGCAAGCGCCACGGACACGATGTCGTTTAACGAACGCTGCCAGCGGGGTGCGATCGAAGGCTTGACAGGGGCCAACATCACGCTGCGCAATGTGCAGATCACCGAGTCCTACGCTCCCGGGATGAGCACTGCCGAGCGTTCCTCCGATGCCCTGATCAGGGGTGGCGGCGGGAACTTGGTGCTCGACCGCGTCTTCCTGGGCAACAACTGGCAGTCCCAGGCCGTAGCGTGGGGCAAGGGGGCGGGCAAGGCATCGGTGAAGATCGTGTCGTCGAAGATCATCGAGTCCGGCGGGCTGCGACTCGACGCGGCGACCACCCAGATCGTCAACAGCGCGTTCTTCGACCAGGGCCAGCACGCCACCGACCGCATCGTGACCGACGAGGGGGCCACGACGGTTGAGGCGAGTTCCTTCTACTGGACGCAGCCGAGCTGTTCCCCGGGCGCGTGCGGCGTCAACGGCATGGGCTTCTGGTCGCCGATGGACGGCACCTTCCAGTTCAAGACCACCGCGATCGGCGCCAACTCCTTGTTCCCGAACTCCGGGCCAGTGCTGTTCGGCGACACGACCAAGTTCACCTCTGACAACTTGACCTGGGTGCAGCAGACGGCCAACCAGCCCAACGCCGAGCTCCACGCCATCCTGCCCAACGCCCTCACCACGTTCCCGGGCCTGGACCCCTCCGGTGGCGGCCTGTCATGGGTCGACTATGTGACGCCGATGCTGGGTGTCCAGCAGGCTCCCGGCGTGCTGATCGACACGGTGCCCGACGCGGTCTGCCCGGGTGGGGCCAACGCCCTGCTCAGTCCGATCGACGCTTCCTGCATCACCACCGATGTGTTGGGCAACCCGCGCTGGGACGCCGGCAACGGCAAGCGCAACATCGGCGCCATCCAGAACGCAGCGTCGCCGCACCTGGTGCTGGCGCCCAACGGCGAACAGGCCACATCGGTCGCGCTGCAATGGAACCGTCCGACCGACCCGGCATCCGGCCCCATCACCGGGTACAACGTCTACTACTCCCCCGCCGCCGGCGGTCCACAGCACGTCTACTACGTGCCGGGCGCCGCCAAGCTGACGGCGACTATCCCAGGCTTGACGAGCGGCACTCCCTACCTGTTCTTCGTGACCGGGGTCAATCAGTACGGCCCCGGCACCCCGTCCAACCAGGTGGTCGCCACACCCAGCGCACACCTGGGCTCGCCGGTCGTCACCGCAGTTGCGGGCAGCCACCACGTGCAGCTGTCCTGGACCGAGCCTCCGGCCAACGGCCACGCCACACCGCTGGCCTATTTCGTGTCGTACCGCAAGAAGGGCGATCCGAATTGGGTGAACGGGCCCGGCAACATCTCCGGTCGCACTGCCGACATCCCCAACCTCGTGAATGGGGTGGAGTACGAGTTCGGCGTCTTCGCCGGGTCGCCCGACGGCTGCTACTCGGAGCAGGCGGGTCTTGCCACGGCCACGCCGACGGCGGGCGCGGGGGCGTCGGTGTTCGTGCCCATCGAGCCCGCTCGTACCTACGACTCCCGGCTGGCCGGACCCGGCGGCGCCCCGGACCCGATCCCGGGCAACCACGCCTCCCGGGTGATGGGCGTCGCCGACGCCATCGACATCGTCACCGGCAAGGTCGTGCAGCGCGACGTCGTGCCCTCCGGCGCCACCGCCGTCGCGTTCAACCTCACCGCCACCGACACCACCTCGCGCGGCTGGTTCTCCGTCGTCCCCGGTGACGCGAGCACCTTCGTGACCTCCACCGTCAACTGGCCCGGCAGCGGCGACGTCATCGCCAACGGACTCACCGTGAAGATCGCCGCCAACCGCACGGTGAAGGTGTTCAACGGCTCCGGCACGACGGCCAACGCGGTGCTGGACATCGTGGGCTACTTCATCGACCCCGCCCAGGCCGGCAACGTCTTCCACGAGGTCACCCCGACGCGCGTGTACGACTCCCGCATCGCCGGACCCGGCTCCACTCCCGACCCGCTGCCCGGCGGAGCGAACCGGATCATCTCCACCGCCAACGGGATCACACCGCCGGTGACGGACATCGTCCCGGCCGGGGCCACCGCCGTGGCCTACAACATCTCCGCCGTGGACACCTCAGCGCGCGGCTGGTTCGCCGTCACGCCCGGCGACGCCGCCACGTACCGGTCCTCCACCGTCAACTGGCCCGGCGCCGGCGACGTCATCGACAACGGCCAGTTCGTCAAACTCGACGCCAACCGCCAGCTCAAGGTCTTCAACGGCTACGGTCCGCCCACCAACTTCGTGATCGAGGTCCTCGGCTACTTCACGCCCAGTCCCGACGCCCTCGACGGCACCTACTTCCACGCCCTCGATCCCGCCCGCGCCTATGACTCCCGTGTCCCCTTGCCCAACCCCGGCCCTGTGCCCGGCGCGAGCACCCGCAACGTCTCCGTGGCCGATGGCCGCAACCCTCAGACCGGCGCAGTCAACCAGCCAGACGTCATCCCCGCCGGCACCCCGTCGATCGTCTACAACATCACCGCGACCAACACCACCAACCGCGGCTGGTACTCGGTCACCCCCGGCAACGTGGCCGTCCAGAACACCTCCAGCATCAACTGGCCCAGCGCGAACAACGTCGTGGCGAACGGCCTGACCGTCGCCATCGACGACCAGCGCGCCATCAACGTCCGCTCTGGGTCCCCAAGCCAGACGGACCTGGTGATCGACCTCTTCGGCTACTTCCGGTAGCCGACACCCGGTGAACCCCGGGTGAACGCTGCGCGGACTGCGTCCGTCAGCATGCATGCATGCCCGCGCGTGGGCAGACTCGTCGGTGCATGGGGATGCCAGCATCATCCGCGCTCCGTGCACCGGACAACAGCGCCCACGCACAGGAGGAGCGATGAGCTCGAAGACCCCGCCCAGCACCACGAAGCCGCGAGCCGACGAGGGCTACAACCCCGAGGGCTTGCCCGAGGGCGGCGGTGACGGGTACCTGTCCGACGACGCGCTGGCGACCATCGACGCCTGGTGGCGGGCCAACATGTACCTGACGATCGGGCAGATCTACCTGGGCGACAACGTGCTCGTGCGCCGCGAGCTGAAGAGCTCGGACATCAAGCCGCGCCTGCTCGGGCACTGGGGCACCTCGCCGGGACTCGGCTTCATCTACTCGCACATGAACCGCTGCATCCGGGAGCGGGGCACCAACGCGATCTTCATGGTCGGCCCGGGCCACGGCGGACCGTCCCTGACCGCCGCTTCCTGGCTGGAAGGCACCTGGTCGGACGCCTACCCCGACACCCCGCAGAACGCCAAGGGCATGCGCACCCTGTTCCGCCGCTTCTCCGCCCCCGGCGGCATCCCCAGCCACGTGTCGGTGACCACCCCCGGCTCCATCCACGAGGGCGGCGAGCTGGGCTACGTGCTCATCCACGCCTTCGGGTCCGTCATGGACAACCCCGACCTGGTGACCGTGGCCGTCGTGGGCGACGGCGAGGCCGAGACCGGGCCGCTGGAGGGCTCCTGGAAGGGCATCTCGTTCATCAACCCGGAGCGCGACGGCGCCGTGCTGCCGATCCTGCACCTCAACGGCTACAAGATCGCCGGCCCGACGGTGCTGTCCCGCAAGGACCCGGACGAGGTCCGCTCGCTGTTCGAGGGCCACGGCTACGAGGTGCTCGAGGTCGAGGGCAGCGACACCCCGGGCATGCACCACCGCTTCGCGAAGACGCTCGACGAGGCGCTGGACAAGATCAAGGCGATCCAGGACGAGGTCCGCAAGAACGGTTTCACGTCCCGGCCGCGCTGGCCGATGATCATCCTCCGCAGCCCCAAGGGCTGGACCGGCCCGCCGACGGTCGACGGCGTGAAGGTCACAGACTCGTGGCGCGCCCACCAGGTGCCCCTGTCAGGCGTCAAGGGCAACGAGGAGCACCTCGACATCCTTGAGGGCTGGCTGCGCTCGTACAAGCCCGAGGACCTGTTCGACGACACCGGCGCCCCCACCGAGATCGTCACCGGCAACAACCCCGACGGCGACGCCCGGATGACCGCGCAGCCGCACGCCAACGGCGGCAAGCTCACCCAGGACCTCGAACTGCGCGGCTTCGAGACCTATGAGGTCCCGGTCCCGAGCCCGGCAACCGAGCGGATGGAGAGCCCGCGCGCCCTGGGCGCCATGATGCGCGACATCTACGTCGACAACCCCGAGACCTTCCGGGTGTTCTGCCCCGACGAGACCAACTCCAACCGGATCGGCGAGGTGTTCGACGTCTCCGACCGCGGCTTCATGGAGAACATCATCCCCGACGACGTGAAGATCGGGCCGTCCGGACGCGTCATGGAGGTGCTGAGCGAGCACAACTGCCACGGCTGGCTGGAGGCCTACACCCTGACCGGGCGGCACGGTCTGTTCGCCACCTACGAGTCATTCGCAATGGTGAGCGCCTCGATGACCATCCAGCACGCGAAGTGGCTGGAGGAGATGAACCAGCTGGACTGGCGGGTGGACATCCCCAGCCTGAACATCCTGCTGACCAGCACGTGCTGGCGCAACGACCACAACGGCTTCAGCCACCAGGGCCCGGGGCTGATCCAGAACGTGATCACCAACCGGGGCGAGGTGTCGCGGGTGTACCTGCCGCCGGACGCCAACTGCCTGCTGAGCGTGGCCGACCACTGCTTCACGTCCAAGAACTACGTCAACCTCATCGTCATCGACAAGCAGCCGCAGTTGCAGTACCTCACCATGGACGAGGCGGTCAAGCACTGCACCCAGGGTGCGTCGATCTGGGAGTGGGCGGGCAACGATGACGGTGCCGCGTCGCCGGACATCGTGCTGGCCTGCGCCGGCGACGTCGTGACGATGGAGACCGTCGCCGCCGCCGACATCCTCAAGCAGCGGCTGCCCAACCTGAAGGTGCGCGTCGTCAACGTCGTCAACCTGATGACGCTGCCGCGCCCCAAGGACCACCCGCACGGCATGAGCGACCTGATGTTCCGCGAGCTGTTCACGGACAACATCGATGTGGTGTTCGCGTTCCACGGCTACCCGGGGGCCATCCACCAACTCGTGCATGGCAGGCCGGACGCCGACCGCTTCCATGTGCGCGGCTTCAAGGAGGAGGGCACCACCACCACGCCCTTCGACATGGTGGTGCGCAACGGTGCGGACCGCTACAGCCTGGTGATCGATGCGCTGAACAACTCCAAGCGTGCAGTGCCCGGCGCCAGCGAGCTCAAGAAGTGGTGCGAGGGGATGCTCAACATCCACCGCAAGTACATCGTCAAGCACCTGGAGGACATGCCGCAGGTGCGCGACTGGTCGCTGGGCGACGACTTGGAGTTCCCGGGTGACAAGGCCGACAAGTAGGCGGGCATCAGGCGACGACTAGCCTGGGGGCACCGCCTAGGCCGCTGCGCGATGCGTCGCGCCGCCGAACACAGGGAGCGACTGTGCCGCGCATCATCGTCGACGTCATGCTGAAGCCGGAGATCCTGGATCCACAGGGTCAGGCGGTCAAAGGCGCGTTGGGCCGGCTTGGGCTACCTGGCGTGACGGATGTGCGACAGGGCAAGCGATTCGTCATCGATGTCGAGAGCGACCCGGACCCGGCGCTGCTCGAGGAGCTGGCCGCGAACCTGCTGAGCAACCCCGTCATCGAAGACTACGAGCTGCGCTACGTCGAGGCTTCTGTCGCGCAGTCGTCGGCCGGCCCGGGCGTGACCGCATGAGCGCCGAGGGCGCCGGCGGCGCCCGGATCGGCGTCGTCACCTTCCCCGGAACCCTTGACGACGTGGACGCCGCGCGGGCAGTGCGCCTCGCAGGTGCCGAGCCCGTGGCGCTGTGGCACGACGAGGTGGACCTCCAGGGCGTGGACGCCGTCGTGCTGCCCGGCGGGTTCTCCTACGGCGACTACCTGCGGTGCGGGGCGATCGCGCGCTTCGCTCCGGTGATGGTGGGGATCGTGCAGGCGGCCAACGAGGGTCTGCCGGTGCTCGGGATCTGCAACGGTTTCCAGGTGCTGTGCGAGTCCCACCTGCTGCCGGGCGCCCTGACGCGCAACGAGTCCCTGCACTTCGTATGCCGCGACCAGGGGCTGCGCATCGAGAACGCCTCGACGGCCTGGACGTCGGGCTTCGCCGAGGGCGACCAGATCGTCGTGCCGCTGAAGAACGGCGAGGGGCGCTACGTCGCCGACGACCGGACGCTGGACGAGCTCGAGGGCGAGGGCCGCGTGGTGTTCCGCTACGTCGGGGACAACCCCAACGGCTCCCGGCGCGACATCGCGGGGATCACCAACAGCCGCGGCAACGTCGTCGGGCTGATGCCGCACCCCGAGCACGCCGTGGAGTTGCTCACCGGCCCGAGCACTGACGGCCTGGGCCTGTTCACGTCGGTCCTGGCGTCGCTGGTCCGCGCTTAGACGAGGCGACCGTCGTTGATCGATGAGCCCGTTGTCGCTGGGCGCATCGAGCAACTACGGGCGCATCGTCGGGAATCGGGGCGTTCGAGCCAATCGGGGTTGGCCGTCGTCACGCCTCCCGGCGGTTCCGGCCCGCACGTTCGCAGGCCCTGGCCACGTCCGTAACGATGGCGCCCGGATCGGCGAGCCGATTCCACCACACGCGGACCCGCTCGTAGCCGAGATTACCGATGCGGTCGTGGCGTACCTTCTCGCGCCAGTGGGCTGATTCCGGCGAACCCTGCAGGGTGTACTTGGCACGCCCGTCGAACTCGACCACCACGGGCGCGTCGCGCACCTTCAGATCAACGCGCGCGACAAATGTCCCGTCAGGTTCCCGAAGCTCGACCTGTGACTCCAGCTCGAAGCCCGCCTGCACGAGGATCAGGCGCGTCCTGGTCTCGCCGACGCTCTCGGAGCCGGCATCGGCGAGCGCCAGGACGCGGCGGCCCGTCGCACTCCCAGGCAACCCCCGACCTGCGGCACTGGCGCGCTCCAGCGCCTGGAGCTGCACCATCTCCCGGTTGAGCGCGGCGTCGGCGATGGCGACTGCCTCGACCACAGGCAGGGTCCGGGCGCAGGCCAGGACTGTAGTGACCGGGTCGGTGACGGCGAGCCCGCCGATCGTCGTCGTCCCGAACACCGGATTCGCCCCGCCGCGCGATGTCGCTGCATGGGTGTGCACGCCGTGGCGAACCCCGCGCCGGACCCCAGTCGAGGAGACCAGCACATGCACCGTCGACAGCGCCCCGGGCGGCACCGGAAGGCCGTGCAGCAGTGCGGCGCTGATGTGACTGGCAGCGACGTTGCCGCCACCACGCGAGAGCTGCCGCAGGACAGCGGCGATGGTCAATCGATGGCGGGCGGCCGCATCCACCGGGGGGTCCGGCGCATAGGCGCCCCGCCGCAACCGGAACAGCCTCCGCACGGCCGCCGCCCGCTCCGCATCTTCCATCCGCAAACCCCGCAGGTCAGACGCCAGGATGACGCCGCCCTTGCGGCTCGCAAGCTCGCGTAGTTCGTCGAGGAGTCGATCCATAGGCCGATGGTGGCGCCACTGCTGCGGACGGATCGATCTTGTCCACAGGTGAGGTAGCGGCAACGGCCGATTGCCGCGCGGCGAGGCGACCGTCGTTGCCTGGTGCGACGTTGCGTGATGGGCGCATGGCGCTACTACGGTCGCATCGTGGTGCCGCGGGAGGTCAGCAATAGAATCGCCACGTGACCCACGACCTCGACACCGTCGACCGCGCCGCCGCCTCCCCCGACGAGCCGCAGCCCTGGGCTGAACTCGGGCTCAAGGCCGACGAGTACGAGCGGATCCGCGACATCCTCGGCCGACGGCCGAGCAACTCCGAACTCGCGATGTACTCGGTCATGTGGTCCGAGCACTGCTCATACAAGTCCTCGAAGGTCCATCTGCGCCAGTTCGGCGACAAGGCGCCACACTCCGACGCGCTGCTCGTCGGCATCGGCGAGAACGCCGGCGTCGTGGACATCGGAGACGGGCTCGCAGTCACCTTCAAGGTCGAGTCCCACAACCACCCCAGCTTCGTCGAGCCGTACCAGGGCGCCGCCACCGGCGTCGGCGGCATCGTCCGGGACATCATCTCGATGGGGGCCCGCCCGGTCGCGGTGATGGACCCCCTGCGCTTCGGCCCCGCCGACGCCCTGGACACCAAGCGGGTGCTGCCCGGAGTGGTCGCCGGGATCGGCGGCTACGGCAACTGCCTGGGCCTGCCCAACATCGGCGGCGAAATCGTGTTCGACGCCTGCTACGCGGGCAACCCACTGGTCAACGCCCTGGCGGTGGGCGTCATGAGGCACGAGGACATCCACCTGGCCAGCGCCAAGGGCCTGGGCAACAAGGTGATCCTCTATGGCGCGCGGACCGGCGGCGACGGTATCGGCGGCGTGTCCGTGCTGGCCTCCGAGACCTTCACCGACACCGGACCGACCAAGCGCCCGGCGGTACAGGTCGGCGACCCCTTCATGGAGAAGCTGCTGATCGAGTGCACTTTGGAGGTCCTGGGCGCGGGCCTCGTCGAGGGCATCCAGGATCTCGGCGGCGCCGGCATCTCCTGCGCCACCAGCGAGCTGGCCAGCAACGGCGACGGGGGCATGGCCGTCGAGTTGGACCAGGTCCCGCTGCGCGACGGCTCGCTGTCGCCGGAGGAGATCCTGATGAGCGAGTCCCAGGAGCGCATGTGCGCGGTGGTGACCCCGGACCGCGTCGAGGAGTTCCTGGCCGTCTGCCGCAAGTGGGACGTGCCGGCGACCGTGATCGGGGAGGTCACCGACACCGGCCGGCTGCAGATCACGTGGCATGGTTCGCTGATCGTGGACGTGCCGCCCCGCACGGTCGCCCACGATGGCCCCGTCTACGATCGCCCGCTGGCCCGACCCGACTCCCAGGACGCGCTGCAGCGCGACACCCCTGACCGCCTGCACCGACCTCAGGACCCCCGAGCGCTCCGCGCGGCCATCATGGAGCTGGTCGCCAGCCCCAACCTGGCCGCCAAGACCTGGGTGACAGACCAGTACGACCGCTACGTCCGAGGGAACACAGTACTGGCGCAGCCCGAGGACGCCGGCGTCGTCCGGTTGGACGAGGTCACCGGCCGCGGCGTGGCGCTGAGCACCGACTGCAACGGCCGCTTCGCCAAGCTCGACCCCTACGCCGGCGCCCAGCTGGCGCTCGCCGAGGCCTACCGCAACGTGGCCGCCACCGGCGCCGTCCCGCTCGCTGTCACCAACTGCCTCAACTTCGGCTCGCCGGAGGATCCGGCCGTGATGTGGCAGTTCCGCGAGGCCGTGCGCGGCCTCGCCGACGGCTGCCTGCAGCTGGGCACGCCCGTCACCGGCGGCAACGTCAGCTTCTACAACTCCACCGGCGACGTGGCCATCCACCCGACGCCGGTGGTGGGTGTCCTGGGGGTTTTCGACGACACCGATCGGCGCACTCCCATGTCGTGGGGCCCGGACGGCGAGCTCATCTACCTGCTGGGGAGCACCGCCGACGAGTTCGGCGGCTCGGAGTGGGCGCACCTGCAGGGCCACCTGGGCGGGGTGCCGCCGCAGATCGACCTCGACGCTGAGCGGGTGCTGGCCGAGATCCTGGTGGCCGGATCACGCGACGGCATGCTGACAGCGGCCCACGACCTGTCTGACGGCGGCGTGGCGATTGGGCTGATCGAGATGGCCCTGCGCTCCGGCATCGGCGCCCGGCTGTGGATCCCCGACGACGTTGACCCCTTCCTGTTCCTGCTGTCGGAGTCCGCCACCCGGGCGCTGGTGGTCGTCCCCAGGTCCGAGGAGCTGCGCTTCACCGAGATGTGCGGCGCACGCCACTTCCCGTGCCAGCGGATCGGCGTCGTCGACTCCGGACTGCGGTCCGACCTGGAGCGCGACGACGAGGTGCTGGTCATCGGCAACGTCTACGGCGAGGACTTGATCATCGGCTTCGACGAGCTGCGCTCGGCGTACGAGGCTACCTTGCCGGCGCTGTTCGGCGGCTAGAGCCACAGTGGCGGACTCCGACGACCTGCTGGAACCGCCAGCCGCGGTCGTGGCCTACCTTGACGCTCAGCGGCGCGGCAGCCCGCCGGACCGAGCCTGCACGAAAGCCGCGGTGAAGGCCGTGTTGGCCGAGCTGGAGCGGCGGGCGCCGGGGCGAAGCGTCGAGCTGCGGGTGCCTCCCTATGCCGCGATCCAGCTGATCGCCGGCACCGCCCACCGGCGAGGCACCCCGCCGGCACTGGTCCAACTGGCAGCACCCGACCTCATCGACCTGGCCGTCGGGTCACTGCTCTGGGCCGACGGGCTTGCCGACGGCCGGGTGCGAGCCTCCGGCGAGCGTAGCGACCTCTCCGGCTACCTGCCGCTCTTCGACCCAGCGGTGCAGTTCCCGAGCTAGGCGACCGTGATTGGGACCCTCACATCCTCCTTGCCAGACACCTCGCACTTGACTTCATACGTTCCCGCCGCGACCTCAGCAGTGAAGGACTTCGTCAACCCGGACGTCAGCCCCTCAGCCTCGCCCATGATCTTGGTGTAGGACCCATTGTCCTGTCCGTAGAGGTAGATCTCGGCTTCGCCGTCGGCGGTTGAAGTGGCCTCCACCGTGACACTTCCCGCCGCCAGAGTCGGCGAGCTGAGCTGGCACGCGTCGCCGGTCGCCGTGACCTTCAAGGTATTCACGGAGCCGCTCGCCGCAGCCGATGCGGCGGAACTGCCGGCCGACGCGTTGGAGTTGGTGGCGGAGCCGCTGCAGGCCGCGAGCGCGGCCGACGACAGGATCACGAGGACGGGAACTACGAGGCGCACAGGAGTCTCCTTGTTATGTGCAGGGGGCACTTCGAAGGCCTATCAAGCCGGCAGCGGGCAGCGAGTCGCCACCGTCAAACCGATGCCTGGGAAGCAGCCGGAGCCGCGACCCGTGCGGTCTCCGCAGGGGCGACAGGCGCCGGCTTGCGGGCAGGGCGGAGGTACAGATACATCACCGGCACCAGATAGGCCAGCCAAACCCCGAGTTCCAACCAGGTGGTCTGCGGCGAGAAGTTGACGGTTCCCTTGAGCACCGAGCCATACCAGCTCGAGGTCGGCACCTGGGCGGACACATCCCAAGCCAGCGAGTTCAGACCGGGCAGTACAGCCGCCTCCTGCAGGTCGTGCACCCCGTAGGCGAGGACACCCGCAGCCACCACGATCAGCGCCACACCGGTCCACTTGAAGAAGACCGCCAGATTCAGGCGCAGGGCACCCCGGTAGATCAGCCAGCCGAGCAGCACTGCGGTCGCTAGTCCGAGCACGGCCCCAGTCAGCGGGACACCGCTTGTGGAGCCGGTCGCCTTGACCGCTGCCCACAGGAACAGCGCCGTCTCCAGGCCTTCACGCACCACGGCGACGAAGGCCACGACCGCCAGCGCCCAACCGCCGGCCCGTAGCGCCCTGTCGAGATGACCGTGCATCTCGGCCTTGAGCCCCCGCGCCGCCGACTTCATCCAGAAGACCATCCAGGTGACGAACACCACCGCGACGATGCTCAGAACGCCGCCGAACACCTCCTGCGCCTGGAAGCTCATCGAGCGGCTTGTGAACGTGAGGGCCGCGCCGAACAGCAGTGACAGCAGGACAGCGCCGGCGACACCCGCCCAGATCAGCCGAACCTTCTCCCGATTCCCCGTGCGCACCAGGTAGGCAACCAGGATCCCCACCACGAGCGACGCCTCCAGGCCTTCGCGCAGGCCGATCAGGTAGTTCGAGAGCACGGTGGATGTCCCTCCGCTAGGGGGCCGACGGCAACGACGACCGGAAGTTAGGCTTGCCTAACCTAACTCTAGCCCACATGCCTAGGCGGCTCCACCTCCCCCTCGCATCGCGGCCCGGCGTAGACTCGGCGACGTGGCGCGCGGTGACGGTCGGCTCTCGCACGATCTCCTCCCCGGTGAGAAGGGCCCGCAGGATGCCTGCGGCGTCTTCGGGGTGTGGGCCCCGGGCGAGGAGGTCGCCAAGCTCACCTACTTCGGCCTCTACGCCCTGCAGCACCGCGGGCAGGAGTCCGCCGGCATCGCCGTGTCAGACGGCCGCCGCATCCTGGTGTTCAAGGACATGGGCCTGGTCTCGCAAGTGTTCGACGAGTCCGCCCTGGAATCGCTGCGGGGCCACATCGCGATCGGCCACTCGCGCTACTCCACCACCGGGTCGAGCACCTGGGCCAACGCCCAGCCGACCTTCCGGACCACACCCACCGGGCATATGGCGCTGGGGCACAACGGGAACCTGACCAACACCGCCCAGCTCGCCGACCGCGTCGCCGTGATGCGCGACGAGTCCGGGGAGCTGCCGCTGCTCAACGGCTCCGCGCCCACCAGCGACACCGAGCTGCTCACCGCGCTGCTGGCCGCGCACCCGGGCGAGTCGCTCGAGGACGCCGCCGTGGCCGAGCTGCCAAAGGTCCGCGGCGCCTTCTCGCTCGTGTTCCTGGACGAGAACACCCTGTACGCCGCGCGCGATCCGCAGGGCATCCGGCCGCTGGTCCTGGGGCAGCTGACCACCGGCTATGTGGTGGCCAGCGAGACTGCCGCCCTCGACATCGTGGGCGCCACGTTCGTCCGCGACGTGGAGCCCGGCGAGCTGATCGCCATCGACGAGGACGGCGTGCGCTCACGCCGCTTCGCAGCGGCCGACGCCAAGTACTGCCTCTTCGAGTACGTCTACCTGGCCCGGCCGGACTCCATGCTCAACGGCACCAACGTCCACGGGGTACGGGTGGCCGTGGGCCGCGAGCTGGCCGCGGAGCACCCCGTCGATGCCGACATCGTGGTTCCCGTGCCCGACAGCGGCACCCCGGCGGCCGTCGGCTACGCCCAGGGCTCGGGCCTGCCGTTCGCGCAGGGGTTGGTGAAGAACGCCTACGTCGGGCGCACCTTCATCTCACCGTCGCAGACCCTGCGGCAGCTGGGCATCCGACTCAAACTCAACCCGCTGCGCGAGGTCATCGCCGGTCAGCGGCTGGTCGTGGTGGATGACTCCATCGTCCGGGGCAACACCCAGCGCGCGATCGTGCGGATGCTGCGCGAGGCCGGTGCGGCCGAGGTGCACGTGCGAATCTCGTCGCCGCCGGTCCAGTGGCCCTGCTTCTACGGCATCGACTTCGCCAGCCGGGCCGAGCTCATCGCCAACGGCCGGACCACCGAGCAGATTCGGGACTCGATCGGGGCGGACTCGCTGGGCTACATCTCGCTGGACGGCTTGACCAAGGCGACCCAGGTGGCGGCCGACCGCCTGTGCCGGGCCTGCTTCGACGGCGTCTATCCGATCACCCCGCCGGACGTCGAGCACCAGAACAAGCACCTTCTGGAGGCACCGATCATGCCCGCGGGCGTCGTTGCAGCCGCGGGTCCGCTTGGCGCGCTCGGGCAGCCCTGATGCCCGATGCCTACGCCACCGCCGGCGTCGACGTCCAGGCCGGGGAGCGCGCGGTCGAGTTGATGCGGGGGGCCATCGCGCGCGCCCAGCGCCCCGAGGTCGTGGGTGGCTTCGGCGGGTTCGCGGGCCTGTTCGATGCCTCTGCGCTGCACGGCTACAACCGGCCGCTGCTGGCGACCTCCACCGACGGCGTTGGCACCAAGGTCGCGGTCGCACAGGCTCTGGACAAGCACGACACGATCGGCATCGACCTGGTGGCCATGGTCGTGGACGACCTCGTGGTGTGCGGCGCCGAGCCGCTGTTCATGACCGACTACATCGCCTGCGGCAAGGTTGTGCCGACGCGGATAGCGGCGATCGTGGCAGGCGTCGCAGAGGGCTGCCGGCAGGCGGGCTGTGCGCTCGTCGGCGGCGAGACCGCAGAGCATCCGGGGCTGCTGGGACCCGACGAGTACGACGTGGCCGGAGCGGGCACCGGGGTGGTCGAGGCCGATCAGCTGCTCGGCGCCGCCCGAGTCGCCAACGGCGACGCCCTGATCGCGATGGCGGCGTCGGGCCTGCACTCCAACGGCTACTCACTGGCCCGCCACACGCTGCTCGCCGAGGCCAGGTGGGACTTGGACCGACAGATCCCCGAGCTCGGGCGTTCGCTGGGCGAGGAGCTGTTGGAGCCGACGCGCATCTACTCCCTGGACTGCCTGGCCCTCATCGAGCGCCTGGGCGACGACCTGCATGCACTGTCGCACATCACCGGCGGCGGGGTCGCCGCCAACATCGCCCGGGTGCTGCCAGCCGACCGCACCGCGGAGGTCGACCGCGGCACCTGGACACCCCCGCAGATCATGACCCTCATCGGCGAGGTCGGCGACGTGGGCCGGCCCGATCTGGAGCGCACGTTCAACATGGGCCTGGGAATGGTGGCCGTCGTCGCCGCGGACTCCGCTGAGCGTGCCCTCGGGGTGCTGGCGGAGCGCGGAGTGCCTGCGTGGGTGGTCGGACGGGTGCGCCGCCGCACGCAGGACGAGACCGGCGACGCCGCCGGCAAGGGCGGCCAGGGCGGCGCCGCACTGCTGGTCGGGGAGTACGCCGGATAGTCGCGCACCCATGTGACGTTGATCGGCGCGAACAGGTAGGCTCAACCACGACGTTGCCTACTTCACCACCTATGAGGGGGTCGCCCATGGGTCGCGGCCGTGCCAAGGCGAAGCAGACGAAGGTTGCCCGGCGGCTGAAGTACAGCTCCCCGAGCATGGACCTCGATGCCCTGCGCCAGGAGCTTTCCGGACCAGGTTCCGAGTCCAGCGCCTACGAGTCGGACGACGTGCCCGAGGGGGACTATGAGGACGAGTACGGCGACGAGTTCGACGAAGACGAGGACGACCCCTACGCCAAGTACGCCGCAGCGGACGACGACGAGGACGATCCGCTGGACCGGCGCTAGCGCAGCAGCGCCGCGGCCACGCCGACGGCGACAAGCCCGACGAGGACTCCCAGCGTGATCAACCGGCGGCTGCGTGGGTTCACGCGAGCACAGTACCGCCCGTCTCCGCAACACTGCTCCGGTAGCCTGGCAGCGTGACCCCAGCCACCCCCGCCAGCCCTGCCGAAGAGGTGGAGCTCTTGAGCTCCAAACCGGTCGACGCCGACGGCGTTTCTGCCGTCATCACCGGCACCGTCGTCTGGGTGGTCGTAGGGATGGTGCTGTTCGGCTTCTTCCGGCCGGCATTGGCTGAGCATGAGGCCAGCTGGTGGCTCTGGGTGCCGGCGGCCGGCGCCGCGATGGGCCTGCTGGGCCTGCCCTATGTGTTGCGCCGCCGAGCGGCCTATCGGCGCCACGCGGCGACGCGCGATGAATCGGTCGGCGCCCATGAGGAAGAATCGGCATCGTGAGTACCGCCGTCGATGCCGTCTGCGCCCGCGCCGTCGAGCGCGCACGGGAGGCCGCCGCTGAAGAGGCAGGCAGCCATCCCGTCGGCGCACACCTGGCCACCTTGGGGGAAGGGTCCCGGGTGGTCACCCATCTGTTCGACTGCACGGACCCGGCCTACCGCGGCTGGCGCTGGTCGGTGACCGTCGCCCGAGTGCCGCGCGGCCGGACCGTGACGATCGACGAGGTCGTCCTGGTCAGCGGCGAGGACTCCGTCGTGGCCCCCGAGTGGGTGCCGTTCGACGCGCGGATCACGCCGGAGGACCTGGGCGCCGGCGACGTCATCCCGTCCGACCCGCTGGACGACCGGCTCGTGCCATCGCACGTCCATGCCGACATCGTGGATCCGCACCAGCCGCTGCCCGCATTCTGGGAGGCAGGCCTGGGGCGCCGGCGGGTGCTCTCCCCGCTCGGGCGCGCCGACACCGCGGACCGCTGGTACTCCAGCCACGGCCCCGACACCCAGATGGCCAAGCTGTCCGCCAACGCGTGCGGAACGTGCGGCTTCCTGCTGGGCATCGCAGGTGCGCTGGGAGGCGCATTCGGCGTGTGCGCCAACGAGCAGGCCCCGAGCGACGGCCGCGTCGTGGCCCTGGACTATGGCTGTGGGGCTCACAGCGAGAACATCGTGCTGCGAAGCTTCGACCGCGGCGAGGTCGTCGTGGACGAGTTGCGCTACGAACCGATCGAGCTCGTCGCCGATCTTCCCGAGACCGCCGACCAGGCCAACGACTCCGACGCCGAGCAGGCGCCCGACACCCCCCAGGAGGACCCCAAGTGAAGCGCCTCGTCGCCATCGGCCTCGCCGGTACCGCAGCCGCCACCGTCCTCGTAGGGTGCGAGAAGCCCAACCCGGGTGTGACGATGTGGTCGGGGACGCACTCAACGCGCGCCCAGGCGCTGTGCTGGGCCGATGACGCCAACCAGTCGGTGGACGCCCAGAAGTGCGCCGAGGCTGCGGTCCAGGCTGCCGCCGGCGGCAACGGGGCGCCGAGCCTGCCGGTCATCAACGGCAGCACGCTCGGGGTGAGCGTCGACAAGGTGCTCACCGACGACGGCTGGTTCCTCGCCCAGGGGGGCCAACAGGCGACCGACACCATCACCGGCACGTACTTCCGGACCACGATCAACCAGGTGCCGGCCGCCGGGATGCTGCTGGAGGTACGCGCCCTCGCCGCCGACGGCAAGAACACCAGGGGCGTGTGGGTGTTCAAGCTCACCGGCCAGCAGTCCTGACGGACGGCGGCTGAGCGTCAGGACTGTTGATCCCGCAGGGCCTCGGCATCCAGGATGGCGTAGGCATAGCCCTGCTCGGCCAGGAACCGCTGACGGTGGGCGGCGAAATCCGCATCCACGGTGTCGCGCGCCACGACGGTGTAGAAGTGCGCCGCCCGGCCATCCGCCTTGGGCCGCAGGATGCGACCCAGCCGCTGGGCCTCCTCCTGCCTGCTGCCGAACGTCCCCGAGATCTGCACGGCAACCCCGGCCTCGGGCAGGTCGAGTGAGAAGTTGGCGACCTTGCTGACGACCAGGGTCAACAGCTCGCCGGTGCGGAACTGCTCGAAGAGGACTTCACGATCCTTCACGGGCGTCTCGCCCGTCACGACCGGCGCTCCCAGCAGCTCACCCACCTCGGCCAGCTGGTCCAGGTACTGGCCGATCACCAGGACCCGCTCGCCGGCATGCTTGGCCACCAGGTCAGCGACCGTGCGCAGCTTCAGCGGCGTCGTGGCGGCCAGCCGATAGCGCTCCTCGGGCTCGGCCATCGCGTACGCCAGCCGATCGGCGTCAGTCAGCGTCACCCGCACCTCGGTGCAGTCGGCAGGTGCGATGTAGCCCTGCGCCTCGATCTCCTTCCAGGGTGCGTCGAAGCGCTTGGGGCCGATCAGGCTGAAGACTTCGTCGGCCAGGCCGTCCTCACGCACGAGCGTCGCGGTCAGCCCCAGCCGGCGCCGAGCCTGGATGTCGGCGGTGAACCGGAAGATCGGCGCCGGCAGCAGGTGCACCTCGTCGTAGACGATCAGCCCCCAGTCGCGCGCGTCCAGCAGATCCAGGTGCGAGTACACGCCCTTGCGACGGGTCGTGAGCACCTGATAGGTGGCGATCGTGACAGGGCGGATCTCCTTGCGCGCGCCGGAGTACTCACCGATCTCGTCGGCGGTCAGCGAGGTGCGCCGAAGCAACTCGTCGCGCCACTGGCGGGCGGACACCGTGTTGGTGACCAGGATCAGCGTCGTCGCCCCGGCCAGCGCCATGGCGGCGGCGCCCACCAGCGTCTTGCCGGCGCCGCAGGGCAGCACCACCACCCCGGAGCCTCCGTGCCAGAAGGACTCCGCCGCGTGGCGCTGGTAGTCCCGCAGCTCCCAGCCGTCGGGCTGCAGCGCGATCGGGTGCGCCTCGCCATCGACGTAGCCGGCCAGGTCTTCGGCGGGCCACCCGAGCTTGAGCAGCGCCTGCTTCAGGTGCCCGCGCTCAGAGGGGTGCACGGTCACCGTCGACTCGTCGATGCGGGTTCCCAGCAGCGGGGCGATCTTGCGAGTGCGCAGGACCTCCTCCAGCACGGGGACGTCGGTGGTCTCGAGCACGAGCCCATGCACCGGGTGGTCGAGCAGCGTCAGGCGCCCGTAGCGGCCCATCTCCTCGGCGATGTCGACCAACAGGGAGTGCGGGACGGCGTAGCGGGAGTACGTCATCAGGGTGTCGATCACTTGCTCGGCGTCGTGACCGGCGGCGCGCGCGTTCCACAGCGCCAACGGCGTGACGCGGTACGTGTGCACATGCTCGGGAGCGCGCTCGAGCTCGGCGAACGGTGCGATGTCGCGGCGCGCCTGCTCGGCGTCGGGGTGCTCCACCTCCAGCAGCAGCGTCTTGTCGCTCTGCACGATCAGGGGTCCCCCGGTCATCGCTGTCCTCCTGGGTCGGCGGCTGACGGCGCTGCTGCGGCTCCCAGCAGCCGGGCCGTCGCGAAGCGGCGAGGTCGGGAGCGCTCAACCTCGATGGCTTCCAGCACGCCACCCGCCAGATGCAACGGCTCGACCAGCCGCGTGCTGTCCTGGCCGGCGTTGTCGGCGTGACGAAGCCACACCCGACCGCCAGCCGCCAGCGCGGCGGCCAGCACCCCTTGTGTCTGGGCCGGGTGCATGCGCGGCACATGGGGTGCGGGTGGGAGCGCCACCGCCGCAGCAGGTGACTCGGCCGCCACCACGATCGCCGCCACCGCACGCACTCTGCCGGCGTCCGCCCCGGTGTGGACCACCGTCGGCCGCGGCGGCGGCGCCACGGAGAGCCCCTGGGCAAGCTCACCTGGGACGCCCGACAGCGCATCTTCAGCGGACGCGGTCAGACCTGAACGGCGAGCGGCGGCCACCACCGCCTCGGCGGCTCGGGTGGACACCGCGACCGTGTCGGAGAGGCGGCGAACAGACACCCCTACCCCCTCCAGCGCAGCCAGCAGCACATCCAGCGAGCCGACGTCGCTGGTCACGATGAAACTGGCCGCAGAGCCGACGCGGACGCGGCCGTGGCGTCGCTCGGTGTCCTGCACCAGGTATTCCACCGGCTGCGGGATCGGGGTTTGCGAGGCGTCGGCCAGCGTCGTGAGGATCCGGTCGGCGTCCCAGCCCGCGTCGAGCGCCGCCGCGATCGAGCCGGCGGTGATGCGGAACACGGTGGCACCCCCGGACGACTCGACCTCCGCGAATGCGGCTATGTCACGGGCCAGCCGCGGCACCAACGGGCCAGGCGCGACGATGGTCAGATCTCCCTGCACCAGCACGTGGTCGATCTCGGCTGGGATGAGGGGCTCGGCAGCGGTCACCAGCAGCTCCTCCGGCACCGGATCGGCTGGATCCGGAGCCGCCGCGTCGAACAGCAGTGCCCGGCCCACCGCGGACAGTGCCCCGCGCGCGGTGATCCCCAGCACCTCCGCCTGCGACCTGGTGGAGCGCAGGGCCTGCTCCAGCCGTCGACGGTTCGCCAGCGGCCGCCGGTCGGCCAGGACATCGGCCGCGTTGTCGACCGGCGTCCCCGGGGGGACCTCCAGCAGGAGCCGCAGGTAGGCGTGCCTGGTATCGGCCAGCCCACTACTCGCATGCTGGCCGCCAAAGACGTGCGGACGCTCGACTCCGGACCGACCGAAGGCGTCCCAGTCAAGCTCGGAGAACCACCAGGTCTGCACGAGCAGCGCCCATGCGGCGGCCGCCGGGCTGTCGGCCCAAAGCAGGCCGGCAGCGGTGGGAAGCACGAACTCGCCATCCGCGCCTGGGCCGAGCAGGCCTGCCGACCAGCCGAGTTCTAGCCACATCGCCAGAGCCGAATCAGTCAGATCCAGCGCAGTGGCGGCGGTGCTGAGCTCGCGCACGGCCACGACGCCCTCGCGGGTCAACCCCAGCGCCTGCCCCGGCAGTTTGTGGAGAACCTTCCGGAGCGTCTGCACGGCGAGCAGGCCTTGCTGGCCGGCCATGCGATCCACGACCGTAGGGTCGAAGCACTTTCGGGCTGTGGGCGCCACCGGCACCGCGGGGACAGGCGCGTTCGCGTCATCATCGGCCAGGTCGGTCGCCCACAGAGCCGCCACCGCCGGCCCAAGCGCCCGCACGGGAAAGGACCGCTCGGCGTCGCCCCAGACCAGCGCGAGCTCAGCCAGCACCGCCAGTGCCTGCCGCACGGCGGCGTCGCGCTCGGCAGTTTCACCCGTGAGCGGCACCGACGCGCCTAAGGCCTGCGGATCGACCCTTGGCGCATCGGCCAGCGCCGTCGCCACCGCAAGCGCCCGCCGATCCAGGCGGTGCAGTGCCCTGCGGATGCTGCCAGCCCCGGCGGCTCTGGTGGCGATTTCGCTGATGGAGTCGGGCTGCGGCAGCATCAGGTCGGGACGCTCACTCAACAACCGCGCGATCTGGGCCGCCGTCCGGCTGCGCAGGTCGTCAGCCAGGCTGCGCGGGGCACGCACACGTTCGCTCGCGCCGGTTGCGGACGCGGGAAGCGGCTGCTCAATGGTCATCGGACCAACGTTACGGCAGGCGCAGTGGCCGCGCATAGGTCGGTGTTCCTAGGGTGGTGCGATGGAGCTTTCCCGAGCCTTGCCGGTCGAGCCGTGCGCCGACGAGCTGCTGCGGCGGGTGGCCGACCTCGTCGGGGAGACGGCCACCGCGGCGGTGGCGTTCTCCGGCGGGGCCGACAGCGCCCTGGCGCTGGCCGCCTGCAGCCGCGCCCTGGGACCCGAGCGGACCATCGCGGTCACGGCTGTGAGCCCGTCCTTGCCGCCGACGGAGCTGACTCACGCCAAGGCGACCGCGGCGGCGCTGGGGGTCGAGCACCTGACGCCGGACAGCAACGAGCTCGCCCGTCCCGGCTATGCAGACAACTCCCCGTCCCGCTGCTTCCACTGCAAGACCGAGGTGATCGAGGTCGTCTTCCGGGCCGTCGTCTCGGTCGATTCCGCCAGCCGCGGGGGCGGAAGGCAGCCCATCGTCGTCACGGGCACCAACGCGGACGACCTGGCCTCCCCCTACCGCCCAGGCATCGCAGCCGCCGCACGGTTGGGGGCGGTGACGCCGCTCGCGGAGTTGACCAAGGCGCAGGTCCGGGCCGTGTCCAAGTACTGGGGACTGCCGACCTGGGACAAGCCTGCACAAGCCTGCCTGGCCTCCCGGATCGCCTACGGCGTGACGGTGTCGGCCGACTCACTGCTGCGCGTGCAGCGGGCCGAGGCCGCGCTTCGCACCGAGATCGGACGTCTGGGCTGGAGCGTGCGCGACCTCCGAGTGCGCGACCTCGGCCAGGACCGGGCCCGGATCGAGCTCGACGCCGATCTCACCGCCGCACTTGCCGAACAGCCCCGCGCGTCCGCGGTCGTCCTCGCCGCGGGCTTCGACGAGGTCGAATTCGACCCCCGGGGCTTCCGCTCGGGAAGCATGAACGAAGCGCTGACGAGCGTCGAGGCCATCGGAGGCAAGGGCGGCTGAGTCGGGGAGCGGAGAGCCTAGTCAGGCCGCAGGGCGCGGCTCCGCGCACGCGCGGCACGCACCATGCCGTACAGCGAGAGGGCCACCCCCACGCCCACACCGCCGATGGCGACGAACCAGATCGCCGGCTGGCTGGGCACTGCGGGCACCAGCAGCGGCAGCAACCCGATGAGTGCCGCGACCGCGCCGACGGCTGCGAGAATCCCGCCGATGCGGATGATCCGGTCCCCGGCGCGGGGACTCGCGTTATCGGAACCCGGCGGAGGCGCTGACTGCGCCCCCGGGACCGGCGTCTGCTGTGCCATGCCTGCAGGGTACGCACACGCGGATCGGCTTCGGCTTAGGTAGGCTGGTCCTTCGGCGCGAGGTGCCCACACGGGCACCGGGTGCACAATGACAGCCACGGCGATTCGACGCTGTTAACCGACGACCAGGGAGTCTGCTGTGCCGACCGGCAAGGTGAAGTTCTTCAACGCTGACAAGGGCTTCGGATTCCTGGCCACGGACGAGGGCGAAGAGGTCTTCGTTCACGCGTCCGCGCTGCCGCCCGGGACGACTGCGCTCAAGCCCGGCGCCCGGGTGGAGTTCGGCATCGTCGAGGGCCGCAAAGGAGCGCAGGCACTATCGGTGCGCATTCTGGAGCCCGCCCCCAGCGTCACCAAGGCCAGCCGCAGGCCGGCAGAGGAGATGGCGCCCGTGGTCGAGGACCTCATCAAGCTGCTGGACCGAGTCGGCAACGACCTGCGTCACGGGCGCTACCCGGACGACAACCGCTCGCGCTCGACGGCCAAACTCCTGCGCGCCGTGGCCGACGACCTCGACGTCTACTGACCGTCGGCGGTGGCCCGCATCAGCGTGATCAGCCCCTCGACGTCGATGTCGACGTGCTTGATGTGGCCCATTCCGGGCAGGGGCAGGTGAATGTCGGTGAAGGTGGTCCGGCCCCGCAGCTGAAGGTCGAGTGCGTCACCGGCGACCACGCCGTCCGCGCCCGAGCCGTCCGACGGGTCGTCGTCGCGGTCCGCCACCAGCTCCAGCGGCACCGTAATGGTGCCTGCACTCGCCTGGCCGTTGACCTCGGCCAGCGAGGCTCCGGAGCCGGAGAACGTCAGCCGCCCGTCTGAGGTGGAGTTCACCAGGGCGTGCACCTCGGGGTCGAGCACCGGGTTACCGGTGCGCACCTTGTCGATGGCGACGATGAACTCCAGGGTCACCTCGCCATCGGCGATCTGTGCGGTGCCGTCCACCACCGGCGCCTTCGCGTGCACCGAGAACAAGCCGATGCGGGAGGTCTTCAAGCTGATCACAGATTCCTGCGCCAACCGCCATTCGCCGTTTTCGGCTGTCAATCTGCCCACCGCCCTCAGTCACTGCCCCCGGCCCGCGCGCTGGGAAGTCCCGGCAATGCTACGCGAGCGCTCCCGTCATCACCCTTTCGGCCGTGGGTGTCGTCAGTCTATGGACTTGCGCGGCGGCCTGTGCGACTGTGGGTATGCGTGTAGGCGATGCACAGGTCATTGCGCTGGGCGCTGCACGTTCGGGTCGTCGGGCGCAGGTCCTGCGGCATGGCGGACAACGAGGAGGGTCATGGCATCGGCATCAGTTGATCCCCGAGATTGGCGCCAGGCACTGCAGACGGAAGCGGGACGCAACTGCGCCGAGACCGTGGCGACCCCGTCGCTGGACACCACCGACCCGGCCCTGGCAGCAATGACCCGTGAGGCACACCGCCTCACCCTGTCGAGGCTGGTCGACGAAGTGCTGGACGCCGTTGAGGACGGGGACTCCGGCGTGCCGGAGTCGGGCAGGCTGCACACCTGGGTCCGCGTCGAGTTCCTGCCCTGGGCCCAGGCCGAGAACATGAGCATCAGTGACGAGGCCGAGCGCGCAGCCGTCCGCTCGGACATCGGCGTCATCGTGGGCTTGAACTCGCTCCTCGCCGGCGCCAACCACCAGGACGCGGCGGCTTGGACCCGCCAGCTACAGCGCACCGCGCTCATCATGCTGGCGCGCCTCGACTATCTGGCGCAGAGCTAGCCGCCGCCCAGCCGTCCCTCCCCGCCCTCGCCTCACACGACTGCGGCCCGCCCCTGGTCCAGGGGCGGGCCGCAGTCGTGTGAGGGAGCAGTCGGACTAGAAGTCCATGCCGCCCATGTCGCCGGCGCCGGCCGGCATGGCCGGAGCCTTCTCCGGCTTGTCCGCCACGACCGCCTCGGTGGTGAGGAACAGCGCCGCGATGCTGGCTGCGTTCTGCAGGGCAGAGCGGGTGACCTTCGCCGGGTCGACGATGCCAGCCTTGATCAGGTCCTCGTACTCGCCGGTGGCGGCGTTCAGGCCGTAACCGGGCTCGAGGTTGCGAACCTTCTCCGCCACGACGCCGCCCTCAAGACCGGCATTCGTCGCGATCTGCTTGAGCGGGGCCTCCACGGCGACCTTGACGAGCGTTGCGCCAACAGCCTCCTCGCCGGAAAGGTCGAGGCTGCCGAACGCCTTCTCGGAGGCCTGCAGCAGAGCCACGCCGCCGCCGGCGACGATGCCCTCCTCCACCGCAGCCTTAGCGTTGCGCACGGCGTCCTCGATGCGGTGCTTGCGCTCCTTCAGCTCCACCTCAGTGGCCGCGCCGACCTTGATCACAGCAACACCGCCGGCCAGCTTGGCCAGGCGCTCCTGCAGCTTCTCACGGTCGTAGTCGGAGTCCGAGTTCTCAATCTCGGCCTTGATCTGGTTGACGCGGCCGGCGATCTGCTCGGCGTCGCCGGAGCCCTCGACGATCGTGGTCTCGTCCTTGGTGACGACGACCTTGCGGGCGCGGCCCAGCTGGCCCAGCTCGGTGGTCTCGAGCTTCAGGCCGATCTCCTCGCTGATGACCTCGCCGCCGGTGAGGATGGCGATGTCCTGCAGCATGGCCTTGCGGCGGTCGCCGAAGCCCGGGGCCTTCACCGCGACTGAGCGGAAGGTGCCGCGGATCTTGTTGACGACCAGCGTGGCCAGGGCCTCGCCCTCGACGTCCTCGGCCAGGATCAGCAGCGGCTTGCCCGACTGCATGACCTTCTCCAGGATGGGCAGCACATCCTTGACCGCGGAGATCTTCTGGTTCGCGATCAGGATGTACGGGTCCTCGAGCTCGGCCTCCATGCGCTCGGGGTCGGTCACGAAGTAGGGCGAGATGTAACCCTTGTCGAAGCGCATACCCTCGGTGAGCTCGAGCTCAAGGCCGAAGGTGTTGCTCTCCTCGACGGTGATGACGCCCTCCTTGCCGACCTTCTCCATCGCCTGGGCGATGATCTCGCCGACGTTCTTGTCGCCGGCCGAGATCGAGGCGGTGGCGGCCACCTCCTCGTTGGAGTCGACGTCCTTGGCCATGTCCAGCAGCTCAGCCGACACGGCTGCCACGGCGGCCTCGATGCCGCGCTTGAGCGCCATCGGGTTGGTGCCGGCGGCTACGTTGCGCAGACCCTCGCGGACCAGCGCCTGGGCCAGGACGGTCGCGGTGGTGGTGCCGTCACCAGCGACGTCGTCGGTCTTCTTGGCGACCTCCTTGACCAGCTCGGCCCCAATCTTCTCGAACGGGTCCTCGAGCTCGATCTCCTTGGCGATGGAGACGCCGTCGT
>CAYYRC010000016.1:0-42255 GCA_964474045.1 uncultured Actinomycetes bacterium
CTGCCCCCATCCCAGAAGCGCCACGGCAGATCCACGGCGCGGCTGATGCCGATCCGCGGACCGCTGCACAGGTCCTTCACGCGTGACGCCCCATCCGGACTCTGCAGCAGCAGCGGGCCCCCGCCGAAAACACTGGTCCCGTTGTCCGCCAGTGACACCGACAGCGCGGCGCCCACGTTCCCGGGCCCTGACGCCAGCGGGCGCCGCCCGTGCCGCCTGGCCCGCACCAGCTCCTCGCCCGCGGCGACCTCGCCGGCGCGCACGAGCACCCCGCCGCCGTGTCCGATGGGGCCGCAGACGATGTTCAGGCACAGGTGGATTCCGTAGCTGCGGTAGACGTACGCGGTCCCTGGCGGTCCGAACATCGCAGCATTGGCCTGTCGTGGTCCCCGGAAGGCGTGCGATGCCGGATCGGGGATCGTCCCAGCCGCGCCGTACGCCTCGACCTCGGTGATGCGCAGCACTACGCCGGACCGATCGGTCAGCGTGCAGCCGACGAGCACCGGCGCCGCAGCCAGCGCATGCTGCCCCAGCGCCGAGGCCCACGCCGGCAGCACGGGCTGGTCCCTCTCCTCGGCGCTTTGCCGTCTGCGCAGCTGCTCCTGCCCCATGCCCCGGATGCTCGCCCTCGGCGAGCCTCGCGGCAACCGCTTAGCGGCAATTCGAGACCGTTCGGCGCAGGTGGCCGCTCACGGGTTCCGTGGGCAAGCCGACTGTCCCTAGCGTCGTCCGCACCCCGTCGACGGGGCTGGCCCGACGACGCTGCGGGCAGTATCCGAGGAGGAGCAATGTCCACCACCAACCCACCACCGGGTGCGGCGGGGCACGTGCCCGATGCCGCGGCCTATGAGGCCATGGAGAGATCTCCGGAGTTCACCGAGTTGCGCCGCAGCTACCGCGGCTTCTCCTTCCCCATGACCGTGGCGTTCCTGGTCTGGTACTTCGCCTTCGTGTTCGCGGCTATCTTCGCGCCGCACTGGATGGCGACGCCGGTGATCGGAAACATCAACATCGGCATCATCTTCGGCCTGCTGCAGTTCGTCAGCACCGGACTCATCACCTGGCTCTACGTGCGCCACGCCAACCGCAAGCTCGACCCGCTGGCTGAGGAGATCCGCATCGAGATGGAGGGCACGTCATGACCGCATCGCTCATCGCGGCCTCGACCGTGGCAGGCAAGCCTGCCGTCAACATGGCGATCTTCGTCCTGTTCGTCGCCGTCACCCTGGTCATCGTCATCCGCGCCGCGCGCGGCAACAAGACCGCCGCGGACTACTACGCGGGCGGCCGATCCTTCACCGGCGGCCAGAACGGCACGGCCATCGCGGGCGACTACCTCTCGGCCGCCTCGTTCCTGGGCATCACGGGTGCCATCGCGGTGGTCGGCTTCGACGGTTTCCTGTACTCGATCGGCTTCCTCGTCGCCTGGCTCGTGGCGCTGCTGCTGGTCGCCGAACTGTTGCGCAACACGGGCAAGTTCACGATGGCCGACGTGCTCGCCTTCCGGCTGCGGCAGGGCCCCGTGCGCACCGCCGCGGCGATCTCGACGCTGGCGGTATCGCTGTTCTACCTGCTGGCGCAGATGGCCGGCGCCGGCGGCCTGGTCAACCTGCTCATGGGCATCAGCGGCAGCGTGGGCCAGTCCATCACGATCGCCGTGGTTGGCGTGATCATGATCGTCTACGTCCTCGTGGGCGGCATGAAGGGCACCACCTGGGTCCAGATCATCAAGGCGGCGCTGCTCATCGCCGGCGCTGCCCTGATGACGTTCTGGGTGCTCGGCAAGTACGGCTTCAACCTGTCCAACGTCCTGGGGGCGGCGGCCGACAACAGTCCCTTGGGCGACAAGTTGCTGGCCCCGGGGGCGAAGTACGGCAAGACGACGCTCACGAAGATCGACTTCATCTCGCTGGCGCTGGCCCTGGTGCTCGGCACGGCCGGTCTGCCGCACGTGTTGATGCGCTTCTACACGGTGCCGACTGCGAAGGCCGCCCGCAAGTCCGTCGTCTGGGCGATCTCGCTGATCGGCCTGTTCTACCTGTTCAGCCTCGTGCTGGGCTTCGGGGCCGCTGCCCTGGTGGGGCCGGAGAAGATCATGTCGGCTCCGGGCAAGGAGAACTCGGCGGCGCCGCTGCTGGCCTACGAGCTCGGTGGCACGCTGCTGCTCGGCTTCATCTCGGCGGTGGCTTTCGCGACCATCCTCGCGGTGGTGGCGGGCCTGACGATCACTGCCAGCGCCTCCTTCGCCCACGACATCTACGCCTCGGTCATCAAGAAGGGCCAGGTGTCGGCGGACAAGGAGGTCAAGGTCGCGCGGATAGCGGCGGTCGTCATCGGCGTTCTGGCCATCATCGGCGGCATCCTGGCGCGCAGCCAGAACATCGCCTTCCTGGTGGCGTTGGCCTTCGCGGTGGCCGCATCGGCCAACCTGCCGACCATCCTCTACTCGCTGTTCTGGAAGGGCTTCACCACCCGGGGCGCGCTCTGGAGCATCTACGGTGGGCTGATCAGCTCGATCGTGCTCATCATCTTCTCGCCGGTGATCTCCGGGGCCAAGACCTCGATCCTGCCCAATGTCGATTTCGCCTGGTTCCCGCTGAACAATCCTGGCCTGGTCTCCATCCCGCTGGCGTTCTTCCTAGGCTGGCTGGGCAGCGTGACGAGCAAGAGCGAGGTCAACCCGCAGAAGTACGCCGAGATGGAGGTCCGCTCGTTGTCCGGGGCGGGCGCCGAGAAGGCGACCGTGGCTCACTGAGCCGCCCGCGGCGCCCGGGCGCGGGCGAGCAACCCGCGCCCGGCCGCTGCGCCGATTTGACCTGGTCCCGCAGCACGGCAGAACCTAAGACCTTCCACACAAGGAGAATTCCATGACCTCGGACGCACTCGAGAACCTGATGAACGAGGACCGCTCGTTCCCACCGCCGCCAGAGTTCGCCGCACAGGCCAACGCCGGCGCCGGGCTCTACGCCGAGGCTGCATCCGACCGGTTGGGGTTCTGGGCCGATCAGGCCCGCCAGCTGGTCTGGGACACGCCCTTCACGGAGGTCCTGGACTGGTCCAACCCGCCATTCGCCCGCTGGTTCGCCGACGGCCAGCTGAACCTGGCGTACAACTGCGTGGACCGGCACGTCGAGGACGGCTATGGGGAGCAGGTGGCGATCCACTGGGTGGGCGAGCCCGGCGACACCCGGACCATCACCTACGCCGACCTGCAGGAGCAGGTGAACAAGTTGGCCAACGCCCTGGCTGAGCTCGGAGTCGGCAAGGGCGACCGGGTCGCGATCTACCTGCCGATGGTCCCCGAGGCCGCCGTGGCCATGCTCGCGTGCGCCCGGGTGGGAGCGGTCCACTCCGTGGTCTTCGGCGGCTTCAGCGCTGAGGCGCTGCGCTCGCGGATCGAGGACGCCGAGGCCAAGCTCGTCATCACCGCCGACGGCGGCTTCCGGCGCGGCGCCCCGAGTGCGCTCAAGCCGATCGTGGACGAGGCGCTGGCCCAGGGGGCGCCCACCATCGAGAATGTGATCGTCGTCAAGCGCACCGGCCAGGAGGTCGGGTGGACCGAGGGCCGCGATCACTGGTGGGCCGATGTCGTCGATCGGCAGAGCCCCGAGCACGCCTATGCGCCCAACGACGCCGAGGACCCGCTGTTCATCCTCTACACCTCCGGCACCACCGGCAAGCCCAAGGGCATCCTGCACACCTCCGGCGGGTACCTGACCCAGGTGGCGTACACCTTCCGCAACGTCTTCGACATCAAGCCCGACACCGACGTCTACTGGTGCACCGCCGACGTCGGCTGGGTGACGGGGCACAGCTACATCGTCTACGGGCCGCTGGCCAACAGAGCCACCCAGGTGATGTACGAGGGCACCCCGGACACGCCGCACAAGGGCCGACTGTGGGAGATCGTGCAGGAGTACGGCGTGACGATCCTCTACACCGCACCGACCCTGATCCGCACCATGATGAAGTGGGGCGAGGGGGTGCTCGAGGGGTACGACTTGTCGTCGCTGCGGCTGCTCGGGTCGGTGGGCGAGCCCATCAACCCCGAGGCCTGGATGTGGTACCGGCGGGTGGTGGGCGGGGACCGCTGCCCGATCGTCGACACCTGGTGGCAGACCGAGACCGGCGCCATCATGATCTCGCCGCTGCCCGGCGTGACGGCGACCAAGCCGGGTTCGGCGCAGGTGGCTCTGCCGGGCATCTCCGCCGACGTCGTGGACGACGCCGGCACGCCGGTGCCGGACGGATCCGGCGGGTACCTGGTGCTGTCCCAGCCCTGGCCGTCGATGCTGCGCACCATCTGGGGCGACGACGAGCGGTTCGTGGACACCTATTGGTCGCGCTGGCCGGACACCTACTTCGCCGGCGATGGGGCGAAGAAGGACGATGACGGCGACCTGTGGCTGCTGGGCCGGGTGGACGACGTCATGAACGTGTCCGGGCACCGCATCTCGACCACCGAGGTCGAGTCGGCGCTCGTGTCCCACGAGTATGTGGCGGAGGCCGCGGTGGTCGGCGCCGCCGACGAGATGACGGGCCAGGGCATCGTGGCGTTCGTCATCCTGCGCGGCGACGCGGCAGAGGACGACGACGTGGTCCAGACGCTGCGCAACCACGTGGCCCACGAGATCGGCCCGATCGCCAAGCCGCGCCAGATTCTGGTGGTCGCCGAGCTGCCCAAGACGCGCTCAGGCAAGATCATGCGGCGCCTGCTGCGCGACGTCGCCGAGAATCGCGACATCGGCGACGTGACGACGCTTGCTGACTCCACCGTGATGGACCTGATCCGAACCGGCTTGAACGCGCCTTCTGACTGAAGCCGCGACCTGCGCCGGCCGCTCGGGTAGCGTCGCGTCATGACTGGGTGGTTGCTCGTCGTGGTCGCCCTCATCGTGATGCTGGTCGGCGCGACGGCCGTGGCCTGGGTGGTGCGCGGCCGTCCGCGGCTGGGCACATCGGCCGACGACGCCAGCTACCGGACGCTGCACTCGGTGACGAAGGCGGCGCCGCTGCTGCGCGGAGGGCTGACGGCGTCGTCGGCGTCGCGCGCGGCGAAGCACCTGCGCCGCCTCGCCGGGGCTGATGCCCTCGCCATCACCGACGCCGGGGTCACTCTGGGTTGGGCAGGAACGTCGGACGGCTGGCGCGCACGATCGCCCGAACTGGCAGCGGGAACTCTTTCCGACGGCTCTGTCGCCGTGATCGGCCCGGATCGGCTGCGGGAGGTTTCCGGGCAGTTCCGCGGCGCGGTTGTGGCGCCGCTGACCCGCGACGAGGTCGTGGTCGGGGCCATCGTGGCGTACTCCGTCGAGCCGACGTCGCCGGCGGCCGTGCGCGCCACCGAGGAGCTGGCGGTGTTCGCCTCCGGCCAGTTGGACCTCGCCGAGCTGGACCGGGCGCGGGCAGAGCGTGCCGAGGCAGAGGTGCGCGCCCTGCGGGCGCAGATCTCGCCGCACTTCGTGTTCAACTCCCTGACAGCCATCGCGTCCTTCGTGCGCACCGACCCGGACCGGGCACGCGAGTTGCTCCTGGATTTCGCCGACTTCACCCGCTACTCGTTCCGTGCCCACGGCACGTTCACCTCGCTGGCCGACGAGTTGCAGGCGATCGAGCAGTACCTGCTGCTGGAGCGAGCGCGGTTCGGCGAGCGGCTGCAGGTCCAGCTCCGGGTGGACTCGGAGGTGCTGGGGGTGCGCATCCCCTTCCTGTGCCTGCAGCCGCTGGTCGAGAACGCCGTGCAGCACGGGCTAGAGGGCCGTGACGGCCCTGGCACCGTCGAGATCCAGGCCATGGACCGGGGTGCCGAGTGTCTGCTCAGCGTCACCGACGACGGGGTGGGCAACGAGCCCGACGTCATCCGCCGCGCCCTGGCCGGCGAACCCGGGGCGCACGTGGGGATGACCAATGTCGACGAGCGTCTGCGAACGGCGTTCGGCGATGATTTCGGCCTGGTCGTGGAGACGGGCCCCGGGGCTGGAACCCGGGTGAGCTTCCGGGTCCCCAAGTTCGCTGAGACGGCCACCAGGTAGCGCGGGGGAGCCACAAGAGATGTCGGGTCTTCAGGGTGCACCCCAGCGCGGGCTTCGGGTGCTGGCCGTGGACGACGAGGCGCCGGCCCTCTCGGAGCTGACGTTCCTGCTGCGCCAGGTGCCGCAGGTGGCGGAGGTGGTCGCTCACGCGAGTGGCGCGGATGCGTTGCGCGCCATCGGGGCTGGCCATGTCGATGCGGTCTTCCTGGACATCCGCATGCCTGGCCTGAGCGGCCTCGACCTGGCCCAGGTGCTCAGCCGATTCGACGCGCAGCACCGTCCGCAGATCGTCTTCGTCACCGCGTACGACCAGCACGCGGCCACGGCCTTCGACTTGGAGGCGGTTGACTACCTGCGCAAACCGCTGCGACCCGAGCGGCTGCAACAGGCTGTCGAGCGGTTGTGTGCGCGACTGGCCGCACAGGCTGCGGAGCACTCGACCGGCACCTCCCGCGCTGCCCCTGGCGCGCAGGCATCGGAGCAGCCGGATGCGTCCCGGCCGGCGGCGGATGTCATCGCGGTGGAGCTCGGGGGTGTGACCCGCTACCTGCAACGTTCGGAGGTGGTGTTCGCCGAGACCCGAGGCGACTATGTGCGGCTGCACACGCGCTCGGGGCAGCACCTGCTGCGAGCGTCGCTGGGGTCGCTGGAACAGCGTTGGGCGGCGGCGGGCTTCCTGCGGGTACATCGGCAGTACCTGATCAACCGGGCGTACGTGGAGGCGGTGCGGACCCACCGCGGCACCTTGACGCTGGACCTCGGCGGCGGCGTGCTGATCCCCGTCAGCCGACGACACGCCACTGCCGTGCGTGAATCCCTGTTGCGCTCGGCGCGGATCGATGGGGGCGCCCCATGAGCGGCGAGCGGCCGTCGAACCGTCGCGAGGTCGTCCGCGGCCCTCGGCGCGACGTTCGCCGCCGGCCCACCCGTCCCGTCGCCACCGAGGTCGACGAGCAGACCGCCCTGGGGCAGGTCTACCTGCGAGCGCTCATCCGCAGTCAGTTGCGGCTCGGGCTGGCCGCGGTGGCGCTGGTGGTGTTGCCGCTGCTGGGGGTGCTGGCCGCCGCGGCGATGTGGCCGCAGGTGCGGTCGCTGCAGGTGGGCCCGCTGCCGCTGTGGTGGTTGCTCCTGGGCCTGCTGGTGTATCCGGCCATCTTCGGCGTCGGCTGGTGGTACGTGCGCCTCGCCCAGCGCAACGAGGATCGCTTCGCCGCTCTTCTGGACGAGGAGTAGCAGGCATCCATGAAGGCGGTCTCGGCGGCGCTCGCGATGTTGGCGGTCGTGCTCATCACCATCGGGCTGGCGGTCTTCAGCACCCGTCGGGCCCGGACCACGGCGGACTTCTTCGTCGCCGCCCGCGCCGTGCCGCCCTGGTGGAACGCATCGGCGATCTCGGGGGAGTACCTATCCGCGGCAAGCTTCCTCGGCATCGCAGGCCTGGTGATGCTCGGCGGGGCGGACGCGCTGTGGTTCCCGGTCGGGTATGCCGTCGGGTTCGTGCTGCTGCTGGCCCTGGTCGCGGCCCCGCTGCGGCGCTCGGGCGCCTATACGGTGCCAGATTTCGCGGAGGCGCGGCTCGCCTCGCGCGGGGCCCGCCTGGCAACGAGTGTGGCGGTGGTCGCCATCGGCTGGCTCTACCTGGTGCCGCAGTTGCAGGGGGCCGGCCTCGCGCTGCGGGTGCTCCTGGGCACGCCGATCTGGGTGGGTGGGCTGGTAGTAGCGGCAACAGTGCTCGCGGTCCTGGCCAGCGGTGGGATGCGAACGGCCACGCTTGTGCAGGGGGTGCAGTACTGGATAAAGCTATTTGCCATCGCTGTTCCGGTGGTCTTCCTGATCGCGGCCTGGCACGGCGCCGCATCGCCGGACGTCAGGGCATTGGCGGAAGCGAAGTTCCTCCAGCCGACCACGGTGTCGATGGAGGCGACGACCACGCTGCAGGTCGAGGCGCCCACCGAGGTCGTCGCCGTCGGCCAGGTCGATGGGCTGGCCCTGCAGGGACCGCTGCTGATGGCGCCAGGGCGACATGCGGTCGAGGCTGGGACCACCCTGGCCTTCCCGACCGGCGCGGCCGTGCCGACCCCCGTCGACTCGCAGGCGCTGTCCGGGCCGCGCTGGGCGTTCCCGCTCGAGGGCTCCGCGGAGCACTCGGGCTATCGCAGCCTGGCGCTGATGATCGCGCTCTTCTTCGGCACGATGGGGCTGCCGCACATCCTGGTCCGGCTCTACACGAACCCGGACGGCCGAGCCGCTCGCCGGACCGCGGCGACGGTAGTCGGGCTGGTGGGCCTGTTCTACCTGGCTCCAACTGTGTATGGCGCCCTTGGACGGCTCTTCACGCCCGAACTCATGGTGACGGGTTCGTCGGATGCCGTCGTGCTGCTGCTTCCGCAGCGCGCCATCGGCGGCGTCGGCGGCCAGCTGCTGGGCGCTCTTGTTGCCGCCGGCGCGGCGGCGGCCTTCATCACGACGGCCACCGGGCTGACGGTGTCGGTGACCGGGGTGCTCTCGCAAGACCTGATGGGCCGCTTCATCCGGGAGCCGGTGCGAGCCTTCCGGCTGGCGGCGGTCCCGGCCGTCCTGGTGCCGCTCCTGCTGGGATTCGTGGCGGCGCGGCTGCCCCTGGCCAGCGCCGTGTCGCTGGCCTTCACGGTCGCGGCCACGACCATCGCGCCCCTGCTGCTGCTGGGGATCTGGTGGCGGCGGCTGACGGCCCCGGGAGCTGTTGCCGGGTTGGCCGTGGGAGGCGTCTTGTCGCTCGCCGCCATCGGTCTCGCAACCTTGGCACCGAGCACCTCCGGTTGGCTGTCAGCTCTGCTGGCGCAGCCGGCGGCATGGGTGTTGCCGCTCTCGGTGGCGGCGGCCGTCCTGGTGTCGCTGCTCACCCCGGACCGTGCCCGGCCCGACGTGTGGCGCTTCATGGTGCGGCTGCACACGCCGGAGACGCTGGAGTTCAAGCGATCCCGTCCCCAGGAGCAGGCGCCGTGACCCCGCTGGTCGATCTCGCCCGACGCGTGGCTGCCGAACCGGGGCCGGCCGCCGTGTCCCGGAAGCTGTCCGCAGCCGCGGACGCCCGGGCGGTCGATCTCATCGAAGGGTTCCAGCAGGAGGCCGGTCCGCCGCCGGCCGACTTCGCCTGGGTCGACCTGGGTTCCATGGCGCGCCGTGAGCTGCACTGCGCCAGCGACCAGGACAACGCGCTCGTCTGGGCCACGACCGAGGCGGCGGCAAGTCCGTACGCCAGGGATCTGGCGCAGCACGTGATCGGGGGACTCGCGGACTTCGGCCTGCGGCCGTGCGCCGGCGGCTTCATGGCGGACAAGTGGAGCATGGGGCTCGGGGAATGGTGCTCGCACCTGCGTCGCTGTGTCGCCGAACCCACCCCGGACGCCGTGCTCGAGACGGACGTCTTCGGCGATCTGCGCCCGATTGCGGGAAGCCTCGACACGGCGGTCGCCACCGAGGTGCTCTTGAGCGGGTCGGACTCGATGCGCCTGCTGCACGGGCTGGCCGCGTGCGCAACGTCCTTCCACCTGCCGCTCGGGCTTTGGGGCCGCATCCGCGGCGACGAGATCGACCTGAAGCGCGCTGGCCTGACGCCGTTGGTGCTGATGGCGCGACTGTATGGGCTGCGGGTGCGCTCCCCGGCAGTGGGCACGACGGACCGACTGGTCGCGGCCGGGGATGCGGGCCTGCTCGGCACCCGATTGACCGGCGACCTCTGCGCGGCCTTCGACCTCTTCACCGCTCTGCGGCTGCAGCGGCAGCTGGAACAGGCTGACGCCGGAGCGACGCTGACCGACAAGCTCCCGCTGGCGGAGTTGAGCCGGGATCGGCTGCACGAGTTGCGCGATGCGCTCAAGGCTGTGAAGACCGCCCAGGACACGACGGCGTGGACGTTTCGGACTGACCTGTGAAGGGCAGCGCAATGCGGGGTTGGAGTTCGCCCGCGGGCTTGCCTGCAAGGGAGAGGAGCACGGCATGAAACCGTGGACCGCAGTCGCGCTGGTGGCGGTGGCGTTGGTGATACCCGGGCTGACGGTTGCCGCGGTACTGGCGGACCTGACCGCCGAGGAGCAGCAGGGCTTGGCCGCCGCCCTGGGCGCCCAGTGGGTGACGCTGGCCCTGGGTGCCGTGGTCATGGTGCTGGCCGTCGGCGCCCTGGGATGGTGGGCGTGGCGGCAGGATCGTCGGCGCGATCGCGCCACGGCGACCGGAATCGACATCATCATCCGTGCCAATCCGGGTCACCGCCTGCCGGCCGACTCCGAAACCGCCCGTGCGGTCAACGAGTTGGCCACGGCCCACCAGGGGGCGGAGAGCCGCCTGGCCGACAGGCTTGCGGCCAGCGAGGCTGAGACGCGGCTGGAGCGCGACTCGCTGCTTGCGGTGCTGGCGGGTTTGGAGGTGCCCGTGGGACTCGTGGACGAGCACGGGCGGATCATGCTTGTCAACCCCAGTGCGAGGACGGTGCTCGGGCCCGGCCGCCACATCGCCGCTGGACGCAGCATCTTCAGCGTCTTCGACGCGGGCGACTTCGCGCCGCTGTTGGCCCAGGCGCTGTCGGGGGTGAGTGTGACCGCCCAGGTGGACGATGTGGAGTTGCGACTGGTTCGCATCACCGGCGAGGGCACCGACCCCACTGTGCTCCTCGTCGGCAGTGACCCCGGCCCCGTCGAGCCAGGGCTGCCAGCGGTCGGCCTGAGCAGCGACCTGCGTCGCCTTCGGCCGGCACCGACGGGGCGGTCCTCCTGGTCGCGGACCCCGCTGGACGAGGTGACCTTCACCGTCGTGGACTGCGAGACCACCGGCCTGCACGCCGATGCCGGGGATCAGCTGGTGTCCGTGGGCGCCGTCCGAGTCGCAGGCGGTCGCGTGCGTTCCGAGGACACCTTCGATGAGCTCGTCAATCCGGGTCGAGCCATCCCCCCGAGCAGCACCGAGTTCCATGGCATCGTGGATTCCATGGTGGTCGGTGCGCCGCCTCCGGCCGCAGTCGCGTCGGCCCTCGCCGGCTTCGCCGAGGATTCCGTCCTGGTGGGCCACCACCTGCGCTTCGACCTCGGGTTCCTGCTGCCGGCAGCGGCTCAGGGCGATGCGGCCGTGCTGGGTGAGCAGACGCTGGACACGATGCTGCTATCGGCCGTCGTCTTCGACGACGGCGACAGCAGCCATAGCCTGGACTCGTTGTCGCAGCGGCTTGGGGTCTCGATCGTGGGCCGGCACAGCGCGTTGGGGGACGCCTTGGGCACCGCGGAGGTCCTGGTCCGGATGATCCCGCTGCTGGCCGCCCGCGGCATCCACACCCTGGGCGAAGCTCAGGAGGCGAGTGCGGCCACGGCGCTGGCACGTCGGATCGACTCCCAGATCCCGAGAGTCTCCGGGGGCTCCCCGGGCCGGGGCGCGGACCGCTAGCCTCGCAGCGGACCCGGTCGGCGCGCAGGCCGTCTGGCCGGGACGGGACCGAAGGAGGGCTCACATGCTCCGGTTTTCTGCCGACGAGGGCTTCTGGGATGCGGCTTGCGAGCGCTACTGGCACCGCGAGCCCTTCGCCTTCGCCGTGGACGCGGATGCGGCTCCATTCGATGAGGCGGGCGTCTTCGCGGCGCTGATCGCGCCCGGCGACCGCGACCCGCTGGACTGGCTGCAGGTCGCCGAGGGCAGCAACCCGGCCCAGTTGCGCGACTACCGCCTTGGCACGTTCAAGCGCTTCGGGCCGCAGTCCGCCGACGGCGACTTCGCCGGCTACTACGACCGGATGGCGGGTGTCAGCTTCGGCTTCAACGTCCACGACCTCGGCCGACGCAACCCCGCGCTGGCGCACGTCGCGGACATCTTCGACGCCCAACTCGGGCAGCATCCGCTTTCACCGTCCCCGCGCAAGTGGGAGCTTGACACCTTCGCAGGCACCTACCCGGCGACCCCCTTCGGCATCCACCGCGACAACGCGAGCGTGTTCTCGTTCTGTCTGGTCGGCCGGCGCAGCGTCCTGCTCTGGGACGAGGACTACTTCCACCCCGGCCACCCGGACTTGACGCGGCCCGACCCGGAGGTCATCGCCCGGCATGCTCCGGCGGCTACCCGGATCGACCTGGAGCCGGGGCTTGGGGCCTACTGGCCGCCCAGCAACTGGCACGTCGTGCTGTCAGACGGCAACCCGTTCGCTGTGGCTCAGGTCAGCGCCTATTTCGACCCCGCCGACCTCGGCCGCTGAGCGGTGACGTCGGCGTAGGCTGCCGCCATGGCCGATCAGCGAAACTCGCCCCGCCGGGCACCGTTGGACTCCCGCGAGCTCCTGGTGGCGGTCACCGTCGCCGTCGCCACCTGGATCGGCTTCATGCTGTTCTTCCACTGGGGAATGCTGCCGGCTGTGATCGGCGGCCTCTCGATGGGCGTGATCTGGTGGTCGGTGAACCGGGCGTTCCGGCGCTCGGGCTGAGCCCGGCGGCAGCCCTCGGCGGCCTGGGTCGCGGCCTGGGTCAGGAAATGCGCCGGTAGGCCGTCGGCGTGCCGGTGTAGTAGATCCCAGCGATGTGGACGCCAGTCGCGGGGTTGCCGGCTTCGATCACCTTGCCGTTGCCGTAGTACATGGCCACGTGCTGGCTGCCGCCGGGACCGTAGAAGACGAGGTCGCCCAGTTGCAGCTCGCTCGCGCTGACGGGGGTGCCGTAGTTGATCTGGTTGTACGAGCCGCCAGGCAGGTAGTAGCCGACCCGGCCGTAGGACCACTTGACGAATCCGCTGCAGTCGAAGCCGCTGGGGGACTGTCCGCCCCAGACGTACGGAGCGCCCAGCATCGTCTCGCCGGCGGCGACTGCCCGCTCGCCCAGGGTCTGCACCTGCTCGCTGGCGGTTGGCGCCGGGGACGCCGATGCGTTCGCCTGCTCCTGCGCCTTGAATGCCTTCCACGCCGCGATCTCGTCCTGCGTGCAGCCGGTCAGGGCGAGTGCGCCGAGACCCAGGGCCGCCGTGCTGACGAAGATTCTGGTGGTGACTCGCATTGCTCTTCCTCCTCGGGTCGGCGGCTCCAGGGAGACCTGGAGTTGTCCGCCGATGGGTCCCGATGATTCCCAGCCTTGGTGGGCGCCTGTGATCGGCTTTACCAAACCCTGGGATTTGACCTCGCCGGCCTTTACCGTTCCCTGGTGATCGCTCGGCCAGCGGTGACGGCGCCGAGCGGCCACAATGACCACATGGCGCAGGGTGCGGATGGTGACGTCGCGGATGGACGCGTTGCGCGGATCGGGCTGGTGGGTTTCGGTGTGGCCGGCTCGGCCTTTCACGCTCCGCTGATCCACACGACCCCGGGCCTGGAGCTGGCCGCCGTCGTGGTTCGCGACCCCGGGCGGGCAGCAGCGGTGCGGGCGCGCTACCCCGGTGCCGAGGTGGTGCCCGCCGTCGAGGATCTGTGGCGGCTGGGCCTGGACGCGGTCACTTTGGCCACTCCCAATGCGACGCATGTGCCGATGGCGTTGGCCGCAATCGAGGATGGCGGCGTCGGGGTGGTCGTGGACAAGCCGCTGGCGCCGACCGCCGAGCAGGGCCGACAGCTGGTTGCGGCCGCGGCGGCCCGCGGGGTGCCGCTGACCGTATACCTCAACCGGCGCTGGGACGGCGACTTCCTGACCGTCCAGCAGTTGGTGGCGGACGGCGCGCTGGGCGGTATCCGGCGATTCGAGTCCCGATTCGAGCGGTGGCGCCCTGACGTCGTGGACTCCTGGAAGGAACGAGCGGCCCCGGGAGAGGCCGGCGGGATCCTGTTCGACCTGGGTCCGCATTTGATCGATCAGGCGGTTCAGCTGTTCGGCCCGGTGTCGCAGGTGTACGCAGAGGTCGCTGCCACGAGGACCGGTGCCACGAACGCCGACGATGTCTTCCTGGCCCTGCGGCACTCCGCCGGCGGGGTGCTGTCGCACCTCTACGCCAGCGCCGTCGCAGCCGACCTCGGACCGCGGTTTCGCCTGCTGGGCGACGCCGGTGGCTACAGCGTGCGAGGCCTGGACCCCCAGGAGGCCCAGCTGCGGTCCGGAGCCGATCCGTCCTCGGCCGGCGCGGAGTGGGGGCGCGTGCCGCCGGCATCCTGGGGTGTGCGCTCTGGGGCTGGGGCCGGTGGCGACAGCGGGCGAGGCGAGCCCCCGGTGCGCGTGCCCACCCGTCCCGGTGACTACGGAGAGTTTTATCGGCGCTGGGCCGCCACGCTGCTGGAGGGCGCTCCCGTGCCTGTTGACCCAAGCGACGCGGTCTACGGACTCACCATCGTCGAAGCCGCGGTCCGGGCATCGTCCGATCGGTTGATCGTCACCGTCGGACCGTAGCGCTGAGTTGATCGTCAGGCCCCCGCCAAATCCCTGCCAAGGATTTGTAAAGCGAGTGATCCAGGTCACATTCGACGAGTGCTAGGGCCACCTCCCGGTCGGAAGTATTGAGCACGCCAGGCGCCGAGAAGGGCGCCGCGCCCAGAACTTCCCCGATGGCCGTCGGGTCCCACCCGCAGGCTGCCAACGACCGACAACAGGAGGACAACCACATGCGTTTCTCTACCAGGATTGCCGGTGCACTCGCCGCCGCAGGTATCGCCGTTCTCGGTGCTTCCGCATGCACCCCGGCCCAGATCCAGGCCGCCCAGGCGCAGAACAGCTCGGCGGGCGCTCGCGCCGTGTCGGCCGCTGAGTCCGTGCTGGGCGCACCGTTCGTGTGGGGCGGTTCCTCGCCCGGCGGGTTCGACTGCTCCGGCCTGACCCGCTGGTCCTACGGCCAGGCCGGTGTGTACCTGCCCGGTGGCTCGTACAACCAGATCAACTACGGCTACCCGGTCGGCTGGAACGACCTGCGCCGCGGCGACCTGGTGTTCTACGGCCCGGGCGGCAGCCAGCACGTCGCGATGTACTACGGCAACGGCCAGGTGATCCAGGCCAGCAACGAGAACACCGGCGTTCACATCGCCAGCATCTACTACATCGGCAACCCGGTCGCCTTCCGCCGTATCGGCTGACCGGTCGCTTCCCAAGCCCCGGCGCGCCCGGGCCGGCAGCCCTGATTCGCTGCTGACCCGGGCGCGCCGCTGTCGTCTCTAGGTGGCCCGGGCGGGAGTGTTGCGAAAAATAGTTGAGTGTGCAACTATTTCCCCACGGAGGATGTTGACCGCAGCATCCCCTCACCGACGAGCACCAGGAGGATTCCTTGCCCACCCAGACTGTCCAGACCGCCGTCCCGGCTAGCGCCACCGGCGCGTACGACATCGACCCGTCGCACACCAACCTCGGTTTCGTCGCCCGCCACGCGATGGTCACCAAGGTGCGCGGCAACTTCAGCGATGTCACGGGGTCCATGACGCTCGACGTCGCCAACCCCGCGGCCTCCTCGGCAGAGGTCACCATCGAGGTTTCGAGCATCGACACGCGCAACGCACAGCGGGATGAGCACCTGCGGACCAATGACTTCTTCGACCTGGCGCAGTTCCCGCAGATGACCTTCAAGTCCACCGCCGTGACCCAGACCGGTCCCACGAGCTTCGACGTCGCCGGCGACCTGACCATCCGCGGCGTCACCAAGCCCGTCACGGTGACCTGGGACTACACCGGAAGTGCGACCGACCCCTTCGGCAACGAGCGGATCGGTTTCGAGGGTTCGACCACCATCAACCGCAGCGACTTCGGTCTCAAGTACAACGCCCCGCTGGCCGGCGGCGGCGTGCTCATCTCCGAGAAGATCGTGCTGGAGCTCGAGGTCTCGGCCATCAAGCGCCAGGCGAGCTAGTCGAACCTGTCGACTTCGCACCTGCGGATCCGGCCGAGGCGCTTGCCTCGGCCGGATTCTGCGCTACGCACAGGGCAGCGTCCTCGACTGCGAGCAGCCGCTCGAAGAGGTCCGGCTGGGCCTTGGCGTTGACCTGCGTGTTCACCGCGACGACCACGCTGCGCTGACCGGCCGCGTCGGCGGCCGCGAACAAGGTGTAGCCCGGCATGTTGCCGGTGTGGCCGAGCCAGGTGCCGCAGGCGGTCTCGTAGCGGTACAGAGCCAGCCCGCTGGAGTTGACCCCGGGTCCGGGAGGACCGCCGGCGCCCGGCACCCATTGCCGCTGGGCGTTGCGCGTGCCGTCGTTGACCTGGCTGCCGGCGGCGTAGCTGCGGATAAAGGTGTTGAGGTCCGCGGCGGTGGACACCATCCCGCCGGACGCCCATGCCAGCGCCGGGTTGATCAAGGTGCTGACGTCCTCAGGCGCGGGACTGGCATCCTCCGCGGCCACCTCGTAGCCGTGGATGAAGCCGGGGGGCAGCGCGACATCGGCGGGCAGCGACGTGGCCTGCAACGACAGCGGGGAGTAGACCAGGTCCTCGAGCAGCCGGTCGTAGGGTTTGCCGGACACCTGCTCGGCGATGAGGCCGGCCACGATGTTGTCCGTGTCGGAGTACAAGTACTCGGTGCCGGGGGCGAAGGCCGGCGGGTCGCCGGCCACGTATTCCAGGAGTTGCTGCGGGGTGCGCTGCATCTGCGGGTTGGTGGTGAGGTCCGCGATGAAGGCGGGGCTCTTGATGTAGTCGGGCAGGCCGCTGGTGTGCTGGAGCAACTGGGCCACAGTGACGTCCCGCCACGTCGGCGGCAGGTCCGCCAGCAGCGTGCCGATCCGGTCGGTTAGCTGGAGCTCCTTGCGATCGACCAGCGCCAGCAGGACGGCGCCGTTGAATGCCTTGGAGACACTGGCGATCCGCGTCGCCGCCGAGTCCGACATTGCCGCTCCCGTTGCGACGTCCGACGTGCCGGAGACCAGCGTCACTGTGTCCTCCGGGGTGTCGACCAGGGCCAGGGCACCCGGAGCCGAGCCTGCCGCGGTCAGCTGTGCCAGGGCGGCTCGCAGCGCCTCGGTAGCGGGGACCGTGGCGGTGTTCGACGGGTTCGCGGTCGTCGACGAGGTGCACGCGGACAGCGAGGCCGCCAGCGCAGCGGCGGCGAACGCGATCGCTACGTGCTTGGCGGTCATGCGGAATCTCAACGTCAGCTCCGGGGGTGGCGGTCGAATGCACGACTCTATGCGGCCCTGAGGGTCGCGGAGGAGCTGGGTGGATCACATGAGACGTGCGCCACGCCGCACCGCGCGCCACGCCGCACCGCCTCCGGCGGCGGCTACTTGCAGCGTGTGGTGCGGTTGATCGTCGCGTCGTGCATCAGGACCGGCACGCCATTGGGGTTCTCGGGGGTGGCCTTCGTCCACTGCACGTCGGTCTCGAGCACCTTGGCGCCGTTTGCCGCCGCCTCTGCGAAGGCAGCCATCGAGTTCTCGCTGGTGTCGGCCTGGCCGCCGCCGCGGTGGGCCACCATCTGCGGGATCGGCTGGGCCGATTCCGGCGCGCTCTGCGCCCAGGCGGTGTACTCCTTGACCATGTCGGTCGCGATCCACTTGACGTTGTGGGGTTGCAGCGAGGCGATGCTCTGCCAGCCGGGCGACGTGATTTCGCCCAGGTTCGGGCCGTCCTCGGCGGTGTCGCCCTTGGTGATGGTGTTGTACCAGATGTAGACGGGGTAGCCCGCGTCGGCGAACTCCTGCGGGACGTTATAGCTCTGGCCGTTGGTGGGGAACGTCCCTTGCGTATAGAGCACGTTGATGACACCGAGGGAGTTGGCGGAGGGCGCGCGCTCCTTCATCTCGGCCACCGTCGGCGGGGTGGCCGGATCGCCGCCGCCCAGGGACCGGAACCAGACCCGCGGCCATTCGGCCTTGTTGGCAGCGAAGTACTTCAGCGTGAACTCGTCGAAGGAGCCGATGAGTACCTCAGTGATGTCTGGACGCTCGCTGACCATGGCTGTGTACTGGGCGAACTGCGCGTCGGTCGGCACGGGCTTCTCGCCCCCGGTGGTGGCCGCGAAAGTCTTGATCTCGGGCAGCACGCCGACCTTCTTCTCGTTGGCCAGGTCGAGGTACTCGGCCAGCGTCGGGATGGTCTCGCCGTTGTTGAGGACGTATTGCTGCAGTTGGCCGTAGGTCAGATCGGTCACCTTGGTGTCGGGAGCCATGCTGCAGGCGGTTGTGGGCACCTGCTCGGCGGCGGTGGTCGTGCTGGGCGAGGCCGAGGCGCCGCCGCTGGCCGAGGCGCTCTGGGAGCCACCGGCCGAGCTCGCCGACGAAGATCCGCTGGAGGACGAGCCGGACGAGCAGCCGGTGGCCAGCACGCCGGCCGCCGCGAGTAGTCCGATGCCCATGACTGCCGACCTCGAGCGCATGCGTCCTCCCAGATCCCGATCCGATGTGGCCGCGCGAACGTCTCGCGTGGCCATCCGGACTCTATTGCCCGGCGGGCTGCGCTGTCGCGCTGTGCGCCCCGGGCCCGCGTTCAGCGGCCGGCGGTGCGCCGAAGCGACAAAAAGAGTACTATTCTGATCGGCAATTAGGGTTGCGCCTCTCGCGGGCGCAGCCGACCCCGCCACGTTCAGAGAGGTCACCATGAGTACCACCACCGTCACGACCACCGGGCAGACTGCAGGCCCGGGGCAGATCGACGTCCGCGGACCCAGGTTCGGGGCCGCGGTGACCTGTGTGGTGCTTGCCCTCGCCCTGGTCCTCGGCCCGCAGCTGGGGGTCTGGCTGGTGGCGCTGCAGGCGCTCGTGTTCCTGGCCGGGGCGGTGCTGGGCGTCAGCCGCCAGCCCTACGGGGTGCTGTTCCGCGCACTCGTGCGCCCAAGGCTGGCTCCGGCGACCGAGTTCGAGGATGTCCGGCCGCCCCGCTTCGCCCAGGCCGTCGGCCTGGTGTTCGCGGTAGTCGCGCTCGTCGGTGCCGTCGCCGGACTGCCGGTGCTCTACTACGCCGCCGTCGGCATGGCCCTCGCCGCCGCGTTCCTGAACGCGGCGTTCAACTTCTGCCTCGGCTGTGAGTTCTACCTGCTGATCGCCCGGGCGCGGGGTGGGCGAGCCGCGGGCTGACGCCCCCCGGCTGCGGCGCGGGCGGTGGGAGGGGTCGGCCTGCTGACAGGCTTGGAATGCCCCGGTGAGGTCGTGCGTTGGGCAGAGTGCCTCACGAATTGGAGACCTCATGAGCCAGAAGGCACCCTCGGCCCCGGTCGATGCCAACGGCCTGCCTGACCTGACGGTGGCGCCGCAGCTGATCGACCTGCAGATCGGCGGCATGACCTGTGCCAGCTGCGCGGCCCGGATCGAGAAGAAGCTCAACCGGATGCCAGGCGTCAGCGCCGAGGTGAACTATGCGACCGAGCTGGCCCGGGTGTCCGCCGCGGATGGCGTGAGCGTGGCCGACGTGATCGCCACGGTCGAGGCCACGGGGTACTCGGCGGCCGAGCTCCCCGCCGCCGCGACAGTAGGCGACGGGGCTGATGCTGAGGGCGAGTCCGGCGCCGGGCAGGGGAGCGCCGGAGACGACTCGCTGGCCTCCCTGCGCCAGCGTCTGTTGATCTCGGCCGCCCTGAGCGTCCCAGTGCTGCTGCTGGCCATGGTGCCGCCGCTGCAGTTCACCTACTGGCAATGGGCGTCGCTGACGCTCGCCGCGCCGGTGGTGGTGTGGGGGGCCTGGCCCTTCCACCGGGCGGCGTGGGTCAACGCCCGCCACGGCGCGGCCACCATGGACACGCTGATCAGCATCGGTGTTGGCGCCGCCTTCCTCTGGTCGCTGTATGCGCTGTTCCTCGGCGGCGCGGGCATGCCCGGCATGACGATGGGCTTCGAGTGGTTCGCGCAGCCGGGTGAGCACGGCACGAGCATCTACCTGGAAGTCGCCTCCGCCGTCACCGTGTTCATCCTGCTCGGGCGCTATCTGGAGGCGCGCGCGAAAGCCGCGTCGGGCGCGGCATTGCGGGCGCTGGCGGACCTCGGGGCGAAGGACGTGGCGATCGTGCGCGATGGCGTCCAGGTGCGCCGCCCGATCTCGGAGCTGCAGGTGGGTGACCTGTTCGTGGTCCGTCCGGGCGAGAAGATCGCCACCGACGGCGTCGTCCACGACGGAGCCTCAGCAGTGGACACCTCCATGCTGACCGGAGAATCGGTGCCGGTCGAGGTGACCGTCGGCGACGAGGTCGTGGGCGCATGCGTCAACGCCGGCGGCCTGCTCGTCGTCGAGGCGACCCGCGTCGGCGCGGATACGCAACTGGCGCAGATGGCCAGGATGGTCGCCGACGCCCAGTCCGGGAAGGCGCCGGTGCAGCGCCTGGCCGATCGCGTCGCGGGGGTCTTCGTCCCGGTGGTGCTCGGGCTGGCGCTCGTGACGCTGATAGCTTGGCTGCTCGCGGGCGCGGGGGCTGAGTTCGCCTTCACGGCCGCCGTGGCCGTGCTCATCATCGCCTGTCCCTGTGCGCTCGGCCTGGCCACTCCCACCGCCCTGCTGGTGGGCACGGGTCGGGCGGCGCAGCTGGGAATCCTGATCAAGGGCCCGCAGATCCTGGAGTCCACCCGCCGGGTGGACACCGTCGTGCTCGACAAGACCGGCACGGTGACGACAGGGAAGATGTCCGTCATCGACGTGGTCGCCGATGAGGACGGATCGGACGCGGATGAGGTGCTGCGGATCGCGGGCGCAATCGAAGGTGCCTCAGAGCACCCGATCGCCGCGGCGATCGCCGCCGCCGCGGCACAGCCGGACTCCGTGCTCCCGCCCGTCATCGACTTCCTGGCCGTCCCCGGCCGCGGCGTCACTGGCTCGGTGGAAGGTCACACGGTCGCCGTTGGCCGTCGCGGCTGGCTCGCCGATGAGTTCCAGCTGACGACGCCCGCAGGGCTAGAGGCCGCCGCAGGGGCAGCCGAGGCGGCTGGGAGGACGGTGGTAGCCGTCGCCTGGGACGCACGGGTACGCGGTTTGGTCGTGGTCGGTGACACTGTGAAGCCGACGAGCGCCACAGCTGTCGCTCAGCTGCGCGAACTCGGGCTCACCCCCGTTCTGCTCACCGGCGACAATGCTCGCGCGGCGAGAGCCGTCGCGGACGCAGTCGGGATCGGCGAGGTTGTGGCGGAGGTCCTGCCGGGCGAGAAGTACGACGAGGTCCGCCGCCTGCAGGCGGGCGGGCGCGTGGTGGCCATGGTGGGCGACGGCGTGAACGATGCCGCGGCGCTGGCCCAGTCGGACCTGGGCATCGCGATGGGCACCGGCACCGACGTGGCCATCGAGGCCAGCGACCTGACCATAGTGTCCGGGGACCTGCGCGCGGCCGCCGATGCGGTGGCGCTCTCGCGGCGCACGCTGTCCACCATCAAGGGCAACCTCTTCTGGGCGTTCGCCTACAACGTGGCGGCCATCCCGCTGGCGATGTCCGGACGGCTGAGTCCTCTGATCGCCGGCGCCGCCATGGCGTTCTCCTCGGTCTTCGTGGTCACCAACAGCCTCCGGCTGCGCCGTTTCCGTGGGCGACGGGAGCGCTGACGTGCGGGAAGCCGTACGCCAACGGTGCAGCGGGCGAATTGCACTCATACATTCTGTAACCGCAAGGAATTTGGAGATCAGCAATGAGCAATGTCGTTTTCAACGTCTCGGGCATGTCCTGCCAGCACTGCGTCAACGCCATCACCAGTGAAGTCGGCGCGGTCGATGGTGTGGCCGGAGTCGAAGTCGATCTGGCAGCCGGCACGGTCCGGGTGACGGGCGCCCGGCTGGACGAGGCGGCACTGCGGGCGGCTATCGACGAGGCCGGCTACGAGGTGGCCGGTACCAGTTGAGGCCGAGGGCGGCGACCCCGTGCCAGGACGCCGCCCGCTGGCCGATGACAGGAGGATGCATGGCCGCGCGTTCGGGCGTTGGAGCAGGGGCCGTTGGAGGGGATTCGGCTCCGGGCACCCGCGCGGGCTTGGAGTTGGCGCGGCTTGGGGCGCTGGCGGCCCAGCACCGCCAGGCCGGGCATGACTCCCGCGAGGGCATCCTGCGGCTGGTCGAGGCGCACGGGGCGCCAGTTCTCGTCGAGCAGCTCGCCGAGGTCACCGGGCTGCATCACAACACGGTCCGCTCGCACTTGGACGTGCTCATGACCGAGGGTCGCGTCAACCGCACCCGGGTGCGGACCGGCGGTCGCGGCCGCCCGCCCTGGCAGTACGAGGCGGTCACCGCCGGGCGGCTCTCGGATGTCGGCCGGGAGCTGGCGGCGCTGTTGGGGCAGCCCGGTGCTGAGGGGTCTGCCGCCGACGTCGTGGCGGCCTGGGCCTCGGTGGCGGACCGCGACGAACCGGCCGCCAGCCCGGACGAGGCGGTGGCCGGCGCCGCCAAGACCATGACGGAACTGGGGTTCGACGCGGTGGTGTCGGAGACCGGCGACGCCATGGTCCTGCGTCGATGCCCCTTCGCGGCGCTGGTGCGCGAGGACCCTGGCGTCTGCCGTCTGCATGCCGCGATGGTGCAGCGATTGTTCGACCGTGGCGGCCAGGACATCGCCGTCGAGCGGGTGGAGGTCTGGCCGCGGCCGGATTCCTGCGTCATCCGCCTGCAACGCGGAGATGTCCGACCGTTCGCCGTGATCGAGGCCAGCCCTAGTCGGTGACCTCGGCCGGAACGTACTCGCCGGGCAGATGCGGCACTGTCCAACCGCGTCGATTGCCCAGGACCCGAAGCAGGATGAACACCAGGGCGGCGGCGATCTCGGCAGCCGCGACCAGGTCGAAGTAGCCGATCGCCAGGAACACCACCGAGGCTGTCAGCAGGCACAGGGCCAGATAGGCCCCGCCGGCGTGGCCGAACATGTCGACCCGGGTCAGGATGCCCACGGTGAGGGTGCCCCCGACTGCGGTGATGACCCCGATCAGGACGATCGAGATCGCAGGGTTCTGGTATGAGTGGGCCTTCTCCAGCCCGATGAGCAACAGCAGCGCCGTCACCAGGTTGCGCAGCCACCTGGTGGTGGTCTCGCTCGTGTAACGCGTTCGCAGCAGGCCGCCCACGAGGGCGCCCGCCAGCGCCACAGGCACGAAGTACCAGTAGTCGAAGGCCGCGGGCTCGATGTTCAGGATGACGTCGCGCCAGATGCCGCCTCCCAAGCCGAACACCAGCCCGATGCCCAGCACCCCGACCGCGGACATCCCGCGGGCGCTGAAGAAGGCGGCCCCGAAGAGCGCGGCCAGGAAGATCGTCGGCAGCTCCAGGTAGAGCGAGACGCCGTGCGCGGCGTGTTCCACTTTCAGCTCCTCCTCCTGCTGCTGCCAGGAACCTCACGCTACCGGTCGTGCGCTACTGCGGCGCGCGAGCGAAGCGGGTCCTTTCACCCTCCGGCGCCACTAGACGCAGACCTACGCTGGAGGTGTAGGCACGCTCGTCTCGTGAACCCCGAGGGGGTGATCCGGGTGCTCGGACCAATGGTTATCGCAATGTTGCTGCCCATGGCTGTCATCGGGGTCTTCTGCCTGGTGCGGCGCGATCCGCCCCGGTGCGCCCGATTCGCCCGCTGGGTTGCGCTCGTGACTGCTGTCCTGGTCGGTCTGTTGGTTGGACTGTTCCTCGCCGGCGAGGCGCTGACTGAACCAGGTGGACTCCGCGGCGCCCTGCTCGTGGCGTGCTGGATGGTGCCGTTGGCCGTGCTCACCGTAATTGCGTGGCGGGCGCCGCGCTCCGCGCCGGTCGTCCTGGGGACCTGCGCCGGCGCGGCCGCCGTGTTGACCCTGTCTGAACCCCTGCTTGCCGAGCAGTGGCGTGCCTGGGAGAACAGCGTCGGCCCGGTGCTGGGGGTGGTCAGTTTCATCCTGCTGGTGCCGTTGGCCGTCATGGGTGTGCGCCGCCCGGCGCTTGCCGGTGCGCTGCTGCTCGGCCTGGCAGCCCTTGGGCTCGTGGTCGAGTCGATCGGGATGCTCGGGTCTGGCGCGCCGTTGGCCGCGGCCGCGGGGGGCTCCTCGGCGGCGCTTGCCCTGCCGCTGGCCGTGGTCGGCGTCCTGCTGCTGGTCGCAGCCGGCTTGGGCCGAATCGGCTCAAGGGACCGGACCCCGCCGAGCTCACGACCGCATGACTCGCCCGGACCTGCGCTGGAGCGGCTAGATTCACCCCAGGATTCCCCTTCGGAGGCGCCCAGGTGACCCAGGAACAGTCGCTACCCCAGGACCCAGCACAGCCCCAGCAAAGCCCTCGACCTGCAGCCATGCTCATGATCGCGACCTACGTGGTGGGCGCCGTGGGCGCCTTCATCGGGTTCGCCACGCTTCAGTCCAAGCCGCCGTCGCTCACCTGGGCGGTGCTGTTGGCAGTCGGGGCCGCCGGGGTGCTGTCGTTCGTCCGGCACTCGATCCTGCACCGCTCCGATGCGGCTCGGATGGGCTGGACCTCGGCCGGGCGGAACAACTTCCAGATCGAGGTCGGCCTCGCCAACCTGGCCTGGGGGGTCGTGGCGCTGCTAGCCGCGCTCCTGGGCTGGGGCCTGCGCGCTGAGGCCACCACTCTGCTCGTCTTCGGCTGCTACCTGGCTGGGGTGTCCTTGATGCTCGTGACGACGCCCTCGGCCGACCGCACCAGGCCCTGGCGTCAGGTGGTCGGCATGGGCGCCTATGCGGTCGTCCTGCTCTGGCTGGGGTTCGCCGGGATGGCCGCCAGTTAGTCCGTCCGCCCGCGGGACTTCTTGTCCCGGCGCTTCGTCAGGCGGTCGTCCACCATCCGGATGATCTTCGGCAGCCGGGTCTGCAGATTGTCGCCGAACGCCTCGGCCATCGCCTGCGGGTCATCCACGGCGGGCGGCTGCGGGTAGGACTCCAGCCAGTATTGCTCGCAAGTGTCCAGCCAGGACTCGCCCAGCGCGCGCGTCACCCGGCCGGCGGCGACGCCGGCGCCCACGCTGGTCCGGCGCCCCGGGGCGCCGTCGGTCTCGATCACGATCTCCACCTGCGGCTCGTCGTCCTCGTCTGCCACGTGGGGGCCCGCCGCCGCCCCGGCCTTCGGCGTGCTGCGCCGGCGCCGCCAGCTGTCGAACTTGTCAGCCAGGGCGGCCGGACCGCGCCGCTCAGGGACCGGCGTGGACGCGGGTTCAGGCTCGGCGTTGCGGAGATCGTCTAGCGCAGATGCCGCCGCGTCCGCCGGCGCCAGCTGTGGGGCCCCTGCCTTCGCCTTGCGCTGCTTCGACTTCTCGCCCATCGTGCTCGCGCCGTTGACGGCCAGCGCCACGACCGACACCGCCGGTGACAGCGGCAGCAGCAGCAGTCCATTGCGCTGCCAGGAGATCATCTTGCGCATGCGCATGACGGTGGGCGTGCTGGCCAGCACCTGCCGGCTCTGCGTCTCGGGGATCTCGTAGATCGCTGCGACGGTGGCGAACATGGCCACCCACTCCTCGGTCATGGACTTCTGCCGCCATCGGGCCCTGATCCGGCTGGCCGACTCCTCAACCACGTGGTCGGCCGCCTGCCGCTTGAACTTCCGGTTGACCTGTTGCGCGGCTGCCAGGGCGTTGCGGACTCCCTCTGGTGCGAGTGCCGAGGTCTCCTGCAGCAACTCGTCCAGGCCGTGCGACGGCACGTCGGCGAAGGGGTCGGCGGCGGCGTTGACGTGGAACAGGCGGCCTCGCACGGGCAGGTGCAGCGCATTGATCTCGCGGGCGAGGGCCTGGGCATCGGGATGGATCTTCCCCTCCGCGGTGAGCGGCGTCTGCGTCATCACCAGCACCACGGGGATCCCCAGCTTCGCCACCCGCCGGATGAACTCCTCCTCGGCCGGCTGGATGCGACGATCCCCCGCACGCACGCAGTACCAGATCACATGGATCTGCTCGGTCGGGTCGCCGACGCGGTTGCGCTCGATGAAGCGGGTCAACTCGGCAAGGATCGCTCCCATGTTGGAACCGAGTTCCAGGCCCTTGGTGTCGTAGACGCCCAGGGTGGAGGTCTCCTGGCGGTAGAGGAACGAGGTCTGGGTGACCGGCTCGCCGATTCCGGTGGGTGCCAACTGGGTGCCGAACACGGCGTTGACCAGGGTGCTCTTGCCTGCGCCGGTGATGCCGAACAGGCCCAGGTTGAAGCGTTGGAAGGACTCCCGGGCCGCGGCGTAGCCGGCCTCGACCGCCGCCTGGGTCAGCACCCCCTGGCCGGAGTCCGGTGGCGGGGGCTGCTGCTGGCCCGCGCGGTCGGTCACGCCTGGTCGTCCTTCTTGCGCATGTTGTTCAGCGAGCTGGAGAACATCTTGCGGAACTCGTCCACGAACACGCTGCGGATCTTGCCGTTGTCCATCTGCTCCAGCGGCCCGAACTTGCCGTCCAGCATCATCCCGCACACCCGTGCCCAGGCCTCGCCCATCGCGTAGGTGAACGACGATGCCACGGCGGCCGACACGGCCCCGCCCGCGACGGTGCCCGCCCCGGGGATGAACTTCAGGGTGTTGACCACGAGGGCCCGGCCCGCGTTGGTGGCGGCCGCGGACGCCGCCAGGCTGGCCGCAAGGGCGGCGTCCATCGGCACGCGGTAGATCTGCGCGATGGCGGCCATCATCCCGGTCTGGATGGGCACCAGCAGCGCTGCGTCGCTGAAGGGGATGGGCGAGGCTCCCACGGAGGCGGCGAGGCCGGCGGCGACCTTGATGCGGACCCGGGCGGCCTTGAGCTTGAGGTCGCGGTCGACGATCTGCGCCGCCGCCAGCGCCGACTTGGCCGCCTCTGGCGCCGCCTGGTAGGTGGCCGCTACGAGTTCGTTGATCCCGTGGGACTCATAGCCCAGCGTCGGGTCCGGCAGCGCCGCGGTCAGGAACGGCCGGCCCAGGTAGATCGGCAGGTTCTGGTTGTACAGGAACTGCGCGAACTCTGCGTGCTCCGGTCGGAACACCTCGCCCTTCTTGTGGACCTGCGTGAGCACCAGGAACACCGGGATGCCCAACTCGTGCAGGCCGCTGATGAACTCCCGCTCCGCGGGTTCGAGGCGGTGGTCCCCGGCCCGCACGCAGTAGTACGCGGCGTGGATGTGCTCGGCGGCGTCCGCGGTGCGCTTGGAGTCGATCAGGGACCGCAGCTCAGCGAGGATCTCGTCCGCGGAGAGCCCGAGCTCGAAGCCCCGGGTGTCGTAGAGGCCGAGCGTCCCGGAGCGGGATACGTAGAGGCTGCTGGACTGGGTGACCGGGCGGCCGGTGCCGGTGCGGGCCACGCTCTCGCCGAAGATGCGGTTGATCAGGGTGCTCTTGCCGACCCCGGTCTTGCCGAAGACGGCGAGGTTGAACCGCCCGAGCTTGCGGCTCTCCTCCTCCCACTGGCCGCGGGCGTCGGTGTTGTTGACGATCGAGTCGAATCCGCCTGCGCTGCTGTCCACTGACCCTCCCGGGTGAAGCTGGTGCCCGTGCGGCCACGGTAGCGGCAGGGCCAGTCACACAGCAAAACTCCAGTGGCCGCCCGTTTACTCCCACCGCACAGTTCCCGATCTGCGGGAGGTGTGAGTGGCGCCCTCGGGGAACGTGTGATGGCCTTGGGCGGTGGCAGGCGACGACGGCTCGGGGACACCCGTGGGGCGCAGGGTGGTGCTGTCCATGCTGGGCCTGGGAGCACTTGGGGTGGCCTTCGGCTCCCGGCTTGCCGGGGCCGTGTCCGAGGTCGGGCGCAACGACCCGACGGGGCTCACCGGTCTGCTGCCGGCGGCGGGGGGCTTCCGGTACTACTCCGTCGTGAGCCAGGACCCCGTGGTTGCGCCCGCCGACTACCGCCTGCGGGTGGGCGGCCGCGTGGCCGCTCCGCGCGAGTTCACCTTCGCCGAACTCGCGGCGATGCCGCAGACGGAGCTGATCCGGGACTTCCAGTGCGTGACCGGCTGGCGGGTTCCGCAGGTCGCGTGGTCCGGTGTGCTGCTGCGCGAGGTGCTGGCGGCGGCCGGCGCTGACACCGCCGGCGCAGCCGCGGTCAACCTGACCTCCTTCGACGGTGAGTACACCGAGTCGCTGACCATGGAGCAGGCGCTTCGCGACGACGTGCTCGTGGCCCTGACCCTGGACGGCGCCCCGGTGACGAATGCCCATGGCGGGCCCGTGCGGCTCTACGTGGCGGCCATGTACGGCTACAAGTCGCTCAAGTGGCTCGGGGGGATCGACGTCGCAGGCCAGATCGTCCCCGGTTACTGGGAGGTTCGGGGATACGACGCAGATGCCTGGGTGGGGGAGTCCAATGGGCGAGATGACGCCCCCACCGCCTGACCCGCCGCAGCCGACGGCCGGGGCGCCGGCGGCCAGCGCCAGCAGGCTTTTGCGCTTCAGCCGGGCGGAGCGCTGGGTGCATCGCAGCTTCGCGCTGCTCATGGGCGTCTGCTTGGCGTCGGCCGCCCTGCTCTACCTGCCCGGACTCAGCGGCCTGGTGGGCCAGCGCGACATCGTCCGGCTCGTCCATGTCGTCTGCGGCTTCGCCCTGCCCATTCCGCTGCTCGTGGGGTACGCGGCCTCGCGGAGCTTCCGGGCCGACGTCAGAAGGCTCAACCGCTTCGGTCAAGTCGACCGCGAGTGGCTGCGGCCGCGGAACGAGGCGCGCGCGGCGCTCCCGGTCGGCAAGTTCAATGCCGGCCAGAAGCTCAACTCAGCCTTCACCCTCGGCGCCACCCTCGTGATGCTGGCGACGGGGGCGATGCTGACGTTCCCGGATCCCTTTGCCGACAACGTGCGCACAGGAGCCGTCTTCACCCACGACTGGTTGGCCCTCGCAGTCGCTGTCGTGGTCGTGGGGCACATGTACAAGGCGCTGGCCGACGAGGGTGCGCGCCTCGGCATGCGGACGGGCTGGGTTGACGTGGAATGGGCGGAGCGGGAGCACCCGGGGTGGCTGGCGCAGGCCGAAGGCGGGGGCGATCCGGGCCGGCACCAGCCGCCGGCGGCAGCCACCGATCAGTGACGGCGCTGCCGTCGCTGGCCGCCCGCGGCCGCCGGGCTGGCGCCTACTTGCCCTCGTGCGCCATCGAGTCGATCACTGCGGTGATAGCCAGCACGATCACCGGGTCCACGTCGGCGTCCACCTCGACGCCGTAGGTGTCGGCGATGCGGAACCAGCGCTTGGAGACCTCGGCGATCTTCTCGGAGTCGTTCTCGATGGTGTACTCGTGGTCCACGATGTTGCCCTGAACCTTGAGGTCCGGCCCATCCCCGATCTTGACCGTCCAGCGCTCGCGCAGCGGCGCGATCATGGCCTTCTTGACGGTGGCGACGTTGTTGCCGTTGGGGTCCTCGATGGCCATCGTGTCGCGGACCCGGGCGATGCGCTGCTGCAGCTTGAGCAGCTCACGGCCGTTGGCGTCCTCGAAGATGATCGTGTCGCGAACGCGCAGCGCCTTGCCGTTGACCTTGTACACGCGGTTGCCGTTGTCATCCTCGATCCAGGAGTCGTCCCCGATGGCGACGAGCTTCTGGCGCATGCGGTAGTGAACCTTCTCCTCCCGGCGCTCGGCTCGGCGATCCTGGATGCGGTCGCGAAGGCCCATGGGTGCTCTCCTCGGTTCTCTCGGGTCTGGCGGGGTGTGGTCTGGTGCGGAGTTACTTGGACTTGTAGCGTCGGCGTCCCAGGGCGAATCCGGCGATGCCGCCGGCCAGCAGTACCAGCAGCAGCATGATCCACGCAGGTGCGACCACGGTGAACCAGAGCCACTTCAGCGCGATGTCGTCGGTGTTGCTGAAAACGAAGATGAGGGCGATCAGCGCGATGACCAGCGCCACGACACGCTTGGGGGTGAAGAGCGACTCCACCTTCTGTGATGTCGACTGGTTGTCATTCTGTGACATCGCGTGCCTTCCATCGCCCGTTCATCGCAGCAGCGTGGCATAGCAGGAGGGTGCGCCGCATCCCGGCGAGCGGGCAGGGTGCTGCGTGGACGGACTAGTCCTGACCGTTCATCCCGCGCACCACCAGCACGCCGAGGATGCCCAGCGCCAGGGCGCCGAATGTCGCCACGGCGATCCCGGAGCCGTACTCCAGGCTGGAGCTGAGGGATTGCACGTTTATCGCCAGGGTGCGGTCGGAGACGAGCGCGGTGGTGTCTGCCGAGGCATCCATGGCCGCGCTCGCGAGCAGCGCGATGGCGGCGAGCGCGAACATCGCCACACTGGCGATGAAGGCCGCGAACAGCGGGTTGTGCCCAGCATCGTCCAGGTCTGACTCGAGGGCGATTGCGTCGAATTCCATGTTGCGGGCCTCAGCTAGGGGAGTTGCCGGTGGTCCGGGTGCCGGACCCATGCGAACCGGGTTGTCGGACTATAGCGGTCGATGCGCAAGGGTCGTGAGTGCGACTCGACGGCCCGTGCGGACGGCGCAACTGTAGGTGATGGCGGCCTTGCGCGGGGAGATACGACCGGATCAGTGACCATCATCGTTGGTACGAGTGCGCTGGTGCCACTGCCCGCATCGCCGGGATGGCTCGTGAGTGATGCGTCGCGGCCCTGGGTTGCGGGCCGTTCACGCCTGGTGCTGCCGGCTCGCCGATCAGCGGGCGTACTCTGCTGTTCCGCGACGGCGTCGAGATGAGGGAGCCTGCGATGCAGCGAAGGATGCTCAAGTCCAAGATCCATCGGGCCACGGTCACCTCTGCCAACCTTGACTACATCGGCTCGATCTCCATCGACGCCGAGTTGCTGGCAACGGCTGATGTCATGGTCGGGGAACAGGTTCACGTCGTGAACATCACCAACGGCGCGCGTTTCGAGACCTACGCCATCGCCGGCGCTGCGGGGGAGGTCTGCCTCAACGGGGCCGCCGCGCGGCTGGTCCAGCCCGGTGACTCGGTCATCATCATCTCCTACGCCGACTACTGCGAGGCCGAGCTCGCCGAGTACTCACCGATCGTGGTGCATGTGGGGCCGGGCAACGCCCCAGTCTCGGAGCACGTGGCCAGGGAACTCGTCGGCGGCCCGGCGCACGCATTCAGCGACGCCGTCGGCGCATGAGCGGTCCGGCCATGGGGGGCCGGGGCGCCGAGGGCGCCGACGCTCCCGACGAAGCGGCGATCCGACGCATCTTCGCCTCCCTGGAGCAGGGCTGGGAGGCCGGCTTCCTCGATGCGGTTCGTCCGGACGTGCGCTGGGAGGTGCTGGGCAGCCATCCGCTGGCCGGCGACTATCGAGGCGTTGACGCCTTCGTCGCGGGAACATCGGCAGCGCTCGCGCCGTACCTTGAGGCCGGCGTGCAGCTGAGCGTGGTGGGTGTGCTGGTGAAGGGCCGCACAGCGGTGGTCGAACTGGTGGGCACGGCCCGGCGCAGGGATGGCCGGGAGTACACCAACGAGTACTGCTGGATCGTCGACTTCGACGCGGAGGGCCGGATCGAGCATGTGCGGTCGTACCTGGACTCGGCCGCGGTCGCCGCGGCCATGACGCAGCAGCTGTAGCGAGAGGCCGGCGTACTAGAGAGGCCGGGGTACTAGCTGCCGCCGCTGGGCACCGCTGGCCCGTCGCCGGAGTCGTCCTCGGACGACGGCTTGAGCGGGTTCTTCGCCGGCGGACCGTGGTGGGGGTGCTCGGAGGGCGGGAACTTGTCCGGGTGCTCCTCCTTGGCCTCGTCCAGAGCCCTCAGCTCGCCAGTGGTCGTCACCTCCGAGCTGCTCTCGAGGTCCAGGGCGACCTGGCCCTCGGGCAGGTTGGACAGGTCGGGGGCGATGACCAGGTCCTGCAGCCCCGAGTCAGGCAGGCGCAGGGTGTCGTCCTCGCCGGGAACCTCCAGGATGAGGTCCGAGGACGAGCGTTTGGCCAGCGTCTCGCCGCGGAAGAAGGCCGGCGCGACGGAGTTCCAGATGATCATCAGCACCACACCGATGAGCAGTGAGCCGATACCCAGGATGAAGACGCCGCCAATGCCGAAGAAGGTGGTGTTGCCGTACTCGGGGTCGGCGTACTGGTAGGCGGCGATGACGAAGGCGCCCAGCAGCATGACCCCGCCCAGGAAGGGCAGCAGTCCCTTCATCAGGAAGTCCTTGGCGCTGCGGGTCAGGTCCCTCCGGTAGAACCACACGGCGGCGAACCCGGTGATGCCGTAGTAGAACGCGATCATCAGGCCGACTGCTGCGATGGAGTCGCCGAGCACGTCCTCGCTGACCAGGGTGAGGCCGACGTAGAAGATGATCGAGACCGCACCCATCCAGATGGTGGACACCGACGGCGTCAGGTACTTGGGGTGGATGGTGGCGAAGCGCGAGGGCAGGGCCTTGTAGGCGCCCATCGACAGCGAGGTGCGCGCGGTCGGCAGGATGGTCGTCTGGGTGGACGCGGCCGCGGAGGTGAGCACGGACAGGATCAGCAGGATCTCCATGGCCTTGCCGACGAAGCTCTCGCCGAACACCGACGGGCCGATGGCGGCGAACACGTCCGACGAGTTGGCCTCGTTGGCGAGGCCGAGGTCTGTGTCGCCGGTGCCTGCGAAGGCGACGGTGGCGACCGAGACGGTGGCGTAGGTGACCAGCAGCAGCACGGTCGAGATGATGGCGGCGCGGCCCGGCGTCTTCTCCGGGTCCGAGGTCTCCTCGTTGATGGAGACCGCCGTGTCCCAGCCCCAGTAGATGAACACGGCGATCAGCGTCGCGGTGACGAGCGCACTCAGCGAGAGGCCCGACGGCCACAGCCAGCTCAGGCTGGGCGTCAGGGAGTCGGGAGTGGCGTTGCCGGTGTAGACCTTGACCAGGGCGATGCCTGCGAACGCGATCAGCACGATGAGCTCGATGCCCAGCAGCGCGTACTGCAGTCGCGCTGATACCTCGATCCCGCGGTAGCAGATGTAGGTCATGATGATGATCCAGAGCACGCCGGCGACGGTGGACCACAGCGAGGACTCGGCCAGCGAGTCCAGACCCATCAACTGGAAGCTGTACGAGCCCGCGATCTGCGCCAGGTTCGCCATGACGATGACGTCGGCGGCGATGATGCCCCAGCCGCCGAGCCACCCGGCCCGCGGCCCAAACGCCCGGCTGGCCCACGTGAACGTTGTTCCGCAGTCCGGCTCGGCCTTGTTGAGCTGCTGGTAGGCGATGGCGATGAGGAACATCGGCACGAAGGCCAGCAGCATGATCGCCGGGGCCTTGACGCCGACGATGCCGTCGCCGTTGGTGGTGGCCACGACGAAGCCCAGACTCGCCGCCAGGCTGTAGGCGGGTGCGGTGGAGGCCATCCCGACCACGACGCTGGACACCAGCCCGAGAGCTCCGGCCTTGAGGCCCTTCGACTCGACTACCTCGGGGAAGCCGATCGGAGCCTGTTGGGTGGAATTCGACATCGCACACTCCTCTGCCGGGCCCGGGGGCCGCGAACCCGCCCGGCCGGAACGGCAAAGGCGTGGGGCGACGTTACCGCCTCGGAGCGGTGCTTCGCTGCCGGTTGCGAAGGAATGACGAGCTGAGGGTGGCTAGTGCTCCACCGCGGTCTTGAGGATCACGATGCCGGTGGCGATCACGACGATCGCCAGTACGTAGGCGAAGGCCGCCGGGCGGCTGCGTTGATTGGCGCGCGCGGCGTAGTAGGACACCGCGCAGACGAAGGCGACGAGCAGGCCGGCCGAGGCCCATACGCCGCTCACCGTGGGGAACAGCAGGAGCGGGATCACTGCCACGATGGTGACAGCCAGGCCGCCCGCCACCTGGGCGCTCAACATCTTCAGCCCCTCGGCGGTCTTCAGCTGGGAGAGCGCGAAGTTGCTGGTGATCTTGCTCGCCAGCCAGTGCGCCAGCAGCAGGCCGACGCCGGTGAGCCCCACGGTGATGACCCGGGTGTGCCGGGCCTCGAGCGGTAGCGCAGCCAGCACGGCCAGCAGCGAGAGGCTCACGTAGACGGCCATCGTGGTCGCCTCGCGGAAGAGCTCCACCTGTTCTTCCGTGGCGGGCGCGGCGGGATTGAGCGGGGTGGGCTCAGACGCGGCCGTCCCTGGCGCCGGCGCGCCGTCGTCCTTGGGCATGGAGCAATTCTGGCAGCGGAAGCCGGCTGACTGCACGATCCAGGTCACTTCGGCAGGCGCGGGCTGCGTGGCATAGGTTATGGGAGCCGGGGGAGCCGGCGCCCGCATAGCAACGTGGAGGAGCCCATGGCCGTCGACGACACCGTCCGGCAGCACAAGTACACGCTGACCGAGGACGAGATGCCAACGGCCTGGTACAACATCATCCCCGACCTGCCGGAGCCCCCGCCCCCGCCACTGCACCCCGGGACGATGCAGCCCGTTGGCCCGGAGGACCTGGCGCCGTTGTTCCCGATGGCGCTGATCGAGCAGGAAGTCACCACGGAGCGCTACGTGGACATCCCGGGCGGGGTGCTCGACGTCTACCGGCAGTGGCGCCCCTCGCCCCTGTTCCGCGCCCATCGGCTGGAGGCGGCGCTCGACACGCCGGCGCGTATCTACTACAAGTACGAAGGGCTCTCACCCGCCGGCTCTCACAAGCCGAACACCGCCGTGCCGCAGGCGTACTACAACGCCGTCGAGGGAGTCCGCAAGCTGACCACCGAGACCGGCGCTGGGCAGTGGGGGACGGCGCTCGCCTTCGCCTGCGCGCTCTACGGCCTGGAGTGCGAGGTGTGGCAGGTCGGCGCCTCGTACGACGCGAAGCCCTACCGGCGGCTGATGATCGAGGCCTTCGGCGGCGAGGTTCACCGGTCGCCCTCTGACCTGACCGAGGCGGGTCGGCGATTGGCCGCAGACCCGGCCAACCGCTCCGGCTCGCTGGGCATCGCGATCTCCGAGGCGGTCGAGGCCGCCGTCGCTGACCCGACCGTCCGCTACGCCCTCGGCTCCGTGCTCAATCACGTACTCCTGCACCAGACGATCATCGGCGAGGAAGCCATCCTGCAGCTCCAGCAGGCCGAGGACACGCCCACCCTCATCGTCGGCTGCACCGGCGGCGGGTCCAATTTCGCCGGGCTGTCCTTCCCGTTCCTCCGCGAGAAGCTCGCTGGGCGCATCAACCCGCGCATCCTGGCCGCGGAACCGGCGTCCTGTCCGTCGCTGACCCATGGCAAATACGCCTACGACTTCGGCGACACGGCGGGCATGACGCCGCTGATGAAGATGCACACCCTGGGGCACGACTTCGTGCCGGACCCCATCCACGCCGGCGGCCTGCGCTACCACGGCATGGCGCCGCTGATCTCGCACGTCTACGAGCTCGGCCTGATGGAGGCCGAGGCCGTACCTCAGACCGAGTGCTTCTCGGCTGCGGTGCAGTTCGCCCGTACCGAGGGCATCGTGCCGGCGCCGGAGCCCACCCACGCCCTGGCGCTGGCGGTCCGCGAGGCGCTCAAGGCCAAGGAGACCGGCGAGGAGACCGTGATCCTGACGGCACTGTGCGGTCACGGCCACTTCGATCTCGCCGCCTATGACGACTTCCTCAACGGGCGCATGGTGGACGAGGCGGTCAGCGAGGCGCGATTCGCCTCGGCGCTGCGGACGCTGCCGGAGGTCCCGGCCGACGCCTAGCACGCCCGTCCGGGGTGTCCTGCGGCACGGGCGAGGCGCGGAAGTGTGTCACCATGCCGCTCATGCTCCCTGGATTCGGCGACTCCGCTCGTTCGGCCGAACGCCGCCGCCTTGCTGCGGTGATGGTCGCCCTTTCTGCGGCTTTCATCGCCCTGGTCGTGCTGACGGGGTGCTCCAGCGGCGGCACTGCGACGTTGGACAACACGACGTCGGTGGGGTCCGCTGCCAGCGCCAAGCCGAGCGGCAGTGCCAATCCTGCGAGCACTGCCAAGCCGGGCGGCACCGCCAAGCCATCGGCCTCGGTCGGCAAGTCCGGGGCCGCTGCGGCATCTGGCCAGCTGGCGCCGGCGAAACCCACGACCGCCCTGCCCACGGTTACGGTGTCGCAGCTGCCCAGGGAGGCACAGGCGACGCTCGCGACCATCGCGGCCGGCGGACCGTACCCCTATTCGCGGGACGGTGTGGTCTTCGAGAATCGTGAGGGGATCCTCCCTCGGCGGTCTTCCGGCTACTACCACGAGTACACGGTGACGACCCCGGGTTCCAGCGACCGCGGTGCCCGCCGCATCGTCACCGGCAAGGATGGTTCCCGCTTCTACACCGACGACCACTACGACTCGTTCGCCGAGGTCGTATCGCGTTAGCAGCTGACGACGGCTGTGTCGCTCGACACCCCGGCGAGCCGCTCGTAGTAAGCACCATGCGGGCAGCCGTACAATTCGTGTGGTCGGCGTTCGCGGTCGCCTGCAGACCACGGGGCAGGGCGCCCCGACAACCGGAGTCGGAGGACTATGGCGCAGCAACCGAAGCCGGCGGTGGATGTCTCCGCCGCTCTGCTCGGTCGCGGCCTCCTGGCCGACTACGGTCATGCGCTGCCGGCCTGTGACCTGTCCAGGTTGGCGATGATGGCCGCGCCGGACCCCATCCTGGTGCTCGACGCCGGTGGCACCGTGCTGGCCGCCTCCGACTCCGTCGAGCAGGTTTTCGGCTGGTCCGTGGCCGAACTGGTGGGCGGTCCGGTGGCCGAGGTTGAGCCCGGAGACCGCGCGCGCGTGGCCGCGGAGGTCAACGCGGCGGTCGCCGATGGTGCCGACGTCGTCCGCGCGCGGGTGCGCCTCCGGCACGGGGATGGCGGATTGCGCTGGAGCGAGATGAGCGCCCGTCTGCTGCGCCTCGACGGCGAGTTGGACCGCACCGTGATGCTGCTGCGGGACATCACCGCCCAGGTCCAGGCTGAGGAGGACCTGGCGGCCGCCGAGGAGCACTTCCGGTTGATCGCCGAGAACTCCTCGGACTTCGTGCTCCGCACGGACAATCTCGGGCTTGTGGAATGGGCGTCGCCCTCGCTCGAGCGCGTCATGGGCTGGCATCCGAACCAGGTCGAAGGGACAGGGGCAAGTGCCTGGATCGACCCCGAACATCTGCCGCTCGTACGGCGGGCCAACGCTCAGCTCAATGCGGGCCGCCCGGCCTCGCTGCGGGTACGGGCACTGCGCCCAGACGGCGCATATGTGTGGTTGGCCGCCCAAGCCAGGCCGCTCTTCGACAATGGTGAGGTGATCGCGCACGTCAGTGGCTGGCGCGATATCAGCCAAGAGGTCCAGGCGGAGGCCGACCGGCGCCGGGTGGAGGATCGCTACCGGCTGCTGGCCGAGAACAGCTCCGATGTGGTGCTGCAGACCGACGTGGACGGCCGCATCGCTTGGGCGTCGCCCTCCGCCGCCACCGTGTTGGGATGGCCGTCCGAGTCGTTGTTGGGGCGCCGAATCACGGAATACGTGCACCCTGAGGACCTGCCGACCGTCCGGCTGCTGGACAACGCGATGGAGCGCCCCCGGGAGAATGCGGGCGGCATCGAGGCGCGCTTCGCGACCGCGGCCGGCGGCTGGCGGTGGATGAGCATCGCCGGTCGTGCGCTCTACAGCGACGGCGGCGACCTCATCGGCGCCATCGACGCGCTGCGCGATGTGCACAACGAGCGTCGGGCCCGCGACGAGCTTGCCTACCTGGCCAGCCACGATGCGTTGACGTCCCTGCTCAACCGCGCGGCGCTGCATCGCGAGATGGAGCGCGTGTTCGCCACCGGCGCCCGCGACCTCATGGTGGGAGTCCTGTACGTGGACATTGACAAGTTCAAGCCGGTCAACGATGCCTTTGGGCACGCGATCGGTGACGACGTGCTGGTCGAGGTGGCGGAGCGCATTCTGGCGGTCGTCCGCGCCAGCGACCTGATCGCCCGCGTGGGCGGTGACGAGCTGGTGGTTGTGACCCCCGGCATGCGCTCGGTCGAGGATGCGGAGTTGCTGGCCCAGAAGATCCAGTCCGCGTTCGAGCCGGAGCTCGAGATAGGGGAGCACCGGATCCGCATCTCGTTGAGCATCGGGGTGAGCGTGGGTCAGCCCGGCGACGACCCCGACGCCCTGATCGAGCTCGCCGATCGCGCCCAGTACCGGGCGAAGCGGCAAGGGCGGGCACGCACCGAGGTCGCCGCGGGTTGAGGGCGCCCTTCGGCGGCGCACCGACTTCTCCCGTTAGGGTGGGGCCGTGGTTGAGCACGCAGGCGCCCGGGCCGGGCGCGCCGACGGGGACCTGCGCACCCTGTTGCAGGCGCCGGAGTCGCGCGGGGTCCGGCGCTGGCCAGCCGGGGGGCACTCCGACGACATCGCGCGGGCTGCGTCCCAGCTGGGCTGGCGAGTCTACCGCCTGGACACGCGGGGCATCGACGGCAAGCGGGCCGTCATCCGCCGATTCGTCGCGGACCTGGGGCTGCCCAGCTACACCGGTGGCAACTGGGATGCGCTGGAGGAGAGCCTGGGCGACCTGCCTGTCGCGGGGTCGGCCGGCGTCGTGCTCGTCTGGCGCGGCTGGCGGTCCTTCGCCGATGCCGATCCGGAGGCGATGGCAGTCGCGAGCGACGTCCTGAACTCCGTCGCGGCGGAATGGGCGGCCGTCACCGGCTACGGCGTGGTCGCACTGGTGTCGGGACGCAAGGGCGCGCGTGCCCCCGACGCAGGGGACAGGTCCGCCGCCGGCATCGAGAAAGCCTGACTGGACCCCGGCGCCGGTTCATCGGCCCGCTGCGCGCGATTGCCCTCCACGCTCGGCGGATATGGGACTAGGGTGCTGTCGTTGGCGCAGCACCGCGTCGGCGAGATTGCCGAGGAGGCCGATATGAGCCAGGACAACTCCCCGCCCGAGCCCCCTGATCCTACGGAACCGGCGGTGCCGGCGGAGCCACCCGCGGCGGCTAGCCCGCCGGAAGAGCCGACGACCGTCGTCGGCGGCGGGGAAGCGCCTGCTGTCCCCCCGCCCCCGCCCCCGCCACCTCCGCCTGCCGCGCCGGTCGTGCCGGCTGCGGGTCCCGGCCCTGCGGCCGCCGCACCCACGCCGCCCACGCCACCCCCACCCCCTCCGGGTGCACCTGCGGGGGGCGGCGGCTACGGGGCGGTCCCGCCGCCACCGCCGCCGCCAGGTTTCGGCGGGGCGCAGCCCGGGTATCCGGCCGGCTATCCCGCGGCGGCGGGCCCCTCCAACGGCATGGGCACCGCCTCGCTGGTGTTGGGCATCCTGGGAGTTCTCGGCTGCTGCACGTTCCTGTTCTCGATCCTGGCAATCATCTTCGGGGTGCAGGGACGTAAGAAGGCCTCACAGGGACTCGCGACCAACGGCGGCATGGCCACAGCCGGTCTGATCCTGGGCATCGTGGGCGTCGTGTTCGGTCTCGCCTACTGGATCTGGGGCCTCTTCAACGCGGACTACAACTTCAACTAGCCAGCTCGGGGGACGCTGCGGGCAGTTCGCGATCCTGCCCGCAGCGTCCTCGTGCACGCAGGAGGAATCCGATGTTCCAGACGTTCCTGGGGCTGCCCACGCATGCGCTCGTCGTGCATGCGGCCGTCGTGCTCGTGCCGCTGGCGGCGCTGGGCCTGATCGCCATCGTGTTCATCCCCAGGCTGCGTCGCTCCGCTGTGGGATGGCTGGTCCTGCTGGGGCTCTTCGTCGCCGTCGGTGCGGCGTTCGTGGCCAAGGAGTCCGGCGAGGCGCTGGCAGAGCTGATCGGCGAGCCGCAGGAGCACGCCGAGATCGGCGACCTGGTGCCGCTGATCGCCGGGCTGATGCTGGTCGTCGGCCTGGTCTGGTTCTTCCTGGCAAGGCGGGACGATGGGCGCACCGGGACCTCGGGCACGGGGACCGGCCGTGCCCGGTCCCTCGCGGCCACCATCACCGGCTTCGCGGCCGTCTTCCTCGCCGTGTCCACCTTGGTGATCGTCACCTTGGCCGGGCACAGCGGTGCCGAGGCGGTCTGGGGCGGGCGCATGAAGGCGCTCACTGCATCCGGTGCATCGGCCAGCGCTTCGCCCAGCCCGTCGTCCAGCGGGTCTGCCAGCCCGAGTGCCTCGGACAGCCCGAGTGCCTCGGCGAGTGCCAGCCTGAGCCCCTCGGCCAGCCCGAGCGGGACAGCCAGCGCCAGTCGCGCTGACAGTCCCGCAGCGAGCGCAACCGCAACTTCATCAGGCAGTGTCGGCGCCAACCGCTACACGATGGCCCAGGTCAAGGCACACGGCACCCCGGCGGACTGCTGGGCCGTCATCAACGGCAACGTCTACAACCTGACCGCGTGGGAGAACGAACACCCCGGCGGAGCGCTGCCCATCATCGGGATTTGCGGGACCGACGGGACGGCCGCATTCGACGGCCAGCACTCCGAACAGACCCGGCCGAAGGACGAACTCAAGTCGCTGCAGATCGGTGTGCTGGTCCAGTAGCGGCAACTCCCCGAGGGGCGTGGGCTACGACTTCGGCTGGACGGTCAGCGTGTAGGCCTTTCCGACGTCCTTCCCGCACTCGACGCTGAGCCAGCCGTCGGGCGAGCTCTGCGACGGTTGCACCACGTCCTGCCCGCACTTGACCTCATAGCCGCCTTTGAACCCGTACTCGGTGGGAACGAAGATGAGGTTCGGACCCTTCGTGTCGGCGTAGACGAAGTTGACGGTCAGCGTCTGCGAGCCCTGATCGAAGGCTGCCGACGTCAACTTGCCGCTGACGGCCTGCGGATAGGGCTGCGCCGTGGCGGCGGCAGCCTCGCTGCGCAGCACCGGGGTGCCGGTGCTGTAGTCGAAGAATCCCCAGGAGTCCTGGCTGTCCTCCTTCCAGAGCCACTGGGCGGTGCTGATGGCGTTCTTGTTCGTCTGGGCGTAGATGGCGTTGATGGTGGCCTGGTACTGCGCGGCCTTAGGTGTGAATCCGAACTCCCCGAGCAGCAGCGGTGAGCCGAAGGCCTTGGCCTCGGCCATCGAGTTGTTGAGGTTGGCGGTGATGTCCGGGTCGTCCGGTCGCACGTTGGGGTAGCCCGCGGCAGCATCGCCGGGGGAGAAGAAGCTCTTGATGTAGAAGTGCGGGGCGTAGACCGTGCCCTCCGACGGCCATGGCACCTGCGCGGGCACGGTGGCTGTGTACGGCGGCTGGCTCGTCGATCCCGGCGGGATCGATGCCGGGTCGTTCTTCGCAACATCGGGCTCGAACATGATGAGCTTGTTCGGCAGCGCCGCGCGTACCGCCGGGATCGCCTTGGCGTAGAAGGCGTAGAGCATGTCGAGGTTCAGCTGCGGATCCTTGCCCTGAGCCGTCAGCAGGCTCTGGGCGTGGAGCAGCCAGGGTTCGTTGAACAGGTCGACGCCGATGACCGCCGGGGTGCCGTTGACGGCCTCGGCGACGTGCGTGATCGCTGCGATGTAGTGGTCCTGCAGGCCCTTGCCGGCGACCTGCTCGTTGCGCCAGAAGGATGCGAACGCCTCATTCGTCTGCGTGGACAGCCGCAGCGGCAGCAGGTTCAGGCTGCCGCCCTTGTTGGGATCTGTCGGGGCCGGCGTGATCGCCCACAGCGGTGCGCCGTCCTCGCCGATCTCCTTGCTGTACGCGTCCTGATGGAAGTCGACGAGGACCTGGATCCCGCCTTGGGCGCACAGCTCGACTACGGACTTGATGCGGTCGAGGTAGGCCTGGTCGTACTGGCCGGGTGCCGGCTCGATCGCACTCCACTGCACGGGCAGTCGCAGCAGGTTGAAGCCGATCTGGCGCATCTGCGCGACGTCGGTAGCGTCCAGGCTGGGGATGGGCTCCAGCGGCTGGCGGCCGTCGGCGAAGCTGACGTCGAAGACGCCCTCGACGCGCGCGTTGACGCCCCGCAACAGCCACTCCCGGCCGGAGGCGTCGGTGATCCCGCAGGGATTCTGGGGTCGATTCTGCTCGTCGCAGTAAGTCTTCCAACTCCCGCTGCTCGCAGTCGAGGACGGGGACTGGCCGCTGCTCGCTGCACCAGTTGCCGACGAACCCGACGTGGCGCCGCCGCAGCCGGTGGCAGCGGACAATGATGCCGCGGTGAGCAGGGTCATGGCCGCGAGCTTCCGGGCCGCGGGGCGTCGAATGGTTGGTGATGTCACGGAGCCTTCTCCCCTCGTGCGGCGGGTCTCCCCACTGCGGCTCATCTGCAGTCGCTAATGCGAAGGTAGCCGTTTGCCGGCGGTCGTGCCCGCGCTGGAAGGCAAGTCGTCGCCGTGGGCGTCGGCGAGTCAGCAGCGTCGCCGCGGCTGCGCTGCTACGGTGCGATCGTCAGACTCCCCTAGTGCGCCCCACACCCCGGTCACTCGACGTGCCGGGCCGTCAGAAGGATGAACACGATGGACTACGCGGCAGACATCGCCCGTTACACCGATTCCGACGTCGACGAGGACAAGGTCACCGCGATCGTCAAGTACTGCGGCATCGCACTGCGCAACAAGGACTCCTCGCTGGTCTCGGCGGGTGACCCGAAGGAGCTCGAGACCGTGATCAACGGCTTCGCCGCCAAGAAGCTGGGCCTGGACAAGGAAGCGGCCACCGCGGCGGTGGACAAGGTCATGGAGACCATGAAGGGCAACCGCGCCAAGAGCCGGGTGACCGTGTACTACCTGCTGGC
>CAYYRC010000016.1:42355-54025 GCA_964474045.1 uncultured Actinomycetes bacterium
GCATCCGTGCGCACCATGGCGGCGTTGGCGTTGTTGCGCCCGCCCAGGAAGTTGTTGACGGAGGTGGCCGGTTTGGGCTGGTCGCAGGGGTAGAGGACCGTGTGACCGGGGTTGAGGGGGTTGGCCACCGTCAGGTTGCCGAAGACGGTCGTTCGGTGGTCGGACGCCTGGATGCGGACGACCTCGCCGGGGGCGTTCCGGTGGCCGTTGTTGCCCTGTGAGGCGCCGCCGACCATCGGCTCGCGGGCGTCGTACTTGCGCACCCCCACATGCGCTGCGAGGGCTGCGGTCTCGGCCACCTGGTCCCACACGACGTGGGTGGTGGCCGAGGTGTAGAAGCACACCTTGCCCGCGGAGTCGGCGCGTACGGCGACGAAGTTCGTGGCGACGCGGTCGGCGAAGTTGACCGCGGACGTGGGGGGCAGCCCCTCGCTGCACGGATAGGCCCGCAGGTGGCCGGCGGTAGAGGGTCCCCAAGCCGTGAGCGTTCCCATGATCGTCTCGTTGGGCCTGTTGGTCTGGACCGCGATGGACTGGCCGGCCGGCAGCGGCCCGGTCGGGCGTGACCCATAGGGCGAGAGCGTGGACATCATCCGCGTGGCCTGGTGTCCGCCGAGTTGGGGCCCTGCGTAGTACTGGTCCCAGATCAGGTGCGTCTGCTGGCTGTTGAGGAGGCAGATGTCACCGTTGCCGTCCGTCTGCGCCATGGCCATGACCGGGGTCGGTGGGGTCGGGTAGTAGATGCTGTTCAGCGCCTGGCTGGCGGGCGGGCCGTCAGCGCAGTTGAAGACCTGCGTGTAGCCCACCTTCTGCGCGGCCGCGGCCGTCAGATTGCCGAACACCGTCGAGTTGGCCGGACCGGCGTGCACCTTGGTGATCGTGCCCGGGCCAGGGCCGCCGTCCTTCACCGGCACGAAACCCAGATCGCTGGTGAACCTGCCCACCTCGGCGGCGTTCCAGTCGGTGTGGTCGTTGCGCAGGCCGGTGCGGTCGTAGAACAGCGGCGAGTCGTTGGCGGTGCCGTGACCTGCGATGTTGGCGGTCGGGATGCCGTACTCGTACTGCAGCCACCGCACCAGCGCCAGGCCGGCCTGGTACTGCCGGGCGCGGTTGATGATGTTGGTGGCCGAGGAGAGCTCGATGAACTCGATGCCGATGGCCACATGGTTCATGCCGTAGGCGTGACGTACCCGGAGGTCCAGCGGCATGGTCTGGTAGATGGTCCCGTCCTGCTCCACGATGAAGTGCGCCGCAGGCTGCGGCTGCTCGCCGCCGGTGTTGGAGCCGCTGGCCCAGGGGACGTCCCAGCCGTTGATGATCGCCCGCCAGCTGCCCGCGCCGCTGACCGTGTAGTGCAGGACGACCGCCTGCGGCCGGAGGGCGTACGTGTACTCGCCGTAGTGGCGCAGGGAGTAGGCGCTGATGTCGGACTTGTATTTGGCGGCGGTCGCGTTGTTCATGAGCGCGTTGACGATGGGCGGCTGCGGGATGACGGGGGAGTAGCCGCTGGGCACGGCGCCCGCCGCAGCCGCTGAGGGCAGGCCGACGCCGAGTATCGCCAGCGCCGCGAGCAGGGGTGCGAGGGCCAGGGCCCGGAACTGTCGCCGCATAGGCACAGAGTAGGCAGATGCCGGGCGTGCAGCGGGTGCGGTTCCCCCGATCGCTCGGCTAGCGTCTGCCCTGCGGAGTGGCGGCAGCGACCAGGTGCCACCGCCGCGCGGCCGTCCGAGGAGGATGCATGATGCTGCTGAGCGGTGCCACCGTCGCGACGGGAGTCCCGGGGGAGGCGGCGCAGGCCGCCACGATCCGCGTGGCCGGCGGCCGATTCGAGTCCGTCGAGTCCGTCGAGCCGTTCGACTCAGGCGAGCCCGCGGCGGGCGTGCCGGGAGCGGACGCGGTCGATCTGACCGGCATGATCGTGCTGCCCGGCTTCGTGGATCAGCACTGCCATGGCGGCGGGGGCGGGGACTTCTTCGCCGCCGACCGGCAGCAGGCCCTGACGGCGGCGCGAACGCACCTGGATCGCGGCACCACGTCGGTGATCGCCAGCCTGGTCACCGCGACCGAGGCGGATCTGAGGGCCCAGATCACCTGCCTTGCGCCGCTGGTCGATGACGGCACCCTGGCTGGCATCCACCTGGAGGGTCCCTGGATCAGCACCCACCAGTGCGGGGCGCACGACAAGGCCCTGCTGCGACCGCCCGATCTGGTGGAGGTCGCCGGCCTGCTCGAGCACGCCGGCGGACGGATCCGCATGGTGACGATCGCACCGGAGCTCCCCGGCGGCCTGGACGCCATCGGCTACCTGGCCCAGCACGGCGCGGTGGCCGCCATCGGTCACACCGACTGTGACTACGGGCTGGCGCGCAGGGCGATCGACGCCGGCGCCACGGCGGCCACCCACCTGCTCAACCGGATGCGCCCGCTGGACAAGCGCCATCCGGGCCCGGTGCTGGCCTTGGTCGAGGATCCGCGGGTCACGGTCGAGCTCATCGCCGACGGCGTTCACCTGCACCCCAGCATCGTGCGGTTCTTCGCCGAGACCTCCGGTTGGTCGCGGACGGCGGTGGTGACCGATGCGATGGGAGCCGCCGGGGGACCCGATGGCGACTACCTGATCGGGCAGCTCGAGGTCGTGGTGGCCGACGGCGTCGCCCGGCTGGCGCGGGGCGGCGCGCTGGCCGGGAGCACGCTGACGATGGACCGTGCGCTTCGCGTTCTGGTGCACCGGTGCGGGCTGGAGCTGGCCGAGGCCGCCCAGGTTCTATGCTCCTCGCCGGCTCACGCCATGGGTCTGGCCGACGTCGGCGCCATCGCACCAGGTCGGCGCGCCGACCTGGTGGTGCTGGACCAGGATCTGCTGGTGCGCCGGGTCATGCGTGCCGGCGAGTGGGTCGAGTAGCGGGTCAGTCCTTGTCCGGGTCGATGTGCTGGACCGGGCGGGTGGGAACGGCGGCCTGCCTCGGCGCGTGATCCTCGACGAGCAGAGCGGCGCCCAGGGCCCCGCCCAGGTCGCCCATGGCTGCCAGGTGCACCTCCGGCGGGTGTAAGGCCAGCAGGAGGTGCGGCTGCATCGCCTGCGCGATGCGATCGACGAACGGCTGCCCCAGCCGCAGGCCCAGCCCACCGCCGATGATCACCGCCTCGACGTCCAGCAGGTTCACGGCGCTGGCGATCCCGACCGCAAGCATCTGCACCGCGCGATCGATGAGCTCCTCGGCCATCGGGTCCTTCTTCTTCAGCGCCTTGGCCCAGACGCCCGAGGCCAGCCGCGGCTTGCCCTTCTTCTTCATGATCTTCAGGAGCTTGGTCTTCTCGCCGGCGGCGACCCGCCGCCGTACCTCGAGCTCCATGGCCGCGCGGCCTGAGTACGCCTCCATGCAGCCCAGGCGGCCACAGGTGCAGGGGGCGCCCTCCGCCACCACGACGACATGCCCGATCTCGCCCGCGGCGCCGCGGCCCTTCCACAGCTGGCCGTCCAGGACGACGCCGCCGCCGACGCCGGTCCCGCAGAACACACCCAGCAGGGATCCGTAGCCGCGGCCGGCCCCCAGCACGACTTCAGCCCGGACGGCCACCTGGACATCGTTGCCCAGCGCCACCGGCGCGCCCAGCCGGTTGGTCAGCTCCGGGCCCAGGGAGTAGATGCCCTGCCAGCCGGGCAGGTTGCCGGCCTGGCTCAGCGTGCCCGCCACGGAGTCCACCTGGCCCGGCGCGCCCACCCCGATGGCCGAGATGTCGGCGATCTCGATGCCGCCCGCCTCGGCGGCTGCGCGCACTGAGTCGGCGATCGCGTCGGCGATGTCAGGGGGACCGCCGGTGGTCGGCGTGGGGCGACGGTCCTCGCCCAGGACGATGTCACGATCGTCGACGATAACCGTCTGGATCTTGGTGCCGCCCAGGTCAACCCCGGCGCGCAGTCCCTTCGGCATCTATCGGCCCTCCACCTTCGTCTTCGGCGCGTCCCAGGAACCGCCGTTCTCCCAGTAGTGCCTGATCTCCTCGAGCTCGCGGCCCTTGGTCTCCGGCGCCAACTTGAACACGAAGAGCCACGCCAGCACCGCCATGAGCGCGAAGAAGCCGAACGACACCGCACCGCCGACCTTCTCCATCGCCGAGAGGAAGAAGTTGGCGATGATCCAGTTGGCGACCAGGTCGGCGGTGAGCATGGCCGACGAGCCGTAGGCGCGCAGCCGAGCCGGGAAGGCCTCTGAGGAGTACACCCACACCAGGGCGCCGAAGCCGAACACGAAGCCGATGTTGATGAGCGCGATTCCGGCGAAGCCGAGCGCCTTCTGCCATCCGGCATATTGGTCGTTCTCGACAGTGGCGAACGTGATCACCATGAGCAGCTGGGCGAAGATCATGATGCCGATGCCGGTGAGCAGGATCGGCCGCCGGCCCCACCTGTCCACCGTCCGCATCGAGACCAGAACGGCGATCAGGGCGATGAACTGGATGCCGACGTTGAGCAGGAGCTTCTGCTGGTCGGACTCGATGCCCATGGCGCCGAAGATCTTCGGGCCGTAGGTGACCGTGGCGTTGATGCCGGTGATCTGGATGAAGAATCCCAGGCCGATGACGAAGATCGTCGCGCGCAGATAGGGCTTGCGCAGCATCTCGCCGATGGCGCCGCCGGACTCCTCGCTGATGGAGGCCTGCATCTCGTCCAGCTCGCCGTCGATGTCGGCGTCCGGGTCGGTCGTCTCCAGGGACTTGCGAGCCTCCTCGCGGCGGCCCTTGAGCATGAACCAGCGCGCGGTCTCCGGCAGCCGGAGCAGGAAGGGCATCAGGATGATCGCCGGGACCGCCGCCACGCCCAGCATGATGCGCCAGTTGTACTGGTTGTTGACGTCGGACAGCAGGGCGGCCACCAGGAAGCCGATGATGATTCCGATCACGCAGCTGACCTGGTACATCACCAGCGTCGCGCCACGGATGCGGGCCGGGACCGACTCGGCCACGAACACCGGCACGGCCACCAGCGAGATGCCGATCGTGAAGCCGAGCAGCACCCGGGCCACCCACAGCGAGGTCACGTTCCAGGCTGCCGCGCTCAAGAGGCAGAACGCGATGTAGCCGACCGCCACGAGGATCATCGACTTCTTGCGGCCGATCTTGTTGGCGATCCAGCCGCCCATGATGGCGCCGATGATCTCGCCGATCACGATGGCGGCCGTCACGGACTCGACGGCCTGGGTGGTGATGCCCAGATCCTGCTGGAAGTACAGCTGGGCGCCGCCGATGTTGGACTGGTCGTAGCCGTAGATGACGCCGAGCGTGGCGGCCGTGATGGCCACCATGATCGCGGTCTTCGGCAGCGGTTTCTTGGCTGTGTCAGGCGGTGCAGTGCTCACGATGCTCCTCTGATCGGGCGGGCTGAAGGGCTAGAGGCCTTGCCAGTCCGGCTTGTTGGCGTAGACGTAGCGGTAGTAGTCCGCCAGGCGTAGATCCGTGGCAGCGGCCTCGTCGATGATGACCGTGGCATGGGGGTGCAGCTGGAGGGCCGAGGAGGGCACCATCGAGGTGACTGGGCCCTCTACCGTCGCCGCGACGGCCTGCGCCTTCCCCGCGCCCCAGGCCAGCAGGACGAGGTGGCCCGCGCGTCGGATCGTGCCGACGCCCTGGGTCAGGACGTGAGTCGGGACGGCATCCACGTCGTTGTCGAAGAACCGAGCGTTGTCGGCGCGGGTCGTGGCGGTCAGCGTCTTGACCCGGGTGAGGGAGGCCAGCGACGAGGTCGGCTCGTTGAACCCGATGTGGCCGTCGGTGCCGACCCCCAGAATCTGCAGGTCGATGCCACCGGACTCGTCGATGGCGCGCTCGTAGTCCGCGCAGGCCGCCGGCAGGTCGGCCGCCCAGCCATCGGGCGAGCGCACCGCGCCGGGGGCGAAGTCGACGCGGCCCGCGATCTCGCGCTGCAGCACCGCCCGGTAACTCTCCGGGTGCTCCGGGGGCAGCCCCACGTACTCGTCCAGGGCGAAGCCGCGGGCCTCGGCGAACGACACCTCGCCGAGTTCGTAGCGGCGCACGAGGTCGTCGTAGACCCCCAGCGGGGTGCTCCCCGTCGCCAGTCCAAGGATGGCGGCAGGCTTGCGGGTGAGCAGCTCCGCGATTGCGCCGCCGGCCAGGGCGGACCCGGCCTCGGGCGTATCAACGATGACGACCTCCATGAGCGCGAGAGTAGACCCAGATGAAGCCGCGTTGCGCGGCTGCGCGATTGGGGCTCATGGCGCCTCTGGGCTCCCCGCCAGGAGTCAGTCCGCGGGGCGCTGCAAGTTCAGCGTGGGCGGGTACTGCGGGTTGTGGTCGCGAGCCCACTCATCGCCCATGACCCTGGCGATGTCGTGCTGCGACAGCCCGGCCACCTTGGCGCGGTAGGCGGCCTCGAGGGCGGCAGCGTCCGCCTCGGCAAGGGCGGCGCGGGCGGCGGCGTATCGCTCGGCTACCTCTCGGAGGGCAGCCTCAGCTTGCTGGCGGGATTCGGTAGACATGGCTCCATGGTGCCCTGAATGCGGGCCAAGTGGGTCAAATGCTCAAAACCGCCCGCGCCCGGGCCGATGAAGGGGGAAACTCTACGCATTGCCCGCAAACGAAGGTTGTCTCATGCATGTCGCGCGACGGGGGATGGCATCAGGGGGAGGACGCAGGGGGTGGCGATCAGCCGCCCGTGCGCTGGCTGCCGCGATGGTCGGCCTGGCCATGGCGGCGGCACTGGTGTCGCCGGCGAGCGCCGACGACGGCCGGGACCCGCGGCGCAGCACGACCAACCAGGGCGGCAACCAGCCGCCGGTGCCGGGCCAGCGGCTCGTGGAGCCACTGGCGGAGTCGGTGCCGTCCGGCTGTCCCACAGCCCCGCCCGATTCCAGCGGCTACACCGATGAGCCCTGGTACCGGTGGAGCTGGACCGACGATCAGAACATCAACGAGCTCTGCTCGGACGCCGTGCGCCTGGCCCCGACGTGGGTCGCGCAGAAGGCGATCAAGTACGCCTTCTCCAAGCTGGGCACGCCGTACAGCCAGGACACCGTGCTGCGCACCACCACGAGGTTCGACTGCTCGAGCTTCGTGGGCCGGGCGTTCACGGCGGCCGGCGCCTACATGTACCAGAACGGCGTCTACCAGAACCGCACCTTCTTCAACATGTTCGGCTGGACCGGCGCCTACACGAAGTATCCGCCCTACTCCGGCTTCCCGGCGCCGGGGTACCACGACTCCAACCTCATCCGGGTCGAGCGCAAGGACCTGCTGCCCGGCGACATCATCATCAAGTTCAACGGCACCGGGGGCCCGGCCTACTCGGCGGGCAACGCCGGCCACGCCCAGATCTACCTGGGCGGAGGCAAGATCATCGAGTCCAGCGACCGGGTCGCCGTCGACTACGTCTCGCCCAGCACCTCGGCGGCGAAGCCGGGCTACCTGAACAACGAGTGGTACTACCGCTGGGCTCCGGCCCTGCAGCGGCCCGCGTGGCTGGCCGAGCTGGTGCCCCCCAACCAGAAGGACATCCCCGCCTACACCGAGCGTGCCATCCCGGTCGCCTCGCCTGGACAGGCCGTCGTCGGCAATTTCACCGTCGTGGGTGCCACTGACCCCGGCTGGGCCACGGTCTGGCCGTGCGACAGGCCCCGGCCGCTGGCCTCCAACGTTCAGTACGGCACCCAGGCGGCCGCGCCCGTGCTCGCGGTCTCGCAGACTGATGGCAGCGGCAAGATCTGTGTGCTCACCTCCACAGACGCCCACATGGTGTGGGACACCACCTATGCCGGAGCCGACATCAAGGCGCATCAGCCGGATCGACTCGTCGATACCCGCACTGGGTTGGGTGATGCCACCAGGGTCGTCGCCGGCAGCACCACCGCCTTCAAGGTGGCGGCGGCCAACCAGTCGGTCATGGCGACGCTGACGGCTGTCAACCCGGGCTCGAACGGTCACCTGCGGGTCTTCACCTGCGGCGGGGACCTGCCGCCGGCATCGTCGCTGAACTTCCGTGCGCGCGTGAACACCGCCAACCTGGCGCTGGTGCGTGCCGACTCCCAGGGCCGGGTCTGCGTGTACTCAACCTCCGACACGGACCTGCTGTGGGACCAGGTGGTCGAGTCGAGCCTGCCGGCGCACGCCCCGACCCGGCTCTATGACTCCCGGCAACCCAGCGACGCCTGGCCCGTTCCCGGCAACAACAACGACCGGATCGCGCCCGGACGCGAGATCAAGCTGCACGTTGCCGAACCCTGGCAGACCGTCTTCGGCAACCTCACCGTCACCGACCCGCTCAACCCCGGACACGGGGTCGTGTACCCGTGCACGCCCATTCCCGCGGGCGCCGCCACCGCCCTGCCGGACACCTCGGCGATCAACTTCGTCGGCGGGCAGACGGTGGCGAACGCGGTGCTGGTGCGCAGTGACGAGAATGGCGACATCTGCTACCAGGGCAACGAATGGACCCAGGTGATCTGGGACCAGGTCGCGGAGTTCGCGAAGCCACAGGCGACGGGCGCCGAGCGCGGTATCGACACGCGTCAGCCCGGGATCTACCCCTACAACTGGGCCACGAAATTCCCGGCGACCGGAGGTCCGGCGACGTTCTAGGTTTCCCGGCCGTGTTGGGGCGGTCGATCCCACAAGCTATCGTCATGTGGGTCTCGGGAGGCTCCGGGAAGTCATAGCGTCGTGGCCGCGGGCTCGTGCAGCCCCGCGGCTGGGGGAGTGGTTCGGTCATGGCTCGTGTGTGGGGATGGTTCGGCTGGGAATTGCGGGGCACACTTGCGTTCCTCCTGGCTCTGGCTCTGGCGCTTGCGGGAGGAGTCGTGCTGCAAGGGTCGGAGGTGGCGTCGGCGACTGCCGACCCGAGTCCCGCCCCCGGCGCGGGGAGCGCGGGTGCGCTGACCCCTGGCTCCCCGGTCGTGCTGCCGCCGGGGTTCGAACCAGGGCCCGACCCGGACGTGCCGGGAGTCAACGCTCCCAGTCGCCCGGGGGCAGTGGCGCCGCAGGCAACCGAGTTCTACGGCATGCCGACTGGTTGCCCCGGGGTGGCCGACCCTCGCGCCCGACTGGCGGCGTGGGTGGGCCCAGATGCCCTGCAGCGGATCTGCTCGGACGCCATGGCCCTATCGGTCAGCTACGAGGCGGAGTCGGCGATCAGGTGGGCCTTCGGCCGACTGGGTACCCCGTACAGCCAGAGCGCCGGGCAGCGGGACAACCAGTACTTTGATTGCGCGACGCTCGTGGGCCGTTCCTATCGCGCCGCCGGCGCCCGCGTCCGCGCTGCGAACGGTGCCACCTACGACTACTACCCGTACTTCATGTGGACCGGTTCTTACACCGCTGCGATCCGTCCGATCAGCTCAATCGGCGGCGGTCACGCGGGGACCAACGTCCGGCGCATCACCCGTGCCGAGCTGGCCCCCGGTGACATCGTCATCAAGTTCGCCGGTGGCGACCCGATCGCGTCCGCCGGCAACGCCGGGCACGCGCAGCTCTATCTGGGCAACGACTGGGTCATCGAGGCCGGCGGGAAGCAGGACTACTCCAACGTGGACATCGGGCGGATGAGCTTTGACCCGGACACCCCCAACGAGTGGTACTTCCGCTACGACACCTTGGGCTGGCCCAAGTGGGACGACGCCCGGATGCTGCCCGGCGGGACGACCTACAAGATGAAGGTCGGTCAGCCCTATCAGACGGTCGTCGGCAACCTGACCGTCGTCGACCCGGTCAGTGATGGGCACACCAGGTTGTTCACGTGCGGCGCCCCCATGCCCTTGGCGGCCAGCAGCCTGTTCTCCGCCCGGCGGACCAGCGCGACGCTGTCCACGGTGGCGCTGGACGGCGAGGGCAACCTGTGCGTCTATCTGTCATCCCGGGCGCACCTGCTGTGGGACCAGACTTGGATGGGGACCACGATCGCGGCCCATGCGTCCCAGCGGCGGGCAGATACCCGGCCGACGGGCAGCCTGCCAGCGGGCGGGACATTGGTGGTCGACACCGGGGCTCCCAACCGCACGGTGCTGGCGACGCTCTCGGTGGTGGATGTCCAGCAGCCCGGGCACACTCGGGCCTTCCCGTGCGACGCCGACGGCGACGGCCAGACAGATGTCCCGCCGCTGGCTTCGGTCAACAACTTCGCGGCGGGGCAGCGGACGGCCAACCTGGCCGTCGTCCGGGCAGACCGCCTCGGTCGGGTGTGCGTGTACGCCTCGGCCGCCGCCAACGTCCTCTGGGACCAGGTCGTCGAGACCGATGTGCTCGTGGCCCACGTGCCGGTCCGGCACTTCGACTCCCGGCAGCCGGCGGGATCCCCCATCCCCAACAACGCCGGTCATCGGCTGGACCCCAACGACCCGAGCAAGGTCGTGCGCATCCATGTGGGCGTGCCCGGGGCGACCGCGCTGGGCAACCTCACCGTGCTCGACGCCATCAACCCCGGTCACACCAAGGTGTACCCCTGTGCCGAGGGGCCCGGGAGCGTCGCGACGTCGGCGAGCAACTTCGGCAGCGGCCAGACGGTGCCCAACGCAGTCCTCGCCCGGGCCGACGTCAACGGTGACATCTGCGTTCGGGCGACGGATTGGGCGCACATCGTCTGGGACCAGTCGGTGGAGACGTCGTCGCTGCCGGTCTACTCGGACCCGGCGCCGCGCAAGATCGATTCCCGCGCGATCCTCGGGCGCCCCGCGGTGGCCTAGCGCTGGGTGGTGTCCGGCGGTAGAAGGGGCTGAGGGATGGGGTCCGTCGGCACCCCATCCCAAAGGAATGGGCCGATGTGACCCAGTCGGGGCATTATCAGGGTCGAGAGTGCTGGGTGCGGGCCCTTTCACCTAAAGTCACCTGTGTGGGTTGCCGTCAATTGACGTAGGCAATCAGCACGTCGGGCTCTCCGGGCGACGACGCCGTTCACCGGCCCGGGACGCCCGCTCGATCCAGGGGGTGCGCCATGGGGGCGGACGTATTTCGGAGCTTCACAGGCCTCAGGTTCTGCAACAGGCGGACCTTGCTGGTGCTGGCGACGATGGTCGCGGTGCTGATGGCGGTCCTGAGCGCTACCCCTGCGCACGCCGAACCCACCCCGCCGGCGGCGGGCCCGAACCCACCCGGCGGCAACGCCCCGGTGGCCGCGGGTGCAGTGGCCCCGCTGGCCACCGAGTTCTTCGGCGGGCCACCCGCGGACTGCCCGACCACCGTGGCTGACAACGCCGCCTATGCCCGCGCGGTGGATTGGCGCAGGTACTGCCTCGATGCCGTCGCGCTGGCCCCCACGTACGAGGCGGAACGCGCGATCAAGTGGGCTTTCGCCAGACTCGGCGCGCCCTACGCAAGTGCCGATAAGAAGATCTACCGCGATACCAACGGCTTCGACTGCTCCAGTTACGTTGCCCGAGCCTTCCGTGCTGCCGGCGCCCAGGTCGCTGCCAGGAACGGCGTGCGGTACGACTTCTTCCCCTACTTCGGGTTCACCGGCGCCTACGTCCCCACGAGTTCGCCGATCTCGATGTGGGGCGGCGGCTACTCGGGTACGAACGTCATCCGCGTGGAGAAGAAGGACCTGCGCCCGGGCGACCTCGTGATCCAGTTCTTCGGCGACAACCCGGCGCTGTCCCAGGGCAACCAGGGACACGCCAAGATCTTTCTGGGCGGCGGCCGCACCATCGAGGCCGGCGGGGCGGCCCAGGT
>CAYYRC010000016.1:54125-77727 GCA_964474045.1 uncultured Actinomycetes bacterium
TTTGTTGCCGGACGCACGACCGCCACCGCCGCCGCCGTCAAACTCGACGGCGAGGGAAACGTGTGCATCTATCTATCCGCCAGGGCCCATCTGGTGTGGGATCAGCTTTGGTCGTCGGCCAACCTCGGCTGGGGCGGCCCCCAGGATGCGCTCGTGGCCCACAACCAGGTGCGACTCCTCGACACCAGGAAGACCGGTGGGCGGCTGCCGGCCGGGGGCACCCAGGTGATCGCAACAGGCGCGCCCGACAAGACCGTCATGGCCACGCTCACTGCCGTCGAGCCTACCGGGGCCGGGCACACCAAGGTGTTCCCGTGCGACGTGGACGGCACCCCCGGCATTGACAACCCCCCGGCGACTTCCACGAACAACTTCGACAACGCCCGCACGGCGAACCTCGCCACCGTCCGGGCCGATTCGAGCGGCAACGTGTGCGTCTTCACCAGCGGCGCGACCGATCTGCTCTGGGACCAGGCGGTCGAGACGAACCAGATCGACGCAGGGGCGGCGGTGCGAATGTACGACTCCCGGCTGCCCTACGGCAGCCCTATCCCGAGCAACGGCGGTCACCGGCTCAACCCGAACGATCCGGAGAAGGTGGTCAAGATCGCGACCCAGGTGCCCAACGCGGTTGTCATCGGCAACCTGACGGCGACCGAGGCGATCACCGCGTCGCACGTCAAGACCGTGCCGTGCATGGGGTTGGCGGAATCCGACACCTCGGTGCTCAACTTCCCGGTGCTCAAGCCGGTGTCCAACGCAGTGGTGGCGCAGGCCGACTGGAACGGTGACATCTGCTTCAAGGTCAAGGACTGGACGCACCTGATCTGGGACCAGGTCGTCGTCAGCGACAAGCTCGGCTACAACAACACGATCGAGCGCAAGATGGACTCCCGCGAGCCCATCAAGCGCCCGGTGCTGATCAGCTGATCATCGCCGTCGCCCGTCAGGTCCACCCGCGCACCACCAGGGTGTTCAGCCGCGGGGGCTTATGGCAGGGTCATAGGTATGGACTTCGCCCCCAGCCCCCGCGCCGCCGACTACGTCGCGCGGACGGAGCAGTTCCTCTCGGAGCAGGTGTACCCGGCCGAGCCGGTCTACGCGGAGCAGCGCGCGCAGCTGATCGCCGACGGGCACCCGTGGGACAGCCCGCCGATCGTGGCAGAGCTCAAGGCGGCTGCCCGGGCCGCGGGCCTGTGGAACCTCTTCCTGCCCGACGCGACCTACCCCGACCACGGGCTGTCGGTGACGGACTACGCCTCCGTCGCCGAGCTGACCGGCCGCTCGCCGGAGCTGGCTCCCGAGGCTATGAACTGCGCCGCGCCGGACACCGGCAACATGGAGATCCTGCACATGTTCGGCTCGCCGCAGCAGCAGGAGCGCTGGCTCGAGCCGTTGCTCGAGGCGAGCATCCGCTCGGCGTTCTGCATGACCGAGCCGGCCGTCGCATCGTCCGACGCCCGCAACATCTGCGCGTCGATCGTGCGCGACGGCGATGAGTACGTCATCAACGGACGCAAGTGGTGGAGCACCGGGGCCATGGACCCGCGCTGCGAGTTGCTGGTGGTCATGGGCAAGACCGATCCCGAGGCCGAGCCGCACCGCCAACAGTCGATGGTCCTGGTGCCGGCGGACACCCCCGGGGTGCAGATCGTGCGCTCGCTGCCGGTCTTCGGCTACCACGACCAGCACGGCCACGCCGAGATCGTCTTCACCGACGTCCGGGTGCCGGTTGCGAACCTGCTGGGCGAGCCCGGGAGCGGCTTCGCGATCGCGCAGGCGCGCCTCGGCCCGGGCCGCATCCACCACTGCATGCGGGCCATCGGGATGGCCGAGCGGGCGCTGGACCTCATGTGCGTGCGGGCGCAGGAGCGCGTGGCCTTCGGCCGCCCGCTGGCCGCCCAGGGCGTGATCCAGGAGTGGATCGCCGAGTCCCGGATCGAGCTCGACGCAGCCCGGATGCTCGTTCTGCGCGCGGCCTGGATGATCGACACTGTGGGCGCCAAGGGTGCGCGGAAGGAGATCGCCGCGATCAAGGTCGCCGCGCCGAACGCTGCGCTGAAGGTGCTCGACCGCGCGATCCAGGTGTTCGGGGCCGAGGGCGTCAGCGACGACGTCCCGCTGGCCGCCTTCTACGCCGGGCTGCGCACGCTGCGCATCGCCGACGGTCCCGACGAGGTCCACCTGCGTGACATCGCGCGGCTCGAGCTGCGCGACCACCCGGTCGACGTGGAGGTGAAGTGATGGCTACCACTGCCGTGCTGGCGCTGGACACCGCCGCCGAGGCGCGTGCCGTGCGGGCCGAGGACGCCTTGGACGTGCGGGCCCTGGACACCTGGCTGCGCAGCTCGATCCCGGGCGGCGACGGGCTGCCGGGGCTGCTGCCCCAGGTGCGCCAGTTCCCCGGCGGAGCGTCCAACCTGACCTACCTCGTGCGCTACGGCGACGAGCGCGACCTGGTGCTGAGGATGCCGCCGCGGGGCACGAAGGCCGCCTCTGCCCACAACATGCATCGCGAGTACGAGCTGCAGCGGCGGCTGCGCGGTCAGTTCCCGACTGTGCCTCACGTCCTGGCGTATGCCGGTGCGGAGGACAGCCCGGTGGGCGCGGAGCTGTATGCGATGGAGCGGGCACGCGGCATCATCCTGCGCGCGGACCTGCCCGACGATGTCGCCGGCAACCAGGACGCGAGCGACCTGGGCCTGGCGCTTTTCGATCTGCTGGCGGACCTGCATGCCGTGGACTTCGAGGCCGCCGGGCTGGGCGAGTTCGACCGCGGCCCGGGCTATGTCCGACGGCAGGTTGATGGCTGGTCGCGGCGCTACCGGGACGCGCGCACGGATGACCTGCCCGACGGCGAGGAGGTGATGGCCTGGCTCGAGGCCGAACAGCCCGCCGACGTCGCGCGCCGCCTCATCCACGGCGACTGGCGCTTCGACAACGTGGTGCTGGACCCGGATACCCTTGCGCCTGTCGCCGTGCTGGACTGGGAGCTCGCCACGGTGGGAGATCCGCTGATGGACCTGGGCTCGGCGCTGGCCTATTGGGTGCAGGCTGACGACGATGCCGTGTTCCAGGCGTTCCGGCGGCAGCCCTCCAACGCGCCCGGCATGCCGACCCGTGAGCAGATCGTCGCGCGCTACCTGGAGCGCACTGGGCTGGCGTGCCGGGACTGGCGCTTCTACGAGGTGTTCGGGCTCTTCCGGCTGGCCGTCATCGCGGCCCAGATCTGGTTCCGGTACTCGACCGGCCAGACCTCCAACCCGGCCTTCAAGCAGATGGGGCCGGCTGTGGACTACCTCATGTGGCGGTGCGCGGAGCTGATCGGCGAACCGTCCGGCTGAAGGCGATCTTCGCGCCCCTGCCGAGCTTGGTCGCCGCGGCGGTGATGCCGTTGCCGGCCAGCTGAGTCAGCCCGCGGAACGACCGGAGCGATGCCCGGGGGACCGAGGAGGTCTCGATGATGGGCCAGCCGCGATCCTCGGCGATGGCACGCAGTTCGGGCTCGGGGTGCACGACGACGGGATGACCCACCGCCTCCAGCATCGGCAGGTCACTCGCCGAGTCGGTGTAGGCGTAGCTGGCCCTCAGGTCGTAGCCGTGCTCGGCCGCCATCTGCTCCATGATCTGGACCTTGCCAGCCTTGTAGCAGAAGGGGCCGACGAGCGTGCCGTCGTAGACGCCGTCGGCGTCGCGGCCCGCGGTGGTGCCGCGACCGTAGGTGAGGCCCGCGCCGTCGGCGAAGCGCGCGACGATCTCGGTTGGGCTGGCTGAGAGCACGATCTGGTCCTCCCCGCGGGCCGCATGCTCGGCGAGCACGGGTTCCAATTGGGGGCGCAGCGAGGCGACCAGGTCGGGCAGGAACACGTCGCCGAGGGCCTCAACCTGGCTGGCGGGGTGGCCCTTGACTGCCATGAGGATGCGGTCGCGCACCTGGGCGGAGCGGGCGTCGCTGGCGCCGCTGAGCAGGAAGCTCGCCCCGTTGCGCAGATCGCGCAGGAGTTCGCGCTTGCCGACCATGCCGGCTCGGAAGGCCGTCTTGGCCAGCGGGATGTTGGCCGAGCCGGGGATCAGCGTGCCGTCGAGGTCGAAGAAGGCCGCCGGTCGCGGCGAGCGCGCCGACGTGGATGGTGATGAGGTCATGCTGCAAGTGTGATGGTGTTCAAACGCCGAAACTAGGCCACCGAGACCAAAGGTTCCGGCACAGGTTTGTTGCCGGCTAATAAGGACACTAGGCTCGCCGGATGGACTCTTCCGTCGAGCAGATGCGGCCGTGGGCTCGCGTGGGTCCGATCGCGGGCGCCAGCGTTGCACGTCACATGCAGCCGACCATCGATGCCACGATCGAGGCGATCCGGGCGCAGGTGCCGTCCTATCGCGACTTCGGCTCCGGGCCGCTGGCGGCTACGGTGCGCCGCGGCGTAGAGGTCGCGTTCGGACGCCTGGTGACGTTGTTCGGAACGGACGAGCCGGCCCTGGATTCCGGCGCCCACAGCGTCTACGCCCGCATCGGCGCCGGTGAATGGCGTAATGGCCGGACGCTCGAGGCGTTGCTCACCGCCTATCGCACGGGCGCGCGCGTCGCGTGGGAGCGGATGTCCGCCGCCGCTGTCGCCGCCGGGACTCCTACCACCGATCTGGTGGCCCTGGCGGAAGCGATCTTCGTGTATATCGATGAGTTGTCCGCCGCCAGCGCCGCGGGTTATGCACAGGCTCAGAGCGCCGACGCCGGTCGGCGCGAGGCGGTGCGATCGGAGCTGGCGGAGATCATCCTGGACGGCGGCGGCGACACGGAGGGCGCCCGGGCGCTGTCGGCAGAGGCCGCATGGCCGCTGCCGGCGGGGGTGGTGGTGGCCGTTGCGTCGGCCGCCCCGTCGGCGCCCGCCGGTCTCGAGCTCGACGAGCCTTGGCCGGGGCTGTCGGTGCAGGCACTGACTCGGGAGGCGGGCTCGGAGCGGCTGGCCGTGATGCCCCACCGGCTGGCGGGCCGGCGCCCCGGGGCTGAGGCGGCACTCGCCGTCCGCGGGGGCATCGTGGGTGTCGGCCTCGCCGTCGAGTTGAGCCGGGCCGGTGACTCCCTGCGGACGGCGCGCCGGCTGCTGACGCTGCCGCCGGCCGCCGCCACGGAGTCCGGCGGCTACGGCCCTGCAGCAGGCGTGATGTGGGCGGATGAGGTGCTGCCGCAGCTTGCCGCCGCGGCGGACCCCGCCGTGCTCGATGCCCTGCGCCAGACGTGCCTGCTGCCCTTCGAGGACGTCGCTGCGGCCAAGCGTGCCACCCTCCTGGCCACGCTGCAGGTGTGGCTCGTCACCGGCGGCGACAGGGCTGGCGCCGCGGACATCCTGGGCGTGCATCCGCAGACCGTCACCTACCGGGTGGCGCGGCTGCGGGATCTCCTCGGCGAAGCGCTCGACGACCCGGAGCGCCGGTTGGAGATGATTGTGGCGCTCGCCGCCGCTGGTTGGCCGCCGCCGACGACTGTCAGCTGAAACGCACCGTGACGGGGGCGTGGTCGCTCCAGCGCGCCGCATAGCTGGGGGCGCGACCGACCTCGACCGCTGCCAGCCGCTGTGCCAGGTCGGCCGTGGCGAAGGCGTAGTCGATGCGCCAGCCGACATCGCGGTCGAAGGCCTGGCCGCGCCAGGTCCACCAGGTGTAGGGGCCGTCCACGTCGCCGGCGTGGGCGCGTCCAAGGTCGACCCAGCAGCCCTCGGCCGTCCAGCGCGACAGGTACTCCTGCTCTGCCGGCAGGTAGCCGGCCTTGCCGACGTTTCCCTTGGCGTTGCGGATGTCCCGGGCCGTGTGGGCGATGTTGAGATCGCCGGCCACGAGGGCTGGCACCCCGGCGTCGGCCAGTTCGGCCAGGCGCTCGGTCATCGCCTCCAGGAACGCGTACTTCTCGTCCTGCCTGGGCGAGTCCGCCTGGCCCGTGTGGACGTACACGCTGACCATCCGGACTGGGCCCAGCTCCGTGTCCACGGTGGCCTCCACCCAGCGCCCCGATCCTGCGAAGGGTTCCGCCAGCGTCTCCCTGACGTCGCGCACCGGTGTTCGGCTGAGGATCGCCACTCCGGAGCGTCCGGCGGCCGTCGCCTCGGCATGTGCGACGTGGAACTCGCCGAGTCCCGCCGTCGCCTCCTGCAACTGGGGGGTGGACGCCCGCACCTCCTGGAGCAGCACGACGTCGTGTCCGCCGCCGCGGGCCAGCCAGTCGATCCCGCCACGGCGGTGCGCCGCACGGATTCCATTGACGTTCACGCTACAGACAGCAAGCACGGCCGCCAGGTTAGCTGGCGGCCGTGCTTGGATCTGGTGGCGGTTGCGGAACCGCCGGGCGGTTCGGCGGGTCGGGTCCTCAGGCGGGGTCTAGGCCGTCCCGCTCGACGTCGCGGGAGTGGTCCGGCACATAGCGCTGGGTGTCCCTTGGCGGGCGCTGGTAGCCGCTGGACGGCGGACGTGCGGGCAGTTCCAGTTCCAGCGGCTCGACCTTGGTGAACGGGATCGTCGACAGCAGGTGGCTGATGGTGTTGATCCGCGCGCGCCTCTTGTCATCGCTCTCCACGACGTACCACGGCGCCGGCTCCACGTCGGTGTGGACGAACATCGCATCCTTGGCCCGCGAGTAGTCCTCCCACCGGGTGATGGACTCGAAGTCCATGGGCGACAGCTTCCAGCGCCGCATCGGGTCGGTCAGGCGGGACTTGAAGCGAGCCTCCTGCTCCTGGTCGGACACCGAGAACCAGTACTTGCGCAGCAGGATGCCGTCCTCGACCAGCATCCGCTCGAAGATGGGGGCCTGGCGCAGGAACCGCTGGTAGTCCTCGGCGGAGCAGAAGCCCATGACGTGCTCGACCCCGGCGCGGTTGTACCAGGAGCGGTCGAACAGCACGATCTCGCCGGCTGCCGGCAGGTGTGGCACATAGCGCTGGAAGTACCACTGGCCCTTCTCGCGGTCCGTCGGTGCCGGCAGCGCGACGATGCGGGCGATGCGGGGGTTGAGGTACTGCGAGACGCGCTTGATCGTCCCGCCCTTCCCGGCGGCGTCGCGGCCCTCGAAGATCACGACGACGCGGGCCCCGGTGGTCTTCACCCACTCCTGCATCTCGACGAGCTCGGCCTGCAGCCGGAACAGCTCCTCTTCGTACAGCGCCTTGTTCATGCGCCCGGACTTGGTGGGTGCGTAGGTCTTCGCCTTGCCGGCCTTGCCCTTCTTGGACTTCTTGCCCTTCTGGTCCTTCGAGGCTGCGGCGTCGGCCTTCTGCTTGTCGCTCATGCGGGCACATTAGCCATCGGAGCGCGCCGATGGCGGGTGAGACGGGAAAGTCCGGACTGTCGCCGGCCTAGTAACCTACGGTGTCGTAGGTTACGCTTTCGTAGGTTGCTGGCCAGCCAGGGGAAGCGCACCGAGTTCAACACCTGTAGGAGGAGTGGCCCATGTCGAGTACGGTCGGAGCTGCAGCTGCACCCGAGGCCGCGGCCGTCGGCCCCCGTCGGCGGCGGGCGACGATCCACGGCGCCGGGCTGGCTTACGAGGAGTACCCCGGTGTGGGAATCCCGCTGGTTCTGCTGCACGGGGTTGGGTCATCAGCGCGCAACTGGCAGGACGCCGCAACGGCGTTGGCGGCGGGTGGGCGCACCGTGGTGTCGGTCGACCTGCCCGGGCACGGCGACTCTGACGCGAGCGGGGGCGACTTCTCGCTGGGAGCGCTGGCCAGCGCCGTTCGGGACCTGCTCGACCACCTGGGCCTGGACCGGGTCGTGCTCGTCGGGCACTCGCTGGGAGGAGGCGTCGCGCTGCAGTTCCAGTACCAGTACCCGACCCGCGTCGGCGGGCTGGTGCTCGTCTCCAGCGGCGGCCTGGGCCGGGAGACCAACCTGATCCTGCGGCTCGCGGCGATGCCGGGTAGCGGAATGGCCATCGGTCTGGCGCTGAACGATCGCACTCTGAGCGCCGCCCACAGCCTGCGCTCGCGTGCCCGGCGGATGCTCCGCCGCCCTGAGCTGATCGGCGACCAGGTGATGGAGCGCATCGAGCGGCTGGCCAGCGAGCACAGCCGGGCGTCGTTCCTGGCCACCCTGCGCAGCGTCGTGGATCACCGCGGTCAGCGGGTGTCGGCGCTGGACAAGCTGCACCTGGCCGGCTCGGTGCCGGTGCTCATCGTCTGGGGGCGCCGGGATTCCATCATCCCGGTGGCGCATGGCGAGAACGCGCACGACCTGTTGCCGCAGAGCCGACTGGTGGTGTTCGACGACTCTGGCCACGAGCCCCATCGGCGCGACCCCGGACGCTTCGCGGATGTCGTGCGCGAGTGGTTGGCCGACTCCAAGCTCTAGCAGCCGTGAGCCAGGTCCCGCCGCGCCGCACCCCCCACCCGAAACTGCAGGTGTTTGTCAGCCAAGAGGCAGCGTGAGGCTTCTCCTTGCCTGACAAACACCTGCACTTTCGGGGCTGAGCGGCCGAACCCGCGACCGCCCTTGGCTCGCACTCGGTCAGGTGACGGCTTGGCTCATGTGGTCGAACTCCGTCGCGAACAGCGCCCCGAGCTCGCCGGCCGCCGGGATGTGGGCGGTGTCCGCCGCGAAGCCGATCGAGACCCGGTTGTTGTAGCTGAAGATGCAGATCGTCATCACCTGGTCGCCGGAGCACGGCGCCCAGCCCAGGACCCCCGCCACCCGCTGACCCGCGAAGCTGATCGGACCCCGTGGGCCTGGCACGTTGGTAAGAACCCCCACGGCCTTGTTGGCGAAGAAGTTGGTCAGGCCGGTGGCCACCGGCGTCGGCGCCTGCGAGATGACGCGCTGCACGCCGTAGGTGAGCAGGGGTTCGTCGCTGGCCTTGATGCGGTCCATCCGCCTGCGCACCTCGGCCAGGCGCTCGCCGACGTCGTCGATACCCAGTGGCATGCGGAAGGCGACCAGCGAGAAGTGGTTGCCGAGCTCGTCGCCCAGGTCCGGGTCGAACGGCCGGACACTCACAGGCACCATCCACACGACCTCGTCCAGGTCGCCGTCGCCGTGCTCGCGCAGATACCGGGTGAGGGTCCCGGAGATCGCCCCGAGCAGCACATCGTTGACGGTCGTGCCGGTGGCGCGCCCGATGCGTTTGACCTCGTCCAGGTCGAGCTCGGGGGCCCAGCCCACGCTCTTGGGCACCCCCGGCTGCCCGCCCCAGACGGCCTGTCCGCTGGGAGCGGCCAGCAGCAGTTTGGCCGCGCTCGAGACGTCGTTGACCGGACGGTTCCCTCGCGTGCTGATGAGGCTGGCCACATCGGTCAGGCGGGCCGGGTTGCGCGCGGCGGCGGCGGCCCTCCCGGCCAGGTCCCGCAGACCTCCGGCGACGCTGCCCGGGACGGCGAGCAGCGTGCTGGGATCGGTGGCGGCGGCAGCGACGCCGCGCACCGGTGCCGCGGCCGCGCGGCCCGTGGTCCGGGCCGTGGCCGTCACGATGTCAGCCGCAGACGAGGCGAACTCGCTCGCGGTCGAGGCGGCGATCCCCAGCGGCGACGGCTTAGCCGGGAGCGACGTGCCCACACCGGTCGGATGGCCGTCGACGTCGCACAGGCTGAACATCACCTGGGTGAGCCGGATGCCGTCGGCGATGGAGTGGTGCGATCGGATCAGCACGGCCGAGCCGAGCACGCCGGGCGCGGGCGAGAAGCCCTGGATCAGGGTGAGCGTCCACAGCGGGCGATCCCGGTCCAGCGGCAGGCTGCGCTGGCTGGACACGAAGTCCTGCAGCATCGTCATGTCCCCTGGAGATGGCAGCTGCACATCGGTCACGTGCTGGTCCAGGTCGAAATCGTCGTGCGGGACCCAGCGCCAGCCGGAGTCATCGACGGCCCGCGAGCTGTAGACCGCGAAGCGGTCGATCAGCCGCTCCTGCACGACGCTGCGCACGTCCGAAAGCGCCAGCGGCGACTCGAACCACATCAGCGAATCGATCACCATCAAGTTGTTGGGACGGTCCATGGTCAGCCACAGCGCGTCCTGCGAGGACATGTTCACGGGGTCATTATCAACCTGTCCGGACTAGTGTGGCTCGCCATGGAGAACAACGACCTGCTGGCCGGACCCGCCCCTACCCTGCTGCCGGTGGAGGAGGATGTGGTGGCGGAGCTGGAGGACGGTGCGGATGCCGAAATCCTCGTGCGGCGGCACCCGGAATCCTCCCTGGCCTGGTCGTTGTTGGCGGAAGCCGCATGGGCGCAGGGACGCGACCTGGACAGCTACGCCTACGCCCGCGTGGGCTATCACCGGGGGCTGGACAACCTTCGCCGCAACGGCTGGCGCGGACAGGGTCCGGTGCCGGCGAGTCATGAGGGAAACCAGGGGTTCCTGCGGTGCCTGGCCGGTCTTGCCAGAGCTGCCGAGGCCATCGGCGAGGACGCTGAGGCCGAGCGCTGCCGCACCTTTCTGGCCGACTGTGGGGGCCTGGGCGGCTGACGCCTCAGCAGTTGAACGTCGTGGTGACCGTCGTGTAGGCACCTTCGACCGCGGTCACGGCCGCCTGCGCCTTCGGCGAGGCCTGGGCCAGCGTCTGGTTGTCGGGCAGGCCCTGGAGCTGGTCCAGCAGCGTCTGCTCGGCGGTGATCATCGCTGCGATGACGGCCCCTTTGACGGCGCCGGCGTCGGCCTTGGCCTGGTTCAGCGTGGTCATGCTCTTCTGCGCGGCGGCCTTCACCTGCCCCACGGTCGCCTGCTCGCTGGACTGGGCCTGCACCTCGGACTTGACGCCGTTGAGCGCCTGGCACACGCCCGACGTCGCCTGCGCCACCGCGGAGGATGCGGCCGCGGCCGCCGAGGAAGCAGCACCCTGGGCCGCTGCAGCCGCCGAGCTGGCGCGACCCTGAGCTGACGTGACGGCGTCGGAGGCGGTCGAGCCGCTGCCGCAGGCGGCCAGTCCGACGGCGGTCAAGAGCACTACGGCGGCGAGGGCGGGACGCTGCATGTGGGTCTCCCGGTCTGTCAGCGCGGTGGCATCGATAACCCCACCCTACTGCGACTGCGATTCCTTCTGGCTCGCCTCCTGGCGCTCCGCGTGCTTGCGGACCATCGGGGGCCGCTCGTCCGGGTGGGTGCGGTGCGATACCTGCGCGGCTCCCAGGACGCCCTTGATCGCGGCCGCCAGGAACACCATGTCGATGAGCATCTGGAAGGTGACCACGTGGCGCGCGGGATCGGAAACCGCAACGATGTCGCCGAAGCCCACCGTTGCCGTCACCGTCATCGAGAAGTACAGCGCCGCGGTCTTGTCCAGCGGCTGGCTGTAGGCACCCGGATCGCTGCTGCTGATGAGCAGGTCGATCTGCGCGAAGACCGCGACGAGCAGCACGATCACGGTCAGCAGGCCGCTGGTCACCCGGATCAGGGCGTTGGGCTTGTTGCCGATCCGGAGCACGAGCACGACCACGGCCACGCCCCACAGCACCATTGCGCCCGTGGTCACAAGCAGGACCACCTGGCGATCCTGGATCACCTCGGTCGGCAGCCAGGCGTAGAACAGCAGCACCAGGCCGACGGTGACCACCGCGCGCAGGATCGCCAGGGTCACCGTGATAGCTGCGTCGCGGGTCTTGATCTTGTGGAGCTCCGGCTCGCTGCCCGACGTGTTGGTCGTCGATGCCTCGTCTGCCTCGTCCGCAGGATCGGCAGCATCAGCCATGTGGGTTCCTCTCGCCCTCGGTCTCCGCCGCCGCGGGGGTCTCAGCCACCTCGACCGGCGCTGCGGCGGTGCCTTGGTCGTCCCCGAGCTTCTCTCCTGGGCTGCGTGGACGGGTGCGGGCCAGAATCTTAGCGCCGCGGGCTTCCCGCGCGGCGAGCTGGAGCAGCCGCTCGATATCCCTTCGAGGGTCGTGACCCGCCGGTTCGTCGGCGGAGCCGGGGGGCGGGGTCTCGGCTGCACGCCCGGCGCCCTCCGACTCGGCTGGCTGGTCGGCCTCCGCCTGCGCCTCCGCTGCGGCGACTCCTGCCTCCAGGGTCGCCGCCTCTGCTGCGAGTTGCTCTGCCGCGCTGGCGCTGCGCTCCGCCTCCCACCGCCGCAGATCCTCGTCGGTGGCATGGGTCTGCAGCGCGATAGCGGCCTGCCGCAGGTCCTCGGCCGCCCGGGTCGCGGCCTTGCGCGCCTTCTTCGACCCCTTCGCACCATGGCGCAGCGACACCTCGGCCGCCACACTCGCGCGCTCCGAGTCATGGATCAGGGTGAACAGGTTCTGTCCGAGCCACGGGGGCATGCCGGGGCCGAGCGGTTCAACCTGGCGCAGGTCGAGGCCATGCTGGACGTTCGCGCGGGCCGCAGTCATGCGCCGGTGCAGCGCCTTGTTGCGCTTGACCTTGCCGCCCTTGGCCCCCTTGCACAGCTTGGCCACGGCGTCCAGCCACTCTGCCGTGGCCTCGGCATACTCCGACATCTCCTTGCGCAGACGGCGGCCGTGGCGCAGCGGGAGGGCGAGCAGCAGCACGATTGCGACCGCGCAGCCCAGCGTGACGTCCTGCACGCGGTCGATCGCCACCGACACCGGGTCCTCGCCGACCACCGCCCGCGTGAAGACCGTCTCGATCGTGATCACGATGATGTAGAGCCCCTCGTTCGCGGAGGTGATGGCGAAGGTGAGAGTGGCCAGTAACCAGACCAGGAGGAGGTTCGTCACCGGCGTGTGCGACGTGACGGCCACGAGCGGGATCACCGCGGCGGCGCCGATCGCCGTGCCGAGCGCCCGCGCGATGGTGTCCGAGGTGAGCGCCCGGTGGTCGGGCCGCATCAGCGCCACCGTCGTGGCCGCGACCCAGCCGCCGTGCCCGAGGTGCAGCACATGGGCCAGCCACATGCCCAGGATCGCGGCCAGGGCGAGCCGGGCGCCGGTCTTGATGTCGATCGGGCGCGGATGGAACGGCTCGCGCCCCAGCGCGTTGCGGAGGTGACGCCCCGACGTCGCCTCCCGGTCGTAGGAAGCCGTCAGCAGGTTGTTCAGGTGTGTGGCCAGCCGCTGGGACTGGTGGGTCATGGCGATCGCCGTGCCGCGCAGGTCGGGTCGCTCGGCAATCTGGGCGGCCTCGGCGGCGCAGGTGTCGACCTGTGCCAAGGCGGCTCCGACCCGGTCCACAGGTACGCCTGGGGTCTGGATCGCCGTCAGTGCCCGAGCGGTGGCCCGCAGTGTCTCGGCGGCCACCCGCGCGGCGTCGTCCACGTTGCGGTCGGCGATGACGGCCGTCGCGAACGCCCGCCGCGCACGCATCGAGGAGGCCTCCTCGCGCAGCGCCTCGGCGTCGCCGATCAGCTTGCGCAGCGCCCTGCGCCGCTTGTGCGACAGGTCCGAGCGGGCGACGCTGGCGTCGGCCGCGTTGAGTGCCGCGGTCGCGGCCTCGCCGGTGCCGCGCACGCTGCGGGTCTGGGCATCGTCGATATGGGTGGCCACGGCGAGCATCGCCGCCGCGACCGGCCGGCGCTCAGGCAGGTCGGACTGGAACCGTGCCGACAGCCGGGTGAAGAGCGTCTGCGCCAGCGACGCCGCGAGCACGGCTATGAAGGCGTGCAGCGCGTACTCGTTGGTGATCCGGGACAGCCCCAGGAACGCCTCCACTGCGATGACGTCGGCGAACATGCGGCTCACAGCCTTGTCGTGGCGCGCCGTCAACCCCGACATCGCCGCGCAGGCCACCAGCAGCACCGCGGGGACGAGCGAGCGCGAGGACACCCCCGCCAGGAACACGACCCCGCCCAGTACCAGCGACTGCACGAGCATGATGCGCACCGTGTAGCTCGGCGGGTCGGCCGCCCGGTCCTGCAGTCCCACGTAGAGCGCTGCCACCGAGGCCAGCGCCCCGATGTCCGGACCGTAGAGCCCCCCGAACACAAGCATCGAGACCACCACGACGAGTCCCCGCCGGAACGCCGACCAGCCGCGGCGCTTGCTCCAGTCGGTGGCGAGCACGCTGCGCGCCACCGATCCGACGTAGGACATGGCCCCAGAGTGATGGTTCACGTTTTGTTAATCCACTTGGATGGCCAATCCGGGTGGCTCGCCAACTCGAGCGATCCGCGGGTTCCAGCACTATTCATGTGGACCGTCCCCGCCCGTTTGACACCACTGCCCCGCCCGCAGCAAGGTCGGATTGTCTCTCTGCAGCCACGGCGCGCAGCGAGGTGATTCCCGCCGTCCGACATCCGATGCACCCGCAGCTGCCGGGTCCAGGAACATGAGGTGACATGTACGTCTTCCAATTCGCCGAGGGCGACCGCACGATGTTCGACCTCCTCGGCGGCAAGGGCGCCAACCTGGCCGAGATGACGCGTCTGGGAATCCCCGTTCCCCCCGGCTTCACGATCTCGACGGAGGCGTGTCGCTACTACCTCAAGCACGGGGGTGAGCCGGAGGAGCTCGAGTCCGAGGTGGACGCGGCGGTGCACCACGTCGAGGGGCAGGTGGGGCGCAAGCTCGGCGACCCCTCTGACCCGCTGCTGCTCTCAGTGCGGTCCGGTGCCCGCTACTCGATGCCGGGAATGATGGAGACGGTGCTCGACATCGGCCTGAACGACCGCTCGGTGGTCGGTCTGGCCGAGTCCTCCGGCAACGACCGCTTCGCCTGGGACTCCTACCGACGCCTGATCCAGATGTTCGGGTCGACCGTGATGGGCATCGACTCGAACGTGTTCGAGGCTGCGCTGGAGGAGACCAAGGACGTGGCCGGGGTGGTCCTGGACTACGACCTCGACGTGCCTTCGCTGCACGCGCTGGTGGACCGCTACAAGGCCATCGTGCTGGAGGAGACCGGCGAGGCGTTCCCGCAGGACCCCATGACACAGCTGCGGATGTCGATCAGGTCGGTGTTCGACTCCTGGAACACCGAGCGGGCGATCATCTACCGCCGCCAGGAGCGCATCCCGGCGGACCTGGGTACGGCGGTCAACGTCCAGACCATGGTGTTCGGCAACGTCGGCGAGGGCTCCGGCACGGGCGTGGCGTTCACCCGCGACCCGGCCACCGGTCACTCCGGCGTGTACGGCGACTACCTGCCCGACGCCCAGGGCGAGGACGTCGTGGCGGGCATCCGCAACACCCTGCCGCTGTCCGCGCTGGCGGATACCGACCAGGCGGCCCACGACGAGCTGCTCGCGATCATGGACCAGCTCGAGAAGCACTACAAGGACCTGTGCGACATCGAGTTCACCGTCGAGCGGCGCAAGCTCTGGATGCTCCAGACCCGCGTCGGCAAGCGCACCGCCGCAGCTGCGTTCCGGATCGCCGTGCAGCTCGTGGACGAGGGCATCATCGACATGGACGAGGCCGTCCGCCGGGTCAAGGGGGCGCAGCTGGGACAGCTGATGTTCCCGCGGTTCGGGTCCACCAGCGGGGCCAGGCTGGCCGCCACCGGCATGGGTGCGTCGCCCGGCGCAGCCGTCGGCGAGGTCGTGTTCGACTCGCCCAGCGCGGCGGAGGCAGCGGCTGATGGCCGCCAAGTCATCCTGGTGCGCCGCGAGACCAACCCCGACGACCTGCAGGGCATGGTCGCGGCGGCCGGTGTGCTCACCAGCCGCGGCGGCAAGACCTCGCACGCGGCCGTGGTGGCGCGGGGGATGGGCAAGACAGCCGTCTGCGGCGCCGAGTCGCTGGACGTCGACACGGCCAACCGGCGGATGACGACTGAGGACGGAACCGTCATCAACGAGGGCGACGTCGTGTCCATCGACGGCGCCACCGGCGACGTCTTCTTCGGCGAGGTCGCGGTGGTGCCGAGCCCGGTGGCGGTCTACTTCGACGAGGGCATCGACGCGGCGCTGGACGACGCCGACGAGGAGACCGCCGCGCTGGTGCGCGCAGTCGACCGCATCATGACCCACGCCGACCAGGTGCGACGCCTGCAGGTGCGTGCCAACGCCGACACTCCGCCGGACGCCGCCCGCGCCCGTCGCATGGGTGCCCAGGGCGTCGGCCTGCTGCGCACCGAGCACATGTTCCTGGGCGAGCGTCGCGCCTACGTCGAGAAGCTCATCCTCGCCACCAACACTGCGGAGCGGGAGGAGGCGCTGGCCGCCCTGCTGCCGCTGCAGCGCAAGGACTTCGAGCGCATCCTCGAGGCGATGGACGGCATGCCGGTCACCATCCGCCTGATCGACCCGCCGCTGCACGAGTTCCTGCCCGACATGACCGAGCTCAGCGTCAAGGTCGCCCGGGCGCAGGAGCGCGGCGAGGATGTCGAAGCCGACCTCGCGCTGCTGAGCGAGGTCATCCGGATGCACGAGCAGAACCCGATGCTGGGCCTGCGCGGCGTCCGGCTGGGCCTCGTGCAGCCCGGACTCTTCGCCCTTCAGGTCCGGGCCATCGCCGAGGCCGCCTGCTTCCGGCAGAAGATGGGCGGCAACCCGCAGGCCGAGATCATGATCCCGCTCGTGGGGTCCATCCAGGAGCTAGAACTCGTCATCGCCGAGGCGCAGGAGGTGCTCGAGGACGTCTCCGCCACCCACGGCTGCGACCTGCGCTTCCCGATCGGCACCATGATCGAGCTGCCGCGCGCGGCGTTGACCGCTGGCCAGATCGCCGAGGCCGCCGAGTTCTTCTCGTTCGGCACCAACGACCTCACGCAGACGACCTGGGGCTTCAGCCGCGACGACGTCGAGGCTGCGTTCTTCTCGGCCTATCTGGAGAAGGGCGTGTTCGGGGTATCGCCGTTCGAGTCCATCGACGCCGAGGGCGTTGGCAAGCTGATCGAGATGGCCGTCAAGGCCGGCCACGAGACCAGGCCGGACCTGCACTGCGGCGTCTGCGGCGAGCATGGTGGCGACCCGCAGTCGGTGCACTTCTTCGACAAGGTCGGGTTGGACTACGTGTCCTGCTCGCCGTTCCGGGTGCCGGTCGCGCGCCTGGAGGCGGCACGCTCCACGCTCGGCGCGGACTGATGGCGGGTGGGGGAGCGATGTCGGAGTCGATTGCGGACAGGACCCAGAAGATCCGGGCCGTCATCGTCGATGAGGGACACTTCCCGCGCGGAAGGGTGGCGGACGTCGCGGCTCTCGTGCACTCGGCCATCATCCTCGGCGACGAGGGCCTAGGGCCGCAGCTGGCGGCGGCGGGCGTCAACGTCGAGCAGGCCCCTGGGGACTGCGAGCCGCGGATCGAGCAGGCCGTGGCGCTCGCGGCCGCGGACAGCCGTGTGGTGATCATCGTGCCGTCGCCCCGACGCGCCGAGTCCTGGCTGCGCCGGGCGCTGCAGGCGGTCGCCGACCAGGTGCAGCAGGAGGAAGAGGCCGCGGCAGCTGGGTCGGTGGGGCGGGGCGGGGCACCCGATCCCGTCCTCGACCCGCCGTGGGTGGCCCTCATGGTCATGCGCGAGGACGCTGTCGCGGGCGACGAGGTGGTCGGCGTCTCGGCCGGCCGGGCAGTCACGGGTTTCGCCGCCCTCACCGCCGTCGGCCTCGCGGCTCGCTGGCGGTGCGGCGTACGCATGCTGGTGGGCCAGGAGCCGATCTCAGAGGTCAAGAACCCAGAAGCCTTGGCCATCGCCCAGGAGCTGGCGACCGCTGTCGCGGTTCCCATTGAGCTCGAGCAGTGCGAGTCGCCCGTGGATGCGGCCATCGAGACCGCACCAAGGTCCCGGGCGGTACTGGTCGGGCTGAGCGAGGTGACGGGCAAGAACCCATACTTTGGCGGGGGCGACAAGGTCGCGCGGCGCGGCGTCGAGCAGGGCGAAGCCGGCGTGGTGCTGAAGCTGCTCGAGGAGGCGGCTCAGGACGTTCTGGTCGTGCTCGACGGCCTGCACGTCGAGCACGCGCCGGACAAGACGGGGTTGATTCTGGGACGGGTGGCGGCGGTGCTGCTCGGAACCACGGTCATGGCCGGTGTAGGCGCAGGGGCGGCCGCTGCTGCGGACCTTGGGACTGCCGGCCTTTCGGCCGCTGGCGGTGGCGGCGGGGGCGCTGGGTCGGTCGCCGCAGTCACGGTGACACCGTCGGCGCCATCGTCTCCGATCGGGGGAGACCTGCCGTCGGCATCTTCGACCTCCCAGGTGCCAGTGTCCGGGTCCTTCTGGTTCGACGGGGTCCTGCAGATGGATGATCCTGCGATCGATGCCTATCCGATCGCCTGGACGAATCCGTCCGGGGCGGAGACGAGCGTGAGCGGCATACCGGAGTCAATCTTCACCGTGTCGGATCCCGCGCAGACGCCGGAGCTGGCTCCGGATGTCGTCCCGAGCGTCACCTCGGATGTGGTGGAGGCAGTCCTGCCGGATCAGGGCGTCGTGGTGGATTCCGTGCCGGCGGCCACTGTGGACTCGGTCCCGACAGGCGGTGGTGGCCCGGCTCAGCCAAAGGTCGTGCCGGACGCAGGTGCGCCGGTCGCCGGGCAGGGGGGCTTCGTCTTCGAGGGGGGCATCTCGATCCAGGACCCCGGGACGCCGTACGTCCCCCAGCCATGGTCGAACCCCGGTGCACCATCGACCGACGCCATCCCTGACGCCGTCGGCGTGCCGGCCCAGGCACCCACGCCGCAGGCGCCGGTGGCCGAGCAGGCGCCTGCGCCCGAGCAGGCGCCAGTGGCACAGCCGGGTCCAGCGCAGCCACAGACCGCGCCCGTTGAGGCGGCCGCGCCGCAAGTCGTAGCCGCATCAACAGTCGGGCCCGCCGCACCCGAGCCGGCAGCCACTCAGACCGTCGAGCCGGCGGATCTGCCGGTCTCCACAGTGGTAGCCGGCAGCGACGAGTCGGTGCCGGCGACGAGCGACGCGCCGGCCCAGGCAGCCCCGGAAGCAGCTGCAGTGGAGGTCACAGCCCCCGTCCAGGAGGCCGCAGCCGCAGTCCCGGAGGCAGACGTAGTGGACGTCACAGCTGAGGCCGTATCAACGGCGGCCGACACCATCGCAGCCCCGGCCGCGGCGGTGGACAGCTCGCCCTCGACGGCACAGCCCGGCCCGGACCGGTTGGCGCAGACTGGGGATGGCACCACTGCCGCCGTGGGAGCGGCGGGCGCGGCTCTGCTGGCCGCTGGTGCGGGGCTGGTCGCCGCCACCCGGAAGCGTGATGACGAGGAGTCCGACGGGGAGGGCGATCCGGCGGAGGCCTGACAGGGCGGCGGCAGCGGGCATCCGCGCCCGGTCAGTCCGGGATCGCGCCTGGATCGTCGATGGCGAAAAGCACAGCCGCCCGCAGTTGACCGTCCTGGGCCAGATACGCCCAGTCCTCGGCGGCTCTCATGCCTGCACCGCGCATGACTGCGACTGACGCATGGTTGTCGACCAGGGCTGTGGCCGTGACGCGGGGTGCGCGCAGGTGCACGAGCCCGTACCGCGCGAGCGCCCGCGCGCCCTCGGTAGCCAGGCCGCGCCGCCAGACGCTGGGCAGCAGCCGATAGCCCAGGCTCAGGTCGCCCGCGATTGCCGGTTCCGTGGGTCTTGGGCAGCGGAGGTGGAACCAGCCGATGGGAGTGCCTGCGGCCGCATCCTCGGCGAGCCAGAAGCCGACCCCGGGGCGCTGCCCCGCTTCGGCCAGCCAACGCCCCACCGTCCGCTCCCCATGCCCAGGTATGGGCGGAGGTTGGTCGGTGTAGCGCCGGACCCGCGGATCGGCGTCCAGATCGTCGATGAACGTTGCGTCGCCGATGCGCAACGGCCGAAGGCGCATCCGAGCGGTCGTGATGGTGGGCTGGGACGGTACGAGCAACGGCTGGACATCGGCGGCGGCCGAGAGCGTGGCACGCTCGCGGCTGCTGTGGTCGGCCAGCTGCCATGTGCGCAGTCTGAGCCCGGCGGGCCGGGCATCCTGCGGTACTGGAATGCCGAGAGCGTCGGGGAGCGGCAGCCGCAGAGCCTTGGCCAGTGCTTCCTTGCGGGTCCAGAGCTGCCAGAAGAGCTCGGCTTCCTCCCGGTCGCCACTCGGCCGTTGCTGCCGGAACGACTCCGAGGCCTCTTGCAGCAGCTGCTGCTCCATCGTCGGGAACCAGCGGCGGGCCAGTGCCGCCGCGCTCGGCATAATCCGAACGCGCTCGAGGTCCACCCCGACCCGGCCCTCGGCGACGCCGACGGCCAGCCAATGACCGCGATCCCCGCGGCTATGGGAAGCAGTCACCGTGCGGGAGTCCCCGACCAGCAACGGCGCGCCATTGACATCGTGCGCTAGGCGCACTGGACCGGCGGCGGGCGGTTCGAGCGGCTCCGCCGCAAGGGCCTCGGTGAGCAATTCCTCGCGCGCGCACGTGTCCCCCGACGGTGTGGAAGGCCCAGGCAGATAGCGCCACGCCACGGCGGTCGTCGCCCGCCCTTGCTGCTCCGCCATGGCCGTTCAGCGTACGCCGCGATACATCGCTAGCGTGCGGGGTGACGACGACGAGAGGTTCGGGCGATGCACTGGGACGATCTGACCGCACCCGCGTGGACGGGCGACATCAGCAACCGCGAGGCCAAGGAAGCCATCGCGAGCAGGCTCGCCGCCGAGGCCGCCGACGGCGATGTGATCGGCATCGGCTCGGGCTCGACCAGCTTCCTCGCTCTGCTCGCGCTGGCGGCGCGGGTGTCCGACGAGGGTCTGCGGGTGCGCTGCGTACCCACGTCGTACGAGATCTCCGGCTACTGCACGGACCTGGGCCTGGATGTCACCGACCTGTCCAACGCCCGCCCGGACTGGTGCTTCGACGGTGCCGACGAGGTCGATCCCCAGCACAATCTGATCAAGGGCCGCGGCGGCGCGTTCGTGCGGGAGAAACTGGTCTTCGCCGCTGCGAAGCGACGGTTCATCCTGGTCGACGACTCCAAGTTCGTGCCCCGCATCGGGGCCAAGTTCAACCTCCCGCTGGAAGTCATCCCGGAGGCCATCAACCTCGTGCGGCACACCTTGCGGGACTTGTTGGGGACGGTCCCCATTGTGCGTCCGGCGGGGGGCAAGGACGGCGGGGTGATCACCGAGCAGGGCGGGCTCATCATGGACCTGCCGCTGTCGTCGGAGCTGGTCGCGGCAACTCCCGCGATGGAGCTCGAGGCGCTGCTGAACAACACCGTGGGCGTCACGGGCACCGGTCTGTTCGCCGGCTACGAGCTGGAGGTGCTGTCCGGCTGAGCCGCGCGCCCGGGCGTGCCGGGCGTCCGCCGCATGAGCACCTCCTGCACTGCTGAGGCGAGGAGTTGCCCGCCGGGCCCGTAGAACTCTCCGCGGCCCAGCGCCCTGCCCCCGCGCGCCACGTGGCTGTCTTGGACGAACAGCACCCAGTCGTCTGCTCGGACGGGTGTGTGGAACCACATCGCGTGATCCAAGGACATCAGCTGGTACTCGCTGCGGACCTCCGCCGGCAGCGGGACCATGGTGGTTCCTGGCAGCGTGATGTCCGAGAAGTAGGTGAGCGCGCAGACGTGCAGCAGCGGGTCGTCCGGCAGGCTCTCGAACGTCCGGAACCAGGCCATGCGGGCGGCGGCGCCGCCGGTGATGCGGATCGCGGTGTCGTTGTCCACCAGCCGCACGTCGATGAGCCGCTCGTCGGGGTAGCCCATCTCCCGCAGCCGCGGGTTGTCCGAGGCGACGGGCAGCACGGCCTCTGGCAGGTCGTCCGGTGAGGGCACCTGCGCCATCGGCGAGAACCTGTCCGGGCCCTCGGCCAGCACCGCGAAGGAAGCAGACATCGTGAAGATCGTCTCGCCGTACTGGACTGCCCGCACCAGCCGAGTGCTGAACGAGCGGCCGTCCCGGGGGCGCTCGACGAGGTAGACGATGGGATCCGCCGTCCTGCCTGGCCGCAGGAAGTAGCCGTGCAGGGAATGCACATCCCGGTCGCCCTCGACGGTCTCGCCAGCCGCCACCAGGGCCTGGGCGGCCACTTGTCCGCCGAACGCCCGCAGCGGGGCGCCGGCGTGGCAGTAGCCCGTGAAGATGTCGCGATCCACCCGGGTCAGGGTGAGTCGATCCAGGAAGTGCGCGTCGGCGGACATCTACCCCTACTCCGACGCTAGTCCCGCTTGTGGACCAGGTGCTGGAACTGCAGCAGGAGCGCCACCGTGGCGGTCCAGCCGGTCTGGTGGCTGGCGCCGAGCCCGTGGCCGTCGTCGCCGTCGAAGTACTCGTAGAAGGGCACGAGGTCCTTCCAGTACGGGTCGTTCTGGAAGTAGTCGTTGTCGCCGAACACCACCCGCTGGCCGTCCTCGCCGCGCAGGAAGATGCTGGTGAGCCGCTCGGCCAGGTCGGCGGCCACGTGGGCCAACGACACCTCCTGTCCGGAGTCCGACGGGTACTCGATGGCGAAGGTGTCGCCGAAGAACGCGTCGTAGGCCGCCAGCGTCTGCACGATCATCACATTGATCGGGAACCAGATCGGCCCGCGCCAGTTGGAGTTGCCGCCGAACATGCGGTTGCGGGACTCGGCGGGCCAGTAGGGCAGCGTGAAGGTCTGGTCGCCCACGGTGAAGGTGTACGGATCGTCGCGGTACACCGCCGACAGGCTGCGCACCCCGTGCTCGGACAGCATCTCGATGGGGTTCAGGACGTGCTCCAGGATTCGCCGCAGCCGACCGGGCGGCACCACCGTGAACAGCATCGCCGTGCCGTCGCCGTGCTCCGGCGTCAGCGCGATGCTGCCCGAGAGCTCCGGATGGTGGGCCAGCACCCGCTCGCGCAACTTGATCGCCTCTGGCCCCAGCTGCAGGCCGTTGGCCATGTGCTGGCCGCTGATGGGTATGACCGCGCACGCCAGCATCGGGATGATCGCCTGCATCGAGATCACGCCCAGCTGGGTCGCACCGCCCTCAGGGTGGACGATGGCGTCGCAGTAGAAGCCGGCCTCCTCGTTCCACAGGCTGACGCCGTCGCGGCCGGACTCGATGGCGTTGGCGACGATGGCGAAGTCCAGCAGCATCTTCTCGATGTCGTTGCCCCAGCCGTGAGCATGCCTGCTCAGCTCCAGGCTCATCTGGGCCATCGAGATCACCATCTGCGCGACCCAGGCGGTGCCGTCGGACTGCACGAGCTGGCCGCCGGTGGGCAGCGGGTCGTCGCGGTTGAAGATGCCGATATTGTCCATCCCCAGGAACCCGCCGCCGAACAGGTTGTCACCGCCGGGATCCTGGGTGTTGAACCAGTTGCTCAGACTCGCGAGCAGGCCCCGGAACATGCTGCTGAGGAAGTCGACGTCGGGCGTCCCGGTGAGGGCGTAGTCCATCATGTAGACCTGCCAGGCGGCCCAGGCGCTCACCGGGGGGTTGGTGTCCGAGAAGTTCCACTCGTAGGCGGGCACCTGGCCGTGGGGGTGCTGGTAGAGGCTGGACAGCATCAGTCGGCACTGGCCCTTGGCGAACGCGGGGTCGATCATCGCCATCGTCACGCAGTGGAAGCCCAGGTCCCAGGACGCGTACCAGGGGTACTCCCAGGCGTCGGGCATGAGCAGCACGTCCTCGTTGACGATGTGGGTCCACTCGTCGTTGCGCCCGTGCCAGCGCTCCGGTGGCGGGGGCGGCCCGGTCGGATCACCCTCCAGCCAGCGGTAGACGTGGTAGTTGTAGAACTGCTTGCACCACAGCAGCCCGGCCAGCGCCTGGCGCTGGACGAGTTTGGCGTCGTCGCTGAGGTGGTGTTCCTGGACGGTGGCGTAGTAGTCGTCGGCTTCGGTTTTGCGGGTGGTGAGGATGGTGTCGGTGTCGG
>CAYYRC010000017.1:0-27994 GCA_964474045.1 uncultured Actinomycetes bacterium
GGTGGAGGTGGCGGGAATCGAACCCGCGTCCATCGGCACAGTTTGAAGTCTTCTCCGAGCGCAGCCACCTTGGCGTGGTTCGGCCTCCCCGCATCGTGTGGCACAACGGGGAACACGGCCTACCTCACTGATTAGTGTCCCTGGTCCCCCCGTGAGCGGGGGACTTCGGCTAGCTCCCTCGTTGACGCCAGGATCCGGGTCGGGAACACCCCCGGGCTGACGGACTTCTTAAGTGCCTCGCTTAGGCAGCGAGGGCGAAGTCAGTGCGCTTGTTATCGGCACTTGTTGGTTTCGGCGGATCGTTAACGAGATGACCACCGATTCTCGGCTCGCTTCACTTCTTACGGCAACCGGTGTCGAAACCTGTCACCCCCTGTTGAGTTGTACCCCTACCCTAACCCGACCTCCGACAGTTTCATTCCCGGTCGACCGGGTCAGCTACTGCTCACCCCAGAACTTCCACCAGGGCGCCGAATCGGCGAAGCCCTCCGGATCGTGGTAACCGCCATGGACGGTCGCCGACGCCTCGTCCAGATGGATCTTGTCCTTGTGCTGGCCGTTGGCGGACTTGGTCGGTCCGTCGCCGGCGTCGGGGCTCCCCTGACCAGGCTCCTGGCCGTTGCTGGACATCGCAGCGCCCGACGCCGCGCCGGCGACGGCACCTGCTGCCGACCCAGCACCGGCCGAGATCACGGCCCGACCGTTCGCAGTCCCCGCTGCCTTGCCGGCTGGCTCGGCCCGCTGGGCCTCGGCCTCCAATCTTGCGGCCGCTGCTGCCTCCGCCTCGGCCTCCGCTGCTGCCTGCGCCTCAGCTTGGGCGGCCGCCTCTGCCTGCGCCTGCGCCTCGGCAGCTGCCGCCGCCTCGGCCTCGGCTGCCGCGATGGCCTCCTTAGCCGCCGCCACCCGTGCCGCCTTCTCAGCCGCCTTCTCCGCCGCCTTCTCAGCCGCCTCCGCCGCCTTGGCCGCCTCCTTCGCAGCCTCCTTCGCAGCCTCCTTCGCCGCAGCCTTGACCTTGGCGCCGTGGGCGGCCTTGGCAGCATGCTTGGCCTTCGCCGCGGCCTTCTCCTTGGCCTTGGCCTCGGCGGCGGCCTTCTCGGCGGCCTTAGCGGCCTCGGTGGCCTTGCGCTTCTGCTTCTTGGTCATCTTCTCGGCAGCCTTGACTGCAGCGATCTCGGCTCTGATGTCGATCGGCCCGGAGTCGTCGGTCTCGACGGCGATCCGCTCGGAACCCTCCGGCAGGTCCTCGAACTCGATGGGCTCCGCCTGCTGGTCGCCCCGGGCGGCGGCAGCCAAGACCTCCTCGGCAGCGCGCACCACGTCGCTGTCGCCGTCCGACCCCGAGGCGCGCGAGGCGCCCGACTCGCCGTCGCCGGCGTCCGCAGCTGGCCGCGCATCCACCACAGCGGCACCGGCGTCCGCGACGCCGTCCTCCGATTCCTGCTGCTCGACGAACTCCTCCTGCGGGGTCGCCTTGCCATGCAGGTCGGCCGACTTGCGGGCGGCCCGCACGCCGGCCGAGATGCTGTGCCACATCCGGTCCTCGCCCAGGCGCTCGGTGAAGCCCGACTTGTGCAGCACGCGCCGAGCCTGGAAGAACACCCGCACCAGGTACAGCTCGATCCCGCGGGCCTCCAGCTTGGCCAGGATCAGCTCGAGCGCATCGATGCTGGTGGTGTCCAGCTGGCTGGTCGCCTCGAGGTCGAGCAAGACGACCTTGGTGTCCGGATTCTCGTCGACGGCCTCCAGCACGCCGTCGCTGACTTCCGTGGCGTTGGCCCAGAACAGCGGGGCGTCCAGGCGGATCACGAGGGTGCCGTCGTAGGTCTTGCGCTCCGGGTGGTTGCGGATGCTGCCCCAGGCCGCCTTCTCCTCGGGCACGCGCCCCATGATCTCCAGATCCACCCGGCTGGACCGGTACACCAGCCCGAGCACAGCCAGTCCCACGGCCACCAGCAACCCGTACAGCGGTCCCAGCACCAACACACCCAGCATCGCCGCGAGGCTGGAGGTGAAGTCGTTGCGGCGAACCGACCGGTAGCGGCGGATGGCCTGCAGGTCCATGAGCCCCCAGACGGCCTGCACCACAATCGCCGACAGCACCGCCCGGGGCAGCGGCGCCAGCAGACCGGCCAGCGCAAGCAGCACGAACACCACGATGACAGCGGCTCCGATGCTCGCCATCTGGGTCTTGGCCCCGCTGCGCTCGCAGGCGGCAGTCTTGGACAACGATCCCGCCACCCCCATGCCGCCGCTGAAGCCAGAGGCGACGTTGGAGGCGCCGACGGCGATCAACTCCTGGTTGGTATCGACCCGGTAGCCGCCCTTGGCTGCGAAGATGCGGGCGGCGCTCAGGCCCTCGGCCAACCCGACCATCGCCAGCGCCAGGCCACCAGCCATGACCGGCGGAATGTCGGCGGTGCTGATACTCGGCAGGCCGATGGGCGGCAGCCCCTGCGGCACGGCTCCGACCACGGCCACGTTCAGGTCCCCGAACCCCAGCGCCGAGGACAGCAGGATGCCCAGGATCAGGACCACGAGGCCCCACGGGATCTTCGGCACGAACTTGGCGCCCAGGAACAGAATCGCCAGCGAACAGACCCCGATCACCGCGGTCAGCGGCTTGACCTGCCCGTTAGCAATCGCCTGGATGATCGACCAAGCGCGGTGGAACACGTCGCCGGACTCCGGTTTGAGCCCCAGCAGCCCGGGCACCTCGCCCAGCACGATCAAGATGACGAGGCCGAACACGAAACCGGTGACGATGGGGCGGCTCATGAACTCCGCCGCCCAGCCGAGCTTGGCCAGGCCGCCGATGAGCAGCCCTACGCCGGCACCGATCGCCAGCGCGGAGGTCAGGGCGACCGCCCGACCCGGGTCGCCCTTGGCCATGTCCGCCACCAGCGAGCCCGACAGCACCGACACCGTCGAGACCGGCCCCACGATCAGGTTGGGCGACGATCCCAGCAACGCATAGGCGACGAGCGCCAGCGGGATCGAGTACAAGCCCACGAGCAACGGCACCCCGGCGATGCCGGCATAACCAAGGCTCTGCGGAACTGCCAGGGCCGCGACCACGAGGCCCGCCAACAAGTCGCCGGCCCAGTAACGGCGCTGGTAGCTCTTGATCCAGCCCAGCGCCGGGATCCGCTTGGCCCAGGCCGCGGCACCCTGTGCCGTCGTTTGAGCCATGGCGTTCATGTTTCGTTCACGCTCCGTTCAACGCTGACGGGTCCAAAGGTAACCCCATCCGGCGTGACTTCGCCCTCCCGCATCCCCAGCACCACCGTGTCAGCCCAGGCCAGAGGGCGCCGCGGGCGCGGGGCGCCCGGCCGGGGGCGCAAGCCGCGGGCCGCGGGCGCCGCGGGCGCGGGGCGCCCGCCTCAAACGCTTGCGACCCGCTCCCCCGCCCGCGACGCTTGCGTCACCCGCGAACGGGTCGCGGGTGACGCAAGCGCGCGCGAGTCGGGGAACGGGTCGCGGCAGCAGGCAGGAAGTCGGCGCGCCTACACGTTGCCGATCGTCGACACCATCACGGCCTTGATCGTGTGCAGCCGATTCTCGGCCTCGTCGAAGGCGATGTTGTACGGCGACTCGAACACCTCGTTGGTGACCTCGAGGCCCTCGGTCATGCCCGTCTTCTCTCCGATGTCCTTGCCCACCTTGGTCTTGGTGTCGTGGAACGCCGGCAGGCAGTGCATGAACTTGACGTGCGGGTTGCCGGTGGCCTGGATGGCGGCCATGTTGACCTGGTATGGCTTGAGCAGGTCGATCCGCTGGTTCCACACCTCGGCCGGCTCACCCATCGACACCCAGACGTCGGTGATGAGGAAGTCGACGTCGGGCAGCGCCTCGGCCGGGTCGGCAGTCAGCATCACGCGGGCGCCGGACTCCTCCGCCCGGGCGTGGGCCGCGTCCTGGACGTCCTTGCTCGGCCACAGGTCCTCGGGCGAGCAGATGCGCACGTCCGAGCCCATGATCGCGCCCATCACCAGCAGCGAATTGCCCATGTTCGACCTGGCATCGCCCATGTACGCGTACTTGATCTCGTCCAGCTTCTTGCCTCGGCCATGCTCCTGCATGGTCAGGAAGTCAGCGAGCATCTGGGTGGGGTGCCACTCGTTGGTCAGGCCGTTGTACACCGGCACGTCGGCGAAGTCCGCCAGCTCCTGCACGGTGGACTGCTCGCTGCCGCGGAACTCGATCGCGTCGTACATGCGCGACAGCACCCGGGCGGTGTCCGCAGCGGACTCCTTGTGCCCAAGCTGCGAGGACTGCGGGTCCAGGTAGGTGACGTTGGCGCCCTGCTGGTAGGCCGCCACCTCGAACGCGCAGCGGGTGCGGGTAGAGGTCTTCTCAAAGATCAGCGCGACGGTCTTGCCGCCCATCGTGGGCTGCTCAGTGCCGGTGTAGGCCGCCCGCTTGAGGTCGCGCGACAGGTCCAGCAGGTAGTTCATCTCCTGCGTGGTGAAGTCGAGCTCCTTGAGGAAGTCGCGGTGCTGCAGGTTGAAAGCCATGTGGGGGGGTCCTTTCGAGGGAGTGGTGGAGGGGGTTAGGCGTCGGCCGGGCCGCGCTCGATCGGGCAGGTCATGCAGCGGGGTCCGCCCCGGCCGCGGCCGAGCTCGTTGCCCTCGATCGCGATGACCTCGATGCCCTGCTCGGTCAGGAACTCGTTGGTGTTCGTGTTGCGCTCGTAGCCGATGATCACGCCCGGCGCGATGGTGAGGAAGTTGTTGCCGTCGTTCCACTGCTCGCGCTCGGCGGCCAGCTCGTCCTCGGGCGTGTAGAGCGGGGTGACGCGGTTGACGCCGATGGCCTCGGCCAGCACCGGCCACAGCTCCTTGTTCTCCACCAGCTGGTAGTCGCCGCCGCTGCCGCGCGGGGTCAGCGAGTAGCTGGTGAGGTCCTCAGGCAGGTACGGGAACACCGAGAACTTGTCCTTGTCCACCATCGTCATGGCGGTGTCCAGGTGCATGAAGGCGCGCGTCTTGGGCAGCTCGACGACGATCACCTGGTCGATGCCGCTCTCCGGGTCGGAGAAGTAGGAGTTGACCAGCATGCCGATTCCCTGGGCAGTGGTGCGCTCGCCCAGGCCGATCATGACGGTCCCGTTGCCGACGACCAGGATGTCGCCGCCCTCCATCGTGGCCGGCTGGTGGTGCTCATCGTCGTTGCCGAACCAGAACTTGATCTTGCCGGCGAACTCGGGGTGGAAGTTCCAGATGCAGCGGGAGTTGATGGTCTCGCGCTGACGGGCCTCCTTGGCCATCGGGTGCACCGACAGACCGCCGTAGACGTAGGCGGTGTTGTCGCGCTGGAACAGGTGGTTGGGCAGGGGAGACAGCACGAAGTCGGTCTGGCCCAGCTCGTCCCACCACAGGCTGGAGTGTTGGGGCAGGTCGAGCTCGGACTTGAGGATGCCGCCGATCATGTACTCAGCCAGGTCGCGGCCCTTCATGTCGTCGGAGAAGAAGCGCTCGCGGAAGGGCTCCTGCAGCTTGAAGCTGGTGTCCTGCGGCCGGGCCACACGCTCGAACATCCACTCCCGGGCCTCAGGGATGTCCAACGCCTCGCCCAGCAGGTCGGCGAAGTGATGGACCTTGATGCCGCGCTCGGTCATCTTCGCCACGAACGCGTCATGCTCCTCGCGGGCGACGTCCTCCCACATCACATCGTCGAACAGCAGCTTCTCGAAGTTGCTCGGCGTAAGCCGCTCGAGCTCCAGCCCAGGCCGGTGCACGACCACCTGCTTGAGGACCCCCACTTCTGAGTCGACATGAAATGTCATTTGCCCAACCTCCGTAGTGGCCGATCAACCCGGCCGCATCGACGACGTATGCACCACCGGCGCACACGGCCGGCTAGTTGCAGTCTGACCCCCCTGATCCGCTGATTCCACTTGAGTCGGCTGCCCGGATTCAACTGCCAAGACCTGTTTGCAGCCGGCAGCAGCAACGTGGGTCGACTCGGCTAGAGGATTCACCAGGAATTCACTCGGCGGCCTTCGAACGAAAAGAAATCAGGCGGCCGCTCGGCGCTTTCGGTGCGCCCGACGCCAGGGCCCGCACCTCAAACTGAGGTCTACAGGAACCCACTCACGCGTTTGCACTCGGGAGTGAGGTTTACCCCGCCGATTTCGCCACGTAAACCTCACTCCCGAGTGCAGCAGGGCAGCATCGCGGCTCACGCTGCGTCCAAAACCACAATTCGCATTGCGAATTCGCGCGGGTGGCGGATTCGCGGGGCATCGCCGGTTCGGATGCGCAACGATGAGCATGATCTAGCACCGCGCTGGATCACGACCGGCCGTCGCGCCTCGGCGCTGCCGCCGCCGTGCAAACCGGGCACCTAGCCAGGCCCATGACCTTCGGAGGCGATCTTGGCCATCGACACTCCGCCACCTGAGGCTCCGACGGAGGACCTCGAGGCCGGCGAAGAGCCCGGCAAGAAGAAGGGCTTCAAGTTTCCCACCGCGTTCACGGTGCTGTTCTTCGTGCTCCTGATCGTGTTCGGGCTGACGTTCGTGATCAAGCCCGGGTCCTATGACTACGTGCGTTGCGGCGAGGAGGGCGATGCGATCCCCGTCCCCGGCAGCTATCACTCCATCGAGGTCGACGCCACTTTCGGCAGCCGGCTGAAAGACCTCTGGCTGTCCCCCGTCAACGGCCTTTACGGCATCCAGGCGGAGCAGCCCTCGGTCGATGACAAGGGCGAGCCGCTCAAGGCAGTCAAGGCCACCCCCGAGGACATCCTCAAGGCTTGCCGGGAGTCGATCGCCACCGCGCGCGAGATCCCGCCGGACCAGGTCACGGTCGAAATGGCGACCTCCGACGCAGTGGTCCTGGGGCCGAAGGCGCAGATCGGACCCTACGAGAACGGTGCCCTCATCGGCGCCGTCCAGGTGTTCTTCTTCGTGCTGGCGATCGGTGCGTTCATCACCGTCACGATGCGCACGGGCGCCCTGGACGCCGGGATCGCGCGGCTGGTGCATCGATTCAAGGCGAAATCCATCGTCCTCATCATCATATTGATGATCGTCTTCTCCCTTGGCGGGACGACGTACGGCATGGCCGAGGAGACGCTGGGCTTCTATGCACTGATCGTGCCCATCATGGTGGCGCTCGGCTACGACCGGCTCGTGGGCGCCACGGTCATCTTGCTAGGAGCCGGGGTCGGGACGCTGGCGTCGACGGTCAACCCCTTCGCCACCGGCGTGGCGTCGGCCGGCGCCGGCATCGAGCTGGGCAACGGCCTGCCGCTGCGCTTCATCATGTACATCGTCCTGACGATCGTGACGATTCTGTACGTGCTGCGGTACGCCAAGAAGATCAAGAAGGACCCGTCCAAGTCGATCCTCACGCCGCTGCCGGGCGACGACCAGTTGGCCGGCGAGAGCGACGAGGCACCGCCCGTCATGACCGGCCGCCAGAAGGCCGTGATGTGGATCTTCATCCTGACCTTCGTGCTGATGATCTTCTCGGTCATCCCGTGGAGCGACTTCAGCCCCAGCCTGGAGAAGATCACGCTGGGCTGGTACTTCCCCGAGCTCGCCGCGCTGTTCCTGGTGGGCGCGGTGGTCATCGGCCTCGTCGGCAAGCTCGGCGAGGAGGGCATGGTCAACGGCATCGTGGCCGGCATGGGCGACTTCATGGGCGCGGCCCTGATCATCGCCCTGGCCCGCGGCGTCACGGTCGTCATGAACAACGCCGGCATCACCGACACCGTGCTGAACTCGCTGGAGAGCGCGGTCAGCAGCCTGTCGTCGGGCGTCTTCGCCGTCGTGATGTTCATTGTCAACATCCCGCTGGCCTTCCTGGTGCCGTCGTCGTCAGGGCACGCGACGCTGGCGATGCCCATCATGGCGCCGCTGGCCGACTTCGCCGGCGTCTCGCGGGCGATGGTCGTCACGGCGTACCAGTCGGCCTCCGGCTGGGTCAACCTGATCACGCCGACGTCGGCGATCGTCATGGGTGGCCTGACCCTGGCGAAGGTGGGCTACGACAAGTACATCCGGTGGGTGGCGCCGCTGATGGTGATCCTGTTCGTGCTCGTGTGCGCCTTCATGGTCATCGGCACCTACACCCCGCTCGGCGGAACGTGATCGCACTCCCAACCGACTGATCGGGGCCCGGCACCTGCAGGTGCCGGGCCCCGATCAGTCCAAGCCCTTGCGCCGGCGCCCGACCGCCCGCTGCGCCTCGCGGGTGGCCTCGCGCTCGGCGATGGCGTGGCGCTTGTCGTGGCTGCGCCGGCCCCTGGCCAGCGCCAGCTCGCACTTAGCCCGCCCATCCTTGAAGTACAGCGACAACGGCACCAGGGTCAGGCCGGACTCCCGCGTCTTGCCGATGAGGCGCGAGATCTCGGCTCGGTGCAGCAGCAACTTGCGCGGCCGGCGCGGCTCGTGGTTGGTCCAGGTTCCCAGGTCGTACTCGGGGATGTGGACGCCACGCAGCCAGACCTCGCCGTCGTCGACCGTGGCATAGCCGTCGGTCAGATTCGCCCTGCCCTCGCGCAGCGACTTGACCTCGGTGCCCTGCAGCACGATGCCGCATTCGTACGTGTCCAGGACCTCGTAGTCATGGCGCGCCTTGCGGTTCTGCGCGATGAGCTTGCGTCCGGTCTCTCGTGGCACGCCACCAAGCCTAGAGCAGGCCCGTGCACTGAAACGGGGCCGTCAGCAGGGGACGGGACCGTAGGACCCGCCGAACCAGCCCTCGGGCATGTACGCCTGCCCGCCGACGTGGACCTCGAAGTGCAGGTGCGGGCCGGTGCTGTCGCCGGTGCTCCCGACGTAGCCGATCACCTGTCCGGCCGACACGAACTGCCCGGACGACACGACGATCGACGACTGGTGCGCATACAGGCTGGACGTGCCGTCACCGTGGTCGATCATCGTCAGGTTGCCGTAGCCGCCGTTGTTCCAGCCCGCGGAGGTCACCGTGCCGGAGTGCGTGGCCACGATCGGGGTGCCGGTGGGCGCAGCAATGTCCTCGCCCTTGTGGCAGGCCCAGTAGCCGTACGTGGGCGACTGCCGCGGTCCGGGCGGGCTGGTGTTGGTGCCCCCGTTGAGCGGCCACACCCAGGTGCCAGACGAACCTGCAGAGCCCGAAGAGCCGGCGGAGCTACCCTGGCTGCCCCCGGAGTTGCCGCTCGCGTTACCCGAGCTGCCACCGGAGTCGCCCGACTGCGTGGCAGCCGCATTCTGGGCCTGGTCGGCAGCTGCCTGGGCGTCCGCCAGCGCCCTCAGCGCCGCGGCCTGCGCCGCCTGCTGCTCCGCCTGCGCCTGGGCCTGCGCCGCCTGCTGGTCGGCCTGCGCCTTGGCGATCATGGCCTCGGTGACGGACTTGACGTACGCCGCCTGAGCCTCCTTCGAGGCCTGCTCGGCGGCCGCAGCCGCCTCCGCCTGGCGACGCTGCTCCTCGGCTTGGGCCTGCGCCTGCGCCGACTGCGCCGCCTGGGCCGCTGCCGCCTGGGCCGCCGCAGCCTGGGCTTGCGCCGCCGCCTGCTGATCGGCCGCCTGCCGCTGGGCCGCCTGATCCGCGGCAGCCTGTGCCGCCGCCTGCTGGGCCGCTGCCGCTTGCGCAGCCGCCGCCTGGGCGGCCTGCTCCTGCGCGGCCTGCGCCTGGGCCTGTGCCTGCGCTGCCTGTTGCGCCGCCTTCTGCCGCGCCTGCTCTGCCTCCGCCTCGGCCTGCGCCTGGGCAGCGGCCGCCGCGGCGGCGGCATCCTGCTGAGCCTTGAGGGCCGCGGCGGCCGCAGCCTGCTGCGCGGCCTGCTGCTCGGCGGCAAGGCGGGCCTGCTCCGCGAGCTGGCGCTGCCGCTCCTGCTCGCGGGCGACGAGCTCGGCCTCGATGCGCTGCTGCTCCTGCTGCAGCTGGTCGTACTGAGCCTTCACCGCAGAGCGCTGACCTTCGATGACCCCCACCGCCTGGCTGCGCTGCCCCACCAGCGACTGCACCTCGGCAGCCGTGGCCTGTGCGTTGCTGGCGGCCGCGTCGGCAGCGGCAGCGGCGGCATCGGCCTCGCGCTGCCGGTCCTGCGCGGCGGCTTCCTGTTCGGTCAGCGACTTCAGGGCCTCGTCCAGCTGCGCCTTCGCGGCCAGGTAGTCGACCACCTCGCGGTTCTTGCCGCGCGACACCGTCTGCACAGCCTCGAGCTTCTCGGTCAGCTCGGCCGGGTTCTGGATGCCCAGCAGCATCTCGATCTCGGCCACGTCCGCCGAGCCCTGCTGGTAGATGCTGCGGGCGAACTCGTCCATGGCGCTCTTGAGCCCGTCGACCTTCGTCTGGTGCTCACCGATGCGGGTCTTGGTGTCGGCGATCTGCGACTTGGCCTCGGCCAGCGACTGGGCGGCGGCGGACGCGGCGGCCTGGGCCGAGAGCAGCGCCTGCTGCGCGTTGTTGGCGGCTGCCTGCGCGCCCGGCAGCGCGGACTCGGCCTGCTGCAGGGACTGCTGGGCCGCGAGCACCTGCTGGGACAGCGCATCCAAGTCCGCACCAGCCGCCGCCACCTGGCCCGCGATGTCGCCGTCCGCTGCTGGTGGCGTAGCCGCCAGCGCACCCCCTGTCGCTGGGCCGGTGGCCAGGGCGACGCTCGAAACGGACACTGCGACGATCGACGCGAAGACGCGCGAGCGGCGGGACATGCGACCTCCAGGCTCGGGGATACTGCCCCTGAAGGCCGCGAGGAATCACACCTTCAGGTATCTCCGGATAGCGAAGAATGCCGCCAACGATGCCAAACAAATGCCCGTCAGGAGGACGATTGGCAAAACTCTGTGGACATCGGACCAGCCCACGAATGCGGTGAACTGGAATTTGGGTGCGAGAATGTCATCAATGAGGAAAACCTTGATACCCACGATCGCCGCACACGCTATGATCCCGCCGACCGCGGCCGCGATGGCCGCCTCGAGCAGGAACGGCAGCCGGATGTAGTAGTTGCTGGCGCCCACCAGTTTCATGATGCCGGTCTCGCGCCGGCGGCTGAACGCCGACAGCCGCATCGTGTTGGCCACCAGCAGCACGGTCACCACCAGCATCGCCGCGGCGATCCCGAGCGCCAGCGCCTGCAGCCCGTTGAGCAGCGTGAAGAAGTTGTCCAGCAGCCGCTTCTGGTCGCGCACCACCTCGACGCCGGGCGCCTTCTCGACCGTCGTGGCCAGCAGCGCGTAGTCCTCAGGGTTGTAGAGCTTGACGCGGAAGGACTCCGGCAGCGCCGCCGGGGTGACGTTCTCCAGGATCGGCGAGTCCTTGAACTGCTCCTGGAAGCGCGCGTAGGCGTCGTCGGACGACTCGTAGTACAGCTGCTCGACCAGCGACGAGGAGTCCAGCGTCGCCTTCAGCTCGTCGCGCTGGGCCGCCGAGATCGCCCCCTTGCAGGCCCCTGAGTCGGAGTTCTCACCGCACAGGAACACCGAGACCTCGACCTTGTCGTACCAGTAGTCCTTCATGGTGTCGACCTGCGAGCGGACCAACAGCCCGGTGCCGAAGAGCGTGAGCGACACGGCCACCGTGAGGACCACCGCCAGCGTCATCGTGACGTTGCGGAAGAGCCCGGAGAAGACCTCCTGGCTGATGAATCGAATACGCATCAGCGGTAACTCCCGTAGACGCCGCGGACATGGTCACGCATGAGCCGGCCCTCGTCGAGCTCGATCACGCGCTTGCGCATCTGGTCAACGATCGCGGCGTCGTGCGTCGCCATGATCACTGTCGTCCCGGTGCGGTTGATGCGGTCCAGCAGCCGCATGATGCCGACGGACGTGGTGGGGTCCAAGTTGCCCGTGGGCTCGTCGGCGATGAGGATCTGCGGCTTGTTGACGAACGCGCGCGCGATGGCCACCCGCTGCTGTTCGCCGCCGGAGAGCTCGCTGGGCTTGCGCTCAGCCTTGTCCTTGAGCCCGACCAGGTCGAGCGTCTCGGGCACCATCTGGCGAATCTGCGCCCGGGGCCGGCCGATGACCTCGAGGGCGAACGCGACGTTCTCGTACACCGACTTGTTCGGCAGCAGCCGGAAGTCCTGGAACACGGTGCCGATCGTGCGGCGCAACTTGGGGACCCGCCAGCGGCCCATCGCCGCGACGTCCCTGCCCGCCACGATCACCTGGCCGGTGGTGGGGGTGTCCTCGCGCAGGATCAGCCGCATGAAGGTGGACTTGCCCGATCCCGAGGGCCCGACCAGGAAGACGAACTCACCGGGCTGGATCGAGCAGGACACGTCCATCAGCGCAGGTGCCGACTGGCGCTTGTAGCGCTTGGTCACATGCTGGAATCGGATGAGCGATCCGCTGATGTCAACACCACGCGGCGTCCGAGGTCGTCCCATTTGAGTCACGATAGGCCCCGTCATGGCCTCAGGGTATGACCCGACACGCCCCAGGCTGCGATGGTTGTCCCCAGTTGGGCGAATGCAGATGGCCGCAGGTGGCGCAGGCGAAGGCGCCGCCCGACGGCGCTAGCCCTGCTGCCCCCGGCGCCAGCGGATCCCAGCCTCGATGAAGTCGTCGATCTCGCCGTCGAGCACGGCGGCGACGTTGCCGGTCTCGTGCTCGGTGCGCAGGTCCTTGACCATCTGGTACGGGTGCAGCACGTACGAACGCATCTGGTTGCCCCAGGATCCAGCGGTGTCGCCCTTGAGGGCGTCGATCTTGGCCTGCTCCTCCTTGCGGCGCAGCTCCAGCAGCTTGGCCTGCAGGACCGCCATGGCGCTGGCCTTGTTCTGCAGCTGGGAGCGCTCGTTCTGGCAGGACACGACCACGCCGGTGGGCAGGTGCGTCAGCCGCACGGCCGAGTCGGTGGTGTTCACACCCTGGCCGCCGGGGCCCGAGGACCGATAGACGTCCACCCGCAGCTCGTCGTCGGGGATCTCGATCGACTCGGTCTGCTCCACCACGGGGATGACCTCGACCTCGGCGAAAGAGGTCTGGCGCCGACCCTGGTTGTCGAAGGGCGAGATGCGCACCAGCCGATGCGTGCCCTGCTCGATCGACAGCGTGCCGTACGAGTAGGGCGCGGTCACCTTGAAGGTCGCCGACTTGATGCCCGCCTCCTCTGCATAGGAGGTGTCGTAGACCTCCACCCCCCAGCCCTTGCGCTCGCAGTAGCGGGTGTACATCCGCAGCAGCATCTCAGCCCAGTCGGCGGCGTCCACCCCGCCCGCGCCGGAGCGGATGCTCACCAGGGCGTCGCGCTGGTCGTACTCGCCGCTGAGCAGCGTCCGCACCTCGATGGCCGCCACCGCCTGGCGCATGGCATCGAGCTCGGCCTCGGCCTCGGCCAGCGCGTCAGGATCGTCCTCGGCCTCGGCGAGCTCGAACAGCACGGGCAGATCCGACATCCGCGCGGTCAGGGCCTCGATCCGCTTGAGCTCGGACTGCAGGCCGGACAGCTTGGACGTCACCACCTGCGCCGCGGCCGGGTCGTCCCAGAGGTTTGGTGCCGACGCCTGCTGCTCCAGGTCGGCGATCTGCTCACGCATCGCGGGCAGGTCGAGCACCGACTCCACCCCAGCCAGGGTCGCGGCGAGCTGGTCGATCTCCTCGGAGCGGTCTGGGTTCACACCCGTCAGACTAGCCGCGACCCGGTCGGGGCGGGTCAGTCGCCGGTCCCCTGGTAGACCAGCGTCCGGATCACCCGCAGGGCGACGGAGATCGTCGCCAGACTCGGCGGGCCGGACTCGGCGATCTCCTGCAGCGTCGCCCGGGCGCGCGCCTGGCCCTCGGCGTTGGCATCGACCCAGGCCGAGATGCGCGCCGCCGGATCCTCGCCGGCAGGCGTGCCGCGCATCACCCGCGAGGTGAGCCCGGCCAGCGCGCCGTAAAGGTCGCTGCGCATGGCCGACCGGGCCAGCGCGTTCCAGCGGTCAACGCGGTCGATGTCGGTGATGTTGGAGAGCAGCCGGTCCACCCCGAAGTACTCGCTGAGCATGAAGTAGGTGCGTGCGACCGCCAGCGGATCAGCGTCCTGGCGCTGCGCGATCTGGGCGATGTCGAGCAGGCTGAACACGTCCAGCAGCGAGGCGACGCGGCTGGCCAGCTCCGGCGGGGCGCCCATGGCGACGAACTCGTCGGCGCGTGCGGCCATCCGCTCGGCCTCTGCACCGATGAGCATGTCCGGCACGAGCGGGGCGAGCTCGCGCACGGTGCCGCGGAAGCGCTCGATCTCGGCGGCCACATCCAGCCGGCCGCCGCGGGTGGTCAGGAACCAGCGCGTACCGCGGTCGAGCAGCCGACGCACCTCCAGGTTGAGCGCCGCCTGCGCGGCGGTCGGCGCGAGGTTGTCCAGGTCCTCGATGGCGCGCCAGTAGTCGGCCAGGTCGAACACCTCGCGGGCCACCGAGTAGGCGCGCGCGACCTCCGGCACGGAGGCGCCGGTCTCCTCGAAGGCCCGGTAGAAGAAGGTGATGCCACCGCGGTTGACCAGCGAGTTCGCCACGATCGTGCTGACGATCTGCCGACGCAGCGGATGTGCCTCGATCACGTCGGCGTACTGCGCCACCATCGGCGACGGGAAGTACGACTGCAGAAGAGCCGAGTAGAAGGGCTCGGTGTCGAGGTCGGAGTTGTTCAGCTCGGCGGTCAGGAAGTTCTTGGTGTAGGCCATCAGCGTGCAGAACTCAGGCGAGGTCAGGCCGCGGCGCTCGGCCTGCAGCACCTCGATGTCGGCGTCGCTGGGCAAGTACTCCAGGGCCCGGTCCAACCCCACCTGGGCCTCCAGGTGGTGCATGAGGCGCTGGTGGACCTGCAGCATCGACGCCGACTGCGCGCGGGCGTTGCCGAGCAGCACGTTCTGCTCGTAGTTGTCCGACAGCACCAGGTCGGCGACCTCGTCGGTCATCGACTCCAGCAGCGTGTTGCGCTGTTTCATGGTCAGGTCGCCGTTGTCGACGATCCGGTCCAGCGCGATCTTGATGTTCACCTCATGGTCGGAGCAGTCCACGCCCGCCGAGTTGTCCACCGCGTCGGTGTTGATGAGCACGCCGTCCAGCGCCGCCTCGATCCGGCCGAGCTGGGTCAGGCCCAGGTTGCCGCCCTCGCCCACGACGCGCGCGCGGACCTCGCGGCCGTTGATGCGGATCGCGTCGTTTGCCTTGTCCCCGACCTGCAGGTCGGTCTCGCTGCTGCCCTTGACGTAGGTGCCGATGCCCCCGTTCCACAGCAGGTCGACCGGGGCGGTGAGGATGGCGCGCAGAAGCTCCGGCGGCGTCAGGTGGTCGATGCCGGCCGGGATGCCCAGGGCAGCCGCCATCTGGCTGGTGATGCCGATGCGCTTCTCAGAGCGCGAGAACACACCGCCCCCCGGCGAGATGAGGCTGGTGTCGTAGTCGGCCCAACTGGACCGCGGCAGGGCGAACATCCGCTCCCGCTCGGCGTATGACGTCGCAGCGTCGGGGTCCGGGTCGATGAAGATGTGGCGGTGGTCGAAGGCTGCGACCAGCCGGATCTGCTCGCTGAGCAGCATCCCGTTGCCGAATACGTCGCCGCTCATGTCGCCGATGCCGATCACCGTGAAGGGTTCGGCCTGGCAGTCGACGCCGAGTTCGCGGAAGTGCCGCTTGACAGACTCCCAGGCGCCGCGGGCGGTGATGCCCATGGCCTTGTGGTCGTAGCCCACGGAGCCGCCCGAGGCGAAGGCGTCGCCCAGCCAGAAGTCGTAGGAATCGGAGATGGAGTTGGCCAGGTCCGAGAAGGTCGCCGTTCCCTTGTCCGCGGCCACCACCAGGTAGGGGTCGTCGCCGTCGCGCCGAATGGTGCGCTCGGGCGCCACCACCTCGCCGCCCACGCGGTTGTCGGTGATGTCGAGCAAGCCGGAGATGAACTCGGTGTAGCACGCGCGGCCCTGCTGCTGGACCTCCTCCCGGCTGCCGTCGAGCAGCGGCTGCTTGACCACGAAGCCGCCCTTGGAGCCGACCGGCACGATCACCGCGTTCTTGACCTCCTGCGCCTTGACCAGGCCCAGGACCTCGGTGCGGAAGTCGTCGCGGCGGTCCGACCAGCGCAGGCCGCCGCGAGCCACCGGACCGAAGCGCAGGTGCACCCCGGAGGTGCGCGGGGAATTGACCCAGATCTCGAAGCGCGGGCGCGGCTCGGGCATCCCGGGCACCGCGCGCGGGTCGAACTTGAACGACAACCAGGGCTTGGGCGTGCCGTCGGGCAGCACCTGGAACGCGTTGGTGCGCAGGATGGCTCCGACGATCTCGATCAGGCCCCGCAGGATGCGGTCGGTGTCAAGGTTGAGCACCTCGTCCAGCTGCCGGGCCAGGCGCTCGGCGAGCTCGTCCGAGCGCTGCTGGCGATCGACGCCGGCGGGGAGCTCCGGGTCGAAGCGGGTGGTGAACCATTCCACCAGCGTGCGGACGATGTCGGGGTGGCTGATGAGCGTGGCGGCGACCGAGGAGTAGCTGAAGCGCGAGCCGATCTGGTGGGAGTACAGCACCCACGCCTGCACGAACGACGCCTGCCGCCAGGTGAGGCCGGCGCGGGTGACCAGGCCGAGGACGGCGTCGGACTCGACCAGGCCGTTGTAGGCGGCGATGAAGGCGTCGGAGAACCGCTCCACCAGCGTGTCCAGGCCCGGCAGATCGTCGTAGTTGCGCACGGTCAGACCGAAGTCGTACAGGTACGCGGTCGGCTGCCCGTCGCGCCGGATGACGTAAGGGTGCTCATCGACCACCTCGACATCCAGGGCCGACAGGATCGGCAGCACCTCGAGCAGGGTCATGGGCCGCCCGACCCGGAAGACCTTGAATCGGCGCTGGGACTCGGGGGCGTCCAGCGGCTCGTACAGCGACACGGCGATCTGGCCGTCGGACAGCGACTCCCAGGTGCGGATGTCGGCCACGGCTGCCCGGGCCGAGTACGCCTCCCGGTAGGCGTCGGGCAACCCGGGGCCGTACAGCGGGGCGATGCGCGCGGCCTCCTCCTCGCCGACGTCGCTGCCCAGCGCCTCGCTGAAATCGTCGTCCCAGGAGCGGATCGCGGCCCGGATGCGGGCCTCCAGCGCATCGGTGTCGATGTGCTCGTCGCGGTAGGCCGGGTCGATCCGCACGGTGTAGTTCAGCCGGGCGAGCAGGGACTCCCCCACGGTCGTGGTGTAGTCCACGGCCACGCCGTGCAGCGCCTCGGTGAGGATCCGCTGGATCTCGATCCGGTTGGTGGTCGTGTAGCGGTCGCGCGGCAGGTACACCAGCACCGAGTAGAAGCGGCCGTAGGCGTCTCTGCGCAGGAACACCCGCACCATCCGGCGCTCCTGCATGCCCAGCACCGCGGTGCCGACCTGGTAGAGCTCCTCGGCGCCCACCTGGAACAGGTCGTCGCGCGGGTAGGACTCGATGAAGTGCAGGAAGTCCTTGCCCCGGTGGGAGCTGGCATCCACGCCCGCCATATCCGCGGTCTGCTGCTCCAGACGGCGCAGCACGGGAATCATCGACAGCGGCTGGGCGTAGGACGAGCCGGTGTACAGGCCCAGGAACCGCCGCTCCCCCACGACCTTGCCGTCGGCGTCGAAGCGCTTGACGCCCACATAGTCCAGGTAGGTGTTGCGATGCACCGTGGAGTGGGTGTTGGCCTTCGTCAGCACCAGCGGGTGCGGCTCGACAGCCTTCTCACGCACCGCGGGTGCGAGCTTGCGGAACGAGGTGGAGTCCGTTGCGGCCTCGCGCATGATTCCCAGGGAGCTGCCGGGCACCGGCCGCAGGGCCTGGTCGTCGTCCACCAGGTCGTACTCGCGGTAACCCAGGAATGTGAAATGGTCGTCGGCCAGCCAGTCGAGGAAGTCGGCGTCCTCAGCGGCCTCGGCCGCGTCCACCGTGCTGGGCGGCGCGTCGCGCAGCTCTTGGGCCAGCGCGACTGCGACCTCCTTCATCCGCGGCCAGTCCCGCACCGCCGCGCGCACGTCGCTCAGGGCATGCGCCGCCCGCTGCTCGATCGCCACCAGCTCGGCGGGGTCGGACTCGCGGTTGATCTCGATGGTGATCCAGGCCTCGGCGATCGCACCCTCGGGCCACGTCCCCCGGGGGTGGTCCGAGAGCAGGCCGACGACGCGCTGAAGGCGCCCCCCGTCGTCGCGCAGGACCACCAGCTGGGGGTGGATGAGCAGGTGCAGATCGTGCCCGGCCCGCGTGATGGACAGAGATGCCGAGTCCACCAGGAACGGCATGTCATCGGCCACGATCTGCACCACTGTGTGACCGCAGGACCACCCATGCTCGTTGACCGTCGGCGTGTAGACAGCCACCTTGGTCTCGTCCGGGTCGCGTTGCGCGGCGAGCTTGCGATGGCTGGTGACCAGCCCGATGAGGTCGGTGGGGTCGTTGCCCACCAGATCTGCTGGCGCGACGTGGGCGAAGTAGTCGCGCACCAGGTCCGCGAGCCGGCGGCGGTCCTCCGGCGGGTGGCCCTGCTCGGCGTGGTCGACCCCGCGCCGAAGCAGATCGTTGACCACGGGATCACTGGCGAGTGGTGCTTCGCGGCTGCTCACTCTGCCAGGCTAGTGCGGTGCGCCGCCGGGGCGCTTGCCAACGACGATGGAGCGTGCATGTCCAAGACGATCAAGACCCAGATGACCTACGACGCCACCTGCGACCAGGTGTTCGCGATGATGGTCGACCCGGCCTACGTCGAGGCGAAGCTCACGGGAACCGGCGGCAAGAATCCACAGATCGAGGTGTCTGAAGAGGGTTCGGACACCATCGTCAAGGCGATCCGGGACCTACCCGCCAATGTGCCGTCGTTCGTCAAGAGCTTCACCGGCGAGTCCATCCACGTCGATGAGACCGACCGCTGGAGCCCGGCCGACGACCTGGGGGCGCGCACCTGTGCGGTTGCCCTGACCTTCGAGGGCACGCCGTCAACCGTGTCCGGCAGCCTCAACCTGCGCCCGGAGGGGGACGGCTGCGTGATCGACACGAAGTTCGAGATCAAGGTGTCGGTGCCGCTGGTCGGCGGCAAGATCGAGTCCGTGATCGGCGAGCAGATCGAGCGCGGCATCAACAAGGAGAACCAGATCGGTCGGGACTGGCTCGCCAAGGGGTAGCGGGCGCGTCCCCGGTCGCTTTCGGGTCGGTGGGGTCGGGGCCGCTGGGCTGCTTTCGTGGACGAGCGGGTGATCGTGGTTGCGTTGTCATACGCCTGCGCGGCCCCGACCCCGCCGCCCCTCGCGCGACCGTCCCCAGAGCCAGGCCCGTAGCCGGGCACAGGAGCCGCCTGGTAGACCCACACGGCCCCGCCCCCTCCCCCGAAAGTGCAGGCTTCTGTCAGCCAAGCGGGGTCCCAGGAGTCTCCTTTGCCTGACAAACGCCTGCACTCTGCGGAACGGGTGGCAGTTTGCGGAACGGGTGGCGGTTTGCGGAACGGGTGGCGAAGAGGGCAGGGCCCGGCGCGGGGCGCCGCTCAGCCCATGAAGGGGTAGCCGTAGGCCGTCGGCGGGTCGAGGGTCTCCTTGATGGCGCGCGTGGACGTCCAGCGCATGAGGTTCTGCATCGCGCCGGCCTTGTCGTTGGTGCCGGAGGCGCGGCCCCCGCCGAACGGCTGTTGCCCGACGACGGCACCTGTGGGCTTGTCGTTGATGTAGAAGTTGCCGGCCGCGAAGCGCAGGTAGTCCGTCGCCTCGGCGATGACCCGGCGGTCACCGGCCAGGATCGACCCCGTCAGGCCGTAGGGCGCCACGGACTCCATCTGGGCCATCACGCCGGCGAAGGCATCGTCCTCGTACACGTGCACCGCCAGCACCGGGCCGAAGTACTCGTCGCGGAAGAACTCCCGTCCCGGGTCGCTCCCCAGCAGCACGGTGGGCCGGACGAAGTAGCCGACCGAGTCGTCGTAGGTGCCGCCGGCCACGATCTCGACCGTCGGGTCCTTGCGCGCCCGCTCGATGGCGGCGACGTTCTTGTCGAACGACTTCCGGTCGATGACGGCCGACATGAAGTTGTGCAGGTCGGTGACGTCGCCCTGGGCGATGTCGTCGGTCTGGCTCAGGAAGTCGTCGCCGATCTGGTGCCAGAGGCTGCGCGGCACGTAGGCGCGGGAGGCGGCCGAGCACTTCTGGCCCTGGAACTCGAAGGCCCCGCGGATCATCGCGGTGGTGAGCACCGCGGGGTCGGCCGACGGGTGCGCCAACATGAAGTCCTTCCCGCCGGTCTCGCCCACCAGCCGCGGGTACGTGCGGTAGGAGCCGATCCGCTCGCCCACGGTGCGCCACAACAACTGGAACACCGGCGTCGAGCCGGTGAAATGGATGCCGGCCAGGTCCGGCTGCGCCAGCACGACGTCGCTGACCGCGATGCCGTCGCCAGTCACCATGTTGATGACGCCAGGGGGCAGCCCAGCTTCCTGCAGCAGCTTCATCAGGTAGTGCGCGGCGAACTGCTGGGTGGGTGCCGGCTTCCACACCACCGTGTTGCCCATGAGCGCCGGGGCCGTCGGCAGGTTGCCCGCGATGGCGGTGAAGTTGAAGGGGGTGACGGCGTAGACGAAGCCCTCCAGCGGCCGGTGGTCCAGCCGGTTCCACACCCCGGGCGAGCTGTCCGGCTGTTCGGCCAGGATGCGGCGGCCGAATCCGACGTTGTAGCGCCAGAAGTCGATGAGCTCGCAGGCCGAGTCGATCTCGGCCTGGTAGACGGTCTTGGACTGCCCGAGCATGGTGGCGCTGTTGAGGGTCGAGCGCCACGGGCCGGCGAGCAGGTCGGCTGCCTTCAGCAGGATGGCGGCCCGGTCGTCGTACGACAGCGCGCGCCACATCGGGGCCGCGGCGCGCGCGGCGGCCACAGCCGCCTCGGCATCGGCTGCCACGGCGTTGGCGGTGACGCCCAGAACCTTCGCGTGCGCGTGCGGCTGCACGACGTCGATCGGTTCGCCGCCGGCCATCCGGTCCTCGCCGTCGATGACGCAGGGCAGGTCGATCGGGCCCTGCTCACCCATGAGGCGCAGCCGCCGCTCGATGTCCGCGCGCTCGCGGCTGCCGGGCGCGTAGTTGAGGACTGGCTCGTTGACGGGCGCGGGGGGCGTGGTCACAGCATCCATGCCGCCATCCTGGCACCGACCGCGCGGCCGCTGCCATTCCAGCGGCGATCCCCCTGCGCTCCCGGTCGGACCGGGGTCAGACCACGGCCGCGAGGTGGTCGGGTCCCACCCGGTCGGGGTCGCGCAGCGCCTCGACCGACGTCCGCAGGCTCGTCTCCAGCACGTCCAGGCGACGGGTCACGTCCATGACGTTGCCGCCCATCGCCTCCAGGTCCTCCGGGCCTGGGCCGAGCAGCACCACCGAGGCGCCGCGGTCACGCACCTTCTCGGCCTCGGCCAGGCACCGGCGGGTCACCGACACCCGCCAGCGCCGCTCCAGCCTGGCGATCATGTTGGAGGGCCGGTCCACGGCGAACGACACCATCGGCGCCAGCACGTAGACCTCGTCGAGGCCCATCTCGGCCAGCAGGTCGACGTTCGTGGCCGAGCACGCTCCGCCGTCGACGTACTTGTGCCCGTCGATCTCCACCGGCTGGAACCACGACGGGATCGCGCAGGACGCCATGACGGCCGAGGCCAGCGGCGCGACTGGGGCGCCCGCCTTGCCGAATGGCACCCGGCGGCTCTCGCCGATGTCCATCGTCACAATCCAGACGTTGGGGTGCGGAGACCATTCGTCCATGGGCGTGATCGCCTCGATCAGATGCTGGATGCGCTCCAGCGAGCCCTTGCCCTCCGGCATGAAACCTGCCAGGACGGCCGTCGGCGGCAGCTGGCGCAGGCGCCGGGCGCTGCTCGTGAAGGCCTTGGCCGAGGCCGGCACCAGCCGCGGGATCTTGGGCCGCTTGTCGCCGGTGGCGCGCTCGTAGTCCCACGAATAGCCGGCCAGAGGGCCGGTGGTGATGGGGTGCCCGAACTGGTGATCGCGCAGATGCTGCGGGCTGACGCCGGCGCCGAGCAGGGCCGCCAGCACCGATCCCGCCGACGTGCCGATGATGACGTCGGCCTTGCGCGGGTCGAAGCCGTGCACCTCTTCCAGCGCGCACAGCGCACCCACCATCCAGGCCGCGCCCAGCATGCCGCCCCCGCCCAGCACTATCCCCCGCTTGGGTCGGCGACGCGCCATGACGGACCTCCCATTCAAGCGCCGCGAGTGACCGGCGCAGGACGGCGATTGGCCGCGCTATCGGGCACCGGCCTGCGGCCAAGATACGCCGCATTTCCGCCGGTGTCCCCCGGCTGCGCGAGGATCACCCTGAGGAAGTAGACGATTCAATCGGCGAGCGGATCGGGCTTCAGCACATCCTGCCGGGGGGCGCGGCGCGGACGCCTGCGCCCCTTGGAGGCCTCCTTGAGCTCGAACAGGGATGCTTTGAGGCAGTCCGCCAACTCCTCCACATCGGGGATGCCGTCGCGATCGGCGTTCAGGCCGAAGTACATACCGCCGTTGTAGGAGGTCAGCCCGATGCTCAAGCCGTGGCCGCGGGTGAGCGCGACCACCGGGTAGGCGGCGACCATCTCGGCCCCGCCGACGAAGAGCGGCGTCTGCGGCCCGGGCACGTTGGTGATCGCCAGGTTGTATACGCGCTGGGTGATGTCTGCGCCCACCCGTGCGCCGAGCGCGTGCAGCGTTGGCGGGGCGAAGCCCGCGATGGTCGCCAGCGTCTCGGCCCCGACAAGTCGGCTGCTCTCGCGGTGCCGGTGCATCTCGTAGGAGATGCGGCTGAGGCGCACCACCGGGTCGGCCTCCCCGATGGGCAGCTGCACCAGGAAGGGCTGGACGTCGCCGGGGTGCGTGTTCTCGAAACTCGGCTCGACGCTCACCGGGACCAGCGCGGTCATCTCGTCCCGCGGCGACACCCGCTCGCCGCGGGATTGCAGCCACGTCCGCAGGGCGCCGGCGATCACGGCGAGGACCACGTCGTTGACGGTGCCGCCATGGGCTGTGCGGATCGCCTTGAAGTCCGAGAGCTTGAGCGAGGCCATGGCGAAGCGGCGCTGCTCGGACAGCTCGAAGTTCAGGGGCCCGTGGATGGGTGAGCGGGCGACCGACACGGCTGCCGACATCAGGCCCAGCATGGAGCGGCCGATACCGGTGACGGTCGACGTGACGTCGTGCACCCCGCGCTTGACCGAGCCCAGCGCGCCGGCGGGGCTGCGCAGCTGCTCGGCCGCCGCCCCGACCAGCAACTCGACCTGCGAGGGTTCCCGGGTGGGGCGCCACACCTGCGTGCCCTCCAGCTCCGCGATCGGGGCGTCATCCAGGATCACCTGGCCGATGTCGACGGTCATGATGCCGTCGACGATGGCGTGATGGCTCTTCGTGAGGATGGCGAAGCGCCGGCCCTTCAGGCCCTCCACCAGGTACATCTCCCACATAGGGCGGTTGCGGTCCAGCGGGCGGGCCATGATGCGGGCGACCAGCTCGCGCAGCTGCGCGTCGGTGCCGGGCCGCGGGAGCGCCGATCGGCGGACATGGAAGGTGACATCGAAGTTGCTGTCGTCCACCCACACCGGGGCCCCCATGTTGCCGGGGACCTCTTTGATCTTCTGGCGGTAGCGCGGGGCGAGCGCGATCCGGTCGCGGATGAGCTTGACGAGCCGGTCGTAGTCGAAGCCGGCCTCGGACTCCCGGAAGATCGCCACGCCACCGACGTGCATGGGCGTCGTGGTGTCCTCGAGGTAGAGGAACGAGGCATCCTCGACGGTGAGCCGGTCAACCACGAGCTTCTCCTTCCGCCGAGTCATCTGCCTGCGGCACTGCCGCCATAGTGGCACGCCGCGCTCCGGTGCGGGTCAGCGCAGGTCCACCCCGAACAGCGTGCTGACCTCGTCGGCGGTCCGGGGATAGCTCACGTGGTGGATGCCCAGGAAGCCCAGGCGGGCGGCCGCCGCGACGTTGTGGGCCAGGTCGTCAACGAAGACGCACTGGCGCGGCGGGGCCTGGACCAGGCGGGCGGTGTAGTGGAAGATCTCCGGCTCGGGCTTGCGCATCCCGACCTCTCCGGAGATGACGACCTGGTCGAACATGCCGTCGAAGAGGTCGGTCGGGTAGTCGTTGCCCCAGGAGTTGGACAGCAGGGCGGTCTTGATGCCGGCATCGTGGGCGCGCCGGACCAGCGCCACCATGTCCGGCGCGTGCGAGAAGTGCTCGAACAGCCGCCCGAGCAGCCCCTCGGCGGCCACCTGGCGGCCGCTGGCACGGCTGAGCTCGGCCGCCAAGACGTGCTCGAAGTCGGGCACCGCGGCCTCGCCGCGCTCGAGGGCGTGGACCGGGTTGAGCCGAGCCTCGGCATCGCCGTCGGCGCCGAACCAGTAGCGCATGACCTCCGCGAAGTGCGCCGCCTCAAAGTCCTCGCCGCTGGTCCACGCCGCCATCACCGACGAGAGGTCGGCCGTCAGCACCCCGCCCCAATCGACGAGGAGGGCAGTGGGTCGTGTCGGCGCGGCAGTCATGGCTCGAGTCTGGCAGACGCAACAAAGGCCGTCGCCGCTGTGGACGACCGGCCGTCCACACCGCCGAGTCGTCGTGTCGCCGCTGCGGACTACGCGTTCTCCACAGGTAGGCAGACCTGGCCTTGAGATAGCCATGCGCGCTGGCTCTGATGGGTGCCGCAGGATCCGCGGGGGGCCGCAGGGAAGTAGGGATCCGGCCGCACGTCTGCACCTCTGGAGGGGATCCCATGGCACATCAATCCACGCTGCCGCCATTGAGCGGGGGCGCCGACGACTTCGGTCGCCAACCGACTTCCGGGAAGTTGCTCGGCGACCCGGAACATGCCACCCGGGCGATCACCCTGGCGGTGCTCGAGGTGCTGGCCGGACGACGCCCGGCCCGACAGCTGAACAAGTGGGTCAGCAACGCCGTCGCGGCACGGGTGCGGGCGCAGGCGACGGTCGGTAGCGGGCCGGTCGGCCGACGCCCGCCGCGGGTTGGCAGCGTCCACTGCCAGCAACCGATCGACGGCATCGTCGAGTCCACCCTCATCGTCTGGGAAGAGGGCCGCTGCCGTGCTATCGCCGTCCGGCTCGAGGGCCTGGACGGGCGCTGGCAGTGCACCGCCTTCGAAGACCCGCACTAGCTTCGAAGACCCGCGCTGGCCCGGCTACTCCTCGGGGTCCAGCACGATGGGCACGTTGTCCTTGCTCCACGCCAGAAGCTGCCCGTGCAGCTCGGTGCGGCGGAAGTCCCAGGGCGTGTAGGCCGCGCGCAGCGCCATCTCGATGGCGGACTGGTCCGGAGTTCCCCCGGCGCCCCTGGGGCCGGCCGCCAGGGTGGCGAGGAAAGCCGTCAGGTCGTGGCCGTGGGTTAGCTTCTCCGGCGCAATGCGCTTGAGCAGATCCTGCACCTTGCGGGTGAACGCCGCGGGGTCGGTGATCCTGCGGCTACCCGTGGCCACATCGCGCAGGTAGCTGCGGGCGTCCAGCCGCAGCCCGCGCAGGTCGGCGTACTTGGCCACGGGGAAGTTCGCGAAGCTGATCCACAGGTCGTCGCTCGCGTTCAGCGTGCGCGCCGCGCCCACCACCGCCAGCTGTCGGGCGAACCACGTGCGGACGTCCACGCCCTGGCCGCCCTCGATGGCCGACACGATGTCGGCGTCGAAGAGCTGGAGCAGCACTCGGCGGCCGGCGGGGCTGAAGAAGAGCATCGACTCCAGATCCCGGTAGTCGGTGGTGAACACCGGGCAGGACGCCTCGATGGACCCCCCGGTGGCACTGAGCTCGTCGGCGTCGACGATGCCGATGACGCGGCGCTTCTTGGTGCTCGCGATGACCTCAGCGACCTCGATGACGGCGTCCTTTCCCCGCGCCGGGACGCAGTGGCTGGGCGGTCGGCGCAGGATCGCCGCAAACGCATCCCTGTCCTTCGTGCCCTCCACGACGACGCACACCTCGTCCTTGGTGGTCTTCATCAGCGCGTACGAGATCACCTCGGCCGGCTTCAGGCCGTCGGCCGGACTCCTCATGGCGAGTCCGCGCCGGTGACGTCGACGAGCAGGTCGTAGCGATCCCCGATGATCAGGGGGCTGTGGGTGGCGAGCAGGAACTGCGAGTCGTTGATGGCCGCGATCTGGAGCAGGTCGGCGACGAACTCCTCCTGCCATCCGACGTGCAGGCTGATCTCGGGCTCGTCGATCAGGAACAGCCGACGACCGGAGTCGCGGAAGATCATGCGGTAGAGGAGGAGCAGCTGGTGCTGCTCGCCGCTGGAAAGCGCGGAGGGCGACAGGTCGTGGCCGCTGGCCGTCCGGATGACGAAGCCGTCGGCGGCGTCGACCTGGAACTCCTTGTCTGCGAGCTTGCCCCGCGCGAGGCGGAGGAAGAGCTCGATCCGGATGCCCAGCGCCCGCAGCGGGTCGAGCTTGGCCCGGGCATCGGCCAGCCAGAGTGACAGCGCCATCCGCATCCACTCGGGGGCCGCGGCCGGCAGCTGCGGCGCGGAGTGGCCCACGGCCTCGACCAGCCCGAGCCGCGCCAGGGCCTGGTACTCAGCGTCCAGTGCGGCGAAAGCCGTTGCCAGCTCGGCGTCGCTGAGCGCGGATGCCGGGTCGGCGTCGGCGACCAATCGGGAGGGGAAGGTCTGGTCCAAGCTGCGGGCGAGGGTCGCGGCCTCTGAGCGGGCGTCGGCGATGCCCTGCGCCAGGGCCCGCCGATGCCGGAAGAGGGCGGCCGTCGACCCGCCGGCACCCGGGTAGCCGGCACCGGACGCGGACTCGCCGCTCAGCGCGAACGCGTCGCGCTCGCGCCGCAGCAGCGGCGCCAGGTCGTTGCGCAGCCGGTCGGCCCCGATGTACTCGACGTCGATCGCCGGCATGGCCTCGGCCAGCGCCGGGTCATAGCCGAGTCGCGGCGCAGCGCCGGTCGGCGCCCGGTCCGCCACCACCGTCAGCACCTCGCGCAGGGTGAACTCGGAGGAGGTGCGCTCGTCCCACCAGCGGCCGTTCGGCAGCAGCACCAGCTCGGGCAGGAACTCCTCGAGGTAGGCCGTGAAGGCGCGCTCGTCGGCGGCGGTGAAGACCTCGACCGGCCAGGCGACGCCGTCGATGGCCACCGTCAGCGACCAGTCGTCGCGGGCCCGATGCACCTCGACCACGACGTCACGGGCGGGATCCGCATCGTCCATGCGAACGGTGACCGACGCCGCACTGAAGGGGATGCGCGCCAGCGACGCGAAATTGAGCGTCAGCAGGTTGAGCAGCAGGCGCAGCAAGGTGCTCTTGCCGATGCCGTTGGGTCCGTGGATGAAGGCGATGGAGTCGGTGGCGGGAATGCGTACCTGCAGGTCGCGATCGCCGTACAGCCCGGTGACGGACGCTTCACGCAGGTAGGTCGCCATGCGGCGATGGTAGGCGCAGCCCCCGACTCAACCGATTCCCAGCGCGGACTTCACGGCCGCCGCGAGCTCGCCGCCATCCACCCGTCCCGACGTCTGCGGCTTGAGGGTCTTCATGACCGTCCCCATCGCCCGACCGCCGGTCTGGCCCGCAGCCGCGGCCTCGGCGACGGCGGCCGCGACCAGGGCGGAGACCTCGTCCGGCGACAGTGGGGCCGGCAGGTAGCGGCGGATCACGTCAGCCTCCTGCTCCTCCCCGGCGGCAAGCTCGGGACGATCGGCCGCGGCAAAGGCCGCCGCCGCCTCCTGCCGTCGCTTGAGCTCCGTTGACAGCAGCGCGACCTCTTCGTCGGCTGTCAGCTCGTGGGCCGACTTGCCGGCCACCTGGGCTGCGGTGATCGAGGTCAACACCATGCGCAACGTCCGCACCGTCACCTCGTCGTGGGAGCGCATCGCGCTGGTCAGGTCGGACTGCATGGTGTCTTTGAGCGAAGCCATCACACAATTGTGCCCCCGACGAGCGGGGCAACTCGTCGGGGGCACAGCCCTAGGGAGCACGCGACCTGCAGCGGCGCGGCCAGGTCAGGGGGTAGCGGTCACGCTCGGCGACGCCGTGGCAGACGGCGTCGCGCTGGGCACCGAGGCGGTCGCCGACGGGGTGGGCTCGGCGGTCCGGGGGCGCTGGCGCATGCCGTTGCCGTTGCCGT
>CAYYRC010000017.1:28094-64763 GCA_964474045.1 uncultured Actinomycetes bacterium
TGCCGTTGCCGTTGCCGTCACGGTACCCGTAGTCATCACCGTCGTCGCCGAACATGTCCCCACCATTGGGCATGCGCCCATCCATCCGCGAGTAGCCCGGACCGGAGTTGTTGTTCGCGGCGATCGCCGCGATGCCCAGCCCAAGTGCCGAGATGCCTGCCAGCACCGTGGTGACGGCGAGCACGACGGTGCTGATGAGGAAGATGTTGGAGCGCTTCTTGGCCTTGTGGTAGGCCGCCTGCCAGCCCTCCGGCGGCTCGGCCTCGGCCTGCTGGCCGCCGTAGAAGCCGCCGGGCGGGACGGCGCCGTAGTAGCCGGGCGCCGGCTGGGGCTGTGGCTGCGGCTGGGGCTGGGCCTCGGGCTGGGCCTCGGCGCTGGCGGGCACGGCTTGCGTGGGTTGCTGCGGATCCGGTTGGGCGTTATCTGTCATGGCATCCATCATGCGCCAGGGCTCGCAGCAGAACATCCCCCCGCGTGCGTCAATCTCGGCTACATCCAGCGTCGGCGCGCCTACACCTGTGGATGTACGCGCGGCAAGGCGGGTACGGCGCTGGGGTAGCCTTCGCGCCATGCATTTGCCGCTCCTGCCTCCGGCCGTATCAGCTACCGCCCGTAAGGGTTCAGGCTCGACGCGCCTCCTGCCCGCGGGGATGGCGCTACTGGGGCTGGCGCTGGTGACGAGTGGCTGTTCGGCCGCGTCCGCCCAGGACGCCGCCGCGAAGTCCGACGCAGCCACATCGGCGTCGACGCCGCTGGCCGGCGGCGAGGCCCCGGCGACGCTGGCCGCAGCCACCCCGACCCCGCCCAAGGCAGCGTCGATCGAGCTTTCCGCCACCGGCGACATTGTCATGGGCAACGCCCCCAACGCCCTGCCCGCCAACGACGGCCAGGGCTTCTTCGACGGGGTCAAGCAGGCGCTGGCGGCCGACCTGGTCATGGGCAACCTGGAGGAGCCCCTGACCGAGGAGACCTCGTTGTCCAAGTGCGGCGGTGAGAGCGGCGGCGGCTGCTACCAGTTCCGGGTGCCCCCGCACTACGCCGACTACCTCGCCGACGCCGGCTTCGATGTCCTGAACAACGCCAACAACCACACCAACGACTATGGCCCCGAGGGCTATCAGAACACGGGCACGGCGCTCGCCGGTGTCGGGATCGAGCGCGTGGGCGATCCCGGCACCTACCTCATCGAGGACGTCAACGGCGTCAAGGTCGCGGTCCTCGGGTTCTCGCCGTACGCGACCTCCAACCAGCTCACGGATATCCCCGCAGCGCAGGCGCTCATCCGCCGCGCTGCTGCCGAGTCCGACATCGTGGTGGTACAGGCACAGATGGGTGCGGAGGGCGTCGACCGCCTGCACCTGACCGGGGAGAGCGAGATCTTCTACGACGAGGACCGCGGCAACCCCATCGAGTTCTCCCGAGCGGCTGTGGACGCCGGTGCCGACATCATCATCGGCCACGGCCCCCACGTTATGCGTGGGATGGAGTTCTACAACGGCAAGCTGATCGCCTACAGCCTGGGGAACTTCGCCGGCGGCGGAAACCAGCTCGCGTCGGAGGGCGCCACTGGTATCGGCGGCATCCTGAAGGTGCGCCTCAACAGCGACGGTACCTACAACAGCGGTCAACTGGTGTCCACCTATATGGATGGCGCGGGGGTTCCGACGCTCGACCCCAACGGCTCGGCGGTGGCGCTTGTCGGTCAGCTCAGCGCGGAGGACTTGAGCGCCAGCGCGGCGAAGTTCGGCCCTGACGGGTCGATCACGCCGTAGCGGGCTGCACGGCCAGGCCGTCGCCGGCGTTGCCAGGACGGAAGAACTTCGCCAGACGCGATTTTTTCTTGGCCGGCTTGGCTGGCTTCGCCTGCTTGGCTGGCTTGGCTGGCTTCGCCTGCTTCGCTGGCTTGGCCGGCTTCTCAGGTTTGGTTGGCTTTGGCTGTTTGGCCGGCTTGGCTGCTGTTCCACCGCCCCCGCCCTTCTTGCCGCCCTTGCCGCCCTTCTTCGGCTTCGGCGCTGCGGCCTCATCCGCCTTGCCGCCCTTGCCGCTCTTCTTGACCTTGTGCGTCTTATCCACAGCCTTGCCCTCCGACTTGGGCGCAGCGGTCGCCTTGGCGTCGGCCTTTGAACCGGCCTTGACCTTCGACTTCGGCTTGGCTTTCGGCTTCGACTTGGGCTCGACGGCAGCGGGCTCCACGATCACGGGCGCCGGAACGGGCTTACTGGCCGCGGCCGCGGCCGCCGCGTCCTGCGGGCGCCGCTCGTCATGGACCCCCACCAAGGTGCTCCCCGTTCCGCGCGCGGTCAGGGCTGCCGGCTGCGGCACAGTCACACTCGGCTTGGGCTGCACGGCGTCCTTCTTGCGCTTCCCGGCCTTGCGCGGGTGCGCCCTGGCCAGGGTGATGCCCTTCACCTTGCTCAGGTCCCGCGGAGCCTCCTGTGAAGCTCGCTCGGCCCCCATCTTGACCCATGCCAGGAGTTTCTTGGAACTCAGGGAGCGGAGCGGAACGCGCACGATCCCCCGGCCCACGGCCCCCACCGCAGCCCCGGAGGCCCCCGACGGCAGCTCCGGATGCGGCCGGGACGGGTCAAGCGGCACCAGCAGCAGCTCCGACATGACCTCGCACACCAGGTGGCCGCCGATGAGGAAGGCGAGGCCGCCGATCATCGGCCGCTCGGCCACCCCGCTATAGCCCGAGAGGGCCTCGCGTACCTGTTCGGCCGTGGCCACGTCATAACCCATGTGCGTCAGGGTGCCACGTCCGACGTGTGCCAAGCACGTCAGATGAACGGATGATGAACGACGGAGAGGCCGAGCCGCCGAACAGGCCCAATCCTGCATCCGGGCGACCGGGCAGCACCGTCCCCCCTAGGCTGGGCCGGTGCTTGACGTCAGCGAGAAGGCAGCCTCCCACCCCGCCGGCCAGGCTGCGATCACGACGATCACCGGTTGGGACGACGAGGTCTACCGCCGAATCGCCGGTTACCGCACGCCCATTCTGGATCGCACGTTGCGTCCGCTCACCAAGGCGGCGAACAACTCCGTGCTCTGGTTCACCATCGCCGCCGCCACGGCTGCCCTGGGGGGAGTGCGGGGTCGGCGCGCCGCTCTGGCCGGAGTCACCGCCATCGGAATCGCCAGCGGAACCGTCAACCAGGTGTTCAAGCGCCTCGCCCCGCGGGGGCGTCCCGACCGCGAGGGCGCCGCGGTGCCGCAGCAGCGCCACGTGCCCATGCCCGAGTCCACGTCGTTCCCGTCAGGCCATTCGGCGTCCGCCTTCGCATTCGCCACGGCCGCCTCCAGCGAGTTGCCAGCCTTGGCTCCGCTGCTGTTCCCCCTGGCCGCGGCCGTGGCCTACTCGCGTACCTACGTCGGCGTGCACCACCCCAGCGACGTCGTCGTGGGCTCGGCGTTCGGCGTGTTTGCGGGGGGCCTTGGGCGCTACGCCGCGGACCGCGTCAGCGACAGGGTGGCAAAGATTGGAGCCGGCCGCCCCGACTGCGGGGCGACCGGCTCTGCTGACTGATGTCTGCGCTGCCGCTGGGCTAGGCCTCGCAGTGCTTCTTGAGCGCCTGCGTGGCGTTCTTCAGGGTGTCCTTCAGGACCTTCTTCTGCATGAAGCCCGGCACCGGCAGAGCGCTGTCCACGTCCAGGGAGAGCGTGGCCTCGGTCTTGCCGCCCTTGTCCACCAGGGTCCACGAGCCAACCTGGGACTTCTGGCCCTTGCTGGGGGCGGCCAGCTTCCACGACACCGACGTCTCGCCCTGGGTGTAGACGAGCTCGAACTCGTCCTTGGCGACCTTCATGTCGTTGACCATGCGCGCTTTCGCGGGCAGGCCGTCGGCGTCGGTCTCGAGGACCTCGGCGGAGATGGTGCCCGGGAACCACGAGGGCTGCCCGTCGACGTCACGGATGACGGAGAGCACGTCGGCCAGGGGCGCGTTGATGGTGACAGATTCAGATCCAGAGACGCTCATGGCCGGGACGATACGCCGCGGCGCGGGACGGAGTCGCGCCGAAGGCACGATCCTCACCCCACGAGGCTGAACTCGACCGTCCGGGCCTCGACATCGGCCCGATCCAGGCGCACGAGGACCTCCGCGCCCAGCGGGACGTCGCCGTCGCAGCTGGCGACCACAGCCGGTCCCGACACGTGAACCTGCGACCTCCGGCCGCGCCGGCTCAGGCCAACAGCCGCGAAACGCTCGCCCTCGCGGCCCGCGAGCACACCTGCCTCCACCAGGTCCACGTTCGCACGCTGCAGCGCGTTGGCCCGGCGGTCGCTCACGGACATGATGGCGGGCAGCTCCGGCAGGCCGGCAAGAACCCAGTCCGGCACTGGTGCATCCGCGCAGATCGCAGCAGCGGCAGCCAAGCCGTAGCGATCCACCAACCGGCGGAGCGGAGCGGTGACGTGGGCGTAGGGCGCCGCGACTGCGGAATGCTCCAGCACGGGCATGTCGGGTGCGATCTGTGCATACCCGGCACCGCGCATGAGCGATGTGGCCGCGGTCAGCATCGCCGGAGTGCGCGGATCGGCAGGATCCAGGTTCCGGATGAACCCCGGGTAGGTCAGGGCCGCCGGCCAGGTCAGGCCCAGCGACCGCGCCACCGCGCGCACCCGGGCGATGTCCTGCTCGCCGGGCGGCGGCATCACGCGCAGCAGCCCGACGCCGGCGTCGAGCATGATCTGCGCGGCGCACATGCCCGTGAGCAGCGAGATCTGGGCGTTCCAGCCCTCCACGGGGGCCGAGGGCTCGAACTCCAGCCGATACCCGCCGGCGTCGGCGAGCACTGCCTGCCTCGGCAGGTTCAGGCTGACGCCGCCGCGCGCGGCCTCCTGGTCCTGCCGCAGCCGACCAACTCGCTCCAGCAGCGCCATGACCTCCTCGCCGGCCCCAGCGTCGAGCTCACCCTGCACCCCCGGGTAGTCGAACTGGCCTCGGCTGCGCACCATCGCCCGCTGCACCTCAGCCGCCACGACGCTGCCGTCGGAGTCAAGGTCGATGCGCCACAGGAAGGCCGGTCGCACCTGGCCCGCCAGCAGGCTGGCGCGATCCTCGCTCAGCACGGTCGGGTGCAGCGGAACCTTTCCGTCCGGGCAGTAGTACGTGACGCCACGCCGGTGGGACTCGGAGTCCACCGCACCCCCTGGGACGGCGAAGGCGGGGACGTCTGCAATCGCGTACCAGACCCGGTAGCCGGCGCCGCGGCGCTCCAAGCACAGCGCCTGGTCGAGGTCCTTGGCGCCAGGCGGGTCCAGGGTGACGAGCGCGAGATCCGTGGCGTCGCGGTGCGGCAGCTCGTCCCGCGGCGGCCGGCGCTGCGCCGCCGCCAGGACGGCCGGGGCGAAGGCGCCGGGAACGTCGAGCTCGGCACGGATCGCGGCGAAACCTGCGGCCATCTCGTCACCGTCTGAGATCGCCGCCGCCAGTGGCATGCGGGACACGCAGGTGACGCTACCGCGTATCTCCCGCCGGTGCCGACTGCCGCGAATCCACTGCGAACGGGTCCCCCGCCACCGGCGGCGGATCCTGGCGCGACAGCGCGCTGGGCCACCAGATTCGCCGACCGATGTCATAGGACAGCGCCGGCACCAAGGTGGAACGGACGATGAAGGTGTCGATGAGCACCCCGAGGGCTACCGCGAACCCGATCTGGCGCAGCACGACCAGCGGCAGCACGCCGAGCACCAGGAAGGTAGCCGCGAGCACGATGCCGGCGCTGGTGATCACGCCGCCAGTGGCCGTCAGCCCGCGCAGGATGCCCGGCCGCGTGCCGTAGGTCGTCGACTCCTCGCGCACCCTGGTCATCAGGAAGATGTTGTAGTCCACCCCGAGCGCCACCAGGAAGACGAAGGCGAAGAGCGGGAAGGACACATCCGCGCCGGCGAAGTCGAAGACGTCGTTGAACATCACCGCGCAGATGCCCAGGGTCGCCAAGTAGGACAGCACGACCGTCGCGATCAGCACGATCGGCGCCACCAGGGAGCGCAAGAGCACGAGCAGGATGAGGAAGATCACGACCAGCACCACCGGGATGATCAGGTTGCGGTCGTGCCGGGAGGCCTTGTCCACATCAAGCTGGGCCGCGGTCTGGCCGCCCACCAGGGCGTTCGCGCCGGGGACCGCGTGGACGTTCTCGCGCAGGGTCCGCACAGCCTCCTCCCCCGCCTGCGAGTCCGGGGCATCGGCAAGCGTGACGTCGATGATCGCCCTGCCGTCCACCACCTTCGGCTCACCACCCGCCGGCACCCCCGGGATCGCGGGCGCGCCGGTGTAGGGGGTCGCCTGGGCGATGCCGGGGGATCCCTTGACCGCGGCCAGCACCTGGGGATAGGCGTCGGCATCGGTCAACACGACCGTCGGGGTCCCCAGGCCGCCCGCGAAGTGCGCGGCCAGCACCTGCTGACCGGTGACGGAGTCCGTCTGGTTGACGAAGACCTCGGTCGTGGTGATGCCGTCGGCCTTCAGCGTCGGGGCGAACGCAGCCATGCCCAGCAGCACGAGCATGGTCACGATCCAGGTGACGCGTGGACGCCGTCCGACGCCACGGCTGAGCTTGAACCACAGGCCCGACATCTTCTCGTCCGGCTCCCCCTCGATCGGCACCCGCGGCCAGAAAGCCCATCGCCCCGCCGGGAAGCGGACACGCGAGAACGGCCCCCACTCTGGCCGGCGAACCCGCATCACTCCGAAGAACACCCAGGCGAGGACCGTGATGGCGGCGAGGAGGCCGCCGGCCACCGCGAACGGTCCGAGCGGCACGTCGGTGAACAACCCCAGCACCAGACCGACGACCGTCGGCAGCAGGAAGGCCAGGATCGGCAGCACGACGCTGGGGATGATGAGCAGCGCCGGCAGGAACGTGAGCATCACGATCATCGCCGCCACGATGCCTGCGGCGCTCACCGGCCCAATCGAGCGGTTGGAGTTCAGCTGGCTCAGCAGCAGGCACATGAGGCCGATGCTGGTGGTCGCGCAGGAGGCGACGATGGGCTCGAGGACCCCGCGCCACGCCTTCTTCATCGCCTCGGTGTGCAACGCGTGGCGATGCAGCTCCTCGCGATAGCGCGCAACCAGCAAGAGGGCATAGTCGGTCCCCGCGCCGAAGACGAGGACGGTCAGGATGCCCTGGCTCTGGCCGTTGAGCACGACGATGTCGTTCTTGGCCAGCACGTACACCACCGCGCTGGCGGCGCTCAGGGCCATCCCGGCGGACAGCAGCGGGATGACCCAGACGAACGGACTCCGGTAGACCAACATCAGGATGATCGCCACGACCACCGCGGTGGCGGCGAGCAGCGTGGTGTCGATCGCGCCGAAGACGCTGATGAGGTCGCCCAGGATGCCGCCGGGACCAGCCACGTTGACCTGCACCCCGGAGACGTCCGCGACCCGATCACGCAGCGCCTCGGTGATGCCGGCGGCCGCCAGCTCACCGTTGGCCAGGTTGCCGGCGACCTTGTCCGCGGTCACCGGAACCACCAGCAGCGCCGCCTTGCCGTCCTCGGCTGGAACCACCACCAGCGGGCCCGGCGCCAGATAGTCGCCCACCACTGTCCCGCCCGGGACCGGCGTCGTCGGCAGGTCGGCGGCCGTCGTACCGGCGGTGGCGAGCTGCTCGGGCGTGAGCGCGCTGCCGTCGGGGTTGGAGAACACCAGCAGCCAGGGCAGCGAAGACGAGTCACTGAACTTCTTCTGCGCCTCGGCCACGATCGTCGACTCAGCGGAGGCGGGAAGGAACGAAGCGTTGTCGTTGGTCTGGACCTCGCTGAGCTTGCCCGACAACGGTCCGGCGACACCGCCGATGGCCAGCCAGGCAATGGCCACCACAACGGCCGACCAGACCACCGCGCGCCCCGTCCGGGGGCGTCCGGCGGGCCGTCCCTCCTGAGCCATCAGACCGCGTCCGGGCCCTGCTCGCCCGTGCGCACGCGCACGATCGACTCCACCGGCGTCACCCAGATCTTGCCGTCGCCGATCTTGCCTGTGCGCGCGGCGGACTCGATGGTGGCGACGACGTCGGCCACGTCGTGGTCGTCCACGACGAGCTCCAGCTTGATCTTGGGCACCAGGTCGACGACATACTCGGCGCCGCGGTAGACCTCCTTGTGGCCGCCCTGCCGACCGTAGCCGCTGACCTCGGTGACGGTCAGCCCGCGGATGCCCATGCTCTTCAAAGCGTCCTTCACCGTCCCGAGCACGAACGGCTTGACCACGGCGGTCACGAGTTTCATGCAGGCTCCCTTGGCCGATCCCTCATCGGCCCCACCCTAGTGGGACCCTGCGCCCGGCGGATCGGTGTCGCCCTCGCCCGACTCGTCGGCTACAGCGCCGTGGCCCGAGCCGAGCCCGTGCATTCCGTGCAGGCCCTGCAGCCCGTGGCCGACGCCGGCGAAGGAGCCTCCGGTCGCGCCGCCGCTGCCGACGATGTCGTATGCGGACTCAGCGTGCTCGGAGAGGTCCACGCCGCTGACCTCGTCGTCCGGGGCGATGCGGAACCCGACCGTACGGTCGACGATCTTCGCCAGCAGCCAGGTCGCTGCGAAGGCAAACGCCATCGTGGCGACCGTCGCCACCAACTGTCGGCCCAACAGGCCGAAACCCCCGCCATAGAACAGTCCGTCGGCCCCGGCGCCGTTGGCTGCCACCGTCGCGAACAGCCCGATGGCGATCATTCCGACGATGCCGCCGACCCCGTGGACGCCCAGCACGTCCAGCGAGTCGTCGAACCCGAAGCGGTACTTCAGGCCGATGGCCAGCGAGCAGATGGCACCCGCCGCCAGCCCGATCACCAGCGCGCCGACGGGGGTGACGAAACCACAGGCGGGGGTGATCGCGACTGCGCCGGCGACCGCGCCGGAGGCCACGCCGAGGGTGGTCGCCTTGCCATCGCGCAGGCGCTCCACGACGACCCAGGTGAGGGCGGCGCATGCGGTGCTGATCTGGGTGTTGATCAGCGCGGTTGCAGCCAGTCCGTTGGCTGCCAGCGCCGAGCCGGCGTTGAAGCCGAACCAGCCGAACCAGAGGATGCCGGCGCCGAGCAGTACCAGCGGCAAGTTGTGCGGGCGCATGGGGTCGCGTCGCCAGCCGATGCGCCGACCAACGACGATGGCGAGTGCCAGCGACGAGAACCCGGAGTTGATCTCGACCGCGGTTCCGCCGGCGAAGTCCAGCGCGCCCAGCCGATCGCCGATCCAGCCGCCGGCGCCGTCGTGGAAGAAGAACGCCCAGTGCGCCAGCGGCAGGTAGACGACGATCGACCAGGCCGCGATGAACACCACCCAGGCGCGGATACGCACCCGATCGGCGACGGCGCCCGAGAGCAGCGCGGCGGTGATGATCGCAAAGGTCAGCTGGAACATGGCGAAGGCGAGCAGCGGGATGCCGCTGCCCTCGGCGCCGACGGTCTGGTCCAGCGTGCCGCCGAGCCCCAGGAAGCCCAGGTCTCCGATCAGCCCGGCCCCGACGTCGTCGCCGAAGGCGAGCGAGAAGCCGAACAGCACCCAGATGATGGTCACCAGGCCCATGGCCAGGAAGCTCATCATCATCATGTTGAGCACGCTCTTGGCGCGCACCATGCCGCCGTAGAAGAGCGCCAGACCGGGGGTCATGAACAGCACCAGGGCGGCGCTGATCATCACCCAGGCGGTGTCGCCAGGGCTGATCTGGGGCACGGCGGGGACTCCGAATCGCGAGGGGGCTCGGCGGTGCAGGGCGCGGCAAGCCTGATGCCCGGTCGTGCCCGGCCGGTTACCCGCGTGTTACCGCTGTGTGAACTCCCTCCGCGGCGTCAGGGCAGACGCCAGGGGGTCACGCCACCGGCAGCCACAGCAGCCGCAGGTCCGTGACCCGCACGTTGGTCTTCTTCGCCGCGACGGAGTGGGCCTGCACATCCTCCGCCTTCGCCTGCCAGTCGGCCACGATCCCCTCGACCTCGGCGGCCAGCTCGGCCTCGACGTCGCCGATCTGCGCGGCCACGTCATCGACCTTTGCGGCCGCGTCCTTGGCACGGGTGTTGGCCGCCCCGGCCCGCCGCACGGAGGCCGCGATCGCCGACGAGCTGCGTCGGCCGCCGAACAGGCCGCCGAGCACCGACCCCGCGTCGGCGATCATCCCGGTGGTGCGAGCGGAGGCGAGCTCGTCAGCGCGCTGGGCCGCGGAGTCGAGGCGGGTGTGCAGGGCGCGCAGCTTCGCGTCGTACTTGGTCTGCAGCGCGGCGGTCTTCTTGTCCGCCTCGGCCTCGGCGAGCTCACGGCAGCGCTGCCGGAACTGCTCCTCACTCTCCCCGACGCGGCTGTAGGCCTTGAGCTCCGGGTTCACGAAGACCTCGATCGGCTTGTTGCGCACCAGGTAGTCGGTGAGGTCGCGCTGCAGCGTCGTCCAGTAGCTCTTGGTGTCCAGACGAGCCTGCGCCAGCGCGTAGCGAGCGTCGGCGGGAGCCTCGGCGAGCAGGTCGCGATCGTCGTAGTCCACGACGATCGGGGCGAGCACCGCGGTGGAGGCGGGGAGCGGATGGATGACCGCCTCGTACTCCTCCTCGTGGGCCAGCCCGGCGCGAGCGTCGTCGTATCGGACGATCACCCGCGCCACGGCGGCGGCCTCCAGTCGCTGGCCACCGGCGACCGGCGCGGCCGCCCCGGCCTGCTCCCGCCAGGGTGCCGCCGGGTCGAGGTAGGCCACCGCTACGCCGTCGGCGATCTTGGGCAGCAGCGGCATCTCGTCATCGGCCAGGGCCACCGTCGTCGCTGTTGCTGGTGCTGTGGCTGTGTCGTCCGCGACGGGGGCTGCGGCGTCCGCGACAGGGGGTGCGGCGTCCGCGACGGCACTGGGCTGGGTGCCGGCCGACGCCGCCTTGACCTGCGCGATCTGGTCCCGTGTCATGGGTCCCCGCAGATATGAGCGGACCCACCGGGTGGCGAAGGTCTGCACGTCGTTGCGGCCGGCCTTGCGGAGCAGGAACTGCCGCTTGCCCAAGCCCGAGATGGCCTCGCTGAGAGCCTTCACATCCATCCCGCCCGCCGCGCTGGACATGCCATCCAGCAATCGGGCTTTGTCCTGCTCGGTGGTCAGGCGGCCGATCATCCAGGTCCCCGCGTTGCTGAGCGCCTTGTAGTCGACGTCGACGGGGTTCTGGGTGGACAGGACCACGCCCAGGCCGAACGCTCTGGCCTGCTTCATGAGCAGCATGATCGGCTTCTTCGTCGGCGGGTTGGCCGTGGGCGGCAGGTAGCCGGCGACCTCGTCCATGTAGAGCAGCGCCCGCAGATCAGTGGTCCCCGATTGCCGCCGCATCCAGGTGACGACCTTCGACAGGATGAGCGACACGGCGCTCTGGCGCTGCTCATCGGACAGGTGCGAGGTGGTGATGACCGCACATCGCGGCCTGCCGTCGGGGCCGAAGAGCATCTGCTGGATGTCGATGGGATCGCCCGCGATCCAGGTGGCGAAGCTCGGGGCGGCCAGCACACCGTTGAGCCGCAGCGCGAAGGCCATGCGGTCCGACGGGGGGAAGAAGGTGTCGAGCTCGAAGACGCCCAGCTTGCGCATCGGCGGGGACTGCACCCGGGCCAGCAGGGTGGGCAGGTCGATGCTCTCACCGGCCGCCCAGGCGTTGGCGATGATGGTGGACAGCAGGATGTGCTCGCGGGAGGCCACCGGGTCGGCCTCGATGCCGACGATGCTCAAAAGGCTGGTGACGTAGCCCTCGATCTCGTCTGCGACGGCCTCCGCGTCGTCGGTCTGCGGCGCCGTCAGCGAGCCCAGAACGTTCAGGGGCACGCCGGCGTTCGAGCCGGGGGTGTAGATCGTGAGCTGGAAACCGTCCTTGTAGGACTGCATCTGCTCCGGGCCGATGCCCCAGGGGGCCAACCCCTCGCGCCAGGTGCTGGCTTGATCGGCCGCGAACGCCGCCGGGTCCTGGCCGGCCGCCTTGGCCAGAGCCGGGTCGATCCAAGGCTCGAACTCGGGTCCGGCCAGCGTCGGGAAAGCCAGGGCGAGGTTGGTCAGGTCACCTTTGGGGTCGATGAGCAGGGCTGGGATGCCGGCTGCGAGCGTCTCCTCGATCAAACCGATGCCCAGGCCGGTCTTACCCGAGCCGGTCATTCCAACGATCACGCCGTGGGTGACGAGGTCGTCGGTGGCCACGGAGACTTCGGCGGGGGCGGCCTCGGCGGGGGAGGCGGGGGCGGCGTCCGCTACGACCGGGCGCCCCAGGGTGAGTTGTGCCATGTCCGGAAGCCTAGACCGGCGCCCCGACAGATCGCAGGGTCCACGATGTCCGCCGATGGGACAGTATCTGTGCCATGGATGCACCTGGTGCGGGTGACTGCGAGGCCCGGATCGAGACCTGGGGGCAGCCGACGCTCGCCCTCAGCTCTGCCGCCTACGTGGCCGCGGGGCTCTACCTGGTCTGGTGGGCGCGCGGGCGCGCGGACGTCAACCGGGGGGAGGTCTGGCTGTTCGCCGCGGGATTGGCGGCGGCCGGTGTGGGCAGCATCGACTACCACGGTCCGGCGGTGGGCCCGGAGCCGCTGCTGCACGACGGCGGCCTCGCCATCGCGCTGGCGATCGCCTTCGGGATCGATCTCTCCCGCCTGGGCGCGGGCCGCAGAGCACTGTGGGCGCTGGGGATAGGGACCGGCGTCCTGCTCGGCATCATCGCGCTGCAGCCCACGTGGTCGCCGGCGCTGGCAGGGGTCGCCGCAGTCGGACTGGTGGGGGCCGAGGCAGCGGTGTACCGGCGGGGGCTGCGCCGGCTCGGCGCCCCCATCGCAGTGGCGGCCGGGTTGTTGGTCTCGGGCGCCGTCGTGTTCGCGCTCTCGCGCACAGGTGGCCCTCTGTGCCGTCCCGAGTCGCTGCTCCAGGGCCACGCTCTGTGGCACCTGGCGACGGCCGGGGCACTCGCCGCATGGGGAATCTCCGCGCTGCCCGATCCGGCGCTCGAGCACGGCGGCGATCCCGGCGAAGCGTCGGACCAGGCCAATAGGCTGCAGCTATGACCACCATCCGTCGGATCGCGAACATGCTGAGCGGTGTGGTCTTCCGCACCGTCGAGGTTCGCCGCGCGGACGAGGAGCCTGGGGGAGCAGCCATGGTGCTGGCCAGCCACGGCGGCGGACTGGCCGACATCCTCGCGGTCGTCGACAGCTCTCAGCGCTTTCCCCGCTTCCTGGCCCGCGACGTCATCTGGCGGGTCCCCGGCGGGGCCGCCGTGATGTCGTGGGTGCGGGCGATCCCGGTCCATCGGCGACAGGACCACGGCGGTACAGCGGACAACTCCGACATGTTCGCCGAGGCGGTCGCGGGACTGCTGGAGGGCGACCTGCTGGCGATCTACCCCGAAGGCGAGAGCGCGCACGAGCCGCGGCTGGCGCCGCTGCGCACCGGTGCGGCCAGGATCGCGCTCGAGTCGCTGGCAGCTGGGACCGACATCGTGTTCGTGCCAACTGGACTGCACTACTTCGACGTCTCGGTGTTGCGGGGCCGGTGCTTCATCGACGTCGGGCCCAACTTCACGTGCAGCTCGGCGGTGGCGGCCGCTCGGGCGAGGAGCAGCCGCGACCTGGGTGCGCCCTCAGCCGACAACCACGACCTGGTCAAGGCCGTCACCGAGGTGCTGGCCGAGCGCCTGGGCGAGGTCGCCGACGAATACGAAGGTTGGGAGCAGCGCCGCCGCTTCGAGGTGGCCGCAACCGCCTACCTGCGCGCCCGCAACCCGCTGGCCGGCAGCGGCACGTCGTACGAGGCGGTCGCCACCACCGCCGGGCGGATCGCGCGGGCTCCAGCCGCGCTGCGCGAACAGGTCGACGTCGACGTCCGGGCGCTCGAGGCCGAGCTCGAGATCTTGGGCCTCAGCCCCGACCGGCTGAACGAGGCCAGCCTGGCCGGTCCGGCGCTGGCCAGGCAGACTGGGCTGACAGCTGCGATCGCCGTCCCAGGCGCGTACGGCCTGCTGGTCAACGCGGTCCCCATGCTCCTCATCCGCGCCGCGAGCCTTACCGGGATGGCACCGGCGACGGCGGCCACAGCCAAGCCCGCCATCGCCGTCGTGGCCTTTCCAGCCGCCTGGGCGGTCCTCGGCTGGATCGGTTTCCGCTGGAACGGTCCCCTCGGGGCCGCGGCGGGCGCCCTCAGCGGGCCGGCGAGCCTGGTCGCCGGGGTCGCGCTGGCCGAGCGGGTCCAGCTGTCGTTCTACCTTGGGCGTGCCGTGCGCAGGGCGCACGGTCCGATGCTGGAGAGCCTGGCCTCGGCCCGGGACGCCGTCGTCGGGTCAGTGGCGGCCGCGGTGGTGGGCGCCAGCGATCCCGCGGAGCCTTCCGTGGGGGGATACTGACATCGTGTCCACAGCTCCGGCGACGGCCCGCCACCATCGACCCCGCGCCAGCGGCGTGCTGGCCGTGCTGAGCTGGACCGGGATCGGCGCCGCCCTCATCGCCCTGGGGGTCATCGCGCTGGCGCCCCCCGCTGTCGCCTCGGCCGCCGAGGCGGTAGCGGGGATCGCCTCGGCGATCGTGGCCGCGGCCTGTGTCGCCCTGCGCCCGCTGTGGCCGCGTGCGGGCTGGTGGATAGTCGTCATCGGCCTCATGGGCTGGACTGTGTCGCACTGGCTGCTGCTCCTCGACGATCCGGTGTCGGTCGCCAGCGAGCGGCTGACGTGGGTGCACGGGCTGGCCGTCGTCAGCTACATCCTGCTCATCATCGGGGCGCTCACGTTGGTGCGGCGCCGGCACACAGCCCGCGACACCACCTCGGTCATCGACTCCCTCGTGGTGCTGACGGCCGGCGGGGCGCTCGTCGGCTGGACCCTGCTCGACGTGGCAAGCCGCAATCCGCTGCTCGGGGCCCTTCAGTTCACGCAGCTGGCGGTTTTTGCGATTCTCAACCTGCTGCTCCTCAGCGTCGTCGTGCGCCTGTGGTTCGCCTCGCATGCCAGCACCAACCGGGGCATCCGGATCGTCTCGCTGGCATTCGCGGCGCTCATGGTGGCAGACCTCGCGACGCAGTACCGGCTGGCTCATGCCACCGCTGCGGGTCAACTGGCGCCGATCCGTTGGATTGAGGTCCTCTACGCGCTCTTCGGCGTCCTCGTGGCCGCAGGAGCGATGAACGCCGACGCCACACGGCGACCTCCGGGCGACTCGCTGACCACCACAGTCGAGCGCTCCAGAATCCTGGCCCTGCTCATCGTGGCCATGCTGGTACCGACGCTCGTGGTGCTCATCCTCAGCGAGCAGCTCGGCACGTACGGCCCTCTCTTCGTGCTTGGCCTCGTCGGCCTGCTGACCATCCTGATGAGCCTGCGCATCTCGCTGCTCCTCTTCGACTACGGCAACCTGGTGACGCGTGGACGCACCCTGACCCGGGCCACCGACGCCATCGCCGACGCGACCACGCCGGCCGAGCTCGACGCCATGGCACCCGCATGGGTGGCGGCCCTGGCCGCGCAGTCCCCCGCACGCCCCGTGGCCGCCCAGGTCGTCGCCAACTACATCCCTGCCGATGGCTTGGCCGGAGCAGCATCGGAGTCTCGGTTGACCGCCGAGTTCCCGATCGGCGGCACCGGCCGGACACTGCTCGTCCATCCCCGGCGCAGGCTCGATGACACCCTCCACACGTCGCTCGAGCTTTTCACCGACCAACTGGCCAGCGCCTATGACCGGCTGGCGCTCCAGCGCAGGCTGGTGGACGAACAGGCCCAGCAGCGCGTGGCATCGCTGCTGCAGCAGTCGACGGACGTCGTAGCCCTGGTGTCGGCCGACGGCATCGTGGAGTTCATCACTCCGGCGATCACGTTGCTCACCGGCCTGCAGCCGGCCGAGGTGCGCGGCATCCGGTGGCGCCTGCTCTTCCACGACAAGCAGCAGGCCGACGCCGTGCTCGACCGAGCCCGCGAGTCCTACGCGGCAGGGACCGGCTCGGGGCGCGGGGCGCTCACGACGGGCGACGGCCGAGGCCAGCTCAAGCACGTTGACGTCAGTGCGCGTTGGCTCCCGGACGAGCAGCACTTCGTCGTGACGCACCACGACGTCACCGAGCGCGAGGAGCTGCAGGAGGCGCTGCGCCGCCAGGCGTTCCACGATGCCCTTACCGGCCTCACCAACCGCGTGGTCTTCCGCGAGCAGCTGGGACGCGCCCTCGCCCGGGCACGCCGCTCGCCGATGGAGTTCGTCGTGATGATGATCGACCTCGACGACTTCAAGCATGTGAACGACTCGCTGGGCCACCCGGCCGGTGACGCCCTGTTGCGGACGGTGGCGAACCGGCTGCGCGACTGCCTGCGCGAGGGCGACACCGCCGCGCGCCTGGGCGGCGACGAGTTCGCCGTCATCCTCGAGAACACCTGGTCGGTCAAGGACGCCACGACCGTCGCCGAGCGCATCCTGACCAAACTGTGCGAGCCCGTCCAGCTCGGCACCACCGAGGTGGTCGTGGGCGCCAGCATCGGAGTCGCCGTGGGCAACGCCTCAACGGAGGACGCGGATGCCCTGGCGCGCGACGCCGACCTGGCGCTATACCAGGCCAAGTACGGCGGCAAGAACCGTTATCACGTCTACGAGCCTTCGATGCACGCCGACGCCATGGCCCGTCTGGAGCTCACTGCCCAGCTCCGGAAGGCGCTCGAGGACGACCAGGTCACCGTCGTCTACCAGCCGATCGTCGACCTGGCGACAGGCGGCGTGGCGGGCCTGGAGGCCCTGGTGCGATGGCAGCACCCGACCCGTGGCCTGCTGCCGCCCTCGGAGTTCGTCGCCCTCGCCGAGTCCAGCGGCCTCATCACCCGGCTGGGCGAGCGGGTGCTGACGCTGTCGCTCACCCAGGCCGCCGCCTGGCAGCGCTCGATTCCGGGACTGGGTCAGATGCGCATCTGCGTCAACGTCGCCGGGCGCCAACTCATGCGCGACGACTTCGTCGACAGCGTCGCCCAAGCCATCATGCAGTCGGCGATCGACCCATCCACCGTCGTCCTGGAAGTGACCGAGAGCGTCCTGCTGCCCGGAGAGGGCGTCACGAACGACCGCATCGGCGAGCTCTCACGCCTGGGACTCGGGATCTACATCGACGACTGGGGCACGGGCTGGTCGTCCCTGCGCTACCTGGACACACTTCCGGTGTCGGGTTTGAAGCTGGCCCGGGATTTCGTGGCCGAACTGCCAGACGCGCGTCAGATCGGCGTCGCCCGGGCGGTGCTGGAACTGTCGAACTCGCTGCAGTTCGACGCGGTCATCGCCGAGGGTGTGGAGACCGCCGAACAGCGCGACACGCTGATCGACCTGGGCTACCGGCTGGCCCAGGGTTTCCTCTTCGGCGCACCGGCGGACGCTGGCCAGACGGCCGCCCGGCTGTCGGGGGCAGCCGCGGCCCCCTGGCCCGTCAGATGAGGCTCAGGACGTCTGACCGCCGATGGGCGAGACCTGCACCAGACCGGTCTGGCCCATAGCGCGCGCCTCGTCCAGCGAGACGATCTTCTTGCCCAGCGGGAACAGGGCCAGCCCGGCCAGTTTGAAGCTCGCCACGCCGAAGGGGATGCCGATGATGGTGATGAAGAAGAGGATGCCGCTGATCACGTGCCCGATCGCGATCCACAGTCCGGCCAGGATGAACCAGAGCACGTTTCCGATCGTGCTGCCGGCACCAGCGTCTGGGTCAGCGACCACCGTGCGGCCGAAGGGCCACAGCGAGTAGCCCGCCAGCCGGAAGGCGGCGATGCCGAAGGGGATCGTGATCACCAGGAAGAACAGGATGAACATGATGCAGCCGGCGATGACGTAGCCGATGGCCATCCAGAACCCGGACAGGACCAGCCAGAGCACGTTGGCGATGAAGCGCAGCATGCGCAGAGTCTAGGGCCTGCTGACGAGCGCCGGCTCAGGCCGCTGCAGACTCGGCCAGCAGCGGCCTCATCCCCTTCGCGACCTGGTGCTCAGCCACGAACGACACGAACGGGATGGTCCCGGCGAGCATCACAAGCAGCGTCTTGACGACGCTGAACTTGGCCTTCAGGGCCAGGTCCACGACCGTGATGAGGTAGATGACGTAGAGGAAGCCGTGGATGGGTCCCGCGACCTGCACCAAGGTGGGCTGGTCGAAGGCGTACTTGAGGATCATCCCCAGCACGAGGATGAGCAGCATCACGCCGACCACGTAGGCCATCACGCGAAAGCGCTTGAAGGCACCGACCATGGCCCAGACGTTACCCGCGGCGCCCCTGCTCCGGTTCGTCGGCCTGGTCCGCCCCCGAGGTCGACCCGAAGATGTCGAACTCCACCATGCGCGAGGTGGGCTGCTGTGGCTCCTGGGGTCGATCAAGGCGCTCCTGCGAACGTGCGGAAGGCAGCTGCTCCGCCTGTTCCCGCTGCTCCGCCGCCCGCTGGTCCGCCGCCCGCTGGTCGCGCATGTACCGCCACCAGAACCACACCGCCACCCCGGCGAAGATGAGCCAGTTGGCGGCATAGGCATAGTTGCGCCACACCTGGACCGGCGCCCCCGGCGGGTGCGGGGACGTCGCCACGTCCCACTGCCACCACGCCATCCCCAGACAACCGGCCAGCAGCACCGCCCACAGCGCGTGCCAGGGCAGCCAGCGGATCTGCAGGACGTACGAGCGCACGGGCCCACGCTACGCTGCCGCGGCTCACCTCAAGATTCCCCGGGTGGTTGCCGACACACCTGCCGTGGGGTCATGGCTGGATGTGCGGTCGGGAGCGGCGCTGGCACGCCGCCCCTGGTTCGCGTCGGCCGCCACGCTCACGCTCGTCGCAATCGTGCTCGACCTCACCGACAGCCACTCATGGCCCGCCCTCATCGCCTTTGTGCTCGCCGGTGCGATGGCGACGGTGGTCGTGGGCGTGAACGTCGCCACCCGTCCGCTCTGGGTGCGCCCGGCCTGGCTCGCCCTGGCGGTCGCCCTGGGTGCGCTCACGATGGCCTGGTGGACGGCCGGCGTGGGCCTGGCGGTCAACCACAACACGACGCCCTCGCCGCTGCTGCCGCTGGCTGTGTTCGGCCCCCTGGCGCTGGCCGCCGGACTGTTCGTGCGAGCCAACCGGTCCTCCCGCGACGCCAGCACAGTCGTCGACAGCCTGATCGTGATGGCCGCCGGCGGCATCGTCCTGATCGGGGTCGCCATCGAGCCGATGCTGGCCGCCAGCCCGACCAGCTCTGCCCACAGTGCCGGCGTCGCGCTCGGGCTCGCGCTGGATCTGCTGCTGCTCAGCCTCGCCACCCGGCTGTGGCTGACGCCCTCGGCGGCGCTCAACCCGGCCGTGAGGCTGGTGCGCTGGGGTCTGACGCTGGCCATCGCCGCCGGCGTGCTGCAGCACGTCGGGATGTCGCGCGGCCTGAGCACGAGCGACGCTCCCCTGCTCTCGATCTCCGCCCGGGCGCTCTTCGTGGTGTCCGCGCTCCTGATCGGGGCGGCGAGCTCGGCGCCCAGCGCGGTCGACGTCCCGGCCGTCGTGCCGGTCACCCCGTCCATCAACCGCACCAGGGTGCTGACGCTGCTGGCCCTGGCGCTGGTGTCGCCGCTGGTGATCGTCGTCGTCCACTCCAGCGCCGAATACCAGGTGGGGGCCGGTTTCGTGATCTCGCTGATGGTGCTGCTCGGCTTCCTGGTGGCGTTCCGGGTGGCGACGCTGGTCGACGGCTACGGCGACGCGCTGCGGCGGGAACGGGTGCTGAGGGTAATCGGCCGCGAGCTCTCAGGCGCCCACGACGAGGACACGATCAGCCAGGTCATCGACGAGCATGTGGGCGAACTCTTGGACGCCGGCGCAGCAGCCGCCGTGACGAGCGCCGATGCGCAGCCGGGCGAACCGCCCGCGGAGACTCTGCTGCAGCACGGCCCGGCGGACCAGCCCACCCCCGCGCTGACGCTCACGATCCCCTCCCGCACCGCACGGCAGCTGCGGGTATGGAGCGCGGCGGAGTACGCGCCGGAAGACATCTCGGCCCTCAGCGCCATGTGCCAGTCCGCCGGCCTGGCGTTCGACCGCCTGGACCTGGCCCGCAAGCTGGTGGATCAGCGCTCAAAGGACCAGGTGGCGCTGCTGCTCCAACACTCCTCTGACGTGATCGTCCTGCTCGACCCCGCCGGCACGGTGCTCTTCGCCTCGCCGGCCGCCGGGGACCTGGCCGCGGCCGAGGTCGCCCTGGAAGGGCAGCTGTGGGCGCGCTGGTTCACCGAGCCGGCGCATGCCACGAAGCTGCTGTCGGATGCCCGCCGCCACGGCACGGCCCAGACCGACCTCAGCGCCGAGTCCCCCACCCTGGGCACCCGGCAGCTGGACGCGGTGGTGACGTGGTTGTCCGGCCAGCGCCACTTCGTCGTCACGCATCACGATGTCACCGTGCGTCACCAGTTGCAGGAGGAGTTGCGCCGGCAGGCCTTCCATGACCCCCTGACCGGGCTGTTCAACCGCACAGTGTTCCGCCAACGGCTGGCCCGGGAGGTGCACCGGTCGCAGCGCCGGCCGGGTCGCCTGGTGGTCATGATGATGGACCTCGACGACTTCAAGAACGTCAACGACTCGCTGGGCCACCCCGCGGGCGACGACTTACTGATCGAAGTCTCCCACCGCCTGCTGGCCTGCCTAGGCGACTACGACCTGGCGGCCAGGCTCGGGGGCGACGAGTTCGCCATCATCCTCGACAGCGCGGCCACCGTCCAGGACGCCGAGCGCACCGCTGCCCACATCCTGCACGAGGTGGGTCGCCCCATCCGGCTGGGCGACAACGACGTGGTGGTCGGGGCCAGCATCGGCATCGCCTTCGGCGACGCCCGCACGATCGAGGCCGAGGAGCTCGAGCGCGACGCGGACCTGGCGCTCTACCGTGCCAAGTCCCTTGGCAAGAACCGCTTCACGATCTTCGAGACCGAGATGCACATCGACGCCGTGCGCCGCATGGAGCTCACCGGCGAGCTGCGCCGGGCGATCGAGCTCCGCCAGCTGGACGTGGCCTACCAGCCCATCGTCTCGCTGGAGACCGGGGCGATCGCCGGTGTGGAGGCCCTGGCCCGCTGGCACCACCCGACCCGAGGCACCATCCCGCCCGACGTCTTCATCCCGCTCGCCGAGGAGACCGGTCTGATAGCCGCCATCGGGCGGCTGATCCTGGGCAAGGCTCTGGCCGACGCGCGGCGCTGGCACGACGAGCACCCGGCCCACCTGACGCTGCGGGTGGCCGTGAACCTGAGTGCCCGACAGCTTGGCGAGGACGACGCGGTCACCGACGTGGCCGCCGCCCTGCGGAGCACGGGGATCGACCCACAGACCGTCATCATCGAGCTGACCGAGAGCGCCCTGATGCCCGGCGAGGGAGTCACGGTGGACAGGCTCACGGAACTCTCCGAGCTCGGCGTCCACCTGTTCATCGACGACTTCGGCACCGGCTGGTCATCGCTGCAGCGCCTGCGCGCGCTGCCGGTGGGCGGGGTCAAGCTGCCCCGGGAGTTCGTCACCGAGCTGCCCGGACCGGACGGCGTCGGCCTAGCCCGGGCGGTGCGGGACCTCACAACGACGCTGGGACTGGAGTCAGCGGTCGCCGAGGGCATCGAGCGCCCGGAACAACGACTGGCGCTTCGGCAGCTGGGCTACCGCCTGGGACAGGGCTTCCTCCTGGGCCGCCCCATGCCCGCCGCCGAGCTGGCTCGGGTCCTGCGCCTGACGCCGAGCTGCGGGTGGGACGCCCCCGCCGGCAGCGAGCCAGCGATAACGCTCGAGGACTTCGCCGGCTGAGGCAGAGCCGTCAGGAACCGCCCGCCGGCGGGTCCTCAGCAGCGGCGGGCGACTGCGTGCGGCTCGCCTGCCGGGCGGCGGCCTTCGCGGCCTTCTCCGCCTCGATCCGCTGGGCCGTCTTGCGACGCTCCGACTTGGTCGCGTACGGCGGCAGCGGGTGGACGCCGGCGGGCACCGTGTCATCGTCGAAGTCGATCTTGGCCAGCTGCTTTCGCATCGATAGGTAGAGGGCGACCACGGCGACGATCAGGAACAGCAGCGACAGGAAACCGTAGAGACCCGGCGTGACGCGGCTGGGATCGACCGGCAGCGCGATCTCGGCAGACGGCGATGGGATGGGGGTCGGGGTCACAGGTCCTCCGTCCGGCGCGGTGCCCGCCACTGTGCCGGGGTCCCCGGCGGCACCTGTTCGCCGGGCACCACGCCGGCGAACAGATCATCCTCGGGCAACTGCACTTCGATGCGGGAGGCAGCGAGCTCGAAATCCTCGGTCGGCCAGACCTGAGCCTGCATCTGCCGCGGAATGGCAAACCAGCGTCCGTCCGGGTCCACCTGGGTCACGTGGGCCTTGAGGGCCGCCTCCCGGGCCGGGAAGTAGTCCGCGCACATCACGCGTGTGGTCACCCGGTCGGACTTGGGCGGCCGATCGCCCCAGGCCGCCAACCACTCTCCGAACGGCGACTCCCCGCCCGCGGCCACAACGGCGTCGTCCAGGCGCTGCATCCGCTCCAGGTGGAAGGTGATGTCGTAGTAGAGCTTCAACGGCGCCCAGGGTTCACCGGCGGCGGCGAAACCCGGATCCCCGGCCATGTCGAAAGCCGCGGCGGCGACGTCATGGGTGCGGATGTGGTCGGGGTGCGGATAGCCGCCCATCTCGTCGTACGTCGTCATCACGTGCGGGCGAAACGCGCGGACCTGCTCCACGAGCGGCACCACCGACTCCGCCAGCGGCAGGGCTGCGAAACAGCCGTCAGGCAGCGGCTCGTCGTGCTCCTGGTCCGGGAATCCGGAGTCCTCGAAGCCGAGCCACGCGTGCTGCACGCCGAGGATCTGGGCGGCGCGCGCCATCTCGTCGCGTCGCACCGTGGCGATGTCGCGCGCCCCCAGGTCGAACGACGGGTTGAGGATGTCGCCGCGCTCACCACCCGTGCACGTCACGACCAGCACCTCGGCACCGTCGGCGACGTACTTGGCCATCATGGCCGCGCCCTTGCTCGACTCGTCGTCGGGGTGCGCGTGCACGGCCATCAGCCGCAGTGACTCAGACACGGTCCTCTCCTCCTCCTTGCGCGCCGCTAGTCTCGCAGCCGGAGCACAGCCGCGCGAAGGGAGACCCGGCAATGGTGGATCTGCGCTCGCTGCCGCCGGACCTGCAGGCGCGCTACGGGGTGCGGCGGCGCCCGCGCTGGGTGGCGCCGCTCATCATCGCGATCGCCGTGCTGGTGGGGGTGGGCCTCACTGCCCTGGGCTGGACGCTGGCCAATCCCGAGGTGCGCTGGAAGCTGCTGACGTGGGACGCCGTCGCCGCCGATCACACCCGGGTGACGTTCGAGGTCAGGCGGGACGGCGCCGATGAGGTCACCTGCATCGTGCGGGTGGCCGACGGCAACGCCCAAGACGTCGCCTACGCGACGATTGTGATCGCGCCGGGTGACGACTACGTCCAGCCCACCTACGATATTCGCACCCGCGCCCCCGGCCGGGTGGTCGACCTGCTCGGCTGCGCCGCGGGGGGCGCCCCGCCCGTGCCCGGCCCGGAGTTCCCGCCGGGCACGCAGAATCCACCGCAACCCTGGTCCACGGAGGGACAGCCATGACCGACACCACGTACCTCAGCCAGGCGGCCTACGACCGCCTGGCCGAGGAGCTCGCGCAACGCTCCGGCCCGACCCGCAAGGAGATCTCGACCAAGATCGCCGAGGCACGCGCCGAGGGCGACCTGAAGGAGAACGGCGGCTACCACGCCGCGCGCGAGGACTACGCCCACAACGAGGCCCGCATCAAGCAGATCGAGGCCCTGCTCGACGACGCGGTGATCGGGGTGGCGCCGGAGGCGGCGGAGGGCAAGGCCACCCAGGGCACACTGGTGGCGATCCGCTTCCCTGGCGATGACGAGGTCGAGACCTATCTGTTGGCATCCCGCGAGGAGGCCAAGCACAACGACGATCTGCAGGTGGCCTCCCCCGCGTCCCCGCTGGGCGCCGCGCTCATGGGCAGCACTGCCGGCGACACGGTGTCCTACACACTCCCCAACGGCAAGGAGTTGACCGTCGAGGTCGTGAGCGTCGAGGTGTACGGCGGCTGACGCAGCGCCCTACTTGCTGGTTGTGTGGCGGTACTTGCGCACCGACAGCGGCACGAAGATGAGCAGCAGCAGCAGGGTGCTGCCCACTGCGTAGAGCTCGGGGTGCGTCATCGGGAACGACGTCCCGGGCAGCCCGGTCGGGTTGCCGAACAGCTCGCGGGCGGACAGCACCACGGCCGAGATGGGGTTCCACTCAGCGATGGTCTGCAGCCAGGTGGGCATGCCCGCCAGCGGCACGAAGGCGTTGGACAGGAACGTCAGCGGGAACAGCCAGGCCAGCCCGGCGGTGTTGGCCACCTCAGGGCTGGGCATGTGCAAGCCCACCCAGGCCCCCACCCAGATCATGGCGTAGCCGAACAACAGCATGATGCCGTAGCCGGCCAGCGCCTCCGGGACGGAGGAGTCGATGCTCCATCCCACGAGCAGGCCGCTGATGGACAGCACGACGAGCACCAGGACGGTCCGCAGCAGGTCGGCCAGGCTGCGCCCGATGAGCACCCCGGAGCTCGCCATGGGCAGCGACCGGAAGCGGTCGATGATCCCCTTGTGCATGTCCTCGCTGAGCCCGACGGTGACGCCCGCGGCGGCGAAGGCGACGGTCTGGCCGAAGACGCCCGGGATGAGGTACTCCCGGTAGGAGCCGCCGCCGGGAACGGGGATCGCGCCGCCGAAGACGTAGGCGAAGAGCAGCACGAAGATGACCGGCTGCACGAGCGAGAAGAACAGCAGCTCGGGCACGCGCGGAATCTGCAGCAGGTTGCGCTTGGCGACCACCGCGCCGTCATGCAGCGCCCACCCGTACCAGGGCCGCCGCATAGTGGGCGGCCGCCCGATCCCGGGGGAAGTCGGCGAGGCGGTGTCCAGCGTGCTCATGCGTCGGTCTCCTTCGCGTCGTCCTGTGCGCCATGTCCGGTCAAGGACATGAAAACGTCATCCAGGGTGGGCCGGCGCAGAACGATGTCCTCGACGTGTACGTGCCCCTCGTCAAGCCTGCGGACCGCGTCGACCAGGATCGTCGAGCCACCCGACACGGGTGCCTTCACGAGGCGCTCCACGCCGTCGACCAGCACGGGTCCATCGGCGATCGGGCGCAGCGCGTCGGCGGCCGCGTCGAGCAGCTCGGCCGGCACCACGACCTCCAGGCGGTCGCCACCGACGTCCTGCTTGAGCTCCTCGGACGTGCCTCGGGCGATCACCTTGCCCTTATCGATCACGACGATGTCGTCGGCCAGCTTGTCGGCCTCCTCCAGGTACTGCGTGGTGAGCAGCACAGTGGTGCCGTCGCGGACCAGATCCTCGATCACGCTCCAGAGCTCCAGCCGGGATCGCGGGTCCAGGCCGGTGGTCGGCTCGTCCAGAAACAGGATCCGCGGCTCGGCGACCAGGCTCGCGGCGAGGTCCAGGCGGCGGCGCATCCCGCCGGAGTACGTCTTGGCTGGGCGGTCGGCGGCGTCGCTGAGCCGGAAGCGATCGAGCAGCTCGCCGGCACGCTGCTTCACCCAGCCACGCTTCAGGTGGTACAGCCCGCCCACCATCTCGATGTTCTCGCGCCCCGTCAGATACTCGTCAACCGCCGCGTACTGCCCGGTCAGGCCGATCGATCGGCGCACGGCCTCCGGCTCGGTGCTCACATCGCGACCGGCCACGGTGGCGACGCCGGCATCGGCGGTGAGCAGCGTGGCGAGGATGCGCACGGTCGTGGTCTTGCCGGCCCCGTTGGGCCCGAGCAGGCCCAGGACCGTGCCGGTCGGCACCTCCAAGTCGACCCCGTCCAAAGCGACTACGTCGCCGAAGCGCTTGACCAACCCCTCCGCTCGCACCGCGCTCGTGCCGGCCTCCATGGGCGTCTCCTTCCGGGGCGACCCACGCGGCCGCAGCAGCGACGAGTCTCCCACGGCGGCCCGGACGCCCCGCACCTCCCCTTGCAGGAGCCGAACATTCGCCTGACCCGCGCATTTGCACGTCGGCGTACCTTGGAGATACGCCCCGAGGAGGTACCCCATGTCCACCGCCACGAGCACCCCCGACGCCCCCGCCGTCTACGACACCGCCGCTCGCACCAAGATGGCGAGAGCGTCGGTGCGGGCGCAGAGCATCCGGCAGCCGCGGGGCGTGCCGCGGCCCAGCGGCCCGAGCTCCACCGGCTTCCTGCTCCGGCAGTTCCTGGACGACGACCTCGGTCCGCAGTACTTCGCCGATCTGGCCTTCCGCTACCCGCGGATCGCGCACTGGTCGGTGCTCGGCCGACACGTCTACGCCATCAACGACGCCGCGCTGGTGGAGGAGTTCCACCGCAAGAACGCCCGGGTCCTGACCAAGAGCCGCGCCCTCATGGAGGCGAAGGTGCTGCTGGGCAACGGTTTGCTGACCAACGAGGGCGAGGATCACCTGCGCCAGCGCCGACTGGTCCAGCCGGCCTTCCACCGCGACCGCATCGCCGAGTACGCCACCCGGATGTCCGCGGCCACGGTGGAGCACGGCCGCGGCTGGGCGGCCGGTCAGCACGTCGAGATGGCCGCCGACATGAGCGCCCTGACGCTGGACATCGTGGGGCGCACGCTGTTCGGCACCGACCTGCGCGCCGATGCCGCCGGTGTGGGAGCTGCCTTGAACACGCTGCTGGAGGCCTTCCCCCGGCTCATGCTGCCCGGCGGCACCCTGGTCGCGCGCATCCCGGGAACCTCCCTGCACCAGCTGCCCAACGAGCTCGACGGCCTCGACGTCGTCGTACAGCGGATGATCGACGAGCACCGCGCCGCCGGCGACACCGGGGACCTGCTGAGCATGCTCATAGCGGCGCAGGAGGACGGGCGCGGGATGAACGACGCGCAGCTGCGCGACGAGGTGATGACGCTGGTGCTGGCGGGGCACGAGACCACGGCGATGAACCTGACCTGGACCTGGTACCTGCTGGACCAGAACCCGGAGGTGGCAGCCTGGCTGCGCGAGGAGCTGGATGAGGTCCTGGGCGGCCGGGCCGCACAGTTCGACGACCTGGCCCGGCTGCCCCGCACCCGGGCCGTCATCTTCGAGTCGCTGCGGATCTACCCGCCGGCCTGGATCATCGGCCGCACCAACACCGAGGACATCGAGCTCGATGGCTGGCAGCTGCCGCGCGGCTCGATCATCATGACCTCGCAGTACGCCATGCAGCGCGACCCGAGGTACTGGCCCGACGCCTTCGCGTTCGTCCCGCAGCGGTGGCTCACCGAGGACGGCGGCTTCAGCGACAAGGCTCCCGGCATGCCCAAGGGCGCCTGGTTCCCCTTCGGCTACGGCAAGCGGATGTGCATCGGCGACCAGTTCGCGCTGACCGAGGCGAGCCTGGTCGTCGCCACGCTCGCTCAGAAGTGGGCGCCGGAGCTCGCCCCGGACGCTGACGTGCAGGTCATGGGGGCGGTGACGCTGCGCCCCCGCAACGGCATGAGCATGACGCTGAGGCAGCGGCCCTAGTCCGTGCGAGCGCGGCCGCGCGGTGCTACTCCGGCGGCGTCCAGTAGCAGTCCCCCGCCGCCACCAGGCCCGCCGCTCCGATGATCCCGGCGTCCTGGCCTGCGGTCGCGGGGACGATCCGCAGGCGCCGCACGAAGCCGAGCCCGGCATGGCGGTCGAAGGCCTCCTGCATGGGCCCGAAGAGCAGCCCGCCCGCGTTGATGATGCCGCCGCCGACCGCCGCGATGTCCAGGTCCAGCAGCGCCGCGACCGACGCGAGGACCGCGCCCACCGCCTCTCCGCTGCGGCGGAAGGCCGCCACCGCGGTGGGATCGCCCTCGCGGGCCGAGAGCAGCAGCCCGACGCCGTCGGCATCCTGGCCCGCAGCAGGCTGCCAGCCCTGCTGCTGCGCCCAGCTCACGATGGCTGGGCCGCGGGCGATGGCCTCCAAACAGCCCACGCCGCCGCAGACGCAGCGCGGTCCCTGGGGATCGGCCACCATGTGGCCGATGTGGCCGGCGTTGCCCAGCCCCCCGTTGTCGACACGGCCGTTGAGGATGAGCCCGCCGCCGATCCCGGTGGACACCACCATGCCCAGGGCGTTGGCGTGCCCAGCGGCCGAACCGGTCCAATGCTCTGCAATCGCCACACAGACGGCATCGTTGTGCACCCGGACCGGGCCGTTGGGCCAGCGCTCGCGCAGCCGGGCGGCCAGCGGGAACTCGCGCCACTGCGGCAGGTTGAGCGGCGACACCACACCCTCCGGCCACGCCATGGGACCGGCCGAGCCGCAGCCCACCCCCGCCACGCGCTCGACCCCGGCGCGCACCAGCGCCAGCTCGCCGGCCTCCACCACCGCCGACCAGAGCTGCTCGGCGTCGGCCCGACCGGCCGTGACGACTTTGGCCGAGGACAGCACCTCGCCTCCCGGCGTCACGACGCCGGCGGCGATCTTGGTGCCGCCGATATCGATGCCGAGGACGGGCAGCCGGCCGTCCTGCGGTCCCGCAGCATGGCGCGCCCTCGCCGGGCCCACCGGCGCCAGGCCGAAGGACCGGCTGGAGCTGCCGGATTGTCGATCTGCGGCGTGCTGGCCGTGGGTCGTCTCGGTCACTGCGCCATTGTCCCAGAATCCGATGCCGGGGACCCGGAGTCGCGGCGGCCCAGCGTCTCCGGCATGGCGACGGCGGCCACCAGCCCGAGGCCCACGATCACCGCGCCCACCGCGAATGCCGCACCGAATCCCGCCGCGTCCAGCACGAGCCCCGCCGCGAGCGGTCCGATGATCGCCCCGAAGTCCGACACCATCTGGTAGACCGCGACCACCGTCCCACCCGGCCGACCATGCGTGATATCGCCCACGACGGCCGTCGGCGCAGGCCCCAGGAAAGCCCCTGCGACCCCGAACACGGCCATAGCGGCGAAGAAGGTCCACAACCCGGTCCCTGCCGCCAGCAGCACCATGCCGGCAACGCTGGCGGCGCTGCCCAGGATCATCGCCGGCCGACGCCCCCGCTCGTCGGCCCAGCGCCCGGCGGGGAGCAGCAACACCGCCTGCACCGCGGCGGCGACGAGGAACCCTACGCCCGTCAGGCTGGGCCCGCGCCGCATCCCCTCGACGACGAACAGCGGCACGAGCGCCGAGCGCAGCCCGAAGATGCTGAATCCGTTGCCCAGGTTGGTGGCCAGCGCAGCCCAGTAGGCCCGGTCGCGCAGGGCGGTGCGCAGCGGCAGCGGCTGCACCGCCTGGGTGCTCGGGGGTTGGCCTGCTGGGTCGCCGTCCTCGCGCGGCGGCGGGTCCTTCAGGTAGAACCAGCAGACTGCGGTGGCCGCGGCCAGCGTGCCTGCGTAGACGAAGAACGGCGCCCGGATCGAGATCCCGACGACCGCTCCGCCCAAAGCTGGCCCCGTCACGCCCCCGAAGAGAAAGCCCGCCTGATAGGCCCCCGTGGCGCGACCGCGCAGGTCCGGGCCGACGGTGCGCAGCAGCAGGGCCATCGCGGACACAGTGAACATGCTCGACCCGACACCGCCCAGGCCGCGCATGACGATCAGCTGCACATAGCTCTGCGAGAACCCGGCCGCCAGGCTGGACACGGCCACGATCGCGAGTCCGGCAGCGAGCACGCGACGCTCGCCGATCCGGTTGATGGCGGCGCCCGCGCCGGGCGACGAGATCAGCCTCATCATGGCGAAGGCGCTGACGACAGCCCCTGCCAGGAACGCCGAGACTCCGAAGGCGCGCGCGAACACGGGGATGGCCGGCGCCACGATGCCGAAGCCGAGCGCCACGCAGAACGCGATCGCCGACAGGACGCCGACCTCTGGCGGCAGACCGCGCAGCAGCGGGGTGCGGTGAGCCAGCCGACCCACCTTGCCCTGCGCGCGCGCCACGGTCACGAAACTAGCCGACCCCCGACGCCGGCGTGGAATACGGCAGGTCGGCCGCCGCGTTCTATTGACGCGCCCGATGCCCTGGCGCCACTAGCTGCCGGAGGAACCATGAAGCAGGCCCGACGCGCCGCCCTCACCGCGGCCACCGTGAGCACCGTGCACGCCCAGGGAACGGCCGGCTTCGGCGCCCGGCTGCAGGCCGTACCCGCGATGATCCGTGACACCCTGTCCGGCGAGTACGACGGACTCGGCAAGGGCCGCCTCTTCGCGATGGTCCTGGCTCTGGCCTACCTGGTGTCTCCGATCGACCTCGTGCCCGAGGCCCTGCTCACCATCCCCGGGCTGGTCGACGACACCGCCATCGCCGTCTGGCTGCTGGCCGCAGCCGTGACCTCGGCCGAGGGCTACCTCGCGCACAAGAACCCGCAGCCGATCTATGCCACCGCGACAGTCGTCGAGACGGCGCCGCGCGCCATCCGCTAGGCGCATCCGGGAAAGGTGCAGCCCCCAGGAGCGGGGGTGGCTCTACCGGGGGCTGCTACCGCCGGGGGGGATGGCGGTAGCCCAATACTGCCCTACGCACCCCCTGTGAAGTCAAGGGCTTACTCCGCGCATTTTCAACTATTTCTACCGGGCCGAGTGCGGAATCCTCAGTCAAGTTGCACCCTGGCGCCTGAATCAATCGGCAGGTGGCCCTGATTCAAACTGAACCGCACAAGGCATCCGGTGCGTTCGGGTCCGGTAAAGCAGGCCGAGCTAGCTCCTGGCCACCTCGAGGAAATCGGCGATACGCCCGATCGCCACTTCGAGCTCCTCGACCCGCGGCAGCGTGACGATCCGGACGTGGTCCGGTTCCGGCCAGTTGAAGCCGGTCCCGTTGGTGATGAGGATGTGCGTGGCGCGGAGGAGCTCGATCACGAAGGCCTGGTCGTCGACGATCGGATACACCTCGGGATCCAGCCGCGGGAACATGTAGAGCGCCCCTTTGGGAAGCACGCACGACACCCCTGGGATGTCGTTGAGCAGCTTGAACGCGACGTCGCGCTGCTCCACCAGGCGGCCGCCGGGCAGCACGAGCTCGTTGATGCTCTGGCGACCCCCCAGGGCGGTCTGGATCGCGTGCTGGGCAGGGACGTTGGCGCACATTCGCATGTTCGCGAGCAGGGTCAGCCCCTCGATGAAGTCCCCCGCCCGGGCCCGGGCGCCGGTGATGACCACCCAGCCGCTGCGGAAGCCGGGCACGCGGTAGGCCTTGGACAACCCGCTGAACGTCAGGCAGAGGATGTCGTGGGCGTAGCTGGCCGCGTGCACGTGGATCGCGTCGTCGTACAGGATCTTCTCGTAGATCTCGTCGGCGAGCAGCACCAGATCGTGCCGGCGGGCGAGCTCGACGAACCCCTTGACGATGTCCTCGGAGTACACCGCTCCGGTCGGGTTGTTCGGGTTGATGAGCACCAGCGCCCGCGTCCGCTCGGTGATCCGGGACTCGATGTCTGACAGGTCGGGGTTCCAGCCGTTGCCCTCGTCGCACAGGTAGTGCACGGCGCGCCCCCCGGCCAGCGTGATGGAGGCAGTCCACAGCGGATAGTCCGGAGCCGGCACCAGGATCTCGTCCCCGTCGTCCACCAGCGCCTGCATGACCATCGAGATCATCTCGGACACGCCGTTGCCGATGAAGACATCGTCCACCGTCACGTCCGTCAGGCCCTCGGCCTGGTAGAAGCCCGCCACCGCCGTGCGCGCCTCGAAGATCCCGCGGGAGTCCGAGTACCCCTGGGAAGTAGGCAGGTGCCGCACCATGTCCACCAGGATCGACTCCGGCGCGTCGAAGCCGAACGGGGCCGGGTTGCCGATGTTGAGCTTCATGACGCGGTGGCCCTCGGACTCAAGCCGCAGTGCCTCCTCCAGGATCGGCCCCCGGACGTCGTAGCGGACATCGCGGAGCTTGTCGGACTGCAGGATGGGGCGCATGGGCACAATCTTCCTGCATGCGCCGGGCCGCGCCCGAGCCCGGTCGGCGGTGAGTCGCCGCGCTGCTACGCCGTGAGGCTGTCGGCAGCGGGCAGCGCTATCCCCGTGTTGGCATGGCAGTCATACCCGTGTGGGATCTTGTGCAGATACTGCTGGTGATAGCCCTCGGCCGGGTAGAACGTCAGCCCGTCGGCCGCGGCGAGCTCGGTCGTGACCCGGCCCAGCCCTCGCTCTGCGAGCACTCGGTCGTACGCCGCCGCGGTGTCGAGGACCAACCTCTCGCTTCCCGGGTCGGTCCAGTACGCGGCGCTGCGGTACTGGCTTCCCACGTCGTTGCCCTGGCGGTAGCCCTGCGTGGGGTCGTGGTTCTCCCAGAAGGTCTTGAGCACCTCGTAGGTGCTGACCTGCTGCGGGTCGTAGGCGACCAGCACCGTCTCGGTGTGCCCGGTTCGCCCGGTGCAGACCTCGTCGTAGGTCGGGTTGGGCGTGTAGCCCCCCATGTACCCGACTGCCGTGCCCACCACACCAGGCAGCTGCCAGAACTTCCGCTCGGCACCCCAGAAGCAGCCCATGCCCACATAGAGAACCTGCGTGCCATCCGGCCACGGTCCCAACAGCGGGGTGCCGAGCACCTCGTTTCTGACGGGCACCGCGAACGACGGTTGCGGTCGACCCGGGAGCGCCTCGGCAGGGTCCACCATGGTCGTGTTTCGACCGGCCAGCCGGTCCCAGAGCGTCATGCGTGCCATAGTGCGCCGGTGTGCCGGCACTGGCAAGCCGCGGCATAGGCTGTCGCGGTGACCGTCACGGCTGAGCCCAAGGGACCCGCAGGTCCCACGGGGCCGGCGCCTGGCGACGAACAGCGCCCGACCGAGCCGCTGCTGCCGCCGAGCTGGGCTCAGCGGATCGCGCCGCCGATGCCGGCCGGCGGCTGGCGGGGCTGGTTGGGCCCTCTCATCGCCCTCGTTGTCGCCGCCGCGCTGCGAGTGCCGAACCTGGGCCGGCCCCGCGCCTTCGCGTTCGACGAGACCTACTACGCCAAGGACGGCATCAGCCTGCTGCAGTTCGGCAACGAGCAGCAGTTCGTCAAGGATGCCAACGACATCATCCTCAACTCCGACGGCAACCCCTGGACGGTCAACCCGTTCGCGGGTGGCCCGGAGTACGTCGTGCATCCACCGTTCGGCAAGTGGGTGATCGCCGCCGGCGAGGCTGTGTTCGGCGCGACGCCCACGGGCTGGCGGGTGGGGGTCCTCATCTGCGGCCTGATCGCCGTCGTGCTGATCGCTCGGATCGTGCGCCGCCTGCTGCGCTCCAACTTGTGGGGCACCGTGGCCGGCCTGCTGATGGCGCTGGACGGCCTGGCGATCGTGCTGAGCCGGACCGCGGTGCTGGACAACGTGCTCATGGTGTGCGTGCTGGCCGCCTTCGGCGCCCTGCTGCTGGACCGCGACCGCGTGCGGCGTCGCGTGCTGGCGGCCGGTCCCGCGGCGTGGAGCAGTGGGAGCCCGCGCCTGGGCCTGCTGCGACCGTGGCGCCTGGTTGCAGCGGTCATGCTGGGCCTGGCCTGCGGGGTCAAGTGGAGCGGCCTGTGGTTCGTGATCGGCTTCGGCCTGCTGACGGTGCTCTGGGATCTCGGCCTGCGTCGCACCCTCTCTGCGCGCCATCCCTGGCGCACCACGCTCTTGGCGGACGCCCTTCCCACGGCGCTGATCTGGCTGGTCGTCATCGGCGCCGTCTACCTGGCCACCTGGACGGGCTGGTTCCTGACCGACAACGGCTACTACCGGGACTGGGCCGAGACCGCGGCCGCCGCCGGCGGAGTCCCCTCGTGGCTGCCGCCGGCCCTGCGCTCGCTGCTGCACTACCACCTGGAAGCGCTGAAGTTCCACACCAACCTGACCTCGCCGCACTCCTACGGCGCCAACCCATGGGGCTGGCCGGTGCAGGCCCGGCCGACCTCGTTCTACTACGAGACCACCGAGCCCTGCGGCTCCGACAAGTGCGCCGCCGAGGTGCTGGCCCTGGGCAACCCGCTCATCTGGTGGGCCGGGGTGGTGGCGCTTTTCCACCAGGTTTGGCGCTGGCTCGGGCGTCGCGACTGGCGCTCGGGGGCGATCCTGTGCGGCTTCCTGGCCGGCTGGGCGCCGTGGCTGATGTTCCAGGAGCGGACGGTCTTCGAGTTCTACTCGATCGTCTTCCTGCCCTTCACGATCATGGCCTTGACGCTGTCCCTGGCCGTGCTCCGCGGGCCTGGCCCCAAGCCCGACCCCGCAGCAGCTGCGGCTCCGCGCGGCCTGTTCCACATTAACCCCGAGACCCGCAGCCTGGTCGGGGTGACGACGGTCATCGTGTTTCTCGCGGCGACGGTGGCGGTGAGCTGGTGGTTCTACCCGATCTGGACCGCTCAGTCGATCCCCTACGACCTGTGGAACCTGCGGATGTGGTTCCCCAGCTGGGTGTGACGGCCGAGAGCCCGGCGCCGATCGAAGATTCGCCCTAGCCTGCACGCATGGACCTCGGAAACTTCTGCGTCTGCCTGAGCGTCGCCGACCTGCAGCGCTCGCTGGACTTCTACTCCAAGCTCGGCTTCGACGTCGTCAGCGGCGATGCCGACCAGGGCTGGTTGGTCCTGCGCAACGGCCCTGCGCGCATCGGCATCTTCCAGGGGATGTTCGACGGCATGCTGTTGACCTTCAACCCTGGCTGGGACCCCGATGCCCAGCCGCTGGGCGATTTCGACGACGTGCGCGAGATCCAGGCCCAGCTGCAGCGGGCCGGCATCGCCCTCACTGCCACCGCCGACCCCGACACGAGCGGGCCGGCCTTTGTCACGCTCACCGACCCGGACGGCTACAACATCCTCATCGACCAGCACCGGTAGACACGCGTTCTGTCACGCGGGTGCAAAGCCTCAAACGGGGCCGATGACAGCCGCCCACAGGCGTACTCTCGAATTGTGGCGTCGTGCGCCACCCCAGGGGCTGGAGGAGCCATGTCGTCGCCCAGCGCAGGACGAGTCGTCGCCATCACCGGAGCCGCCTCAGGCATCGGCCGGGCCTTGGCCGAGCGACTGGTCCGGCGTGGCGATCACGTGATCCTGCTGGACGTCGATGCCGCCGGTCTGGACGTTGCGGCGCAGGCGATGGCAGAGCGCGCGGCGGCCAGCGGCGGATCGGTCGGGGCGGAGGTCGTCGATGTGCGCGACGCGGGCCGCGTCGCGCAGGTCGTGGGAGACATCTGGGAGCGCTTTGGCCGCATCGACATCATGGTGAACAACGCGGGCGTCGCGGTGGGAGGGCCAGCCGAGGACCTCGGCGTGGAGCACTGGCAGCGCGCCTTCGACGTCAACCTCTCCGGCGTCATGCACGGCGTGGTGGCGGTCTACCCGCGCATGGTGGCGGCCCGCTCCGGCCAGATAGTCAACGTCGCGTCGCTGGCGGGGCTCATCCCGGCGCCCATGATGGCGGCCTACTCCGCCAGCGAGCACGGCGTGGTCGGCCTCAGCCTTTCCCTCGCCGGCGAGGCCGAGTCCTACGGCATCGCCGTGACGTGCGTCTGCCCCGGGTTCACCGAGACGCCGCTGCTGGACCGCGCCGGGCCGGACGACCTACGGCCCACGATGGCCCCCGGGGACGCCCGCCTGATCCCGAAGCTGACGCACACGCACATCTACGACGTGGACAAGATGGCCGCCGATATCGAGCACGGCATCGACCATCGGGCGGTGCTGGTGGTCGCACCCGCCTCGGCCAGGATGTCGTGGGCGGTCAGCCGCGTGTCGCCGCGAGCCATCCTCACCATGTGGCGCGGCGTCGTCGCCCAGCTGCGGGACACACACGAGCGGATGGTCGGCGAGACCCAGCAGCAGGAGTCGGAGCCGATGGAGTTGGCGAGCTGAGCAGCAGCCGCGCACCCGCGGCTCAGCCGGTCGGCGCGCAGTACTCCTCCGGGGTCTGGTCGGCCAAGATGTCCACTGTGGTGCCCTGGCGGACGACGAACTCACTGGCCCCGACCTTGGAGTCCGGGTTGCCCCAGTCATAGGTGTAGCCCATGCGCGTCCAGGGGTACGGGTTGGCCGGGTCGTAGGCGAGGGCCTTCTGCAACCGGAACCAGTCCGCGTGGTTGGGGTAGTTGGGATCGTCGGGCTGCACCGTGCCGTCGTCGAACACCGCTGAGGTGCTGGTGAGCTGCGGGTTGGCGGTGGGCCGGAACATCCCTGACAGCGGCACCATCATGGTCACGATAGTGACCGGCTTGACCTTCGGCGGCATCCCCAGGTACTGCAGCGAGCGCAACGACGGGTCAGTGCCGCCGGCGGCGACGTAGGCCCGGCACACGTCCTGGAGCTGCGGCGTCGGCGTGAGCCACACCTCCCGCGACAAGGTCATGGGCTGGCCCACGCTGGCCGCGTACCCGGTCCAGTCGGTCAGGGTGACCATCTCGGCGGCGGTGCCGTCGGCGTTGAACACGACATCGGGAGAGTCCGGGGACAGCGCGACGAGTGGCGCGAGCTGGTCGGGGCCGGCGTCTCGGGCGTCCTGCACTGCGGCCAGGTAGGCCGCAGGCAGGGAGGCCGACGTGGCGGGCGCCGACGAGGACGTGGCGGGCGCCGACGAAGCCGTGGCGGGTGGCGAGGGTGACGTGGCCGCCGGGATGTCAACCGACGCCGAGGACTTGCAGGCGGGGACGGACAGAACGACAGCCAGGACGAGCAGGAACGAGGCCGCCGGACTCCGACGATTAGTCATGGACCCACGCTACGCCGAGACGTGCGCGCCGAGGATCGAGGCCGGGCTGGGCTGACCGGGGCCAGGCCGATAGGGGTGGA
>CAYYRC010000018.1:0-39890 GCA_964474045.1 uncultured Actinomycetes bacterium
CCCAGCAGCGCGGCGATGACGACGTCGCGGCCGGTCTTGAGCTGGCCGTCGGTCTGCAGCACCACCCGGTCCCGCAGGCCGTTGAGCATGAGGGTCTGCTGCGTCTCGGCCAGGCCGAGCTCCCAGGGGCCACCCGCGTGCTTGAGGCTGGTGAGCGGCGAGGCCCCGGTGCCGCCGTCGTGGCCGGAGATGAGGATGACGTCGGCATGCGCCTTGGCCACCCCCGCCGCGATGGTGCCCACTCCGACCTCGGCCACCAGCTTCACGTGGATCCGCGCCGAGTTGTTGGCGTTCTTGAGGTCGTGGATGAGCTGCGCCAGGTCCTCGATGGAGTAGATGTCGTGGTGCGGCGGCGGCGAGATCAGGCCCACGCCCGGCGTCGAGTGTCGGGTCTTGGCGACCCACGGGTAGACCTTGTGACCCGGCAGCTGACCGCCCTCGCCGGGCTTGGCGCCCTGGGCCATCTTGATCTGGATGTCGTCGGCGTTGACCAGGTACTCGCTGGTGACGCCGAAGCGGCCGGAGGCCACCTGCTTGATCGACGAGCGCTTGGAGTCCCCGTCGGCGAGCGGGGTGAACCGCGCCGGGTCCTCGCCGCCCTCGCCGGTGTTGGACTTGCCCCCCAGGCGGTTCATGGCGATGGCCAGCGTCTCGTGCGCCTCCTGCGAGATCGACCCGTAGGACATCGCGCCGGTCTGGAAGCGCTTGACGATCTCGCTCGCCGGTTCCACCTCGTCCAGCGGCACCGGCGGGCGGTCCGAGGCCAGCTCGAACATCCCCCGCAGCGTCATCAGCCGCCGCGACTGGTCGTTGACCGCTTGCGCGTACTCGCGGTACACGTCCGTTCGGCCCTCGCGGGTGGAGTGCTGCAGCCGGAACACCGTCTCGGGGTCGAAGAGGTGCGGCTCGCCCTCGCGGCGCCACTGGTACTCGCCGCCGATGTTGAGCTGGCGGTGGGCGCTGGAGGTGCCCGACTCCGGGTAGGCCATGCGGTGGCGCGCCGCCACCTCACGCGCGATCTCGTCCAGGCCGATGCCCCCGAGTTTGCTGGTGGTGCCCGTGAAGTACTGGTCGATCAGCTCGTGGCTCAGGCCCACAGCCTCGAACACCTGCGCCCCGCGGTAGGACGCGACGGTTGAGATGCCCATCTTCGACATCACCTTCAGCACGCCCTTGCCGAGCGCCTTGACCAGGTTGCGCACCGCTGCGGAGGTGTCGATGTCGGTCAGGTAGCCGGTGGCGACCAGGTCCTCGACGGACTCCATGGCCAGGTACGGGTTGACCGCCGCCGCACCGTAGCCGATGAGCAGCGCGACGTGGTGAACCTCGCGGACGTCGCCCGCCTCGATCAGCAGGCTGACATGGGTGCGGGTCTTCTGCCGCACCAGGTGGTGGTGCACGGCCGAGGTGAGCAGCAGCGACGGGATCGGGCCGTGCTCGAAGTCGCTCTCGCGGTCGGACAGCACCACGAAGCGCACTCCGGCCTCGATGGCCTCGTCGATCTCCGCGAAGATCTCCTCCAGCCGCGCCGCCAGCGCCTCGCCGCCGTCGTGGACGCGGTAGAGGCCCTTGACCTTGATCGCCTGGAACCCGGGCATGTCGCCGTCGTCGTTGATGTGCAGGATCTTGGCCAGCTCATCGTTGTCGATCACCGGGAACGGCAGGACCACCTGGCGGCACTGGGCCGGCGTGGTGTCCAGCAGGTTGCCCTCGGGTCCGATGTTGGAGTAGAGCGAGGTGACGATCTCCTCGCGCAGCGCGTCCAACGGCGGGTTCGTCACCTGCGCGAACAGCTGGGCGAAGTAGTCGAACAGCAGCCGCGGGCGCTCCGAGATCGCCGCGATGGGGGTGTCGGTGCCCATCGAGCCGATGGGCTCCATCCCGGTGCGCGCCATCGGAGCGACCAGGATGCGCAACTCCTCCTCGGTGTAGCCGAAGGTCTGCTGCCGGCGCAGGCACGAGCGGTGGGTGTGCACCACGTGCTCCCGGTCGGACAGGTCCTCGAGGTTGATGATGCCCGCGTGCAGCCACTGGCCGTAGGGCTCCTCGGCGGCGAGCTCGGCCTTGATCTCGTGGTCCTCGATGACCCTGCCCGCGGCGGTGTCGACCAGGAACATCTTGCCCGGCTGCAGCCGGCCCTTGCGCACGACCGTCGCCGGGTCGAGCTCCAGCACGCCGGCCTCCGAGCCCAGCACCACCAGGCCGTCGTCGGTCACCCAGAAGCGCCCCGGGCGCAGGCCGTTGCGGTCGAGCACCGCGCCGATGAGCGAGCCGTCGGTGAAGCACACCGCGGCAGGCCCGTCCCAGGCCTCCATCAAGGTGGCGTTGTACTCGTAGAACGCGCGCTTGTCGGGATCCATGTCGGCGTTGTTCTCCCACGCCTCCGGGATCATCATGAGCACCGCGTGCGGCAGCGAGCGCCCACCCAGGTGCAGCAGCTCCAGCACCTCGTCGAACGACGCGGAGTCACTGGCGGCAGGGGTGCAGATGGGGAACAGCCGCTCCAGGTCGCCGGGGATGAGGTCGCTGGCAAGCATCGCCTCGCGGGCACGCATCCAGTTGCGGTTGCCCCGCACGGTGTTGATCTCGCCGTTGTGGGCGATCAGCCGGTAGGGGTGCGCCAGCGGCCACGACGGGAAGGTGTTGGTGGAGAAGCGCGAGTGCACGAGCCCCACCGTCGAGGTCACCCGCTCGTCGGAGAGGTCGGGGAAGAACTCCTCCAGCTGACCGGTGGTGAGCATTCCCTTGTAGACGATCGTGCGGCTGGATAGCGAGGGGAAGTACACGTCGGTCCCACGCTCGGCGCGCTTGCGCAGGCAGAAGGCCATCCGCTCCAGCGCCAGACCGTCGTCGCCGTCGGGGACCGCTCCGGCGGCGGCGAGGAACAACTGCCGGAACTGCGGCATGGTGCTGCGCGCGGTCTCGCCCACGATGCCGGGCTGGGTCGGAACGTCGCGCCAGCCGAGGACCTGCAGACCCTCCTCCGCGGCCAGCTTCTCGACCTGCTCAACCGCCCGTCGCGCCTCGCGCCGATCCGCCGGCAGGAAGGCGGTGCCCACGGCGTACGCGCCAGCCGGCGGCAGGTCGAAATCCACCACCGCGCGGAAGAAGTCGTCCGGGACGCCGATGAGGATGCCTGCGCCGTCGCCGGAGTCGGGCTCCGCGCCGGAGGCACCTCGGTGGTCGAGGTTGAGCAGCGCGGTCAGCGCCTTCTGCACGATGTCATGGCTGGGCACCCCGGTGAGGGTGGCGACGAACGCCACGCCACAGGCGTCGCGCTCGAAGGCGGGGTCATATAGGCCTTGGGCGGCGGGTAGGCCGCTGCTCTGGGGCTGGGGTGCACGGGTCATGGCTCACCTCGGCAGGGAGGGCGGACTCGCATCCGCAGGGGGCTTGCACGGCATGGCTGGCTGCTGTTGCGGCCGCGCGGTCGGATCGCGCTGCACGTCCGCCCCGCGAGCTCGACAGCTCGGGGGCGACGGGACGTCGTTGGCCCGCCGTGTTCGGCTGCAGCCTACCCGACGGGGACCGGCTGCGCGCCGGGACGGTACAGCTCGGTCTCCACCCCGGGGCGCCTGCGGCCCACGACCACCAGGTAGGCGACCGCGGCCAACCCCACCAGCACCGATACCCAGACGTTGATCCGCAAGCCGCCGACCTGCGTCGCCGAGTCGATCCGCACGAGCTCGACGCCCAGGCGCCCCAGGCAGTAGAGCGCCACGTAGAGCGCGAACGTCCGGCCGTGGCCGAGCTGGAAGCGCCTGCCCGCCCACACGACGATCCCGGCCACCGCCAGGCACCACAGCGACTCATACAGGAACGTCGGATGGAACGTCGCGTACTGCTCGAAACCGACGGGTCGGTGCGCGACGTCGATCTCCAGCGCCCAGGGGACCGTCGTGGGGCGCCCGAAGAGCTCCTGGTTGAAGTAGTTGCCGAAGCGCCCGATGGCCTGGGCCACGGCGATGCCGGGCGCCACGGCGTCGGCCAGCGGCGGCACCAGCAGGCCCATGCGCCGCGCGGCGATCCAGGCACCCAGGGCACCTCCGGCAACCGCGCCCCAGATGCCCAGCCCGCCCGACCAGATCTTCAGCGCGGCCACGAGCCCTTGACCCTCCGGGCCGAAGTAGCGGTACCAGTCGGTGGCGACGTGGTAGAGCCGGGCGCCGATGATCCCGAACGGCACCGCCCAGAGCGCGATGTCCAGGATCTGGCCTTTCGTGCCGCCGCGGGCCACCCACCGGCGCTCGGTGATGACCACGCCCACGACGATGCCGAGCAGGATCATCAGCGCATAGGCCCGTACCGGCACCGGTCCCAGGTACCAGACCCCTTGGCCGGGGCTGGGGATGAACGACGCGAGCGTCGTCGGCGAGCTCACTGGCCCGCGGCAGCGAGGATCTTCGCCTTGAAGGCCTCGGCGGAGGCGATGTCCTCGTTGCTGAGCTTGCTGCCGTTCAGGAACAGCGCCGGGGTCCCGGTGACACCGTTCTCGGAGGCCGCCTGGTTGCTGAGCGTCGGCCAGCCGAGGTAGGTCTTGGCGTCGACGCAGGCGTTGAAGGTGTCGAGCTGGGCGCCGGAGAGGCCGGCCTGCTGGCCGAAGGACTTGAGCTGCTCGTCGGTGTAGCCGACCCCCTCGGTCGCGGGCTGGTTGGCGTACACGATGTCGTGGTACTTCAGCGTGACGCCGGCGTCCACGGCGCAGCCGAACGCAGCCGCGGCCCGGGTGGACGAGTCGTTGCCGAGGTTGGCGTCGAGGAAGTTCATCGGGTGGTACACGACCTTCACCTGGCCGTTCGCGACGAGCTCGTCCACGGTGGCGCCGGCCGCCTTCTCGAAGGCTGCACAGGCGGGGCACTGGAAGTCCTCGTAGACGTCGAGCACCGGCTTGGTGGCCGTTCCCACCGGTGCGCCGTACCCGGGCGCCGCCACGCCGGCCGGCAGGGCGGTGTTCTCCGGTGTGGGCGCGGGCTTGGAGCGGGTGGTCCAGAGCACCGCCCCGATGATGCCGAGCACGACGAGGGCGACGACGCCGAAGATCGCGAACCGCACTGTGCGCTCGCGTCGCCGCTCGCTGGCCTCCGCGGCGGCGCGCGCCGAGGCCGCCTTCTCGCGGGTGGACTTCTTGCTGTCGCTCATGAGCGCAGGTACTCCCGGGTTGACGGCGGCGGGCCTGGCGGCACACCGCGGGTACTGCCGTAGCGCACGATTTTAGGCGACGCGCCGCGAGCGTCAGCCCCGCACCCCTGCGGCGAGTTCCCGGCTCAACCGTCCCACCGCCGCCCGCGCCGCAGCCGGGGAGTCCGCCGACTGCACGGCCCGGACGAACGCCGAGCCCACGATCACGCCATCGGCGTAGCCGGCGACCTCGGCCGCCTGGGCACCGGTGGACACGCCCAGGCCCACGCACACGGGCAGCGTCGTGGCGGCCCGCACTCGGGCCACCAGCTGCTCGGCGGCGCCGGACACCGCCGTCCGCACCCCGGTGACGCCCATGGTGGAGGCCGCATAGACGAAGCCCGTCGTGACCCCCGCCACCGTCTGGATGCGCTCGTCGGTGGACGACGGCGCCACCAGGAACACGCGGTCGAGCCGCGCGGCGTCGGTGGCCGCGATCCACTCCCCGGCCTCCTCGGGGGTGAGGTCGGGGGTGATGACGCCCACCCCTCCAGCCGCGGCGAGCTCGTCGGCGAAGCGCACCGTGCCGTAGCGCTCGATCGGATTCCAGTACGACATGACCAGGGCCGGCGCCCCGCTGGCCGCAGTCGCCGCGACGCAGGCGAACACGTCGCGGATGCGCGTGCCGCCCGCCAGGGCGGTGTCGACGGCGGACTGGATGACGGGGCCGTCCATGAGCGGGTCGCTGTAGGGCAGCCCGACCTCGACGATGTCCACGCCGTTCTCCACCATGGCGGCGATGACCGCCACCGCCTCGGCGGCGCTGGGGAAGCCGGCTGGCAGGTACCCCACGAGCGCGGCCCGGCCCTCGGCCCGGGTGGTCGCGAAAGTCTCGCTGAGCAGGCTCATCAGGCACCCTCGCCCAAGTCCATGCCGAACCAGGCGGCGGCGGTGTGGACGTCCTTGTCGCCGCGCCCCGACAGGTTGACCACGATCAGGCCCTCCGGACCAAGGCGCTGGCTCAGCTTGAGCGCCCCGGCCAGCGCGTGCGCGGTCTCGATCGCCGGCATGATCCCCTCGGTGCGGCACAGCAGCGCGAAGGCGTCCATGGCCTCGGCGTCGGTGATCGCCTCGTAGTGGGCGCGGCCGCTGTCGCGCAACCAAGCGTGCTCCGGGCCGACGCCGGGGTAGTCGAGGCCCGCCGAGATGGAGTGCGACTCGATGGTCTGGCCCTCGTCGTCCTGCAGCAGGTAGGACCTTGTGCCGTGCAGCACCCCCGGCGCTCCGCCGGTCAGGGTGGCCGCGTGGCGCGGCGTATCCACCCCGTCGCCCCCGGCCTCGAAGCCGTACAGCCCGACCTCCGGATCGTCGAGGAACGCCGAGAAGATGCCGATGGCGTTCGAGCCGCCGCCGACGCACGCCGCCACCGCGTCGGGCAGCCGGCCAGCCCGCGCCAGGATCTGGGCCCGAGTCTCGCGACCGATGACCGCGTGGAAGTCGCGCACCATCTCCGGGAAGGGCGCCGGTCCCGCCACGGTGCCCAGCAGGTAGTGGGTGTCGTCGACGTTGGCCACCCAGTCGCGCATCGCCTCGTTGATGGCGTCCTTGAGCGTCTGCGAGCCAGCGGTGACCGGTATGACCTCGGCCCCCAGGAGCCGCATCCGCGCGACGTTCAGGGCCTGCCGGCGGGTGTCCTCGGCGCCCATGTAGACCACGCACTCCAGGCCCATGAGCGCCGCAGCCGTGGCGGTGGCGACGCCGTGCTGGCCGGCCCCGGTCTCGGCGATGAGCCGCGTCTTGCCCATGCGCTTGGTCAGCAGCGCCTGGCCCAGCACGTTGTTGATCTTGTGAGAGCCGGTGTGGTTGAGGTCCTCGCGCTTGAGGTAGAGCCGCGCGCCGCCGTGGTCGGCGGTGAACCGCTCGGCGGGGGTCAGCGGGTTGGGCCGACCGGTGTAGTCGCGTCCGAGCCGCTCGAGCTCGGCGACGAAGTCGGGGTCCCGGCGGGCGAGGCGGTAGGCGGCGTCGAGCTGGTCCAGCGCAGCCATGAGCGCCTCGGGTACGAAGCGGCCGCCGTAGGGGCCGAAGTGCCCGGCCGCATCGGGCATCGTGGAGGTCACCGCGACATTGTCACAAACTGCGCTGCCGGACAGCGCGCGGGGCGTGGCAGCGCCCAGAGCATCGCGGCCGTCAGTCCCGGGTTCCATGGCAGGCCGGATGGGAACCGGCGGCCACCAACTCGTGCACGGTCTCGCGCGGGCTGCGCCCGGTCACGAGGGACTCCCCCACCAGGACTGCGTTGGCGCCGGCGGCGGCGTAGGCCAGCAGGTCGTGCGGGCCGCGCACGCCGGACTCGGCTACCAGCACCGCCTCGGCGGGCAGCGTGGGCGCCACCCGGGCGAACGTGTCCCGGTCCACCGCCAGCGTCTTGAGGTTGCGGGCGTTGACGCCGATGAGGTTTGCGCCCGCGGCAACCGCGCGCTCACCCTCCTGCTCGTCGTGGATCTCCACGAGCGGCGTGAGACCGATCGACCGGGCGCGCTCGATGAGCGACACCAACTGCTCCTGCTCCAGCGCCGCCACGATGAGCAGCGCCATGTCCGCACCGGCAGCGCGCGCCTCCCACAACTGGTAGCTGGTGACGATGAAGTCCTTGCGCAGCACCGGGATTCCCACCCGGGCGCGCACGGCGGAGAGGTCGGCCAGGCTGCCGCCGAAGCGTCGTCCCTCGGTCAGCACGCTGACCGCGGCGGCGCCGCCCTGCTCGTAGTCCGCCGCCAGTCCAGCCGGATCGGCTATCGCGGCCAGCGGGCCCTTGCTGGGACTCGACCGCTTGACCTCGGCGATGACCGAGACGCCGGGGCTGGACAGCGCCGCTAGCCCGTCGATCGGGGAGGGCGCCGCTGCTGCCGCCGCCTGCAGCTGCTCTAGGGAAACCTCACCCTGACGGACCGCGAGGTCTTCGCTCACGCCGGCGATGATGTCGTCCAGAACAGTCACGCGGGACACGCTACCCACGAGCGGGCGAAACCCCTTCGGGCAGGGTGCGCCATTGCAGCCGAACCCCGCCGCGCGAACGTGCTAGCCCAGCCCCGACCCGAGATAGGAGCCGAACGGCAGGTTGCGCACGACCGTGAAGATGGTCAGCAGCGCGGCGGCCGTGATGAGCAGCCCGCGGGTGAGCCGGGGCGGCCACGGGCGCGGCTGGGTACCACGCCAGGAGTGCCAAACCCAGCGCCCCAGCAGAAAGGCGATGACGGGCACGCAGAGCACGAAGAAGGCGTTGTGGTCGAAGGCGCCGGAGACGTTCCCGTGGGCCAGGTCGTGGGTGGCGCGCAGACCTCCGCAGCCCGGGCAATCCACACCGAGGAGGTACTTGGTGGGGCACAGCGGGTAGTGGCCCGGTTCGTTGGGGTCGACGAAGGCCAGCAGCGCCGTGGCGGCCGCCAGGCCACCGATGGTGGCGAGCGGCGCGACCATGCGGCGGGCGCGGCTCGCGGGGGCGACGGCGCGCTCGGCGTCGGCGACGGCGGCGACCGGCGGGGCGATGCTCATTCCGACTCCCTACTCCCGCAGACGGTCCACGAACGAGAACAACGACCCGCTTGCGATGCTGAGAACCACGAGCAACAGGAACAGCCCGAGGCCCGTCAGCGTCCACAGCCGGGCCCGCCGCGAGGAGCGCACGGCCCCGGCGGCATCCCCATGGTCCCACAGGACGCGCACCTGTGCGGCGAAGTAGAGGGCGACGACACCCGTCAGCGGGAAACAGCACAAGGTCGTCACGACAGCGGGTACGAGCCACGAGTTGGGCGGCTGGGCCGCCGACCGGTGCTCCTCCATATCCCGAGAGCCTAGCGCCGCGGCCCCCCGCCGGCGGCCGCTGCCTGCTCCGCGACCTGCGGCGGACCTGCCAGCGGCAGCTCGATGAGGAAGGCGGCGCCGCCCTCGGCAGCGTGGCCTGCCAGCGCCCGGCCGCCCAGGCGCTGCGCCAGCCGCCCCACGAGCGCGAGGCCGACGCCGGAACCCACCTGGCGAACTCCGCGGTAGCGGCTGTAGAGCTCGGCCGGCTCGAAGGCCACGGACAGGTCGTCGTCGGTCAGGCCGGGTCCGCCGTCGCGCACCTCGATCAGCAACTCCTCGCCGCCGTCGTCGCGCGCCCCCCGGGCCGCCAGCACGATCGGCCGCCCGGGCGGGGTCATCCGCAGTGCGTTGGCCAGCAGGTTGTCGACGATCTGCCGCAGCCGCACCGGGTCGGTGACGATCGTCGGCAGCCGCTGCGGGGGCTCGGGCAGCTCCGCGGCGAAGTCCACCCCCTCGGCGGCGCAGAGGTCCGACCAGACCTGGGCCGCCTCATGCAGGACCGGACCGACATCGGTGGCCACCGCATCGATGCGAACCTCGCGCGCCCCCATCCGCGCCAGGTCGAGCAGGTCGGCCACGATCCGCTCCAGCCGCTCGGACTCCCCGACCATGACCGCGCCCGTGCTGGCTACCTGGTCGGGCTGGACCACCCCGTCGGCCATCGCCTCGGCATAGCCCCGCAACGAGGTCAGCGGCGTGCGCAGCTCGTGCGACACCGACAGCAGGAACTCCCGCTGCCGTGCCTCGGACACAGCCAGTGCCCGGTTGAGCCCGTTGAGCGAGTCCGCCACCTCTGCGACCTCCTGCGGCCCCTCCGGCACGATCACGACGTCGCGGCGCCCATGCGCCATCTGGTCGGCGGCCACGGCGGCGGACTTCAGCGGCCGGGCCAGCCGGCGCGCCAGGATGAGCCCGGAGATGATGGCGATGGCGACCCCGATGGCCAGCGCCAGGAGCAGGCGCGCGATGTCGCGCCCCACGTTCAGCCCGGCCACCGACTGCGGCTCGGTCATGAGCAGCGCCGCACCCCCGGCCAGCACCCGGCCCTCGACGTAGAGCGGCCCGGACTCGGTCTGCACCACCGTCGAGAGCGTCCCGCTGCTCGTGAGCTGGCTGACGTTGGCCGGGCTCAGGTAGTCGGGCACCTGACCGCCCGGCGACACGAACTGCACCTGGATCTGCCCGCTCTGGACGCCGCTCTGCGCGCGCCCGCTCAGCTGCGAGAACGGATTCCCGCCGGTGTCCAACGCGCCGGACAGGGTGTCGGCGGTGCGGCTCAGGTACTGCTGGCCCTCGCTCTGGGCCGCTGCCTGGATCTGCGGCACCGACACCGCGGCGACCGTGGCGGCGGTGAGGAGGGCGACGATCGTCGTGACGAGTGCGATCCGCCCGCCCAGCGTGCCGCGCACCTTGCCCCGCGGCGGCGCCGGCGGCGCGGCGGCGGCCAGGTCGACCGGCTGGGCCGGCGCGTCGGTCGGCACGGGGCGACTCCTCTATCAGGCGACGGCGTCGGGGTCGGCCTTATAGCCGTAGCCGCGGACCGTGCGGATGATCTCAGGATTGCCCAGCTTGCTGCGCAGCTGTGCGATGTGGACGTCGACGGTGCGGGTGGTGACCACGCTGGAGTATCCCCAGACCTCGCTGAGCAGCTGCTCCCGCGTGAACACCCGGCCGGGCTTCGCCATGAGGTGCGCGAGCAGGTCGAACTCGGTAGCCGTCAGCGCGACCTCGCGGCCGGCGACCAGGCATTGCCGGGAGTCGCGGTTCAGCACCACATCGCCCAGGGAGAGCTCGTCGGCGATCGTCACCCCCTGGCTGCGGCGCAGCACCGCCTTGAGGCGGGCCACAACCTCGCGCGGGCTGAAAGGCTTGGTGATGTAGTCGTCGGCGCCGAGCTCCAGACCGATGACGCGGTCGATCTCGTCGTCGCGGGCGGTGCAGAACAGCACCGGCGTCCAGTCACCCTCGCCGCGCAGCACCCGGCAGACCTCGGTGCCGTCCATCGTGGGCAGGCCGACGTCCAGGATGATCGCCGCGGGGCGCTGCTGGCGGACGACGTCCAGCGCCTCGCCGCCGTCGCCGACGATGAGGACCGAGTAGCCGTCGCGGGCGAGATAGAGCTTGAGCAGGTCGGCGATGTTGCGCTCGTCCTCGACGACGAGGATCAGTCCGCGATTCACCGGATCAGGCTCAGCTCTGCTCGGCTGTGGAGTCGTCGGCGTCCTGGGCGCCGTAGCCGCGCATCGACATGACCTTGCCGACGATGGCGCCGACGGCCACGAGGGCCACCGCCGTCCAGAAGAGCCACGGCATCGCCAGCACCACGGCCAGACAGCCGACGCAGAAGGCCACCATGATGATCGTCACGGCGGTCCAGGCGGCCGGGGTCTGGCCATGGTTGTCGTGGACGTCTGCGGACATCGTCGCTCTCCTCAGTGGTCTGCTGGGCGGCCGTCGGTGGGCCGCCGGCTGCTGGCGCGGTCGGGGGTCATTGTGGCACCTCTGGCGCCGCCGTGGGATCCTCGCCGCGATCCAGCGCGTCCCACAGGTGCGCCGAGTTGAGCCCGGCTCCCTCGGGGGGCACGCTAGTCCGCTCCCGCGTACCGGGGCCACCCGGGGTGCCGCGCTCATAGCGCCCGCCCATGCTGGGCCAGCGACCGCCGCGCAGCGCGGCTCCCGCCGCGCCGAGCGCGGCCAGCGCGAAACCTCCGACCGCGGCCAGCCACCACGACCCCACCTGCACCGACTCCGCGGATGCGGCCAGGGCCTCGGTCAGCTGTCCCGCGGCCGAGCCCGGCAACCCCGTGCCCGCGCCGACGCACAGCGCCGCCCCGCCCAGGGCCGCGACCACCAGCGCCGCCGCGAGCACCCGCCGCCCGAGGCCCCTGGTCGCCACCACCCCGGCGACCCCGGCCAGCAGCAGCACGGCCAACCCTGCTGCGGCGGGCACGAGCGAGCGGCCGCTGACGGCCGCCGTCACCATCGGCACCTCGCCGCCGCCGGCGCTCGCGCTCACCCACGGCTGCCCCAGGCCCCACAGAGCCAGGGCGGCCCCCGCCGCCAGCAACACGAGGGCGGCGCCGTACTCGCGCCCGGGCGAGGTCATCTGGACGCCCGCCCGGACCGGGGCGGCCGCGGCGAGGACACCGTCGAGGCGACCGCCACGGCGCGCAAGACGGCCATCGCCTTGGTGCGGCACTCCAGGTGCTCGGCCGCGGGGTCGGAGTCCGCCACGATTCCCGCCCCGGCTTGGACGTAGGCCATGCCGTCGCGCAGCACCGCCGTCCGGATGGCGATGGCGGTGTCCATGTCGCCGGCGAAGTCCAGGTAGCCCACACACCCCGCGTAGATCCCCCGCCGTGACGGCTCGAGGTCGTCGATGATCTCCATCGCCCGCGGCTTCGGGGCCCCCGACAACGTCCCAGCCGGGAAAGTGGCCGCCAGCAGCTCCACGGCTGTCCGACCGGGCTGCAGGCGGCCGATCACCGTGGACACGATGTGCATGACATGCGAGAAGCGCTCGACCTCCATGAACTCCACGACGTCCACGGTGCCCGGCTGGCACACCCGCCCCAGGTCGTTGCGACCGAGGTCGACCAGCATGAGGTGCTCGGCCCGCTCCTTGTCGTCGGCCAGCAGCTCCTCGGCCAGGCGCTGGTCGTCCTCCTCGGTGTGCCCGCGCGGCCGCGTGCCGGCGATGGGGTGCAGCAGCGCCTCGCCCTCGGCGAGCTTGACGAGTGCCTCCGGGCTGGAGCCGACGATGTCAAAGGCCACCTGGTCGCCCAGGTACTCCTCGCCGGCGGGGTCGGCGGCACCCGCGGGGTCGGGCATGCGGAAGAGGTACATGTACGGGCTGGGGTTGGCGGCGCGCAGGACGCGGTAGACGTCCAGCGCGCTCGCGGGGCAGGGCGCCTCGAAGCGCTGGGAGAGGACGATCTGGAAGGCGTCGCCAGCCCGGATGTGCTCCTTGGCCTCCTCGACGGCGGCCAGGTAGTCGGCTCGATCCGTGCGCGAGCTGACGTCCACCGGCACCTGGGCGTCCACCATGTGCACGCCGTCTGCCACCGGTCGGCACAGCTCGGAGGTCATCCGCTCGATACGGCCGGCGGCGTCGGCGTGGGCGGCCGCGGCCCGCTCCGGGGAGTTGTCGTAGTTGATGGCGTTGGCGATCAACCAGACGCTGCCGTCGTGGTGGTCGAAGACGGCCAGGTCGGTGGCCAGCAGCATGGCGACCTCGGGCAGGCCGAGCTCATCCGGGTTCGCATCGGGCAGCCGCTCCCAGTGCCGGACCATGTCGTAGCCGAGCGCGCCCACCAGGCCGCCGGTGAGCGGCGGCAGCCCCGGCAGCCGGGGCGTCGCGAGCTCGGCCAGCGCCTGCGCGAGGAGCTCGGCGGGCGGGCCCTCGGCCCGCAACCCGGCCGGCACGCGCCCGAACCACTTGGCGCCGCCATGGCTCCCATGGCCGCCGGTGGCGTCGGTGAGGTAGGCCGAGGCGCGCACCCCGACGAAGCTGTAGCGCGTCCAGGCGCCACCCTGCTCGGCCGACTCCAGCAGGAAGGTTCCCGGCCGCTCGGCCGCCAGCGCACGGTAGAGGCTGATGGGTGTGAAGCCATCGGCGAGCAGGCGCCGGCAGACCGGGATGACCCGCCGGTCTGCCGCCAGCTCGACGAACTCCTCGAGGCCGGGTGCGATGGTCCCGTCCGCCCCGAGCGATGCGTAGGCCGAGGTCATGTGGCCCTCCCGTGGTCGGCGGCTGGCAGAACGTCCACCCGCATCGTGTCGAAGCAGCTCTTGCGCCCCGTGTGGCAGGCGGGCCCGGTCTGATCGACGGTCAGCAGCAGGGCGTCGCCGTCGCAGTCCACGCCGATCGAGCGAACGTGCTGCACGTGCCCAGAGCTCTCGCCCTTGACCCAGTACTCGCCGCGCGACCGCGACCAGTACGTGGCCCGTCCGGTGGCGAGCGTGCGCCGCACCGCCTCGGCGTCCATCCACGCCACCATCAGCACCTCCCCGGAGCCGTGGCGCTGGACCACCGCGCACACCAGACCCCGCTCGTCGGGGCGCCACGGAGCGCCCGGGATCGGCGGGTCGTCCGGGTTCGGCGGAACTGGCACGCGCGCTGCTGGCACGCCGCCATCCTGCCAGGCGGCCACGGGCCGCTCACGCGGGCGGCGCGCGCGCCCACGCCGCGGCGCGCCTAAGGTGGTCCCATGTCTGATGTCGATCTGGCCAAGAGCGAGCGTGCCGCCATCTGCGATCTGCTGGACCAGCTCGGCCCCGAGCAGCCCACGCTGTGCGACGGCTGGACCACACGCGACCTGACGGCGCACCTGGTGGTGCGCGAGGCCCGGCCGGATGCTTCGGCCGGCATCCTCGTCAAGCCGCTGGAGTTCTGGACCGAGAAGGTGCAGAACGACGCGGCCAAGAAACCCTTCGCGCAGCTAGTGGAGCAGGTGCGCAGCGGGCCGCCGAAACTCAGCTTCTTCGCGCTGCCCGGCATCGACGCGATGGCCAACTCGATGGAGTACCTGATCCACCACGAGGATGTCCGCCGCGGCCAGGCCGACTGGACGCCGCGCGACCTCGACGACGACACCCGGGCCGAGGTTTGGAAGCGCCTGCGCTCCTCCCGGCGGATGCTGTTCCGCAACTCCTCGGTACCGGTGGCGCTGGACCCCACGGACGTCGCCGACGGCGCGCAGCACCCCGTTCCGGCACCGCCGCACGGGGTCGTGCTGCGTGGCCCTGTCGTGGAGCTGGCGCTCCACGCCCACGGCCGCTCCGCGGTGGTCGGCGTCGAGGTCGACGGCTCCGACGAGGCCCTGGCCAAGTACGAGGAGACCCGACTCGGGTTCTGAGCAGGCCCGGACCGGCTAGCGGCGGACCGGCACACCCTGAGCGGCTAGCGCCGCCTTCACGTCGGCGATGGTGAGCTCTCCGAAGTGGAACACGCTGGCGGCCAGCACGGCGTCCGCCCCCGCCGCGACCGCCGGGGCGAAGTCGGCAACGGCGCCGGCGCCCCCCGAGGCGATCACCGGCACCGGCGCCACCGCGCGGGCCGCTGCGATCATGGCGGTGTCGAAACCGGCCTTCGTGCCGTCGGCATCCATCGAGTTGAGCAGCACCTCGCCGGCGCCGAGCCCGACCGCGCGCTCGATCCAGGAGATCGCGTCCAACCCCGTTCCCTGCCGGCCGCCATGGGTGGTGACCTCGAAGCCGCTGGCAGTCGGCCGCGCGTCGGCGGGCACGCGGCGGGCGTCGACGCTGAGCACGACGCACTGCGCACCGAACCGTTCGGCCGCCTCTCGGAGCAGCTCGGGCCGTGCGATCGCAGCGGTGTTGACGCCGACCTTGTCCGCCCCCGCCCGCAGCAGCCGGTCGAAGTCCTCGACGCCGCGCACCCCGCCGCCGACGGTGAGTGGGATGAAGACCTCCTCGGCGGTGCGGCTGACGACGTCCAGCATGGTCGAGCGGTCGGAGCTGGACGCGGTGATATCCAGGAACACCAGCTCGTCGGCGCCCTGCTCGCCGTAGGCCCGCGCCAGTGCCACCGGGTCGCCGGCGTCGCGCAGATCGACGAAGTTCACGCCCTTCACCACCCGGCCGTCGTCGACGTCCAGGCACGGGATGACCCTGACCGAGAGCGTCACTCGTCGGTCTCCTGCACCTCGCCGCCACCGGCGACGGCCGCCACCGCCGACAGCGCCTGGGGCAGCGTGAAGGCGCCCGCGTACAGCGCCTTGCCGACGATCGCTCCCTCCACCCCCAGGTCGTGCAGCTGGGCGAGCAGCTCGAGGTCGGCCAGGCTGCTGACGCCGCCCGAGGCAACCACGGGTCGATCCGTCGCGGCGCAGACGTCGCGCAGCAGATCGACGTTGGGGCCGGTCATGGTGCCATCGCGGCGCACATCGGTGACGACGTAGCGGGCACAGCCCTCGGCATCGAGCCTCGCCAGCACCTCGTACAGGTCGCCGCCCTCGCGGGTCCAGCCCCGGGCGGCCAGCGTGGTGCCGCGGACGTCCAGGCCCACCGCGACCCGATCCCCGTACTCGGCGATCGCCCCGGCGCACCAGGCGGGGTGCTCCAGCGCCGCGGTGCCGATGTTCACCCGCCGACAGCCGGTGGCCAGCGCCGCCCGCAGCGAGGCGTCGTCGCGGATTCCGCCGGACAGCTCCACGTCGACATCCAAGGCCCTTACGACCTGCGCGAGTTGCTCGCGGTTGCTGCCCCGGCCGAAGGCGGCGTCGAGGTCGACCAGGTGGATCCACGACGCGCCGGCCTCCTGCCAGGCCAGGGCGGCGGCCAGCGGGTCGCCGTAGGCCGTCTCGGTGCCGGCCTCGCCTTGCACCAGTCGCACGGCGACGCCGTCGGCAACATCGACGGCGGGCAGCAGTTGGAACATCGCGGACCTCTCAGGCTGGGGGTATTGGGCTGTTGGGGGTGTCACCGTCGCCGCTCAGGGCAGCGAGCCCACCCAGTTGCGCAGCAGGGCGAGGCCCGCGGCGCCGGACTTCTCGGGGTGAAACTGGGTGGCGCTCAGCGGACCGTTCTCCACCGCCGCGACGAAGCCGCCGCCATAGTCGCAGCGGGTCACCAGCGGCGCCGCCATGATCGACTGCGGCAGCGCCAGGTCCCGGGCGGCGTAGGAGTGGACGAAGTAGAACTGCTCGTGGGCCACGCCGGCGAACAGAACCGAGCCCGCCGGCACGACCACGTCGTCCCAGCCCATGTGCGGCAGCACCGGGGCGTCCAGCCGGACGACGTCGCCGGGCCACTCGCCGAAGCCGGGCACCCGCTCGCCGTGCTCCTCGCCGGCGTCGAACATCACCTGCATGCCCACGCAGATACCCAGGACCGGCCGCCCCCCGGCCAGGCGGACATCGACGATCCGCGGGGCGTCCACCGCCCGCAGCCCCGCCATGCAGGCGGCGAACGCGCCGACCCCCGGCACGACCAGGCCGTCGCACTCCTGCGCCGCGCTGCGGTCCGCGGTGACCTCTACCTCGGCGCCGGCCGCCGCCAGGGCTCGGGCAGCCGAGTGCAGGTTGCCCGAGCCGTAATCCAGCACGGTGACCCGCGGTCGCCGGCCGCCACCGCTCACGCCGGGTCCCACCACAGCACGGCACCGACGAGGCACAGCACGGCGGCGGCGCCCAGGCCTGCCACGAGCACCCAGCGCCGCGTCTTGGCGAACGAGTACACGCCGCCGATGAAGAACCCGGCGAGGGCCAGGAGCACCAGCGACCACCAGCTGCTCATCGCTACAGGGCACCCTTCGTCGACGGCACGCCGGTGACGCGCGGATCGATCGCGACGGCCTGGCGCAGCGCCCGGGCGAGGGCCTTGAACTGGGCTTCCACGATATGGTGGCCGTTGCGACCGCCGAGCACGCGGATGTGCAGGCAGATCTGCGCCGAGGCGACCAGGGACTCGAAGATGTGCCTGGTCAGCGTCGTGTCGTAGGTACCGATCAGGGACACCATGGCGGGTTCCTCGTGCACCAGGTACGGCCGACCCGACAGGTCCACCACCGCCCAGGCGCAGGCCTCGTCCAGCGGCACTGCGGCGTCGCCGTAGCGGGTGATGCCGGTCTTGTCGCCCAAGGCCTCGCGCAGCGCCTGGCCCAGGGCGAGGGCAGTGTCCTCGACCGTGTGGTGGTCGTCGACCTCCAGGTCGCCCTCGGTGCGGACGTACAAGTCGATCCCCCCGTGCTTCCCCAGCTGGGCGAGCATATGGTCGTAGAACGGGACGCCGGTCTGGACATCCGCCCGACCTGTGCCGTCCAGGTTCACCTCCACGACCACCGAGCTCTCCTTGGTCGAGCGCTCGACCCGTGCGGTTCTCATCCGAGGACCTCCTCCAGTGCTGTTCGAAAAATCTCGTTCTCGGCCGGCGTGCCGACGCTGACGCGCAGCCACCCGGCCGGGCCCGTCTCGCGGATCAACACGCCTCTGTCCAAGAGGGCCTGCCAGATCGCGCGACGGTCGTCGAACACGCCCATGAGCGCGAAATTCGCGTCGGACTCGGCCACCTGCAGGCCCCGACCGCGCAGCCACTCGACCATCCGGTCGCGCTCGGCGCGGAGCACATCGACGTCGGCCAACAGCTCACCCGCATGCCGCAGCGCGGCCCGAGCTGTGGCCTGGGTGACCGCCGAGACGTGGTAAGGCAGCCGCACCACCCGCAGCGCATCGACGACCCTGGGGTGCGCGGCGGCGTACCCCACCCGCGCCCCTGCCAGCGCGAAGGCCTTGCTCATGGTGCGGGTGACGACCAGGTTGGGGTGATCGGCCAGCAGGCTGAGTGCGCCGGCCCCGCCATCCCGGGCGAACTCGGCATAGGCCTCGTCGACGATCACCATTCCCGGCGCTGCGGCCAGCAGCGCCTCGATGAGCTCGCGCGGTGCCGCCGTGCCGGTGGGGTTGTTGGGTGAGGCCAGCATGACGACATCCGGTGCCGCCGCGGCCACCGCGGCGGCGGCATAGTCCGGGTCGAGGTCGAACTTCGGCGGCGCCGCCCGGGGAACCTCGATCACCCGGGTGTGGGTGGCGCGCGCGTACTCGGGGTACATCGAGTAGGTCGGGGGAAAGGTCAGCATGACCCGGCCTGGGCCGCCGAACGCCTGCAGCAGGTGCGTCATGACCTCGTTCGAGCCGTTGGCCACCCACACGTCGTCCGCGCCCAGGCCCGCGCCAGCCGACCGGCCGTTCAGATAGCCGGCCAGCGCCCCGCGGAGCGCCGTCGCATCGCGGTCGGGGTAGCGGTTGAGCCGCGCCGCGGCCGCGCGCACGCTGTCGGCGATCTCGGCCACCACCGCCGGCGGGGGCGGAAAGGGGTTCTCGTTGACATTGAGCGCCACCGGGACGTCGAGCTGGGGTGCGCCATACGGCTCGCTGTCGGCGAACTCGGCGCGCACCGGGGGACGCCATTCCGCTGGTTCGGCGCTCACCCGCGGGTCCGCACGGTGATGGCGGCACCGTGAGCCGGAAGGTCCTCCGCGTCGGCCAGGGTCGTGACGGTCGGGCCGATGTCGGCCAGCGCCGCAGCCGAGTACTCGACCACCTGCACGCCGCGCAGGAAGGTCTGCACGCTCAGGCCGGCCGAGTGACAGGCGCAGCCGCCGGTGGGCAGCACGTGGTTGGAGCCCGCCGCGTAGTCGCCCAGCGACACCGGGGTGTGGTTGCCCACGAACACCGCGCCGGCGTTGCGCACGGACATCGCCCGCTCCCGGGCGTCGTGGGTCTGGATCTCCAGGTGCTCGGCCGCGTAGCCGTCCGCAATCGCCATCGCCGTGTCGATGTCGTCGACCAGCACGATTCGGCTCTGGGGGCCGGCGAGCGCCTCGCCGATCCGGGCGGAGTGCTTGGTGGCCGCCACCTGCTCGACCAGCGCCGCCTGAACCGCCGCGGCCAACTGCTCGGAGTCGGTCACCAGCACCGACGCCGCGATGACGTCGTGCTCGGCCTGGCTGATGAGGTCAGCGGCGACGTAGGCAGGCACCGCGCTGTCGTCGGCGACCACCATGATCTCAGTCGGCCCCGCCTCGCTGTCGATCCCGATGATGCCGCGCAGGGCGCGCTTGGCTGCCGTCACATAGATGTTCCCCGGCCCCGTGACCATGGCGACGGGGCGGCAGGCACCACCCCCCTCGGCTGGGATGTCGGCGCCGTAGGCGAAGAGCGCGATCGCCTGTGCGCCGCCGGCGGCGTAGACCTCCTCCACGCCCAGCAGCCCGCAGGCGGCCAGGATCACCGGATGCGGCCAGCCGCCGTTGTCCGCTTGCGGCGGCGACGCCACCGCGATGCTGTCCACCCCCGCCAGCTGGGCCGGGACCACGTTCATCACCACGCTGCTCGGGTAGACCGCACGCCCGCCGGGGACGTAGAGGCCGACGCGGTCCACCGGCACCCAGCGCTGCGTCACGGTGCCGCCGGGCGCGACCTCGAAGCCCTGGGTGGCGCGGAGCTGGACGGTGTGGGTCCGACGGACTCGGTCGATCGCCGTGAGCAACGCCGCGCTGACGTCTGCGGGAAGATCCGCGACGGCCGCGGCGATGACCTCGGCCGGCACGCGCAGGGCCGGGGGCCGGATTCCGTCGAAGCGCTCGCCGGCGTCCAGCACCGCCGCCGCGCCCCGCTCGCGGACGTCGTCCAACAGCGGCTGCACCACCGCCTCCGCGGCCTGCACGTCGAGGCTGGCGCGCTCCAGTCTGACGGTGGCGGCATCCGGCCGGCCACGCAGATCTTCGACCCTCATCACGGGGCAATCGTACCCAGGCTCCGGGACCGGCCGGGCTAGGGTGAGCCATGGCCCGCACGCCCGCAGGAACACCGGCGACACGCCTGCTGCAGAAGGCGGGCGTTGACTACGAGGTCCACCCTTACCACGTGGATCCCAGAGCCGCCTCCTACGCCGAAGAGGCCGCGGCAGCGCTCGGCGTCGATCCGGGGATCGTGTTCAAGACCCTGGTCGCACAGGTGGATGGCGGGCCGGTGCTGACCCTCGTGCCGACCGATGCGCAGCTCGACCTGAAGGCGCTGGCTGCGGCGCTGGGGGGCGCCCGGGCGCAGCTGGCCGAGCCGGCGCTGGCCGAACGTCTCACCGGCTACGTGGTGGGGGGCATCTCGGCCCTCGGTACCCGGCGGCCCCTGCCGACCGTCGCCGACGAGTCGCTGGCGGCCGTGCCCACCGTCTACCTGTCCGCGGGCAAGCGCGGGCTGCAGGTGTCGCTGAGCTCCGCGGATCTACTGCGCATCGCCGAGGCGCGCCTCGCCGCCATCGCCCGGCGCCGCTGACACCGACTCGGAGTCGCCCTCCGCGGCTGGCTCCGCCATCCCGATCCCGGTGATCGCGAAGACTGTGGCCACCAGCGTCGGCCACCACACCAGCATCGCCCAGCTGTGCATCGTCAGCCCCGAGCGGACGACGACGCCGTCGGCGAGGCCATTGGCCGTCAGCTCCGTGGCGGTGATGAGCTGTCCGACGAGGACAGCCACGAAACCCGCCGCGACGCCGCCCAGCAGCAGCCCGACGAGCGAGCCCATCGGCCGCCGGCGCACGCGGACCGCCCACCACAGCGCCAACAGCAGCCCTGCCAGCGCCAGCAGCCCGCCGAGCACCAGGTCGGCCACGAAGTACCCCTCCGGCTGGGGCAGCACCCGCACCAACTCGCCGCCGGACACGCGGAACTCCACCCGCGGCGCCAGCGCCGACCACAGCAGCCCGACCACGAATCCCGCCGCCGCCGAGACGATGATCCAGCCACCGGCGGCTCCCCACGACTCCCGGCGACCCCGGTCGGCTGCGGTCGCAACGGCAGGCTCCACCTGCGCCTCCGCGCTCACGCGGCCGCCACGCAGTCCGCCCCCAGCAGCGCCTTCAGGTCGCCGTACAGCGCCGGCGACGGGCTCACCCGAAGATGGTCGGGCAGCTGCATGACTGTGGTGCGGGGACCGTTGACCAGCTGCAGCTGCACCTCGGCGGTGCCCGGGTGCGTGGACAGGATCTGCTTCAGGCTCTCGATGGTCTCCGGCACGCAGCGCCGCGACTCCAGCCGCACGGCGACCGCGCTGTGCCTGCCGTCGCGCAGCTCCGGCACCTTGACCTCGCTGGCGACCAGCTTGACCGCGTCCTCGTCGCGACGGTCCAGCCGACCCTTGACCAGCAGCACGGCGTCCTCGACGCAGTCAGGGCCCACCAATGCGTACGTCTGCGGGAACACCATGACCTCGATGGACGCGGCGAGGTCCTCGAGCGTCACGATGGCCCAGGCCCCGCCCGCCTTGGTCACCTTGCGCTGCACCGCCGTCACCAGGCCGCCGACGGTGAGCACGGAGCCATCCGCCCGGTCCTCGGCGTGCAGCGACGAGATGGGGGCATCCACCTTCGCGGCCAGGATGTGCTCGATGCCGTTCAGTGGATGGTCGGACACGTACAGCCCGAGCATCTCGCGCTCATAGGCCAGCAGGGTCCGCTTGTCCCACTCCCCCGCCGGCACGACGATCTCGCTGCCGGGGACGGCGCCGTCCCCGAAACCGCCGAACAGGTCGAACTGCCCCACGGCGCTCGCCCGCTTCACGTCCATCACCGACTCGGCGGCGTCGGCGTGGATGGCCACGAGCCCCTTGCGGGTGTGCCCGAGGGAGTCGAAGGCACCGGCCTTCGCCAGCGACTCCAGCACCCGCTTGTTGCACACCACGATGTCCACCTTGTCCAGGAAGTCCGGGAACGACGTGTAGGCCCCGGACTCCGTGCGGGCCCGGACGATGCCGTCCACGACGTTGGCGCCGACGTTGCGCACCGCGGTCAGGCCGAAGCGGATGTCGGTGCCGATCGGGGTGAAGTTGGCGTCGGAGTCGTTCACGTCCGGGGGCAGCACCTTGATGCCCATCTTGCGGCACTCGTTCAGGTAGATCGCGGACTTGTCCTTGTCGTCCTTCACGCTCGTGAGCAGCGCGGCCATGTACTCGGCCGGGAAGTTGGCCTTCAGGTAGGCCGTCCAGTAGGACACCAGGCCGTAGCCGGCGGTGTGGGCCTTGTTGAAGGCGTAGTCCGAGAACGGGACCAGGATCTCCCACAGCTTCTTGATCGATTCCTCGCCGTAGCCGTTCGCCACCATCCCGTCGTGGAACGGGACGAACTCGGCGTCCAGGATCTCCTTCTTCTTCTTGCCCATCGCCCGGCGCAGCAGGTCCGCCGCCCCCAGCGAGTAGCCCGCCAACTGCTGGGCGATCGCCATGACCTGTTCCTGATAGACGATCAGGCCATAGGTGTCGCCCAGGATGTCTGCCAGCGGCTCGGCGAGCTCGGGGTGGATCGGCTCGACCGGCTTGCGGCCGTTCTTGCGGTCCGCGTAGTCGTTGTGCGCGTTGGCGCCCATGGGCCCGGGGCGGTAGAGCGCCAGCACCGCCGAGATGTCCTCGAAGTTGTCCGGCTGCATGGATCGCAGCAGGGCCCGCATGGGACCGCCGTCGAGCTGGAAGACGCCCAGGGTGTCACCGCGCGCGAGCAGCTCGTACGCCGGGCGGTCGTCCAGCTCCAGGCCTTCCAGGTCCACCTCGATACCGCGGTTGGCGGCGATGTTGAGCAGGCAGTCGTCGATCACCGTGAGGTTGCGCAGGCCCAGGAAGTCCATCTTGAGCAGCCCGAGGTTCTCGCACGCACCCATGTCGAACTGAGTGATGACCGCGCCGTCCTGCTCGCGCCGCCACACCGGGATCACGTCGGTCAGCGGCTCCTTGCAGAGGATGACGCCGGCGGCATGCACACCCGGCTGGCGCTTCAGGCCCTCCAGCCCGCGCGCGGTGTCCACCACCCGGCGCACCTCGGCCTGCGACTCGTAGAGCGCGCGGAACTCGCTGGCCTCGCCGTAGCGCGGGTGCGCCTTGTCAAAGATGCCCGAGAGCGGGATGTCCTTGCCCATAACGGCTGGCGGCATGGCCTTGGTGATCTGGTCGGTCAGCGAGTAGGGCAGGCCGAGCGCCCGGCCGCTGTCCTTGATCGCAGCCTTGGCCTTGATGGAGCCGTAGGTGATGATCTGCGCCACGCGGTCCTCGCCGTACTTCTCCGTGGCGTAGCGGATCATGTCCGAGCGGCGGCGCTCGTCGAAGTCCATGTCGATGTCGGGCATCGACACGCGCTCGGGGTTGAGGAAGCGCTCGAACAGCAGACCGTGGCGGATGGGGTCGAGCTCGGTGATGCCCAGGGCGTAGGCGATGAGCGCGCCCGCCGCCGAGCCGCGGCCCGGACCCACCCGGATGCCGTTGTCCTTCGCGTAGCGAACCAGGTCCGCAGTCACCAGGAAGTAGCCCGGGAAGCCCATCTGGCAGATGACGCCGACCTCGTAGGCCGCCTGCTTGCGATGGCCCTCGGGCACCTCGCCGGGGGCGAAACGGGCCGCGAGGCCGCGCTCGACCTCCTTGACCAGCCAGGACTCCTCGCTCTCCCCGGCCGGCACCGGGAAGGTCGGCATCAGGCTGGCCTTCTCGTTGAACTGCACGTCGCACCGCTCGGCGACCAGCAGCGTGTTGTCGCACGCCTCCGGGAAGTCACGCCAGGTCTCGCGCATCTCGGCCGCGGACTTGACGTAGAAGTCGCGCCCGGTGAATCGGAAGCGCTTGGGGTCGTCCATGGTGGTGCGGGTGCCGATGCACAGCAGCACGTCGTGCACGTCGGCGTCGTCGGCGTGCACGTAGTGCAGGTCGTTGGTGGCCAGCAGCGGCAGCTTGAGGTCCTTGGCGATCTTGAGCAGCTCTGCCCGGTGGCGGCGCTCGATGTCGATGCCGTGGTCCATCAGCTCCACGAAGAAGTTGCCCTCCCCGAGAATGTCGCGGAAGTCCGCGGCCGCCGCCATCGCACGATCGAACTCACCGGCCTGCAGCCAGCGGTTGACCTCGCCGGATGGGCAGCCGGTGGTGGCGATGAGCCCCTTGCCGTGGCGCTCCAGCAGCTCGCGGTCGAACCGCGGCTTGCGGTAATAACCCTCCAGCGACGCGAAGCTCGACAGCCGGAAGAGGTTGTGCATGCCCTCGGTGGTCTCGGCCAGGAGGGTCATGTGGGTGTAGGCCTGCTTGCCCTTGGCCGGCGCGACGTCGCCGTCCTCGCTGGCGCCCTCGTCGTAGCCCCCGCCGAAGTCGAAGGGCGCCTTCGTGGCGCGGCCCTGGGGGGCGTAGTAGCCCTCCATGCCGATGATCGGCTTGACCCCGGCTGCCTGGCCGCGCTTCCAGAAGTCGTAGGCCCCGTAGAGGTTCCCGTGGTCGGTCATGGCGATCGCCGGCATCTCCAGCTTGGCGGCCTCATCGAAGAGGTCGTCCAGCCGTGCGGCGCCATCCAGCATCGAGTACTCGGTGTGGACGTGCAGGTGGACGAAGTCGCCGGTGCTCATGCGGCAGCTCCACGATCCCTGCGGTGCCATGCGTCGTGCACTGCGAACCCCTTTCCGGCCGAGCCCCTGCAAGGCTACCCGCGGCATCCGACACGGCGATGGCAGCCGTTGGTCAGTGTTCGCTGACCGCCTGGACGCTGACCGCCTGGTCGATGGGCGATGGCGTCGAGCGCGTCGCGGTGCCACGCTGGACCCATGTCATCCACTGACGGCACCGCATTCGCCGATCCCGCGACCATCGCCCGGGTCTTGACCGGCTCCGAGCTCTGGTTCGTCGTCGGTCTGAGCAACAACAGGGAGCGCGCGGCCTACCGCGTCGCCGACGTACTCCGGGAGCACGGCAAGGCCGTGGTCCCGATCCATCCCGACGCGCCGATCGTCGAGGGGGTGCAGGGCTTCGCGACCATCGGCGAGGCGGCGGCGCTGTTCGGGGCGCCCGACGTCGTGGACCTCTTCGTCAGGTCCGACCTGGTCGGCCCGCTGGTCGACCAGGCGATCGCGGCCGGGGCGACTGCGGTGTGGATGCAGCTCGGGGTCATCGACGCCGCGGCCGCCGCGCGTGCCGAGGCCGCCCACCTGGACGTGGTGATGGACCGCTGCCCGGCGATCGAGCTGCCGAAGCTGCTCGCCTGACCGGCATCCGGCCTACTGGCCGTTGAGCTTGCGCATCTCCGCCTGGATCTGGGCCTCGTTGATGCTGCTCTTGGGCCCGAAGGCGCCCCAGCCGCTGAACAGCACGGCGATCCCGGTACCGAAGATCACCCAGGCGGGCCAGAAGTAGCCGCCTCCCGAGAGAGCCCAGATCGCGATCATGATGATCCAGAGGATGACGAAACCGCCGAGCATCCGCCAGAAGTTCTGCTTCGCCTTCAGCCGGTGGATGGCCTCCTGACGCAGTTGCTGCTCTCCGGCGGGCATTCCTCCAGCCGGTTGGCTGCCAGCGGGAGGCGGGGGCACCGGGGGCTGGTTCGGGGGGCCTGCCTGGTCTGAGCTCATGCGCCGAGCATGGCAGATCGTGGCGTCCGCGTCACCTAGCGTGGTGAACACGCGTCCCCGGCCGCATCATCTCGCCAAGTCGGGCTAAACCGCCCCCCGGTGCACCACACTGGCCCGCAAGCACCGACGAAGGAGGCCGCGATGTCGGCGACGACGACCCCGCCGCCCATCCCCGGCGAACCGATCGACCCTGCTCCCAAGGACACGCCCAAGAAGGTGCGGGAGCTGGATGCGGGCTCCGGCAAGGTCAGCACCGGGGTGGGCGTCGGGTACCGCGCGTTCAACCGCTTCAGCAGCGCGAAGGCCTCGCTGCTGGCGGCCGGGACCACCTACTACATGTTTCTCGCCATGTTCGCCCTGCTGGCCTTCGGCTACGGACTGGCGGCCACGTTCGGCTCGCAGCAGGTGTCGGACTACCTGACGGAGGCACTCGGCGAGGCCTTCCCAGGACTCGTCGGCACCGGCGGCATCGACCCGGCGCAGCTCAAGGCAGTGGGCCAGGCGACCTCGCTGATCGGGCTCGTCGGCCTGCTCTACGGTGGGCTGGGCGCGGTGTCGGCGGCTAGCGACTCGCTTCACCTGATCTACGGCGCCCCCAAGGACGCCCGCAACTTCATCGTCGCCAAGGTCCGCTACGCCGGCTGGCTGGTGCTGCTGTCGATCATGATCCTGCTGTCCTTCGTGGCATCGAGCTTCACCTCGAGCATCTCGACCAAGCTGGCCAGCGCGCTGGGGCTGCAGTGGGACGGCCCGACGCTCCCGCTGCAGATCGGGACCATCGTGCTCACGCTGGCCCTGGACTTCGCCGTGGTGTATCTGATCCTGGCCAACCTCGGCGGGATCCGCCCGGCCCGCCTGCCGCTGGTGATCGGCGCCCTCGTGGGCATGGTCCTGATCGAGCTGCTCAAGCTGCTGATGTCGACGATCATCGCCTTCACCGTGGCCAAGCCCCAGTACGGCGCCCTGGCGGCGCCCATCGGTATCCTGTTCGTGCTGTTCCTCCAGGCCATGACGCTGTACGCCGCCGCATCCCTGACGGCCGGGATCGCCGACAAGGACGTGCCGCTGGAGGTGTTGGAGCCCGACTCCGCGGCCGAGGCCCAGGACGCCGCAAGAGGGGCCGCAGGGCAGTCGGCCTAGGACGCCGGCGGCTTCCCGCCGTCAGCCGGCACCTCGTCGGGGTTGTGCCCCGCGGCACCGTAGAACTCCACGTCCGAGGGCGCGGGCGGGAACGGCGTGTCCACGGGCACCCGGTGGATCTGCCACCCCATGAGGTCGTAGAAGAACGAGACGAGGGGGTTGATCCAGTTGAAGAAGGCGAAGGGCAGGTAGGCCGCTGTGGCCACATTGAGCACACCCGCCGCATAGGCGCCGCAGGAGTTCCACGGCACGAGCACCGAGGTCACCGTCGCGGTGTCCTCGATCTGCCGCGACAAGCTCTGCGGCGCGATCCCGCGCTCCTCGAAGTCCTGCTTGTAGATATTGCCGGTGAGCACGATCGCCAGGTACTGCTCGGCGGCCACGATGTTGATCCCGATGGCTGTCGCGCCGGTCGCGGCCATGACCGCGCGCGGGCTCTTGGCGCGGCGGCGCAGCGGCTCGATGAGCCGGCCGAGGAATCCGCAGTAGTTCATGATCCCGCCGAAGGTCAGGGCGGCCATGATCAGCCACACCGTGCCCAACATGCCCTCCATACCGCCGCCGGACAGCAACTCGTCAATGCGGGCCACGCCGGTGTCTGCGGTGAACCCGGTGGCCATCGCCTGCCAGATGCCCTTGAGCATCACCCAGGGGGTCGCCAGACCGGACTCGTCGCCGACGAAATGCTCCACCGCCTTCGGTTGCAGGATGGCCGCGAGCAGGCCGCCGGTGATGGCGCCGGCGAGGATCGCGATGACCGGGTGGACCTTCCGCACGGCGAGCCCGATCACCACCACCAGCGGGATCATCGTCAGGATGCCCGTGTTGAACTCGTAGTTGATCGCGGTCTCCGCCACCGCCGGCGGCACCGGCGCCACGGGTTTGGCGTGCATGCCCAGGACCAGGTAGATGACCAGGGTGATGAGGATGCTCGGTACGGTCGTCGCCATCATCGCCCGGATATGGGTGTAGAGGTTGGTGCCGGCAACCGCCGGGGCCAGGTTGGTGGTCTCCGACAGCGGCGACATCTTGTCGCCGAAGTACGCCCCGGAGATGACCGCGCCCGCCGCCATCGCGGCGCTCAGACCCTGGGCCTCGGCGATGGCCACGAAGGCCACCCCCAGGGTTCCCATCACGGTCCAGGAGCTGCCGATACCCAAAGCCACCAGGGCACACACGATGGCCACGGTCAGGAAGAAGAAGCTGGGGTTGAGGAATTTGATGCCCCACTCCGCCATCGTGGCGATGGTGCCGGACATGTTCCACGTGCCGATGAGGGCGCCGACTGCGAAGAGGATGTAGATCGCCCCCATCGCCGAGCCGACGCTGTCCACCGCGGCCTTGGTCATGGCCGCGACCGAGTGGCCGTTCTTGTAGCCGACCAGGCCCGCGATGGCCGCGGCGAAGAACATGGCCAGCTGCACCGGGCCGGCGGTCGCGTCGCCGCCGAACAGCGCCACGGCAGCCACCAGGCTGAGGACGAGGAAAAGCAACGGGATCAGGGCGTCGACCAGCTTGGGCGCCCGCGGCACCCGGGTGGAGTCGGCAGCGTCGTTCATCTGGCCCCCTCGGTGGACTTCCTCGAGCGTAGCCAGATGCCTGCGGCTATTGCCGCGCCGGCGGCGAAGCTGCGGCCCGCTGGTCCCCGCCGTCGTCGCCGCGCAGCACCCGGCGGAACTTGCCGCTGACCTGACTCACCTGCGCCGGCTGATCCGATCGCGCGACGGACACGTTCGACAGACCCTGATCGGCCAGGAAGCCGCGCAGCTCCCGCTGCAGCGCCAGCCACACGGACCGGTCGTCGTAGTCCGGGCTCACCCGCAGCCGCACCTGGAGCTCGCTGGCGCCCACCTGCACCAACTGGACCAGCTCCGTCCCACGCACGCGGTCGGCCGCGGCGGCGATCGCCAGCGGCGCGACCACGACCGGCCCGCCCTGGGCATCGATGAAGGTCAGCGACTCGTCGCTGCGGCCCGCCACGCGCAGAGCCGGCAGCGCCGAGCCGCAGGGGCAGGGGTCGGGCCTCATGGTGACCGAGTCGCCGAGGTCATAGCGGATGATGGGAGCCACCCGGTTGGCCAGGTTCGTCAGCAGCACCGTGTCCGATGCCTGGCCCGGCGGCGTCGGCGTGAAGTCGGCCTGTACCGGCTCCAAGATGGCCCAGTCGCTGCTGTAGTGGAGCCAGTCCGCGTCGCAGCTGAAGGCGATGGGGTCCAGCTCCGAGGCGCCGTACACCGTTCGCACGGGACATCCGAACGCCGCCTCGGCGCGCTGCCGGGCCCCCCGGCTCATCGCCTCCCCGCCCACCTCGATGAACAGCGGGGAGATCGTCAGCTCCCCGCGCTCGCGCGGCACCAGCAACTGGAGCAGCGAGCTGGGGTAGATCAGCACGATCGCCGGGTCGTGGGCGTTGAGCTCGGCGACGATGCGGTCGGTCGGCCACTGCGCTGAGACGAGCTTCCAGGACCGCCGCCAGCGCGGGTTGACCGTCCGCATGAACTGCACCCAGGACGCCCCGGCGAAGTGCCCGCCGGTGCCGACGACGGCCGCCACCCGGTCACCGCGCAGCTCCATCCGCGCGAAATCGCGCCAGCTGAGCCACGTCGCATCCAGGCGGCCGAACATGCCCAGGTACACCGCGCAGGCGTGCCGGTCGTGCACGAACAATCCTGGTCTACCGGTGGTTCCGGAGCTGGTGCAGACGAAGTACTCGTCCAGGTAGGGCTGCCCGAAGCGCCCGGGGTCGGCCAGGAACTCCTCCACCCCGGACCGGGTCAGCCGGGCGTCGCACACCCAGGCGTCGAAGTCGCCGTTGAGGACCCGCTTGTCCACCGCCGGGAGCGCGGCCAGGTCCGGCGACCAGGGCAGTCCGGCATACAGGTCCCGATAGAGCGGCGAGCAGTCGCGCGCGTGCGCCACGAGCGCGGCCAGGCGGCTGTGCTGCAGCCGGCGCAGTCGACCTGCTCGGCGCTGCGCCCACAGCATCTGCGCCCCGCGTCCGAACGCTTCCCGACCGATCGCCATGGAACCGGCGCTCCCCCGGTCGCCTACAGCACGTAGGCGGCGACCAGCTTGCTCAGATAGGCCATGTCTGTGCGGCCCTTGAACTCGAACTTGATGCGGCCGATGCCCGAGTACCAGAGCTCCATCTCGGAGTCACGGTCGAAGCTCCCCGCCGTCTCGACCGAGAACGCCTGCACCTTCGCGTAGGGCAGCGTGGTGAAGTCCTTCTTCCTACCGCCCATCCCCTGGACGTCCACCGCGATGATCCGGCGGCTGGTGAAGGCGACGTAGTCCCGGGCCCCGCGGAAGGCCATGAGCACCTGCTCGCCCTCCACCAGCAGGGCTGCCAGGTCGCCCGCGACGTCATTGGCATCGATCTGGCTGAGCTTGAAGGTGCGATCGTTGAACTCGAGCATCTGGATCTCCTGTGGGCTGTCAGAGGTGGCTGCCCGACGACCCTACGGCAAGGTCGGCTAGCCGCCCAGGCGCTCCAGGATGAGCTCGCGCACGCGCGCGGCGTCGGCCTTGCCGCCAGTGGCCTTCATCACCTGTCCGATGAGGGCGCCGGCGGCAGCCACCTTGCCGTCGCGGATCTTCTGCGCAACGTCGGGGTTGGCTGCGATCACGTCGTCCACAGCGGCCACCAGAACGCCGTCGTCGGACACCACTTCCAGCCCGCGGGAGGCCACCACCTGCTCCGGCGTGCCCTCCCCGGCCAGCAGGCCGGCGAGCACCTCGCGCGCCAGCTTGTCGTTCAGGCGCCCGGCGACGACCATGGCCTCCACCTCGGCCACCGCGGCCGGCCCGATCGGCAGGTCGGTCAGGGCCACCCCGCGCTCGTTGGCCTCGCGCGCGAGCTCGCCCAGCCACCACTTCCGGGCGGCGGCCGGGTCGGTGCCGGCGGCGATCGTGGCGACGACCAGATCGAGGGCTCCGGCGTTGATCACCGAGGCCATGTCGAACTCAGAGATGCCCCAGTCCGCTCGCAGCCGCTCGCGCCGCTCCGACGGTGGCTCTGGGAGCTCAGCGCGCAGCTCCTCGATCCGCGCCGCCGCGGGCGCGACGGGCACCAGGTCGGGGTCCGGGAAGTACCGGTAGTCCTCCGCGGTCTCCTTGGAGCGCCCGGGGGTGGTGGTGCCGTCGTCCTCGTGGAAGTGGCGGGTCTCCTGCCGGATGGTGCCGCCGCCATCGATCACCGCGGCCTGCCGGCAGATCTCGTAGCGCACCGCGCGCTCCACCGAGCGCAGCGAGTTGACGTTCTTGGTCTCGGTCCGCGTGCCCCACTCGGCACCCGCAGGTGCGATGGACACGTTGGCGTCGCAGCGCATGGAGCCCTCCTCCATGCGCACGTCGGACACGCCGAGCGCGCGCACGATGTCACGCAGCTCGGACACGTAGGCCTTGGCGACCTCAGGCGCGGCGGCGCCGGTCCCGGTGATCGGCTTGGTGACGATCTCGATCAGCGGCACCCCCGCACGGTTGTAGTCCACCAGCGAATAGTCGGCGCCGTGGATGCGTCCGGTGGCGCCGCCGGCGTGGGTGAGCTTGCCGGTGTCCTCCTCCATGTGCACCCGCTCGATGCCCACCCGCACCGTCGTCGGCGCCGCTCCGTCGGCCCCGGGCACCACCACATCCAGCCAGCCGCCCACGCAGATGGGCTCGTCGTACTGGCTGATCTGATAGTCCTTGGGCATGTCGGGGTAGAAGTAGTTCTTGCGCGCGAAGCGTCCCCAGGGGGCGACGTCGCAGTTGAGCGCGAGGCCGATCCGGATCGCCGACTCCACCGCGACCTGGTTCACCACCGGCAGCGAGCCGGGCAGACCCAGGCAGGTCGGGCAGACCTGGGTGTTGGGCGCGGCGCCGAAGGCTGTGGGGCAGCCGCAGAACATCTTGGTCTGGGTGGACAGCTCCACGTGCACCTCGAGGCCGAGGACGGGCTGGTAGCGCGCGATCGCATCGTCGTAGGCGACGGTGCTGCCTGCTGCTTTCGTCATAGCGCGGGGGCCTCCTCGATGGTCGCGTGCCCGAAGTGCTCGATCAACGCCGACTCCAACGCCGAGCCGACGTTGTACAGCCGGTCGTCTGCCATCGCCGGGGCCATGATCTGCAGCCCCACCGGCAACCCGTCCTCCGCGGCGAGGCCGACCGGGAGGCTCATACCGCAAATGCCCGCGAGGTTGGCCGGGATGGTCGCGATGTCGTTGAGGTACATGGCCACCGGATCGTCCACCAGCTCGCCCAGGCGGAAGGCTGTCGTCGGCGCCGTCGGGGTGAGCAGGACGTCGACTCGTTCGAACGCGGCGGCGAAGTCCCGCGCGATGAGCGTGCGGACCTTCTGCGCCTGGCCGTAATACGCGTCGTAGTAGCCCTTGCTCAGCGCGTAGGTGCCGAGCATGATGCGGCGCTTGACCTCCTCGCCGAAGCCCGCGGCCCGGGTGAGCGCCATGACCTCGGCCGCGGAGTTGCCGCCGTCGTCGCCGACCCGCAGGCCGAAGCGCATACCGTCGAACTTGGCCAGGTTTGAGGAGCACTCGCTGGGCAGGATCAGGTAGTAGGCCGCAAGGGCGTACTCAGCATGGGGAAGGTCCACCTCGGTGACGACCGCCCCGCGGGCAGCGAGCAGGTCGACCGCCTCGTTGAAGCGCGCCTGCACCCCGGGCTGGAAGCCAGCGCCGGTGAGCTGGCGGACCAGGCCGATCCGCAAGCCGGCGACATCCCCCGCAAGGGCCGCCTCGACGACAGGGGGCACTGGGGCGTCCAGGCTGGTCGAGTCCAGGGCGTCGTGCCCGGCGATGACCTCGTGCAGCATCGCCGCGTCCAGCACCGTGCGCGCGAAGGGCCCGCACTGGTCCAGCGAGGACGCCAGTGCCACCAGGCCGTAGCGCGACACCCCGCCGTAGGTGGGCTTGACCCCGACGGTGGCGGTGAAGGCGCCGGGCTGCCGGATGGAGCCGCCGGTGTCGGTCCCGAGCGAGAGCGGCGCCTCGAAGGCCGCGACGGCGGCGGCGGACCCGCCGGAGGAGCCGCCGGGCGTGCGGTCCAGGTCCCAGGGGTTGCGGGTTGGCCCGTAGGCGGAGTGCTCGGTGGACGAGCCCATGGCGAACTCGTCCATGTTGGTCTTGCCCAGGATGGGCATGCCGGCGGCGCGCAGCCTGGTCACGACGGTGGCGTCGTACGGCGGTCGCCAGCCCTCCAGGATCCGAGATCCGCAGGTCGTCGGAACGCCCTTGGTCGCGATGACGTCCTTGACTGCGACCGGCACGCCGGCCAGCGTGGGCAGCGACTCACCTGCGGCCCGCCGGCGGTCGACCTCCCGCGCGGTGGCGAGGGCGGCGTCGCCATCGACGCTGAGGAAGGCGTGCACGCGCCCGTCGACTGACTCGATGCGCTCCAGGTGCGCCGCAGTGATCTGCTCGCTGGTGAGCTCACCGGCGGCCATCGCGGCCGCCAGGTCGGTGGCGCTCAGACGGATGATGTCGGTCATTCCGAGTCCTCCAGGATGCGCGGCACGCGGAAGCGGTCGTCCTCCTCGGCGGGCGCACCGGAGAGGGCCTCGTCCCGAGTCAGCCCGGGACGGGGGACGTCGGGCCGGGTGACGTTCGACAGGGCCTGCGGGTGCGACATGGGCGGTACGTCGGCGGCCGCCACCTGGGCGACGCGGCTGACGGACACCAGGATCGCGTCCAATTGCTCGGCATAGTGGTCGAGCTCATCGGCCGGGATCGCCAGTCGGGCGAGGTGGGCCAGGTGCGCGACGTCCTCGCGCGTCAGGTGCGCGGGCGCAGCCTGACCCGCGGATGCTGTTGCCTCGGTCATGGCTGCGAGTCTACGGACGGGGTCCGACGCTCCAGCGCGGCCTCCGGGCCGGACTCCAGGAGGACGGCGAAGCCGTCCGCGTCCAGAATGGGCACGCCCAGGGCAACTGCCTTGTCGTACTTGCTCCCCGGGTTGTCGCCGGCCACGACGAAGGATGTCTTCTTCGACACCGATCCGCTCACCCGGGCGCCCCGATCGGTCAGTGCGGCACCGGCGGAGTCCCTGGTGAACCCGGGAAGCGTGCCGGTGACCACGACCGTGAGCCCCGCCAGCGGCTGCGGCCCCGCCACCCGCTCCTCGGCCATCCGAACGCCGGCGGCGGCCCAGCGATCGACGATGGCAGCGTGCCAGCCCACCGCGAACCACTCCACGATGGCCTCGGCGATGACGGGGCCGACGCCGGCGGTCGCGGCGAGCCGGTCGGCATCTGCCGCCCGGATGGCCGCCAACGAGCCGAACTCATCCGCCAAGTCCCGGGCCGTCGGCGGGCCCACGTGCCTGATGCTCAGCGCCACCAGTACCCGCCACAGCGCGCTGTCCTTCGCCGCCGCGAGGGCGGCCAGCAGCTTGTCGGCATTCTCCGTCAGCCGGGGCCGACCCTCGTCGTCGACGGTTGCCGCGGTGAAGAACCGCGAGCGGCGCAGGTCGTCGGCGGTGAGTTCGAACAGCCCCGCCTCGTCGGCGAGCAGACCGTCGGACAGCAGGGCGGCGGCGGCCTTCTCGCCCAGGCCCTCGATGTCCAGCGCGGCACGGGAGCCGATGTGGAAGAGTCGCTCGCACAGTTGCGCCGGGCACGACCGTGCGTTGGGGCAGCGGATGTCGGCGTCGCCCTCACGCTCCGGTGCCAGCTCGGTGCCGCAGGCGGGGCAGTGCGTCGGCATGACGAAGGCCCGCTCGGAGCCGTCGCGGTCCTCGACGACCGGGCCGAGCACCTCCGGGATGATCTCCCCCGCCTTGCGCAAGAAGATCATGTCGCCGATGAGGACGCCTTTGCGCTTGACCTCCGCGGCATTGTGCAGCGTCGCCATCTCGACAGTCGTGCCGGATACCTTCACCGGGGCCATCACCGCATAGGGGGTCACCCTCCCGGTCCGGCCCACGTTGACGCGGATGTCGAGCAGTCTGGTCCGCACGACCTCCGGCGGGTACTTGAACGCGATGGCCCAGCGCGGCGCGCGCGAGGTCGCACCCAGCCGGCCCTGCAGGGCCAGGTCATCGACCTTGACCACCACGCCGTCGATGTCGTGTGGGATGGCCGACCTGTCCCCCTCGTAGCGCTCCACGTAGGCCATGACGCCGGCGGTCGTGGGCACCACCTCCGTCGTGGGAGCCACCGGCAGACCCCAGGCCGCCATGGCTGTGTAGGCCTGGGTGAGCGTTGCCGGGGCGAAACCGTCGGCTCGGCCCAACCCGTGCACGATCAGGCGCAGCCGACCGAGCAGCTCGGTCGATCTGTCCACGTCGGCCTGCAGCCGGGTGATCCTGGCCAACGAGCGCTCCTCCCGCGCCGTGGTCAGCTCCTGTCCGGTCCTGGCCGCGCGCGCGCTGGCCAGCTCGGCCATCCGTCGATCCACCCGCTGCCGCAGGGTCCCGGCAGCAGCATTGCGGGGGTTGGCGTAGGGGCTGCGGCTCTGGGCGACCATGTCGGCGTTGATCTCGGCGAAGTCGGCCAGGGTGAAGTACACCTCGCCGCGGACCTCCAGCACCGCAGGCAGCGGGGGCGCGCCCGGCGCCGGCTGCAGGCGCTCCGGGACGCATGACATCCACTGCACGTTGGCCGTCACGTCCTCGCCCACCCGGCCGTCGCCCCGGGTGGCCAGCGAGGCCAGGCGGCCGTCGCGATAGACCGCGTCCACCGCCAACCCGTCGACCTTGAGTTCGCACACCAGGGCCGGCAGCTCGCCGAGATCGCGCTGGAGACGCTCCAGCCAGCCTGTCAGCTCCGCGACGGAGAACACGTTGTCCAGGCTGTACATGCGCTCGAGGTGATCCACCGGCGCGAACATCTCCGAACGGCTGCCGCCGACGGTCTGCGTCGGCGACTCGCCCGAGGCCAGCTCGGGATGCTCGGCTTCGATCGCGAGCAGCTCCGCGAAGAGCGCGTCGTACTCCGCGTCGCTGATGCGCGGCGCGTCGCGCTGGTAGTAGGCCACCCGGGCGGAGTTGATGGCATCGACCAGCTCGGCCCAACGGGTGCGGGGATCAGTCATGCCGGCACCACCTCCCGCCGCAGGATCGCAGCAACCTCCGACACGCACCTGGTGACATCCCGGGCGCCATCGGGAGTGGCGCCAGCGAGGCCGCACGGCGTGCTGACGGCGACGCTGGGCGCGACGCGGTCCAGCGGTAGCCCGAGGCGATGGGACAGGTCGATCACCCGCGAGGCACCCATCGCCGCGGTGACCGTCGCCGCCGCGGACCCCCAGCCGACGACCCCCGCCACCAGGCCTCCCCCGGCCTCCAGCAGCTCGCCCAGCTGCGCCTCGTCCTGGCCCCCGCGGCCGTCGACGTGCTGGGCGCTCAGATCCAACGACAGTGCGTCGCCTCCGACCGCGCGCAGCAGCGGCAGCGGCGCAGGCACGGCGCAGCAGTGCAGCACCGTACGTGCCTCGACGTCCCGGGCGGCCGCCACCGCGCTTCGCAGGCCATCGCGCACCTGCTCGGCGGGCACCCCGCGGTAATAGTCCAGCCCGCTCGGGGTCGCCACGCCGGCGCCGACGACCGCAGCGATGGACGGCTCGTCCAGCTGCACCACCGTGCGAGCGTCTGGCCAGCGCCGCTGGAAGTCGGCCACGAGCGCCCTGACCATCACGGGATAGGCGGCCAACACGTCGGCGATCGCACCCCGGTCAGACAGGATCCGATGGCCGTTGCCCAGCTCCACCTGCGCGCAGAGGGTCCACGGCCCGGTGACGGCGACCTTGACCGCGTCGGCGCCCGCATAGCCCTCCGAGGCGGCGTCGCAGTCCTGACCGAACCACGAACTCGCCCGGCGCATCACCCTCGTGCCCGCGTCGGTGGTGCGCCCCGCGAGGCGCCATCCCTGGGTCGTCGTCTCGCCCGCGAAGTCCGGGGCCACCCGCGCGAGCAGTGCCAGGGCGCGCCCGATCATGTCCGCGCCCGGCCCCCGGGCGGGCAGTTCCGGCACACTCGGCAGGTCGGGGTTCTCGCCGCTCATGATGCGCACCGGCTCCACCGGGTCGGTGCCGGGGAAGGAGCCTTGCGACACCGCCGGGAACAGCGCGGTCCAGGGCACGGGTGGGGTCACCGTCGCAAGGCTAGCGCCGCGGCGCCGATACGCTCGGGATGTGGCCCTCGAAGCGATCACCCCGGCACCGATCCTGCCGGTGTGGGCGTCGTATGCGGCGGTCGCTGTGGGCGGTGTCGCGGGTGCCTCCCACGCGGCGCGCCGGGGTTTCGACGTGATCGGCGTGCTGGGGCTGGCCATTGCGACGGGACTGGGCGGCCTGCTGCTGCGCGACGTGCTGCTGCAGAAGGGGACGCCGGTGGTGCTGGTGGACCCGCGCTACCTGCTCTCGGCGTGTCTCGCCGCCCTCGTCGGCTTCTTCTTCGCCGGGCTGATCGTCCGGCTCAACCGGCTGCTGGTGGGATTGGATGCCCTGGCGATGGGCCTGATGGTGGGCCTCGGCGTGAGCGCCGCGATCTGGTATCAGCTGGGGGTGGCGGCGGCGATCTTCCTGGGGGTGACGACCGCGGTTGGCGGCTCGGTGCTGCGCGACCTGCTCAGCGGCGAGCCGCCGTCGGTGATGCGCCCGGGGATCTTCTCCGGCCTGGCGGCCCTGATCGGCGCTGTGGCGTTTGAGGGACTGTTCAAGCTGGCGCTGCCCGTGTTCTGGGTGCAGGTGGGGACGATCGCCACGGTGTTCGCGGTGCGGATCCTGGCGCTGTGGCGGGGCTGGGAGACGCCGACCTCGGTCGATGTCACCGACCGGCTGTGGGACTTCTGGGCCCGGCGGGGCCAGCGCGGGCGGTCACCGTGATCGCGGCTGCGCTCGTGGCCGAACCGGTGCCCGCCGCCGTCATCGCACTTCCGGGTCTGTTTGACGCCATCGCCATCACGGTCGGCGGTCTCAGCGGCGCGCTGCACGCGACGCGGCGCGGATTCGACGTCATGGGCGTCATCGCGGTCGCCTTCGTGACCGGGCTGGGCGGCGGCGCCATCCGGGACCTGGTGCTGTCCGACGGCACACCGGCCTTCCTGCTGCACCCGGCCTACCTGGCCTACGCCGCCGGGGGCGCGCTGGTGGGCTTCCTGTTCGCCCGCCGGGCGTCGCGCTGGCAGTTCGGCTACGACGCCCTCGACGTCCTCACCCTGGGAGTCTGGGTGCTCATCGGTTGCCAGAAGGCGGTGCTCACAGGCCTGCCTGCCATCGGCGTGGTGTTTGTGGGCGTGCTGGCGTCCGTCGGCGGCGGCCTGCTGCGCGACCTCCTCTGCGGCGACGTGCCCAGCGCCTTCCGGCCGGGCCAGTGGTACGCCTTCGCGGCCTTCCTGGCGGCGGTCACCTATGCGGTCCTCAATCAGGTGTCCACGCCGCTGTACGTCGATGAGATCGCGACCCTGGTGGTGGCGGCGGCGCTGCGCTGGGCATCGCTGCGGTGGGACCTGCGCACACCCATCGCGACCGGCGGCGCCCGGCTCGCCCGGGCGGCTCAGGCCCGCGCGGGGCTGGAGGACCCGAGCAGCGTCGCCGAGGCCAGCACGCGATCGTCCTCGTAGACGACCACCGTCTGCCCGGGGGCCGCCGCCCGCACCCCGTCGGGGACATCGATCAGCAACTCGCCGCCGTCCGCGCTCACGGTGGCGGACACGGGCTCGCCATGCGCCCGCACCTGCACCGCGAGGCCATCGCGCGGACGGTCGAACGGCGGCACATGCCAGGTGACGCGGTCGGCGCGCAGCGTGCGGGAGATGAGCAGCGTGGGCGGCCCGACGAGCACGGTGTTGGTGGCGGCGTCGATGTCCACCACATAGCGCGGCCGTCCGTCAGGGGCCGGGCGCTGGAGCCCCAGGCCACGCCGCTGGCCGATGGTGAACCCGTGGCTGCCCCGGTGACTTCCCAGCGTCTCGCCGGTGCCGGCGTCGAGCACGGGTCCCTCGCTCTCGCCCAACCGGGCGGCCAGGAAGGCCCTGGTGTCGCCGTCGGGGATGAAGCAGATGTCGTGGCTGTCAGGCTTGGCCGCCACTGTCCTCAAGCCGCGCTCGGCCGCCTCCCGGCGCACCTCGGCCTTGCTGGAGCCTCCCAGCGGCAACAACACCTGGCGCAACTGATCGGGGCCGACTACCGCGATGACGTAGGACTGATCCTTCGCCCCATCGACCCCTCTGCGGAGCACCGGCCGCCCGCCGTCGAAGGCGTCGCCGACCCGTGCGTAGTGACCCGTGCACACGGCGTCGAAGCCCAGCGCGACGCCCCGATCGAGCACGGCGGCGAACTTGATCCGCTCGTTGCAGCGCACACAGGGGTTGGGTGTGCGTCCAGCCGCGTACTCGTTCAGGAAGTCCTCGACAACGGTCTGGGCGAAGGTTGCGGCCAGGTCCCACACGTAGAAGGGGATACCCAGCGCATCCGCCGCCCGGCGAGCGTCACGGGCATCCGACAGCGTGCAGCAGCCGCGGGACCCCTCGCGCTCGGCAGCGGGGTCGGCCGAGAGCGCGAAATGCACCCCGGTCACATCGTGTCCGGCGTCACGCGCCCGTGCCGCAGCCACCGCCGAGTCCACCCCGCCGGACATGGCGGCCAGCACCTTCACAGCGCCGGTCCCATCACAGCCGCCCCGCCCGTCCGGCCCGGTCAACTGCGGCCGGCAGCGCCGCGGCCAAAGCCTGGACATCATCACGGGTGCTGGTCCAACCCAGCGAGAAGCGAAGCATCGAGCCGGCGTCCGGGTCGCCCATAGCCGTCAGCACCGCGCTGGGTCGCGGGATGCCGGCAGTGCAGGCGCTGCCCGTGGAGCAGTAGACCCCCGCCGCGTCGAGCAGCATGAGCAGCGCGTCCGCAGGGCAGCCCGGGAATACGAAGGAGGCGATGCCGGGCAATGACCTGGCTGGGCC
>CAYYRC010000018.1:39990-52059 GCA_964474045.1 uncultured Actinomycetes bacterium
CAGGGCAGCCCGGGAATACGAAGGAGGCGATGCCGGGCAATGACCTGGCTGGGCCAGTATCAGCGCCGGAATCGGCGCCGGTATCGGGGCCGGTATCGGGGCCGGTATCGGCGCCGGCGAGCGGCGTCACGAGCCGGGCGTGCGGGACCGCCGCGGACACCGCCGTGACGAGTTCGTCGCGGAGCCCCTGGACGGTGACACCCGGCTCCCCACTCGCCCCAGCGCTGCCCAGCGCCGCAGCGAGCGCGGCGGCGAGGGCGGCGGCGGCGGCCACCGGCACCGTACCGGACTGCACCTGGCGCTCCTGGCCGCCGCCGTGCAGGAAGGGCTCGCAGGGCCAGCCGGCCGGCAGCACCAGCGCGCCCACCCCGACCGGGGCTCCGAACTTGTGGCCGCTCACCGTCGCAGCCACGGGAGTCGCGGCCGGCAGCCCCCAGCCTGGGCAGCCGATCGACTGCGCCGCATCGGTGTGCAGCGGGACGCCGAGGGCCGCAGCCAGCTCGGCAAGCTCTGCGACCGGCTGCCCCGAGCCGACCTCGTTGTTGCCCGTCATCACCGATACCAGCGAGGCGCGCCCGGCATAGCGGTCCAGCAGCTCGGCGGCGGCCGCCAAGTCGACCGTCCCGTGCTCGTCAACGGGCAGCCGAACGACTTCGGCGACCTCGCCGCGCGTCACCAGGGCATCAGCCGTGGCGGCGACGGCCGGGTGTTCCACGGCCGAGACCAGCACCACGTCGCGGGCTGAGTCCGACCGGCGCCGACCGCGGTGGATCCCGACGAGGGCCAGGTTGTCCGCCGCGGTGCCGCTTGAGGTGAAGACGACCTCGGCGGCGGTGACGCCCAGGTGCGCCGCGATCGCCTCCCGGGCCTCCTCCAGCGCGCGCCGCGCCGCCCGTCCCACGCCGTGGACGCTGGCCGGGTTGCCGAAAGGCGACTCGTGCCAGGCCGCGATGGCCTCCGGCCGCACCGGCGTCGAGGCCGCGTGGTCCAGATATGCCATGGGCGCATCCTACGAACAGCGAAACTGCAGGTGTATGTCAGGCAAAGGGGCCCGAGAGGGCTCCCCTCTGCTGACATACACCTGCAGTTTCGGGTGAGGCGGGTTGTGCTGCGGCGCGGGGCCTCAGCTCTTGCGCTTGTTGATCTCCTCGGTCAGCTGCGGCACGACCTCGAACAGGTCGCCCACGACGCCGAAGTCGGCGAGCTCGAAGATCGGCGCCTCGGGGTCCTTGTTGACCACGACGATGGTCTTGGAGGTCTGCATTCCGGCACGATGCTGGATGGCGCCGGAGATGCCGTTGGCGATGTAGAGCTGCGGCGACACGGTCTTGCCCGTCTGGCCGACCTGGAACTGGTGGGGGTACCAGCCGGCGTCGGTCGCCGCCCGGGAGGCGCCCACGGCACCGCCCAGCGAGTCGGCGAGCGACTCGATGATCGCGAAGCTCTCCGCGGAGCCCACCCCGCGACCACCGGAGACCACCACGGCGGCCTCGGCCAGGTCCGGGCGGGCGTCGCGGACGACGTCCTCGCTGCCGGTGACCTTGGCGGCCTTGTCGGCCTCGGACAGGTCGACGGACACGTCCACGCGGGTGCCCGCCGCCGGCGCCGGCTCAGCCGGCGAGGAGTTCGGGCGAACGGTGATGACGGGGGTGCCGTCGTCCACCTTGGACGTGACGATGACGCCGCCGCCGAAGATCGACTGGGTGGCGGACAGGTCCGCGGCCACGGCCACGGCGTCGGTGATGACACCGCTGTCGAGCTTGACGGCCAGGCGGCCAGCCACCTCTTTGCCCTCCGCCGTCGAGGCGATGAGCACCGCGGCCGGCGAGGAGTCGGCCACGACCTTGGCCAGCACGGCGGCCTTGGGCGCCACCAGGTACTGGTCGAGCTCGGGGGCGTCGGCGACGTAGACCTTGGCGGCGCCGTACTCGGCCAGGGTGCTGATCGCGCTGTCCGCACCGGAGCCGACGAAGACGGCCGACGGCTCACCGACGGTGCGGGCGAGCGTGAGCAGCTCGAGGGTGACCTTCTTGACCGCGCCGTCGGCGTGGTCCACGAGAACGAGAATCTCAGCCATGGGTGCTCCTAGATGAACTTCTGGGTCGACAGGTACTCGGCGATCTGCACGCCGCCGTTGCCCTCGTCCTTGACGACGACGCCGGCTGCGCGCGGCGGGGCGTCGGCGAACTCGACGACCGAGGAGGTCGCGCTCACGCCGGCGCCGTCGAGGCCCAGGTCGGCCAGCGACTTGGAGTCGATCGGCTTCTTCTTGGCGGCCATGATCCCCTTGAAGTTGGGGTAGCGGGGCTCGTTGATCTTCTCGACCACCGACACCACCGCGGGGGTCGCGCCGGCGACGACGTCGACGCCAGCCTCGGTCTGCCGCTTGATCGTGACAGTGCCGCCATCGACCGTGACATTGTTGGCGAAGGTGAGCTGCGGGTAGCCCAGACGCTCGGCGACCATGGCCGGGACCACCGACATCCGGGCGTCAGTGGACTCGGAGCCGAAGATCACCAGGTCCGGCGCCTCGGCCTCGATGGCCTTGGCCAGCGCCTTGGAGGTGCCCGACGCGCAGGCGCCGTGCAGGGCGTCGTCCACAACGTGGACGCCACGGGCGGCGCCCATGCTCAGGGCCTTGCGGATGGACTCGGTAGTCCGGTCCGGACCCATGGACAGCACGACGACCTCGCCGCCGTTGGCCTCCGCGATCTGCAGGGCCTCCTCGATGGCGTACTCGTCGAGCTCGTTGATAACAGCGTCGACCGAGGCGCGGTCGAGGGTGCTGTCGGCGGGGTTGAGCTTCTTCTCGGCCCAGGTGTCGGGCACCTGCTTGACGCAGACCACGATTTTCATCTCGTGCCACTACCTCCACGGAACTAGTCGAGACCGGGGACCCGGCCGCGTTCGCCGGCGCGGACAGCGCCGTTGAGGGGCAATGTTACCCGCCAGTAGCTAGGCCGCCAGTCAGCGCCCCCCACCCTGTCGAGCCGCTCCGCGCTACCAGAGCGCGCGGCTGTCCAGGTGCCCGAAGATGCCGTCCCGCGCCCGAGCCGCCGCCAGGGCGGAGGCGACCTCCGGCGCCCGTTGCTGGGCTCCCTCCTCCCGCACCCGCACCAGCTCGTCGAAGCGACGATGGTGCAGATCGTGGCGGGCCCGGGCGTACTCGGCGGCCGAGTCCTTCGTGATCATGAAGGCCCAGTCGCTGGACAGTGCCAGCAGCGCCTCGCGGGCGATCTGGTCGGCGAGCTGGTCGCGACCCGGACCGGCGGCGCGGCCGGCCGGGGGCAGCGCCCGCCAGCGCCGCACCAGGCGGTCGTTGTCCGCGACCACGTCGGCCACCTGCCCCCCGGCCCACACCCGCCAATCCTTGCCGGAGCCCCAGGAACCGGCCTCCAGCCGCACCGCGTCCGCCACATATCCGGCCTCCCTCGCCCCGGCCAGAGTCGTGACCTCGACCCCGGCCTCGGGCAGCAGCCGCAGAACCTCCGCCAGCCATGCCGGCCCCTCATGCCACCAATGGCCGAACAGCTCGGTGTCGAAACCGGCCACGACCAGGCCAGGAGCGCCGTCGCGCTGCGCGGCGATGCCGTCGAGTCGCTCCACCACCACCGAGACGAAGTCGAGGGCGTCGCGGTGCACGACCGCGCCGGTGGCCTCGGGTTCGTAGGGCGCTTTGTCCTCCGGCGGCGTGGACGTGCTCGTCACCCGGGACGGGCGGAACCCGGTGCCGTGGTGGAAGGTGTGGAAGTCGCGGTAGCGCGGGTCCGACGGGTAGCCCCGACGCGGCGACCACACGCGGTAGGACACCTCCAGGTCGCGGGCGAACGCGACGACGTCGGAGTCGCCCGTAGGCCGACCGGCCCAGGTCTGGGCGCCGACGTGCAGGAACGTCGGGCCGTCCACGACGAAGTGGCTGATCCCCTCGGCGGCGTAGACTTCCTCCAACCCGGGCCGGTAGCCGCATTCGGGCGCCCAGATGCCCGCGGGCGCCGACCCGAACCGCAGCCGCGCGTCGTCGCGCCCCACCCGCAGCCCGGCCGCCACGACCTCGTCGGGGTAGAGCGGGCCGAAGGCATGGGTGGCGGGCCCGCCCAGGAGCTCGACGGCCCCGGCGTCGGCCAGCGTGCGCAGCGACGTCGACAGCGCCCCGCGGCGGGCGTGTGCGTTCTGGGCGCGGGTGGCGGCCGCGAACTCGTGGGCCGCCAGACGGCGCAGCACGGGATCGTGATCGCCGGCCAACTCCTCGCTGCGGGCCTGCCAGAAGCCCAGCCAGGTCCCGAAGGCGTCCAGGCAGTAGCTGTCGTCCAGCTGCGCCGCCAGCACGGGCGTGACGCCCAGGGTCAGCAGGTCGCGCCGACCCTCTGCGGCGAGCTCGTCCAGGACGTCGAGCAGCGGCAGGTAGCTGGCGGCCCAGACCTGGTACAGCCACTCCTCGCCCACGGGCCAGCGGCCATGGTGCGCCAGCCACGGCAGGTGGCTGTGCAGGACCAGGGCGAAGGCGCCCCGCGGTGCGCCACCGGTCGGCTGTGCGGTCATGGGCGGGTCGCCAGCCCGATCAGGTCCTGCGCCCCCTGGGGATCGCCCACCGCGAAGTCGGAGAGGACCAGGGTGGGCAGCAGCTCGCTCAGCTCCGGCGCCCACACCCCCGTGAGGGCGGCTTCGACGTGGGCGGCCACGATCGATCCGTGCTGCGCCTCCCACTCCGCGATGGCGCCCGCGTGGTGCAGCCCAGAGATCCGCACGTCCGCGAAGCCGGCGTGGCGCAGCATCCCGGCGACCTGTTCGGCGTCGAACTCCTCGACGTGGAAGGGGTTGGTGGGCTTGGCGCCCCGGCCCAGACCCGGCGAGAACACGGGGCGGTTGGGCGTCGACACGACGATCGCGCCCTGTGGATGCAGCACCCGACGGCACTCGCCGAGGAACTGCCCGAGGTCCCACAGGTGCTCGACGACCTGCAGCGACACCAATGCGGAGGCGCCCGCGTCCAGGATCGGCAGCGCGGCCAGGTTGCAGCGCACGGCGCGCACCCGCGGGTAAGAGGTCGCAATGTGGGCGACAGCCGCGATGTCGTAGTCCAGCGCGACCGCGCGGGCTCCCGCTGCGGCCAGGGCGTCGGCGCCGTAGCCCTCCCCGGCACCGGCGTCCACCACCACCGCGCCTGACCTGGCCAAGGCACCCAGTGGACCTGCCAACAGCCAGCGGTACACCACCTCGTGGCGCAGGAACCAGTAGCGCTCCGCCGCTATACCCGGGACGGTGCGCTCGCCGGTCAGGGGCAGCTGGGCGGTCACGATCCCATTAGGCCACACGCCGCCGCCGCTGAGGCCATAGGGTCGCAGGGTGCGAATCATGCATGTCGCGTGGGAGTACCCCCCGCTGGTGTACGGCGGGCTGGGCCGGCATGTCCACGCCCTGACGCTCGCGCAGGCGGCGGAGGGCCACGAGGTGGTCGTCGTCACCCAGGCCAGCCCGGAAGCTCCGGCGCACCAGATCGCCGGCGGGGTCCGGGTGGTGCGCACAGCCCAGGCGCCGGAGTGGGCGTTCACCACCGAGAGCATGATCGCCTGGGTGGCGCAGTTCGACGCGAACCTGGCCGCGGCGGCCGTCGCGGTGGTGGCGGACTGGCGACCAGACGTCGTTCACTGCCACGACTGGATGACCACCCGAGCCGGTGCGGCCGCGTCCGAGGCCGCCGAGGCGCCGCTGGTCGCCACCATCCACGCCACCGAGCGCGGCCGCCACCAGGGGCATCTCTACGGCGACGTGAGCCTGACCGTCGACGGTATCGAGCGCTTCCTGTGCCACCGGGCCGATGGCCTGATCGTCTGCTCGGCGGCGATGCGCTTCGAGGTGGAGCAGCAGTTCGCCGTGTCGCCGGACCGGGTGGCGGTCATCCCCAACGGGGTGGATCAGGCGGCGTGGACCATCGACCCCGGCTCCTGCGCCGCGGCCCGGCTCCGGTGGCTGCCCGACGGCAGCTCAGGACTCATCGTCTATACCGGTCGGCTGGAGGCCGAGAAGGGCATCTTCACCCTGCTCGACGCCATGCCGGCGGTGCTGGCGGCGCGGCCCGGCACGCGACTGGTCCTGGCCGGAAGCGGGGGCCAGCAGGACTCGTTCGACCAGGCCTGCCGCGATCGCGGCCTCGGCGACGCCGTGATCCGCAGCGGCTGGCTCCCCGAGGACGAATTGAAGGCGCTGATCGGGGCCGCAGACGCAGCGGTGGTGCCCAGCCTGTATGAGCCCTTCGGCATGGTTGCGCTGGAGGCGATGTCGCTGGGGGCGCCGGTCGTGGCCTCGCGCACCGGCGGGCTGGCCGACATCGTCATCGACGGCGAGACCGGGCGCAGCGTTCCCGCGGGCGATCCGGTGGCGCTGGCAGGCGCGCTGGTCGCCACGCTGTCCGACCCCGCGAGGTCGCGGGTGCTGGCCCGCGAGGCGCGGGCGCTGCTGGCGCAGCGGTACGACTGGGGGTCGATAGCCCGCGACACCGTCGACTGCTACCGCCGCAGCGAACCCGCTGGCTAGGATTCGCGCCGTGGTACTGGCCCGGAATCGCGACCCCCGCCAGGCGAGATTCCTCACGATGGCCTCGCTTCGCTGGGTCATCCGCAACCGGGCGTGGAACTGGTGGTACCTGGTGCGCTACTGGCGCTTCTTCTGGTTCCGGCTGCGCAATCCACACATCATCACCGAGGGCATGGTGTTCCTCGGGCGCAACGTTGAGGTCTACGCCCGGCGCGGGTACGCGCGCATGATCATCGGGCGCTGGGTGCACGTCGGGGACGAGAACCGCCTGCGCGCCCACGAGGGCACCATGCGGATCGGCGACAAGTGCGTCTTCGGACGCGACAACACCGTCAACGGCTACCTGGACATCGAGTTCGGCGAGGGCTGCATCGTGGCGGACTGGGTGTATGTCTGCGACTTCGACCACGTGTACGACGATGTGACCTACCCGATAAAGGACCAGGGCCTGGTCAAGTCAGCGGTGCGGATCGGCCCCGACTGCTGGCTGGGGGCCAAAGCGACGGTGCTGCGAGGGTCGCGGGTGGGGCACGGCTGCGTGCTCGCCGCGCACACCGTCGTGCGCGGCGACGTGCCGCCGGAGTCGATCGTGGCCGGAGTTCCGGGCCGCGTGGTCAAGAACCGTCGCGACGTCTACGAGGCCAAGGCCGAGGTGCGCGAGGCCCTGGCCGACATTCAGCGCAAGACGGCCGCCGCCGCTGCTGCCGCCCAGGCCGTCGGCGGGCCCGAGCCTCAGCCGCCGGCGAACGGCGGCAGCACGTCGACGGTGGAGCCGGGCGACACGGCGGCTGCGCCGTAGTCGGACGCCAGCAGACCGTCGACCAGCACCGAGCACCGCCCGAGCACCGACTCCCAGCGGTCCCGGTCGGGGGCGGCGGCCCCGACCGCCTCCAGCACGTCGGACAGCGGCCCGGCCCCGATCGTGCGCTCATCGGCGCCGGCCGCCTCCGCGGCGGCGGCGAACAGCCGCACGGTGACAGTCATGGCGGGTCCTTCCTGGGGTGGCTGCGGGGCCAGGCGCTCACTCGGCCTGCTCAGCCGCCAGCCTGTCACACCCGGACCACATCGATGCGGGCTCGGGGTACGCATCCTGCAGCCGGGTGAGCGCAGCCTCCAGGGCGAGCGGGCGCAGCGCCACGCCGGCCCCCGAGAACGGCGTGTCCAACACTGCCAGGCTGCCGACGATCGCAACCAGCACCAGCCCGGTGGCCGGGAGCGCGACGCGCGCCAGTCGGCGCCGCTCCCCCAGGTGGAACGCCATGAGGCCGACGAAGACGAACGCCGACACGTAGATCACCACCCATACGGCCGGCGGGATCTCCGGTGCCGCATAGAGCAGACGCAACTGGCGGGCCTTGGCCAGCGCCAGGTTGGAGTCGGTGACGAAGTAGTGGTTGGACGCCTCGACGGCGGACTCCTGGGGCAGCGCCTCGAGCTGGCGCTGGACCGCCACCGCATAGGCGTTGGTGTTCTCGGAGCCGGTGAAGTCCGACGCCGTGCTGGCCGCCCAGTCGTCGGTCGCGCTGCTGCGCATCAGGCAGATCAGGTCGTGGCGCACGCGGTCGCGCTGCTCGGCGGGGTATGGCTCAACCGAGTTGAAAAGCGCCACGGCCGAGATCGCCTCCTCCCGGGCCGCCTGCCTGGTGTCCACGAAGTGGCCCACCGCGAAAACCAGCAGCAGACCCAGCAGGATGCCGTAGGCGCCGCCCACGAAGGCCAGCGAGTCCGTGATGCGGTCGGTGGAGCGCTCGTCGTCAACCGCCTCCGCGTGGTCGGCATCGTTCGCCCGGCGATCGCGGCGGAACCACTTCCCCAGTGCTGCGCCGGCCCACCAGCCCGCCATGATCACGCCGACCATGAGCAACTCGATGAGCAGGAGTGAAGGCATCACGATGCCCGAGGATGCCACCACCTCGACCCCTAGGCCATGCTGGAGTCATCTGTCACCGACGAGGGAGCCGACATGGGCCTGCGCGATGCCAACCTGGCCAAGATCGACGGCGGCACGTTCGACGTGCTGATCGTCGGCGGTGGGATCAACGGCGCGGTTTCGGCGGCGTCGCTCGCCGCGCGCGGTGCGTCCGTGGCGGTGATCGACCGCGGCGACTTCGCGAACTTCACCTCGATGGAGTCCTCCAACCTGGTGTGGGGCGGGTTCAAGTACCTGGAGAACTACGAGCTCGGCCTCGTCCGCGGTCTATGCCGGTCCCGCAACCACCTCATGCGGGCCTATCCGGCCAACCTCAAGGAGATCCGCTTCCTCGCCACGCTCGATGAGCACTCGCCCTACAAGCCGTGGTTTGCGGCGCTGGGGTCAACCGCCTACTGGCTCATCGGCAACGCCTTCACGAAGCCCCCGGCGCTGCTCAGCCGCAAGCGCATCCTGGCTCGCGAGCCGAAGGTCAATGTCGAGGGTTCCAGCGGCGGCATCGAGTACTCCGACGCGTACATCGTCGACAACGACTCGAGATTCGTCTTCGGCTTCATCAGGTCGGCGCTCAACTCTGGCGCCGCCTGCGCGAACTACGTCGAGCTCGTGTCGGCCGAGCGCACCGCCGAGGGCTGGCGGGCGCAACTGCGCGACAACGACACGGGGCGCGAGCTGACCGCCAACGCCCGGGTGATCGTCAACGCCGGCGGGCCCTTCGTCGACGACCTCAACGCCATGCTGGGCGTTACGGCCGACCACCGGATCGTCTACTCCAAGGGCATCCACCTGCTGGTGCCCCGCATCGCCGGCAGCGAGCGGGTACTGGCCTTCTTCGACGACACCGAGCGGCTGTTCTATGTGATTCCGATGGGTCCGCGGTCCGTCATCGGGACCACCGATGAGCGGGTGGATACCCCCTACACCCACGTCGAGGACGCCGACCGCGACTTCCTCCTGGAGCAGATCAACGCCCGCCTGAACCTGGACCGCCCGCTCACGCCCGCCGACATCATCGCCTCCCGCTGCGGTGTTCGACCGCTCGTCGTCGAGAAGTCCGACGAGAGCCAGGAGGAGCAGGACTGGACGTCGCTGTCGCGCAAGCACGCCCTGGAGGTCGACCCCGATGCCGCGGCCGTCAGCATCTTCGGCGGCAAGCTGACCGACTGCGTGAACATCGGCAACGAGGTCGCCGAGGCCGTGACGGAGCTCGGCATCTCGCTGGCGAAGGACCGAGGCACCTGGTACGGGGAGCCGCCGAAGGCCACCCGCGACGAGTTCTTCCGCCAGGCGCGGCTGATGCACCTGGACAAGTTGCGGCAGCGGGCCAGCTTCGAGACCCTGTCCACGCGGCTGTGGCGGCGATATGGCTTGCGCGCGTTCGCCATGCTGGAGGCAATCCGGGACGACCCGAGCATGGCGCAGGACATCATCGCCGGGGCCGAGTACGTCCGGGTGGAGCTCTACTACGCCGCGCAGACCGAGATGATCACCACGTTGGACGACTTCCTGCGGCGCCGCTCCAAGATCGCGCTGGTGCTGAGCTACGAGGAGATCCGCGATGCGGATGGGATCCGGGAGGCCTGCACGCTGCTGTTCGGCGACGACGCCGACCGCCGATTCGACGAGTACTTCACACCAGAGCGGGAAGCCGAAGCTGCGGAGCTGCGGTCTGCCGACGCAGCGTTCCCCGCGCCCGCATGACCTTGATCATTGAGGTGGACGGACCGCATAGGCGACCGTCTACCTCAACGATCAAGGACGTGGCCGCACCGGGGATCGCAGGGCGGCACGGATCATCGGGATCTGCAGCGGTATCCGGGCCCAGGACAGGGCGACGAGCGCGGGTTTGCGCCGCTCGGCCCGGGTGGCTGCAACAGCCATCCACCAGTTGCCGACCCACACCACCGAGAGCAACCCCGCGGTGGCTTTCGGTGCCCACGACTGGCGCGTGGCGAGGCCGGTCGCGCATGCCAGTTCGGCTGCGCCGGAGGCGTAGGTCCACGGCCGGGGCGGCCCCAGCACGGGCGGGATCAGCGAGTCGAACACCTCAGGCCGCGCCAGGTGCGCGACGCCGCTGAGCGTGAAGGCACCAATCAGCACCAGGGTGCCCACCGGCAATCGGCCGTCTTCCTGCGCGACATCGGCAGCGTCGTGCGCCATGGCGGTTCCTCTCCCTCGGAGTCCGCACTATGGCAGTTGTCGCGCACCCGGCGCCTCCTCGCGTGGGACCCGAGCCGCCCGGCCGCCCAGCCGCGCGGCCGCCCGGCGCGGGCGCAGCCCCTGTGAGGTGCGCGCCCCCGCGGTTCGAACTACCTTGACCCCATGCGCGCGATAGTGGTGGACAAGTTCGGTGGCCCTGACGTCCTCGAGGTGCGCGAGGTGCCCGACCCCGTGTCCCGCGGCCGGATGGTGGTGCTCGAGGTGGAGGCCGCTGGAGTCAACTACGCGGACACCCACGCGGTGGAGAACTCATACCTGTCGGCCCAGGAGCTGCCGATGATCCCCGGCGGCGAGGTGCTCGGCAGGCTGCCCGACGGCCGGCGCGTCGTCGGGTTCACCGCCGGAACCGGCGGCTATGCCGAGAAGGCGCTGGTGGCGCCGACAGCCGTGTTCGAGGTGGGCGAGGACATGTCGGCGCCCGCGGCCCTGGGTTTGCTCGTGCAGGGGTTGACCGCCTGGCAGCTGCTGCGCACCTCGGCCAGACTGTCCGAGGGCGAGAGCGTCGTCGTCCACGCTGCCGCCGGCGGGGTGGGCAGCCTCGCGGTGCAGCTGGCCAAGCTCTGGGGGGCTGGGAACGTGATCGCGACTGCCAGCACCGAGCAGAAGCGCGCACTCGCCCTCGAACTCGGTGCTGACGTGGCACTGGACCCTGCCGATCCGGACCTGGCGAACACCATCCGGGCGGCCAACGGCAATCGCGGGGTGGACATTGTGCTCGAGATGACCGGCGGCGCCGTATTCGATGCCTCGTTGGCCGCTCTCGGTCGATTCGGCCGACTCGTCACCTACGGCATGGCCTCGAGGCAGCCGCCCACGCCGGTCGCCCCCGCCAACCTGATGACGGGGTCCAAGTCGGTGATCGGGTTCTGGTTGGCCGACTGCATGGCATCCGATCCGGTGGGGATGGTCGCCGGACCGCTCAACAGCCTGATCGGGATGGTCGAGGACGGCAGACTGCGGCCGCTGCCTGGCCGGGAGTACCCGCTCGAGCAGGCGCGTGCGGCGCACGAGGACCTGCGCAGTCGGAGCACCACCGGCAAGTCGGTGCTCGTCATGCGGGACTGATCCCATGCGCCTGGCCGTGGCCTCGGCGATCTTCACGGCCGCCACCTGCCTGCTCGTCGCAAGCGGCTGCGCGTCGGGGGAATCGTCCACAGCCGCAGACGCAACCAACAGCGGCACGACGATGGCGGCATCCGGATCGACCGTGTCTGCGAGCCCGACCTCCACCGCGCCAGCCAGCCCCAGCGCGGCGCCGGCCGGCCCCGGTTGCTCGCTCGCGGCGGGCTCTGCGGGCGCGCCGGGCTCTGCGGACGCTGCTCCCCAACAGCCCGGAACTACCGTGCAGCAGACCTACCAGTCGGGCGGCCGCGACCACACCTACGAGT
>CAYYRC010000018.1:52159-57804 GCA_964474045.1 uncultured Actinomycetes bacterium
GGAACTACCGTGCAGCAGACCTACCAGTCGGGCGGCCGCGACCACACCTACGAGTTCTACATCCCTACCTCGTACCGAGCCGACGCCCCGACTCCGCTGGTCGTCGCCTTTCACGGCAGCGGCATCAACGGCGCCGCGCACCTGGCCTTCACGTCGTTGCGCGCCGACGCCGATGCCCATGGCTACCTGGTGGCGGCGCCCAACGGCGACGGACCGTTCACCTGGTTCGCCGCCGGAGCGTCCATGACGGACCCGAAACCCGACACCGCCCTGATCGATGCACTGCTCGGCGATGTGGCGGCACGGGCCTGCGTCGACCAGACGCGCCGATACGCCCAGGGGTTCTCGGCCGGTTCAGGGCTGATCTTCGCGCTGCTCTGCCAGCCCGAGCGGCAGTTCGCCGCGTACGGCGGCGTCTCGTTCGCGCTGCCGGTTTCGCAATGCCCGGACACTCCGCCCGCGCCGCTGATCTACTTCCACGGCACGGCCGACAGCAGCGCGAGCTACCAGGGCGCCAGCTTCGGATCCTTCACGATCCCGCCGGCGCCACAGATCATGTCCGACTGGGCCGCGCACAACGGCTGCCCGGCACCCCCGTCCGAGACTCTGGTGGGCAGCGTCCAACGACAGAGGTGGAGCAACTGCACCAGCGGCGACGACGTGCAGTTCTACTCGATCCCCGGCGGCGGGCACACCTGGCCGGGCGGCGACCCGCAGATCGCCGCCGCGATCGAAGCCGCCTTCGGCGCCACCACGACGGACGTGGCGGCCACTCCCCTGATGTGGGAGTTCTTCTCGCGGTACCAGTCGAGCGGACCGTGAGGCGCGCTAGTCGCTGGCCTGACCAGGCTTTACACCGGTAACCGAAACGTTGTAGAAGTACTCCTTCGGCACGACCCGGCTGAGAACGCCAGCGTCCAACTGGCTGAGCCAGCCCCAGGTCCGGTAGGCGAACATCGCCCAGTTCCAGCCGAGGGCGCCCGGCTTGACCGCGGCTTCGAACGTGCGCACCGGCCAGCCGAACCACGACGCGGTCAACTCCTCGGTGACCGTCTCGACGTCGACGGCTCCCGCACGCAGGCACATCCGCTCGAGCTCCGCCGGATCGAACGTGTGCAGGTCGACCACGGCTTCCAGCACCGCCGCCCGGGACGACTCGTCCAACTCGGCCTGCGGCCGCGCCCACTTGTCGCGCAACGGGCCCAGGTGGGTGACCCTGCTGGCAGCCCACCACGTCGCCTGGGACAGGCGCCGCGCCACGACGTCGCCCTTGGCCGTCGGCTCGCCCGCGAACACGAAGCGCCCGCCCGGCTTGAGCACCCGCATGATCTCGCGCAGCGACGACTCCAGGTCGGGGATGTGATGCAGCACCGCGTGCCCCACCACCAGGTCGAACGTGTCATCGTCGAAGGGCAGCGTCTCGGCATCGACGACCTGGCCGTCGACGTCCAGCTCCAGGCCACGGGCGTTACGCACCGCGACCTCGACCATCCCGGGTGAGATGTCGCTCGCGGTCCCCCGCTCCATGACGCCGGCCTGCATCAGGTTGAGCAGGAAGAACCCGGTGCCGCTGCCGATCTCCAGGGCGCGCGGGTACGGCCAGTCCTCGTCCCCCGCCACGGCGACGAACCGATCCCGGGCGTAGGTGATGCAGCGCTCGTCGTACGAGATGGACCACTTGTCGTCGTACGTGCCGGCCTCCCAGTCGTGATACAGGATGTTGGCCAGCTTGGGGTCTTCCCAGGCTTGCTCGATCTGCTCTGCGGAAGCGCTCACGGCTATCCCTACCTCCCCGTGAACTCGGCCTTGCCGGGCCCGCTGGCCAGGAACGATTCCATCCCCACGGTGCGGTCGTCAGTGGCGAACAGCCCGGCGAACAGCGATCGCTCGATGGCCAGCCCGGTGCCCAGGTCGGTCTCGACCCCCCGGTCGATCGCCTCCAGCGCGGCGCGCTGGGCCAAGGCGGCGCCGCGCGCCAACTGCTCGGCCAGCTCGGTGGCCGCGGTGAACACGTCGTCGGGCGCCACCACGCGGTTGACCAGCCCGATCCGCTCAGCCTCCTCGGCCCCCACGAAGCGCCCCGTCAAGATCAACTCCTTCGCCCTGGCCGGCCCGACCAGCCGCGGCAGCCGCTGGGTGCCGCCGGCGCCGGGGATGATCCCGAGCAGGATCTCCGGCAAGCCCAACTTGGCGTTGTCCCCGCAGATGCGCAGATCACAGGCAAGGGCCAGTTCCAGTCCGCCGCCCAGCGCGTAGCCGGTGATGGCCGCGATCGTGGGTTTGGGGATTCGCGCGATGGCCGTGAACGCGTCCTGCAGGGCCTGGCTGCGCAGGACCATGGTGCGGTAGTCCCAGGCGGCCATCTCCTTGACGTCCGCCCCGGCCGCGAAGACCTTCTCGCCGCCGTACACGACGATCGCCGCCACATCGTCGCGCTCGGTCACCTCGGACGCGGCCTCGGCCAGGCCAGCCTGCACGGCGGTGTCGAGGGCGTTCATCGGCGGCCGATCCACGCGGATGGTGGCGACACCTCCGGCGGTGCTGACGGAAACGTGGCTCACGGTGGACCTCCTGCGGGGCGATTCGCTGCGACGACGATGCTGCTGGTGCGAAGGTTAGACGCGCTGCGCAGGAGCCGGGCAGGTCGGGTCGCGCCGACGAAGCGCACAGGGCGAACACGAGGAGGGCCAATGCCGAGTCAGATCCCACCTGACCTCACCGTCGCGTGGCCAGGCGCGGCGGAGCCGCTGGGGGTGACGGTTGACGCCGATGGTGCCAACGTGGCGTTGTGGGCCGAGCAGGCCGACGCCGTGGATCTGTGCCTGATCGCAGACGACGGCACGGAGCGCCGCATCCGTTTGGGCGAGCAGACCTTCCACGTCTTCCACGGGTACGTGCCCGGCCTGCGCCCCGGTCAGCGCTACGGCTTCCGGGTGCACGGGCACTGGGACCCGGCGCACGGTCAGCGCTTCAATCCAAGCAAGCTCCTGGTGGACCCCTACGCCAAAGCCGTCTGCGGCAGCCTGCAGCTCGATGACGCCATCTACGGCTCGGACCCCCGCGACGACACTGCGATGAACGGCGCCGACTCCGCCGCGTTCGTCCCCCATTCCGTGGTGGCCTCCGACGTCTTCGACTGGGGCGACGAAAAAAGCCCGAAGACCCCGTGGGCGCACACCGTCATCTACGAGGCGCATGTCAAGGGCTTCACCATGACCCACCCGGACATCCCGGCGGAGATTCGCGGAACCTACGCGGGCCTGGCCCATCCGGCGGCCATCAAGCACCTCACGGACCTCGGCGTGACGGCAGTCGAGCTGCTGCCCGTGCATGAGTCGGCGTCCGAGGTGCACGTGCTGAAGGCGGGGTTGGTCAACTACTGGGGCTACAACTCGCTGTCCTACTTCGCCCCGCACTCGGGCTACTCATCGCACCCGGAGTGCGGGGAGCAGGTGCCGGAGTTCAAGCGCATGGTCAAGGCGCTGCACGCCGCCGGCCTGGAGGTCATCCTGGACGTCGTCTACAACCACACCTGCGAGGGCGACCAGCTTGGCCCCACGTTGAGCTGGCGGGGCATCGACAACGACGGCTACTACCGCCTGGACCCGCACAACCCGCGGCTCTACACCGACTACACCGGCTGCGGCAACACCCTGAACCTCACCCAGCCGCACGTCATCCGCCTCATCACCGACTCGCTGCGCTACTGGGTGCAGGAGATGCACGTCGACGGCTTCCGGTTCGACCTCGCTTCCGCCCTGGCCCGGTCCATGCACGACGTGGACATGCTGGGCCCCTTCATGACGACCATCGCCCAAGACCCGGTGCTGCGCAACGTCAAGCTCATCGCCGAGCCCTGGGACGTCGGACCGGGCGGCTACCAGGTGGGCGAGTTCCCGCCGTTGTGGACGGAGTGGAACGGGAAATACCGGGACTGCCTGCGGGACTTCTGGCGCAACGCCACTGGAGTGGGCGAGCTGGGGTGGCGGTTGTCCGGGTCGGCGGACCTGTACACCTCGGAGGGGCGCCGGCCGTTCGCGTCGATCAACTTCATCACCTGCCACGACGGCTTCACCATGCGCGACCTGGTGTCCTACGACCACAAGCACAATGAGGCCAACAAGGAGGGCAACCGCGACGGCACCGACGACAACCGCTCGTGGAACTCCGGCGTCGAGGGGCCGACCGACGACCCCGAGGTGAACGAGCTGCGGCGCCGGCGGACCCGATCGATGCTGGCCTCCCTGCTGCTGAGCACCGGCGTCCCGATGATCTCCGGCGGCGACGAGCTCGGCCGCACCCAGGGCGGCAACAACAACGCCTACTGCCAGGACAACGACATCTCCTGGTTCGACTGGGACCTGGACTCCGACGACCGCGATCTCATGCAGTTCGTCGCCGGCCTCATCGCACTGCGCAGCCAGCACCGATCGTTCCGCCAGCGCTTCTTCTTCTCCGGCCGCCCCACCGGCGGCGGCACCTTGGAGGACCTGGCCTGGTTCTCGCCGTCGGGGCACCACATGGACGCCGCCGAGTGGAACGACCCCGCCACCCGGGCCTTGGGGATGTACATCTCCGGGGAGCTCAAGGGCCGCAACCCTGACGGCACCCCGCAGTCCGACGTGCCGTTCCTCATCTTGATCAACGGCGGCGGCTCGGCCGTGGAGTGGACGCTGCCCCGCATGCCCTACGGGAAGACGTACCAGGTGCTGGTGGACACGGCCAAGCCGCGGCTGGCGCCCGCCGGTCCGGTGCTGCGCTCGGGTGCGACGCTGACCGTCGAGCCGTTCGGCCTGGTCGTGACCAAAGTCAGCCGCCGTTGACGGTCGCTCGCCAGCAGAAGCGGCAACCCGGGCGTTTGGGCAATATGGTGCGACTGTGACGAAGCACCCGCCCGGCTCCGGCGCGCCCTCCAACGTCGGCGAGGCCTACTGGGCCAACCTGCCATCGCCCAGCCTGGAGGTGCCCGAACTGCTCTCCGGGCGCTTCCCGATCATGGATGTCACCCCCAGCGTGGAGTCCGGTCGCCGACCTGCGAAGGCGGCCGTCGGCGAGCGCATCGTCGTGGGGGCGACCGTGATCCGGGAGGGCCACGACGCGCTGGCCGTCGACCTGGTGCCCATCCGCCCGAACGGGTCCCGCGCCCTGCCGGTGCGGATGACGATGGTCGGCCAGGGGCTGGACCGCTACGAGGCAGCCATGCGACCCGACGCCGAGGGGATGTGGGGCTTCACGATCGAGGCATGGTCGAACCCCTACGGCACCTGGGCCCACCGCGCCGAGGTGAAGGTGCCGGCCGGGGTGGACGTCGAGCTGGAGCTCACCGAGGGAGCCCTCGTCCTCGAGCGCGCCGCCGAGGGCCTGCCGGCCGACTCGGTCGATGTGCTGCTCACCGCCGCCAACGCCCTGCGCGACACCCATCTGCCCGAAGAGTCCCGCTTGGCGGCGGGGCTGTCCCGCGGCGTCCGGCGGGTGCTGGCGACGCACCCGCTGCGCGACCTGATCACGCCGTCGGGGCCCTGGCCGCTGCAGGTGGACCGCCGCCGGGCGCTCTACGGCTCCTGGTACGAGTTCTTCCCGCGGTCCGAGGGCGCCACCGCCACGACGTCGGGCACGCTGGCGCAGGCCGCCGAGCGGCTGCCGGC
>CAYYRC010000019.1:0-9612 GCA_964474045.1 uncultured Actinomycetes bacterium
GTCATCAAGGTCGTCGGCATCGGCGGTGGCGGCGTGAACGCCGTCAACCGGATGATCGAGTCGGGCCTCAAGGGTGTCGAGTTCATCGCCATCAACACCGACGCCCAGGCCCTGCTCATGAGCGACGCCGACGTCAAGCTGGACATCGGCCGCGAGCTCACCCGGGGCCTCGGTGCCGGTGCGGACCCGGAGGTCGGCCGCAGGGCGGCGGAGGACCACGCGCAGGAGATCGAAGAGGTGCTGCGCGGGGCCGACATGGTGTTCGTCACCGCCGGCGAGGGCGGCGGCACCGGCACCGGCGGCGCGCCGGTCGTGGCCAAGATCGCCCGCGGCCTGGGAGCGCTCACCATCGGTGTGGTCACGCGACCGTTCGTCTTCGAGGGCCGTCGCCGCGCGACGCAGGCCGAGGGCGGGATCGACGGCCTGCGCAGCGAGGTCGACACGCTCATCGTGATCCCCAACGACCGCCTGCTGTCGCTCAGCGACCGCAAGATCACGATGATCGACGCCTTCAAGCAGGCCGACCTCGTGCTGCTCCAGGGCGTGTCCGGCATCACCGACCTCATCACGACGCCCGGTCTGATCAACCTGGACTTCGCCGACGTCAAGTCGGTCATGCACAGCGCCGGCTCGGCGCTCATGGGCATCGGCGCCGCGCGGGGCGAGAACCGCGCCCTGGAGGCCGCCGAGCAGGCCACGTCCAGCCCGTTGCTGGAGGCCAGCATCGAGGGCGCCCACGGCGTCCTCCTGAGCATCGCCGGCGGCAGCGACCTCGGCCTCTTCGAGATCAACGAGGCCGCCCGGCACGTGTCGGAGGCCGCCCATCCGGAGGCCAACATCATCTTCGGCGCCGTCATCGACGACACGCTCGGCGACGAGGTGCGCGTCACCGTCATCGCCGCCGGCTTCGACGGCGGGCAGCCCAAGCCCCGCTCGGAGTCGGCCAAGGCTAAGGCGGAGGGCGCCGCGACCCGGGACGGCTCGGCCAAGCGCCCGGCGGCCGGCGGCGGATCCGGCAAGCCGGACGTCACCTTCGACAGTGACGGCTCTGCCAAGCCCTCGTCGGCCGGCGGTGGCGAGATCGACGTCCCCGACTGGATGCAGTAGCGGCGGGTCGCAGTGACGAACTGGCGCGGGGAGGTCTCCGGCGCGGCCGGGACCGCCCATTGGCTGTTCACGTCCCGCCGCGGCGGCTCGTCGGCGCCCCCCTTCGACGACTGGAACCTGGCGCTGCATGTGGGCGACGACCAGGCCGCCGTCCTGCGCAACCGCGTCGCGGTCGCCCGCGCCGGGGGCTTCGACCCGCAGCGCATGGTGATGATGCGGCAGTGCCACAGCAACGCCGTCGAGGTGGTGGGCGGCGCCGACCAGCCCGCCGAGATCCAGGGCGTGGACGGCCTCGTGACGGCCGAGCCCGACCGTGCGGTGGTGGCCCTGGCCGCCGACTGCGTGCCGGTCGCCCTCGTCGAGCCCCAGTCGGGCATCGTCGCCGCCGTCCACAGCGGCTGGCAGGGGATGGTCAACGACGTGGTCGGAGCCGCGCTCGCCGCGATGGTCGACCTGGGTGCCGACGCCCAGCAGATCCGGGCATCCCTCGGTCCGGCGATCTGCGGCCAGTGCTACCCGGTGCCCCCCGAGCGCGCGCAGGAGGCCGCTGAGGCATGGCCCGACAGTCGCGCCACTGCGCCGGACGGCCAGCCCGGCATCGACGTCAGGGCCGGGCTGCGGCAGCGCCTGCGCGCAGCCGGCGTGCTGGTGGAGTACATCGGCGGCTGCACGGCCGAGGATCCGGAGCTGTTCTCCTATCGCCGGGATGGGCTCACCGGGCGGCAGGGCGTGGCGGTGTGGTGGACGCGGAGCTGACCGCCGCGCGCGGGCGTCGCGAGTCGGAGCTCGCGGCCGGGTGGGCCGCTGCGCAGGGGCGGGTCGCCGAGGCCGCCCGCGCGGCCGGGCGGGACCCGTGCGACGTGCGCATCGTGGCCGTCACCAAGCGCTTCCCGGCGTCCGACATCGAGATTCTGGCTCGGCTGGGCGTCACGGACGTCGGTGAGAACCGACTGCAGGAGGCCCGCGACAAGCGGGCGCTGCTGGCCGATCTGGACGGCGTCGCCTGGCACTTCATCGGCCAGGTGCAGACCAACAAGGCCAAGGCCGTCAGCGCGATCGCGGACCAGGTGGACACCGTGGACCGCGAGGGCCTGGTCAAAGCCCTCGCGCGCGGGGCGGTCGCCCATGGGCGCACGGTCGGCTGCCTGGTGCAGGTGAGCCTTGCCGACGACCCGGGCGCCGCGATGAACCGCGGCGGCTGCGACCCCACAGAGGCGCTGGCGATCGCCGACGAGGTGGCGGCGGCAGCGGGGCTGCAGCTCATGGGCGTCATGGGCATGGCGCCGCTGCACGGCGATCCCGCCCGCGCCTTCGACGTCCTTGCCGGCGCAGCGGCGCGGATCCGGGCCGAGCACCCGGCCGCGACGACGATCTCGGCGGGCATGTCCGGCGACCTGGCGGAGGCGATCGCCGCCGGCGCGACACAGGTGCGACTCGGCACGGCGATCCTCGGCCAGCGGCCCGCGGTCGGGTAACGTGCTCACGCGGGACACGGTGGGTTTCCCGACAGTCAGCGGCGCAGGAGGACTTCACATGGCAGGCGCGATTCGGCGGATGGCGACATACCTCGGACTGGTGGAGGATGGGGCCTATTACGACGAGCATGACGAGCGCCACCCCGACGGCCGCGTCGAGGTCTCGGAGAATCGTTCCGCCTCCGCTCCGGCGGCCTCGGCCGACCACGGCGCTGGGGCCCAGGTGCGCGACATGCCGCGGGCGTACGAGCGGCCCGGGTACGTCATCCCCACGGTCCTCCCGGCCACCTACAACGACGCCCGCCGCATCGGCGAGGAGTTCCGCGGCGGCAGCCCCGTCCTGATGGACCTGACCTCCATGAGCGACTCGGACGCCAAGCGCATCGTGGACTTCGCCGCCGGGCTCGTGTTCGGTCTGCGCGGCTCCATCTCGCGCGTGGCGCCCAAGATCTTCCTGCTCTCGCCGGACGGCGTGGACGTCTCGGACATCGCGTCCGAGCAGCTGCACCGCGCCGCGGCGCGCTGAGCCCGGCGTAACGGCCGACGTCGATGGGCATCGGTCAGATCCTCGCCACGGTCCTGTGGCTGTACCTGCTGGTCCTGTTGGCGCGGTTCGTCCTCGACCTCGTACAGATGCTGTCCCAGGACTGGACCCCCAAGGGGCCGCTGCTCATCCTGGCCGAGGCGGTGTACACGCTGACGGATCCGCCGCTGAAGCTGCTGCGACGGATCATCCCGCCGCTGCGCGTGGGCGGCGTCGCGCTCGACCTTTCCTTCCTGGTGCTGCTTATCGGGCTGCAACTGGCGATATCTATCGTCAACAGGATTTGACATGCGCGACCGCGCGGCCATCGGGAGCGCCTAGGCTGTCGCCTGGTGCCGTGAGGCTGAGGCACCCGACGTGAACTGAGAGGACTGCTGCCGTGGACGCGCCGCACGCCGGAGCCGCCGGCCCCAAGGATGGGCCGCACTCGCGACCCCTGACGCCCGGAGACGTCCGGTCAGCGGTCTTCTCCACCACCCGGATGCGGCTCGGCTACGACGTGGAGGAGGTCGATGCCTTCCTGGACCACGTCGAGTGGACGATGGACCAGATGACGGCCCAGGTGGAGCTTGAGCGGGCGCGGGCAGCTGACGCTGAGCAGAACGCCGACATCCGCCTGAACGAGGTCCGCGGCGCGCTGGAGAACTTGCTGTTCCGCCTGGGCGGACCCGGCGGCGGCGCCCGCGGGTGGGGGCCATCGACGGCCGTCGTCGGCACCGGCAGCCAACCACAAGGGGATCCGCTGGCCGCCTGGGGCGCCCCGCCCCCGCCAGGCGGCGGGCCGGCCGGCGCGGACGCGGCGCGGCGATCTGCCCCCAGCTACCAGCCCACCTGGGGGCAGACCCCGGTTCGACCCGCGGCCGTCCTGCAGGTGGGGCCGCCGCCCATGGGCTCGCCGGTGGACCTGCCCCCGCCGAGCGGCGCCGCCCTCGAAGCCACCAAGGTGCTCCCGGCGATCGGACAGTTCCCCGCCGCCCCGCAGACGCCGCTCGCACCGGCCGCGAAGCCCGCTCCCTCCGGACCGCCCGCTCCCTCCGGACCGGCGAGCCCGCCGCCGGCTGCCGGCGCCCCGGCGATGGGCTTCGGGGGCGTCGGCGCACCCTCGGACATGCCCGAGTCAGGCCTGCTGCCGCCCCCGTCCGCCACCGCGGTCGGCGGTCCCTTCGACACGCCCGCCCCGCCGCCTCCGCCCGCCGCGTCTCCCTCTGCGCCGGTCGATCCCACCCCCGCGGCTGCGAGCAGCACGCCTTTCCCGCCGCCTACGACGTAGCGCTCGCGGGAGCCCCGGCCCGGGTTGCCCCGCCTGCGAGTCCCTACGTCCCGCTGGCCGGGCGCAACGAGAACGTCATCGGTGGGTCCGCCAGTTCGCGCACGTCACCCTCCGGCTCTCCTTCGACCAGCGTGGTCGCCAGGACCTCCTCGGCGATGGTGTCGCCGTGCGCCGCCATCGCCGCCTTCGCCTGCGGGTCGTCGCTGCGGTAGACCACCGCGATGCGGTCGGTGACCTCCAGGCCGGCCTGCTTGCGGGCCTCCTGCAAACCCCGGACGATCTCGCGGGCAAGCCCGAGCTGTACCAGCGCCTCATCCAGCTGCAGGTCCAGGGCGACCGTGGCGCCATCGGTGCTCGCGACGCTCCAGCCGGCGACCGGCCGCTCCGTCACGATCACCTCGTCGGCAACCAGCAGCTGCACCTCGCCGCCAGCGTCGTCCGCCGTCTCGACCTTGACCTCGACGCCGCCGCCGTCGCGCAGCGCAGCGGCCACCTCGGCGCCGGGGATCGCGGCGAGGGCCGCGGCCACCAGCGGGGTGCGCTTGCCGAAGCGCCTGCCGAGGGCTCGGAAGTTCGGCTTCACCGTCACCTCGACGAGGTCGCCGGCTCCGCCGTCCAGGGTCGCGGTGGTCAGCACGTTGACCTCGTCGGCGAACTGTGCCCGCAGGTCGTCGGGCATGCCAGCCCACCGGGTCGACGACACCAGCGCCCGGCCCAGCGGCTGCCGGGTGCGCACGCCGGACTCGGCCCGGGCGGAGCGGCCGAGGTCGACCAGGGTCCGGATCGCGGCCACGTCGGCTGCCAGCTCGGCGTCGACCGCGTCGGCCTCGGCGGTCGGCCACGCGGCCAGGTGAACCGAGTCGATGCCCTCGGCGGCCGCGAACAGGTCCTGCCACACCCGCTCGGCGATGAACGGCGTGAACGGCGCCATGAGCAGCGTCGCCGTGCGCAGGCAGGAGTGCAGCGTCGCCAGCGCCGCGGGGTCGCCCTGCCAGAAGCGGCGGCGGCTGCGTCGGACGTACCAGTTGGACAGGTCGTCGATGAACGAGGCCAGGGCGCGGCCGGCCGCCTGCGTGTCGAAGCGGTCCAGGGCCTCGGTCACCGCTGTGGTGGTGCGCGCGGCCTCGGACAGGGCCCACCGGTCCAGCGAGGTCAGGTCCAACTCGGCGGCGCCGGTGCCGGGGTCCCAGCCGGCCACGCGGCCGTAGAGCGACTGGAAGCTGACCGTGTTCCAGTACGTCAGGAGAACCCGGCGCACGACCTCGTCGATCGCCTCGTGGCTGACCCGGCGGGCCTGCCACGGCGACCCCGAGGCGAGCATGAACCAGCGCACTGCGTCGGCGCCGTGGGCGTCCATGAGCGGCAGCGGCTCGAGGACGTTGCCCAGGTGCTTGCTCATCTTGCGGCCCTGGGCGTCCAGGATGTGACCCAGGCACAGGACGTTGCGGTAGGACGACTTGTCGAACACCAGCGTGCCCACGGCCATGAGGGTGTAGAACCAGCCGCGCGTCTGGTCGATCGCCTCGCACACGAAGTCGGCGGGGTAGCGCGACTCGAACAGCTCGACGTTGCGGTGCGGGTAGCCGAACTGCGCGAACGGCATCGCCCCGGAGTCGTACCAGCAGTCGATCACCTCCGGCACCCGCTCGGCCGTCTCGCCGCAGACCGCGCAGGGCAGCGTCACGTCGTCCACGAAGGGTCGGTGCGGGTCCAGGCCGGCCAGGTCGCGCCCGGCCTTGTCGCTCAGGTCGAGCAGCGACTCCACGGGGGTGATGTGCCCGGCGGGGCAGCGCCACAACGGCAGCGGGGTGCCCCAGTAGCGGTTGCGGGACAGCGCCCAGTCGATGTTGTTGTCCAGCCAGTCGCCGTAGCGGCCGTCCTTGATGGTGCTGGGGAACCAGTTGGTGGCGGCGTTCTCACGCAGCAGCTCGTCCTTGACGGCGGTGGTGCGGATGTACCAGGACGGCTGCGCGTAGTACAAGAGCGCCGTGTGGCAGCGCCAGCAGTGCGGGTAGTTGTGCTCGAAGTCCACCTTGAGGTAGAGCAGCCCGCGCTCGCGCAGGTCCTCGACCAGGAGTGGGTCGGCGTCCTTGAAGAACATGCCGCCGACCAGCGGGATCTCCTCGTGGAAGGTGCCGTCCGGGTGCACCGGGTTGACCATCGGCAGGTCATAGCTGCGGGCGACGAACAGGTCGTCGGCGCCGAAGGCCGGCGCGATGTGCACCAGGCCGGAGCCGTCCTCGGTGGTCACGTAGTCGCCCAGGATCACGTAGTGCGCCTCGGGCACGTCCACCAGGTCGAACGGCGCGACGTAGCCGGTGTGCTCCAGCTCCGTTCCGGTCAGCGTCGCGAGCACCTCGGACTCCGGCGCCACCCGCTCGCGCAGCTCCTCGGCGACGACGAGCACCTCGCCGTCGAGGGTGCGGATCACCGAGTACTCCGCGGTCGGGGACACCGCCACGGCGGTGTTGGACACCAGCGTCCACGGTGTGGTGGTCCACACCAGCAGCGTGACGCCCGGGAAGCGCTGGGCCAGGGGGCTGTCGGCGGCGACCGGCATCCGGACGAAGACCGACGGGTCCGTCACGGTCTCGTACCCCTGGGCCAGCTCGTGGTCGCTCAGGGTGGTGCCGCAGCGTGGGCAGTAGGGCGACACCCGGTGGTCCTCGACCAGCAGGCCGGCCTTCTGGATCTGCGCCAAGGACCACCAGACGCTCTCGATGTAGTCGCTGGACATGGTCCAGTAGGCGTCGTCCATGTCCACCCAGTAGCCCATGCGCTCGGTCATGGCGCCGAACTCGGACACGTGGCGCAGCACCGACTCCCGGCACTTGGCGTTGAACTCCTCGATGCCGAACGCCTCGATGTCGCCCTTGCCGGAGAACCCGAGCTCGCGCTCCACCGCCAGCTCGACCGGCAGGCCGTGGCAGTCCCAGCCGGCCTTGCGCGGCACGAAGCGGCCCTGCATGGTCTTGAACCGGGGGAAGACGTCCTTGAACACCCGGGCCTCGATGTGGTGGGTGCCGGGCATACCGTTGGCCGTCGGCGGCCCCTCGTAGAAGACCCAGGGCTCGCCGTCGCGGGTGGCCGCCAGACTGCGGTGGAACACGTCGTTGGCGTCCCAGAAGCCCAGTACCTCCTGCTCCATCGCGGGCAGATCGATGCGCGCGGGCACAGGGCGGTACATCCCACCTCCAGGGTGACGAGTGGCGGCGGCGCGCGGCCGGCCGCCGGTCTGCGTGCAGCGCCCGAGTTTATCGCGGCGCCGTGCGCGCCCCGCCGCGGTGCCCGGCGGCCCCGAAGCGCTGGGGTATCCTCATGCCGCTGACTCGGAGAGGATCCCAATGACCGACACGACCTCCCAGCCGTTCACCAAGGACGAGCTGGTAGAGATCCGCGCCGGGCTGGCCCAACAGGCGGCCACCCTGCGCCACGACCTGGCGGACACCCGCAGCGACATCGACGGGATCACACAGGACTCCGGTAGCGCCGCGGGCGACGACCTGGCCGACTCGGGCAGCAAGATCTTCGAGCGCGAGCAGGAGATGTACGTCGCCGAGCAGATCAGCGAGTCGCTCAGCCAGGTGCTGTTCGCGATCGAGCGCATCGACGAGGGCACGTACGGCATCTGCGAGGACTGCGGCCTGCAGATCGGCCGCGAGCGCCTGGAGGCCTACCCGCGCGCGACCCTGTGCATGTCCTGTAAGAAGCGCCGCGCCCGAGAGGGCTGATGATGACGACCGCCGACGAGGCAGAGGCCGACGGCGGTTCCCGGGACACCCCGGCGCCGGTCGCCCGCGCCGCCAAGCCGCGCACCTGGTGGCTGGTGATCCTCGTCGGGCTGCTCGTCCTTGCCATCGACCAGCTGTCCAAGATGTGGGCGGTGGCGGCGCTGGAGAACAAGCCGCCCACGCAGGTCCTGGGCGAGTTCCTGCAGCTCTACCTGGTGCGCAACCCCGGCGCCGCGTTCTCGCTGGGTGGCAGCGCCACGATCGTCATCAGCCTGATCGCGGTCGGCATCACCGTCGTGCTCATGTTCCGCGCCCGCAACCTGCGCTCGGTCTGGTGGGCGCTGGCCATGGGCACCATGATCGGCGGCGCGCTGGGCAACCTCACCGACCGCGTCTTCCGTGCGCCCGGCGGACTGCAGGGCCACGTCGTGGACTTTCTGCAGCTGCCGTACTGGCCCATCTTCAACTTCGCCGACATGGCCGTCGTGGGTGCGGCCATCGCGATGGTGATCCTGACGCTGCTCGGCGTCAACTTCGACGGCACCCGCGGCGACCAGTCGTGAGCACGCGGTACCTGCCGCTGCCCGACGCGCTCGCGGGCGAGCGACTGGACGTCGCGCTGGCCCGCATGCTGGGGCTGAGCCGGTCGGCGGCGGCGGCGCTGCTGGACGACGGGCGCGTGAGCCTGGGCGGCCAGATCGCCGGCAAGTCCACCCGCGCTGGTGCCGGCGACCTGGTCGAGGTGGAGCTGCCCGATCCCCGGCCGGCGGCCGACGATGCGTCCCCGCCGCAGCCGGTGGCGGGCCTGCGGGTGGTCTACCGCGACGACGACGTCGTGGTGGTGGACAAGCCGGTCGGCGTCGCCGCCCACGCCAGCCCCGGCTGGACCGGGCCGACGGTCACCGGCGGCCTGGCCGCGATGGGCATCGACCTCGCGCGCGGGGGAGCCGCCGAGCGGCAGGGGATCGTGCACCGGCTGGACGTCGGGACCAGCGGGCTCATGGTTTGCGCCAGCTCCGAGCGGGCCTACAGCAGCCTCAAGCAGCAGTTCCGCGACCGCACCGTCGACAAGGTCTACCACGCCCTCGTGCAGGGCCACCCGGATCCGTCCAGGGGCACCATCGACGCCCCCATCGACCGGCATCCCAGCGCTGACTACCGCTTCGCCGTGGTGTCCGGCGGCAAGCCGAGCATCACGCACTACGACACCCTGGAGGCCTTCCCCTACGCCACGCTGGTGGAGGTGCACCTGGAGACGGGGCGGACCCACCAGATCCGGGTGCACTTCGCCGCCCTGCGCCATCCCTGCTGCGGCGACCTGACCTATGGCGCGGACCCGACGCTGGCGGCGCGGCTGGGCCTGGCGCGGCAATGGCTGCACGCGCACCGGCTGGGGTTCGAGCACCCGGGGACGGGGGAGTGGGTGGAGTTCGAGTCGGGGTACCCGGACGACCTGGCGCATGCGCTGGAGGTCGTGTCGGGCCC
>CAYYRC010000019.1:9712-49301 GCA_964474045.1 uncultured Actinomycetes bacterium
CCGCTACTCCAGCAGTACCGCCCAGGGGTGCTTGTTGCCGCCCACGGGGTCGGGCTGCTTGCCCTTGTTGGCCCACTTCGCCACGTACGGCACGTTCTGGAACTGCACGCGGCTGCCGGTGGGGTAGTCGATGTTGGGATCCCACTCGGGGTACGTCCCCGCGCTCACCGACGGCAGCGGCACCGGCGACTCGCCCCCGGCGGCCACCGGGCCGATGAGCCGCCAGGGGGTCTCCTCCGGCTTGGCCACCTGGGTGTCGGGTGCGAACCCGGTGGTCCAGCGCTTGGCCTGGTACACCTGCTGCTGCCACACCACCTTGACGTTCGCCGGGTAGGGCGTCGTGGGGTCCCAGACGGGGTATGGGCTCTTGGCGGGATCGTCCACGACCGCCTGCCGGCCCGGGGTGGCGCTGCTGCCGGGCTCGACCACGCCTGATGCCGAGCCGATGGGGACTGGGCCGGCCGAGGCGCTGGGCGCGGCCGAGGCCGACGGGCTGCCGCTGCTGCTCGGGCTGGCGGACGCGGACGGCTCGTTCTCCGGGAACGCCGGCACCGCCGTCCCGGCGGCCAGCACGTCGGCGAAGCTCTGGCCCTTCTGGTCCACACCGCTGCAGGTGTCGCGGGTGATGTTGGAGACCTTGGGCAGCGGCGGCCCGCAGGTGGCGTCGCGGTTGATCGACCACATGGACAGCAGCCCCACGCCCTTCTCCAGCGCCCAGGCGTTGACCGACTTCGCGTCGCCGATGGTGAACTGTTCGCTCACCTCGTCGTTCTGGCCGATCATCGGGGTCACCCCGGTCTTCGCCCAGGCCTCGGCCTCGGTGAGCGGGTCGCCAGCGGCGGCGTAGAGCTCCGCGACCTGTTGCTGCACGCGCAGCCCGGCCTTCTCCACCGCGTTCGACATGTCCTCGGTGGGCGGCTTGCTCGCGCCGAAGTTCATGGTCATGCCGTTGACGCCGCCCAAGTCGACGCCGGCGTCCAGCATCGACTTGACGACGGCGAGCCCCGCCGCCGTCAACCCATCGGTGCTGGTGGGCAGCGTGAGCCAGACGGCCAGCGGCTTGTCCTTGGCCTGCTGGGAGTCCTGCACCGACTTGATCGCCTTCGCCCGCCGCTCGTTGGCCTGCTGATCGTTCAAGGCTTCGCCCTCGATGTCGAGGTCGATGCTCTTCAGCTCATAGCGGTCCACGACGTCCTGGTAGGCCCCCTGGAGCTCGTCCTCGTCGGTGCACACGGTCGCCAGCTCATCGTTCGCCTGGCCGCCGAAGGACACGCGGACGTCGCCGTCGACGATGCGCAGCTGCTCGATCCGGCGGTCGAGGTCCAGGTCCCGCGCCGCCTTGTCGAGCGTGAAGTAGGTACCCCACGACGGGACGCAGGGCTTGTCCTTGTCGGCGACGACGAAGGCCAGGATCACGTCCTGCAGCGCGGGGGTAGCCGGTGACTCGAAGTGCTGGGTGGGCGTCGCCGTCACATCGACGTAGCCGGCGAAGCCGGTGGGCACGGCCCGTGCGCCCTTGGCGGCGCTGCGGGCCTCGTTGAAGTTGAAGGCGAGCCAGGCCAGCGGCAGGCAGACGATGAGCACGACGATGCCCAGGCGCACCGGCGACAGGCGCGTCGTGCGGACCGGGGCCTCCTGGCTCATTGCCGAAGTATGCGCCACCGCGCGCGCTCATGGAACTCGTCGCTGAAGTGGGCAGACGTCCGCGGCGGATATCCGGATCATCGGCTATCTTCAAGTTGATTTAGAGGTGTACTTTTTGCCGATGGGCCGCGGGCAGGATGAGGAGCGCCCCGCCGCGCTGGCCGCACGGCGCCGGCAGTGGGGCACCGAGCTCAACCGCGCGCCGCTGCCCGCCATCGAGCCCCCAGCCAGCGACCTGCGCATGTGGATGGGCGGCGCAGCCATCGCCGCGACGATCATCGCTTGGGGTGCCTACGTCTACGTGACGATCGGCACCCAGTTCCTGGACAACGGCCGCCACGAGGCCCGGTTCATCTTCGCCGCCGCCGTCTACATGACGGTCGTGACCATGCTGACGTTCTCGGCGCTCATGTACCTGATGGCCCGGCAGGGCGCGCAGTACCGCTCCCGCCAGCACACGCGCGTGCCAAGGGTCGAGATCGACGCCCACTTCGCCGACTCCCAGGACTCCATCACGGTGTTGGTGCCGTCCTACCGCGAGGAGCCGGACCTGGTGCGGGGCACGCTGATCTCGGCGGCCCTGCAGGAGTTCCCCAGCCTGCGGGTGCGACTGCTCATCGACGATCCGCCCGAGCCGGGCACCGACCTCGAGCGCGAGCTGCTCAACGGCGCCCGGGCGCTGCCGGAGCAGGTCATGGCATGGCTGGCCGAGCCGCAGCGACGCTCGGCTGCCGCCCTGGCGGCCTTCACCCATGACCATGGCGACGATCTGTCGGCCGACGCCGACCCGGACCAGATCGCCGACCTCGCGCTGGAGTTCAGCTGGGCGGCGGACTGGCTGACCGCGGAGAGCATCGCCTACCCGCGAACCACCACGCCTGAGTGCTTCCTGGCCGACGAGGTCCTCGGCGGCCTCGCGCGCGACTTCGCCGAGACCGCCAAGGCGCTGTCGATCGCAGCCGAGCAGCACGCGATCATGCCGCTGTCGCGACTCGCGCAGCTGTACCGGCGGCTGGCCTGGACCTTCCAGGCCGAGATCGGCAGCTTCGAGCGCAAGCAGTACGCCTCGCTGTCCAACGAGCCCAACAAGGCCATGAACCTCAACAGCTACATCGGCCTGATGGGGCACAGCTACCGCCAGGTGCAGACACCGGCAGGGACGCTGCTGGAGGTCGATGACGAGGCCGGCGAGCTGCACATGCCCGACTCCGACTACGTGCTCACGCTGGACGCCGACAGCGCCCTGCTCCGGGAGTACTGCCTGCGTCTGGTCTACTACCTGGAGCAGGCCGGCAACGAGCGCGTCGCCATCGCCCAGACCCCCTACTCCGCCTTCCGCGGCGCCCGCACCCGCCTGGAGCGGATGGCAGGAGCCACCACCGACATCCAACACATCGTCCACCAGGGGTTGACCTACTACAACGCCACCTTCTGGGTGGGTGCCAACGCCGTGATCCGCAAGGCCGCCCTGGACGACATCGTCGAGGTCGAGCACGTCGGCGGCCGCGACGTGTTCCGCTACATCCAGGACCGCACGGTGATCGAGGACACCGAGTCCAGCATCGACCTCATCGCCGGCGGCTGGAACCTGTACAACTACCCCGAGCGGCTCAGCTACAGCGCGACGCCGCCGGACTTCGGGGCGCTGGTCGTCCAGCGCGGGCGCTGGGCCAACGGCGGCCTCATCGTCATCCCCAAGTTCATGCGCTACCGCAAGGCCCGCAAACGTGCGGGCCACCCGGTGCGCTGGTCGGAGTCCGCGCTGAGGCTGAACTACATGGGCTCCATCGCCTGGGCGAGCTTCAGCCTGGTGCTGCTGCTGCTCTACCCGTTCGACGGCGAGCTGCTCAGCCCGCTGGTGTTCTTCGCGGCGCTGCCGTACTTCCTCGCCATGGCCTCGGACTTCCACCGGCTGGGCTACAAGCGCAGCGACATGCTGCGCTCATACGGCTTCAACCTGATCCTGCTGCCGGTCAACCTCGCCGGCGTCATCAAGTCGCTGCAGCAGGCGGCGTCCAAGTCCAAGACCCCTTTCGCGCGCACGCCCAAGATCAAGAACCGGACGGCGGCCCCCGCGACCTACATCGTGGCGATCTACCTCATCCTCGGCCTGTCCGCCTACACGCTCGTCCAGGACTACATCACCGACAACTGGACCAACGGCATCTTCGCCTTCGTCAACACGACGCTGACCGCCTACGCGTTGCTCATGTTCGTCGGCGTGGGCAACTCGCTGGTGGATATCGGCGTCGGGCTCTGGAACTGGCTGCACGTGCCGGTGAGGTCGACGGCGCCTGCCGCCGCCGAGCCCGGTGCGGTGGACTGGCAGTCGGTGCTCTACTTCGGACCCGGCGAGAGCACGGCGAGCCAGGCCGCGGAGCGTCACATCGGGCGCGCCCTCCCGACCCGAGGGGCGGTGGAGGCGCCCGCTCCTGCCGACGATGCGGTTACGGAGGCGGCGGCATCAACCGCCGGCGCCGACGGCACATCGGCCACCGTCGAGCCGGTACCGGCGGCGCGACAGGAGCTCGCCAACGAGCGGGCGTTGGGCGCCTAGGAGGTCCGCATGCCGGACTGGGTGCGCACGGTTCTCATCTGGTCCCCGCTTGGCATCTTCGGGCTCATCTCGTGGAGCATCTGGCTCTTCCGCCGCACCATGTCGCACCGCGCGAAGCCGCTGCGCAACAACTACACGACCACGACGAGCCTGGTGGTCCCGGTCTACCGGGAGGATCCGGAGGTCCTCTCGCAGTGCCTGGACACCTGGCTGGCCGCCCAGCCGGACGAGATCATCCTGGTGATGGACTTCGGCGAGGACGGCTGCCTGGGCATGCTCGGCGAGCGGGACCTGCCCGACCACGTCCGGATCCTCACCTACGCCCACACCGGAAAGCGCGCTTCGCTCGGGCTGGGCATCCGGGCGGCGACCTCGGAGGTCGTCGTCGTGGCCGACTCCGACACCGCCTGGCGCCCCGACCTGCTGCGCGAGATCCAGATGCCCTTCGCCGAGCCCCGCGTCGGCGGCGTCGGGACGCGCCAGGAGGTCGCTGCGCGTGAGACCTCGATCTGGCGGCGGCTCGCCTCGTGGCTGCTGGACATCCGCTATCTCGACTACGTCCCGGCGATGGGGGCGCGCGGCGCGGTGCCCTGCCTGTCCGGGCGGACCGCGGCCTACCGCCGCTCTGTGATCACGCCGCTGCTGCCGGCGCTGGAGAACGAGTACTTCCTGGGCGCCAAGTGCTACGCGGGCGACGACGGCCGCATGACCTGGCTGGTGCTGTCGGCGGGCTACGAGACCGTCCAGCAGAGTTCCGCCCGGGCGGTGTCGATGTTCCCGGACAAGCTGTGGACGTTCCTCAAGCAGCGCGTGCGCTGGGGGCGCAACTCCTACCGCTGCTACCTGACGGCGATGTGGAACGGCTGGCTGTGGCGCCAGCCGTTCATCACCCAGCTGACGGTGCTGCAGATCCTGCTGACGCCGCTGACGATGGGCGTGTCGCTGGTCTACCTGTACTTCGGGGCCCGGCACCTCGCGCCGCCGTTCATCGGCGCTGTGATCGTATGGGTGTTCATCGGCCGCGCCATCCGCGGGCTGAGCCACCTGCGCGAGCATCCCAACGACATCGTCATCCTGCCCGTGGTGGTCGTGATGGTCATGGTGATCGCGCTGCCGCTCAAGGTGATCTCCATCCTGACGATGCGTCGCTCCGGTTGGATGACTCGGCACTCCGACACGACCGGCGGCGAGGGCCAGGACAATGCGTCCCTGCATCATCAGGGGCTGCTGTCGCCGCCCGAGGCCGGCGCGGGGGCGTAGGCGTAAGCGTTCGAGGCGGCGGCTGGTGCCGGGCGGAGGTCAGGGAGTGCACTGCACGTTCGTCAGGCCCGAGGCGGCGCCGGTCGCGGTGTTGCCGCACGACACCACGGTGCCAGGGGCGTCGTCGTCGACGAACACGCCGTAGCCGGGCGCGTTGACCGTCATCGTGTTGGCGCTGAACTGGTTGCCGGCTCCCCACCCGGGGACCGGGACGTGCACCTGCATGCCGTCCTTGCTGGTGTCGCTGCCGGTGTTGCCCGTGATCTGCCAGTTGTTGCCCTTGACGTCGATCCAGGAGTCGGTGTCCGTCGCGCCCGCACCGGACAGCTTGTTGTCCTTGATCGTGCCGCCGGTCGTCCCCTCCTTGACGTCGATGTTCTCCGCGGTGATGCCGGGGCCGAAGGTGTTGCCCTCGATGAGATTGCGGTCAGAGGCGTCGGGGGAGCAGTTCGTGTAACGGCACCAGTTGCTCTTGGCGCTGCCGATGTAGATGCCCTCGCCGAACTCGGGGTCGGTCTGCCCCGTGTCCTGGATGCGCAGGCCGACGACGGTGTTGTCGGAGCTGTTCGTCCGCAGGTGCACGGCCTCCTGCTCGATCTCCGCGATCTGTAGGCTCACCAGTGAGGTGTGGGTGGTGCGGTCGAGCACCACGCCCTTCTGGGCATCATGGATGCGAATCCCCTGGATCGACCACCAGGACGAACCCTCAAGGTGAAGTGCATATCCACCCTTGCGGCCCGTGAGCTCCACGTCGGCCCCGCCGCACAGGGCGATCGGCGCGTCCGGGGTGCCCGAGGCGGTGGCGTCGAACGGGCCCTGGTAGACGCCCGGCTTGGGGTAGATGCGCTGGCCCGGTCGCGCCCCGGCCAGCGCCGCCGACAGCGACGAGGCGTTGCTGACCTCGACGGCGTCGGTCTGGTCGGTCCGCGCGCACAAGTCGGCCAGCTGTTTCTGTAGCGGATTCGACTGCTCTGTGGTCGAGCTGCAGCCGACGAGGAGGGCGAGCGCGGCGGCCACCGAGAGTGCAGTCGTCGCTGGTCGCAGCAGCGCCCCTTGTCCGGGGCTCACTTGCCCGCCTCCCCGTGCATTGCCCGCAGACGGCGGCGCCAGCGCCAGCGGATCGGCAACCAGAGCAGCGCCGGGATCGCCAGCACCAGCAGCCACGGGATGAGCTGCACCCAGAAGTCGGCGCTCAGCCCGGGGTGCAGGCCGGTCCTGGCGGCGCTCCACTCATCTGTTCGCAACCCCTCTGGTGGGGTGTCGTCGGTCGTGCCCGGGGGTCCGATGAGCGCGTAGGCCCGTTTGCCCTCGCCGGCCACCGAGACGTCGGTCAGCGTCAGCTGGCGGGTATCCGGGCTGACGGTGACCCCCGCCGCGGCCGCATCGACGATGCGGACGTCCGTCAGCGTGGTCGCGCGCGCCCCCTGGTCAGCGATGCCGACCGTGGACTGCTCGATCGCAACGTCCGTGGCGGTGGTGGACGCGGTGCCGCCCTCCAGCCTGATTCCCGTCTGGTCGCTGCCTCGGACGGCCGTCGCCGTCACACGTGTGCCGGTGGCGCCGTTCTTGACCCAGATGCCCACCGGGTTGGCCTGCGCGAGCGACTGCCCGACGCTGTTGCCGGTGCCACCTTCGATCACGATGCCGGCCGCCTTGTTGTCGTGGGTGTGGGCAGCGACCACCTGGTTGTTGTCGGAGCCTTGGGTGGCAGTGTCGCCGTCGTCGTTGCCGTCGTCAATCACGATGCCGGAGCCCCCGTTGTCGAAGGACTCGAATCGCCGGATGACGTTGTTGCTGCAGGCCCGGCTGAAGATCAGGCCGTGGCGTCCGTTGCGTGCGGCCATCGAGTCCTCGATGACGGTTCCGGTGGTGTCGGTGTGGGGGTCGAAGCCGTAGACCGCGTTGTCGGTGAAGCGGGTCCGGGTGAAGTTCAGGCCGGCCGCGCCGGAGCTGTACGCGCCGAAGTAGTTCCCGCTGAAGGTGCTGTCCCGGGCGCCGCCGGTCGACGGGGCGCCTTCGCGTGCCATCCAGGCCACCCCGGAGGTCTCGCCGATGAGGTAGCCCAGGCCGCTGGCGGTCACGTGGTCGAAGTCCATGCGGGTTTCCGAGGCGCGGATGTAGGCGCGACCGTCGGCCAGGGTGGCGTCCGCTGCCTGGGTGGCCGGATCGCGGGAGCTCAGGATCAAGGGTCGCGCCGCTGTGCCGGAGAACCGGAGCGTGGCCCGTACGGCGATGATCGTGGAGTAGTTGAGGGGCCCGCTGTCCAGCAGGATCGATGGCGTCTCGGCGGAGTCGATGGTCAGCGCCGCTCCTGGCGCCACCAGCAGCGGCAGGCCCAGCCGGATCGAACCGGCGGGCATGCTCCACACGGCCTGCGGGAACTGTGCCGCGAGCGGGGGGAGTCGGTAGGGCTCGGGCCTTGCGGCTAGCACGAGGACGGGGGTGCTCCCGGGTAGGCCCGCTACGGCGGGGGCGAGGAAGGGGGCGTCCCGGGCGGAGATACCTTGCAGCGCGGCGGTGACTTGGGCCTTGTCGCGTGCGCGGAGCTGGGCTTGGAGGGGGGTTGGCTCGCCTTCTGGATCGCCCTGGAAGACCGCTGTCGTCGGTTGGACGGAACCCACAGTTCCTGCCAACCCGGTCGATGGCGTTAGGCCGCAGGTTGCCATGACCGCAATAGCCGGTCCGGCCAGAGCCCGCGCGAGACCCGCGGTCTGACTGGTGTGGTGCCCGTCGGGCTCTTGACCGAGCACGCTGCTCAGAATGCCAAGTCGAGGTGGCGTTGACCAGCAAGCTTCGCGAATCGCGCACTCGATCTCGGCCGCGCCTCCCCGCGGTCCGGCGTCTGCGTCCGCTGCAGAAGCCCCCGTGGAATGGGCGCGAGCCCAAGGCGTGTCCCCGTGCGCTTCTCGATGAGCGGCTGCGGCGGGGGGAGGGGAGGCTCTGAACGGTCCCTGTGCTCGGCCGTCATGACCTCCGGGCGGCGAGGCGGGACACGGAGGATGGCAGGGACCACTGGTTGAAGGCGAGTCGATCTACCGAATCGATCATGGGCCTGACCGGGCGCTGTGCTACCTTTCCGTATGCTCTCGGGTCAAAATGAGGAGATGGCGGCGCGCGCGTGGCGCAAGCCGTTCCTGCACCCAATTGCGGTTGCGGGGAGCTCCACGAACGCAGCCACGGGCGAGGCGACGGATGCTGCGTTACAGGATACGAACTTGGGTCCTCTGTCCCCCCTCTAGGGCGAGCGGATGACGCTCTCGTGGGCAATGTGAGCCACCCCGTGGCGTCGCCCCCGGTCGGCGATTCCGCCGCTGTAGCCGAATGTGATACCGCGAATGCGGCAGGACTCTTTTTCCGGGTCGATCCGTCAGGCGGGACGCCAATCGTGGCCGAGTCCCCCAAAGAACTGCTCAGGGAAGCCGGGTGCCCGCGCGAGTTGGATCACCGTTGGCTGCGGCAATGGTTGGCTGGGCAGGCGGACCCCAGCGGGACGCCTTACTGCGGGATCTCGCGCCTCGAACCCGGCCAAGCGCTGCACTTCGGATCCAACGGTCCACGCGTCGTCGATGTTGTCGGGCCCGAGTGCTGGCCGGAGCCGGATTTGGACGGGAAGCGGGCGGAGGAGGCGTTCCTGTCCGCCTTCGACACGGCTCTGGGCGAGCTGCTTGGTGACGAGAACTCAGTGGCATGCGAGATGTCCGGCGGCCTGGACTCCACCTTCATGGTGGCGAGCGTGCTCCAGCGGCGAGATGTCTCTGTGCGCGCCTTCACCCACATCCCGCATCCGGATGCGTCACTGCGCCAGGGGGGCATGGTGCCCTCAGACGAGGCAGCGGCCGCGGCAATGATTGAGCACTTGGGTGATCGAGTGCAGTGGGAGCGGATCTGGAATAGAACCGGCCGGGGGCCGCTGGCGATGGCGCGCGAGATCTCGATGCGCGCGATGTGGCCCGCCTACGGGACGGGGAATCTGGAGTGGCTAGACGCGATCAGGCGGCGTGCCCGAGGCTTGGGCTTTCGCGCCGTGTGGGTGGGCACCCACGGAAACTTGGCATTCAGCGGCGACCATGGGTACGCGAGGGCGTCACGCAGCACGTCCGTCCCGCGACGTGTCGTACGTCGCTTGCGCAGTGCGCGGGCACGGCCATCGGCGGTGCCCGGTATCCGAGACCTGCTACGGCTTCCGCCGCAGCCGCGAGCGCCAGCCGGGCGCGAGGCCTTCCTCGCGAGCTTGGCCGGAAGGCGAACGGTGCATGCGGGGTTGTTGAACCCGGACGCTTTCGATCTTCCCAGCATCGACCCTTACCGGCATCGGCTTGTCGTCGAGACTGCTGCCCGCATCCGCCCCGAGGCGTGGCTGCGCGACGGAATCAGGCGTGGCTTCGCCAGGACCGTCAGCGCAGGGCGGCTGGCCGACCAGGTCAGGCTCCGGGAGCTCCGGGGAGTTCAGGGCGGAGACGTGTGGCACTGGATGTACAAGGACCGCGGGCTGTATCTGGACCGCCTGGGGGAGTTGCCCGCCACGCCCGCCATCGCCGACCTGGTAGACGGGGCGGTGCTGCGGCACGTAGTCGAGTCGTGGCCCTGGGGTGACCCGACCCGGCCACCGCCTCAGACTCAGATAGCGGGGGTGAACCGGGTGTTGTCGCTCGCACAGTTCATCCGTGACGCAGAAGGCTGGCTGAGCGCCTTCTGACGCTCAGCCAGCGACCTTCGGCTAGGGCCGCGTGATGGTCGTGACGGGCGTCTCGTACCAGGTGCTGCCGATCTTGACCTGAGCTTTGAAGGGCATCGACTGACCGGTGCCCAAGACGCCCAGGGCCCGCGGGCAAGCGGTGGCCGGCATGAAGGTTGTCCCGCCCACGTCCGTCGCGACTGCGGTGCAGCTTCCCGCGTCCTGGTAGGTCGCCAGGTTGATGTCGAATGTGTTCCCCGGGCTGCTGAGCGCTTGGGCAGTGGGGGTAGCCGCGTTAGCGCTGGCCCAGTTGTAGCCCCAGACACCCCAGTTCCTTCCGGCAGTAATCCGGGCATCGGTGTTGTAGATGATCCGGTAGACCGTTGGATTGGCACCCGCCGCGGTGGAAAGCGACGCGGGCACCACCTTGAGGGTGTTGCCGGACTGTGTGAGCAGCAGGTCGTTGGAGGTCATCACGCGGTTGAGCGTGCCAGTCGAGCCACTTTCCTGGGCAACCGCAGCGAAGACGCCGTTTCCGTAGGCGACGCCGTACCAGGACTGGTTGGCGTTAGAGGTGTTCCCGGCCGTCCAGGTGATGCCGTCGCTGCTCGTCATCGCCCTGTCGTTGGTGCCGCTTGCCGACACGGCCACGAACTTGTTGTTGCCATAGGTCACGGACTTCCAGGTGTTGTTGGCGGCAGGGCTGCGCGTTGTCCATGCGGACCCGTCAGTGCTGGACATGACCGCACTGTTGCCCACCGCGACATAGGTGCCGTTGGCGTAGGTGATGCCGGTCCACGTGGTGCCGGTCTGGGTGATTGTCTCCAGCGTCCAGGTGGCGCCGTCAGTGCTGGTCATCACGCCGGCTGTGGGGGTCGCCGGCGAGGCGGGCTGGGAGTTGTCGGCCACGGCAACATACTTGCCGCCCCCGTAGGTGACGCCAACCCAGGCAAGGTCGGCGGGTGTTGTTTGAGGGGTCCAGGTGATGCCGTCGGTGCTGGTCATTGCACGGCTGCCCGAGCCTGAATTCGCAACAGCCACGAATACTCCGTTGCCGAACGTCACGGCATTCCAGGCAATATCGGGCGTGACGCGAGAGGTCCAAGTGACTCCGTCACTGCTTGTCATGACGTGTTGCGAACTGGCGCCGCCGCTCGTGGCAACGGCAACAAACGTCCCATTGCCGTAAGTCACGCCGCGCCATGCCTGGGTCGGCGACGTGCGGGATGTCCAGGTGATGCCGTCAGCGCTTGTCATCACTCGGCTGCCAGTGCCGTTCGTGGAAACGGCGACGAAGGTGCCGTTTCCGTAGGTGATGCCCCGCCAGTTGTTCTCCGGGACCAGGCCGGTCGTGTTGACCGACGCCCTGAGCGCCCAACCTGATCCGTCAGCGGCAGCGGACGCTGGGGCGGTGGCCGCCACGACGCCGACCATCGCCAGCATGGCGATGAGGGCGAAGATCAGCGCGGGGCGGAGGCGGCTGCGCGCGTCGTTTCCCGCCATTGCAGGGCTTGCGTGGGTGATGCGCTCCTGGAGCATGGCCGACTCCTCGTTCCTGCGTGCAACCGTCTGCATGAATTCACAGACCATAACGTGAAACGCCAGGTATGTGCAGGGCCACGCGATTCGGCTCGCTATTGGCTCGGACTGGGTCGCCCCCCGGGTGCCGCTGGATCAACCCGCTGGGCTGGTCGGCAGATCCGCCGCCACCTGCACCAGCTCCCGAGCCGTGTCGTACACGTCGTGCGCCATGACCAGCACCAGGTCCGGGAACCCGATCGGAGCATCATGGTGCGGGTGTGGTCGCATCAAGATGCTACGCTGCTCTCATGCGCACGACCTACACGCCAGCGCCCGACGTGGAGGCGGAGATCCGACGACTCCGCAAGGAGTTGGGCATCGGTGTGAGTGAGGCGATCAACCTGCTCGCGAGACGCGGTATGGCGGCGGGAAGCACGCCCAGCCAGGGCTTCCGCCAGCGGTCGACTTCCATGGGCGCCAAGATTCCGGTCGCGGACATCGGTGCAGTCCTCGAACAGTTGGATCACGAGTAGTGCTGCTCGACGCGAATCTGCTGCTGTACGCCGTGGATGCTGACTCACCGGTCCATGCAAGGGTTGCGGACTGGCTGGAGAGCACCTTGTCGGGTCCCACCCGCGTGGGTTTGCCGTGGCAGTCCATCGGGGCCTTCCTGCGGATCGCGACTCACCCGCGCGTCTACGAGAGGCCCCTCACAGCGTCGGCGGCGTGGGGTTACGTCGAGGACTGGCTGGGTGCTCCGAACGCGTGGATTCCGGCGGCGGGCGCCTCGACGGGTGTGGTGTTGGGTCGGTTGATGCAGGCGGGGATTGCGGGGAACCTCGTGCCGGATGCCCAGCTGGCAGCGTTGGCGATCGAGCACGGAGTGGCAGTCGCCAGCGCTGACGCGGACTTCGGGCGCTTTCCCGGGTGCCGCTGGATCAACCCGCTTGGCTGACCGAGGGGTCCGCCGCCTCCACGTGCCCCAACTCCCGGGCCTTGTCGTAGACGTCGTGCACCATGTCCAGCACCAGGTCCGGGAACTCGATCGGCAGCATGTGGGTGCCGTGCAGGACGTGCACCACGGCGTGCGGGATCTTCTCGGCGAAGGCGACGATGTCGCGCATCGAGGTCATGACGTCGAAGCCGCCGGCAGCGATCGTCACGGGCACCTCGATGAAGGACGGGTCCAGAGCCTGGTGCTCGCTGGCGGCGACGCCCAGGTTGAAGTACCACTGGAAGTCGTGCTCCAGGAACGCCTGGATCCACGGCACGGCGTGCTCCGGGTCGGCGTGGGGCATCATGAACCCGCTCCAGCGCAGGACGTCGGCGAAGGTCCGGCCCTTGGGCACAGCCCGCGCCAGGGCGGTCAGCGGGGCGCCCAGCAAACGCCCCCCTTGCACCACCCCCATCGCCATGTGGCGGCGCAGCGGCTTCGGCACCAGCAGCGGCGCGAAGCTGGCCTCGAAGGTGCCGCCGGGCACGCCCGCCAGCGCCACGATCCCGGCGACCCGCTCGGGGTGCTGGGAGGCCATCTCGAAGGCCACGTTGACCCCGATCGACCAGCCGACGATCACCGCGCTGTCCCAGCCCATGGCGTCCATAAGGGCGAAGGCGTCGTCGACGTGGTCGGGGACGCCGATGCGCTTGGGGTCCGCGGGCTTCTCGGAACCTAGGCCGCCGCGGTGGTTCCAGCCCGCCACCCAGTAGTCCGGCTCGTCGGACAGCAGCTTCGGCCACGCCTCCGGCGGGGTGCCAAGACCGTTGCACACCAGCACCGGGGGGCCGTCGGCGTCGTTGGTCCAGCCCAGCAGCGAGGTGCCGTCGACGCCGGTGAAGCGGAAACGTCGATAGTTCAGCAGCGGCTCCACGCCACTCATTGTGAACATCACCGGCTGCGCACCCGGCCGCGGGTGCCTAGTCTGCGGCCATGGAGACCGTGACGATCACTCCGACGAACGCAGACCTGCACGTCCTCACCACAGCCGAGGGCGCCGCCGGCCGCGTCGGCCACGACCTCGTGCTCGACGTCGACGACTTCCGGGGGACGGTCGTGCTCGACGGCGACCTCCCGACCGACGTGCGCCTGGTCGCGGCGCTGACGAGCCTGCGGGTGCTGTCCGGCACCGGCGGCCTCAAGCCGCTGACGGCCGGCGACAAGGCGCAGATCCTCCGCAACGCCACCAAGGCGCTGAAGGCCGACGACAGTTCCGGGGTGCTGTTCGCCGCCACCGACGTGGCCCGCACGGACGGCGGTTTCCAGTTGACCGGCACGGTCACCATCGGCGAGGTGACGCGACCGCTGACGGCGCAGGTCAGGGTGGCCGAGGGCGAGGACCGCTGGACGGTGACGAGCACCGTGGAGCTGCGCCAGACCGACTTCGGGATCACCCCCTACAGCGCCATGTTCGGCACCCTCAGGGTCGCCGACGTGGTGCGCGTGCGCTTCGACGCGGCCGTCGGGAAGTAGCGCCACTTGGGCCCGACGATCGTGCTGCCCGGCTGGCTGCGCGTACCGGCCGCGGCTGGGCTGCGCCCGGTGCCGTGGGAGGGCGACTGGGAGGCGCTCCCAAACGACACCGACCTGGCCGCCTGCCGCGTTTTCGTCCCGCCCTACATGGGGCCCGCGGCCAACGCCGAGCTGTCTCTGCGGATGCCTGGGCTGGAGTTGGTGCAGACGCTCACCGCCGGCGTCGACGGGATCGCCGAGCTGCTGCCGCGAGGGGCGGTGCTTTGCGGCGCGGTGGGGGTGCACGATGCCAGCACTGCCGAGCTGGCCGTCGGCCTGATGATCGCCGCCCAGCGGGGCATCGACGTCGCCGCCCGCGATCGGTCTGAGGGTGTGTGGCGCCATGAGCGGCGCCGGTCGCTGGCCGACAGCCGGGTGCTGTTGGTCGGCTGGGGCGGGGTCGGCCGCGCGATCGGTGAGCGCCTGGCGGGGTTCGAGTGCGAGGTCGTGGCGGTCGGCAGGACGGCGCGCCTGGAGGGCGACTGTCGGGTACACGGTGCCGATGAGCTGGACACGCTGCTGCCGGGCGCCGACATCGTCGTCGTGGCGGTGCCGCTGTCGGCGCAGACGCGGGGGATGTTCGACGCCGACAGGATCGCGCGCATGGCAGACGGGGCGCTGTTGGTCAATGTGGCCCGCGGGCCAGTGGTGGACACCGACGCGCTTGTGGCGCAGGCGTCGACCGGCCGGCTCCGGGCCGCCGTGGACGTTACCGACCCCGAGCCGCTGCCGCCGGCGCATCCGCTGTGGACGTGCCCCGGGGTCCTCATCACCCCGCACCTCGGCGGCAACTCTGCAGCGTTCCCGCCGCGCGCCCAGCGGATGCTCGACCGGCAGCTGCTGCGCTGGGCCGCCGGGGAGGCGCTGCGGGGTGTGGTGGCCCGCGATTGAGTCGGGGCCGATCACTAGCATGACGCCATGGTCGACATGAAGCCCCGCAGCAAGGACGTTACCGACGGACTGGAGCGCGCCGCCGCCCGCGGCATGTTGCGCGCCGTGGGCATGACCGACGCCGACTGGCCCAAGCCGCAGATCGGCGTGGCCTCCAGCTGGAACGAGATCACGCCGTGCAACCTCTCGCTGGAGCGGTTGGCAAAGGCTGCGAAGGAGGGCGTGCACGCCGCCGGCGGCTACCCGCTGCAGTTCGGCACCATCAGCGTGTCCGACGGCATCTCGATGGGCCACGAGGGCATGCACTTCTCACTGGTCAGCCGCGAGGTCATCGCCGACTCGGTGGAGGCGGTGATGGAGGCCGAGCGCCTTGACGGCATGGTCACCTTCGCGGGCTGCGACAAGTCGCTGCCGGGCATGCTCATGGCCGCGGCGCGCACGGATGTGGCGAGCGTGTTCGTCTACGCGGGCTCGATCCTGCCCGGACGCCTGGGCGACAAGGACGTCACGATCATCGACGCCTTCGAGGCCGTCGGAGCCTGCGCCCGCGGCCTCATCACCCGCGACGAGGTCGATGCCGTGGAGCGAGCGATCTGCCCGGGCGAAGGCGCGTGCGGCGGCATGTACACGGCCAACACCATGGCGAGCGCGGCGGAGGCGATGGGCATGTCGCTTCCCGGGTCTGCCGCGCCCCCGGCAGTGGACCGTCGCCGCGACGGGATCGCCCGCGCCTCCGGCGCCGCCGTCGTGGAGCTGATCCGCCAGGGCATCACCACCCGCGACATCATCACGCGGGAGTCGCTGGAGAACGCGATCGCGGTGGTCATGGCTTTCGGCGGCTCCACGAACGCGGTGCTGCACCTGCTGGCCATCGCCCACGAGGCTGAGGTGGACCTCTCAATGGAGGACTTCCACCGCATCGGGTCCAAGGTGCCGCTGCTGGCCGACGTCAAGCCGTTCGGGCGCTACGTGATGAGCGACGTCGACCGGGTGGGCGGGGTGCCGGTGGTCATGCGGGCGCTGTACGACGCCGGGCTCATCAACGGCGACTGCATGACCGTCACCGGCAAGACGGTGGCCGAGAACCTGGAGGCCATCGACTCGCCCGACCCCGACGGCGACATCCTCCGGGCGATCGCTACGCCGCTGGACACCCACGGCGGCATCACGATCCTGGGTGGCTCGCTGGCCCCGGAAGGTGCCGTGTGCAAGAGCGCCGGGGTGCCGGTTCACGTCTTCGAGGGCGCCGCGCGGGTGTTCGAGCGCGAGCAGGAGGCCATGGCGGCGCTGGAGGACGGAAGCATCCAGGCAGGCGACGTCGTGGTTATCCGCTGGGAGGGGCCGAAGGGCGGCCCGGGCATGCGCGAGATGCTGATGATCACGGGGGCGATCAAGGGCGCCGGGCTGGGCAAGGACGTGCTGCTGCTCACCGACGGCCGCTTCTCGGGGGGCACCACCGGGCTGTGCGTGGGCCACGTCGCCCCCGAGGCTGCCGACGGTGGGCCGATCGCCCTGATCGAGGAGGGCGACCGCGTGCGGATCGACCTCGATGCCCGCACGCTGGACTTGCTGGTCGAGCCTGACGAGCTGCAGCGCCGGCGCAAGGAGTGGCGCCCGCTGCCGCCCCGCTACACCCGCGGGGTGCTGGCCAAGTACGCCAAGCTCGTGGGTTCGGCCTCCAAGGGCGCCGTCTGCGACTGACAGCGCGCCCCGCTGTGCCTGTGGACAGGCTCGGCGACGCCGCAGCGGGGTGTGAGCTACTGGTGGAATGTCGGGGAGGGGTTCATCATGGCTGTCATGGCGTCCGAGGCTCTGCTCACCCGGGCTGATCGCGATGCGCTGCCCGAGGACGGGCGGCGCCACGAGTTGCTGGACGGGGCCATCGTCGTGACGCCGTCGCCGGGGTTTGGTCATCAGGTGATCGTCGGTGCCCTGCATCTGGAGCTCTCAGGGGCGCTGGACGGCTCCGACCTGTTGGTGCTGACGGGCCCGTTCGACGTTGTGCTGTCGGAGTCCACGGTGGTGGCGCCGGACCTGGTGGTGGCGCGGCGGTCGGATTTCACGGCCAGGGACCTGCCGGTGGCGCCGCTGCTGGTGGTGGAGGTGCGCTCGCGCAGCACGGCGACGATCGACGCGGTGGTCAAGCGGGAGCTCTACGAGCGGGCCGGGGTGCCGTCGTACTGGCTGGTTGATCCGGCTGGACCGGCGATCACGGTGCTGGAGTTGGTCGATGGGCGTTACGCGCAGGTGGCCCGCGCCACTGCCGGGGAGGCGATCGAGGTCGGCACGCCGGCGCCGATGCGGCTGACCCCCGCGCGGTGGCTGACGAACGTCTGATCAGCCGCCCGGTGGTTGAGCGGCAAGGCGTGTGGGCGGCCTGTGGACAAGTTCGGCGACGCCGCAGCGGAGTGTGAGCTACTGGTGGAATGTCGGGGAGGGGTTCATCATGGCTGTCATGGCGTCCGAGGCTCTGCTCACCCGGGCTGATCGCGATGCGCTGCCCGAGGACGGGCGGCGCCACGAGTTGCTGGACGGGGCCATCGTCGTGACGCCGTCGCCGGGGTTTGGTCATCAGGTGATCGTCGGTGCCCTGCATCTGGAGCTCTCAGGGGCGCTGGACGGCTCCGACCTGTTGGTGCTGACGGGCCCGTTCGACGTTGTGCTGTCGGAGTCCACGGTGGTGGCGCCGGACCTGGTGGTGGCGCGGCGGTCGGATTTCACGGCCAGGGACCTGCCGGTGGCGCCGCTGCTGGTGGTGGAGGTGCGCTCGCGCAGCACGGCGACGATCGACGCGGTGGTCAAGCGGGAGCTCTACGAGCGGGCCGGGGTGCCGTCGTACTGGCTGGTTGATCCGGCTGGACCGGCGATCACGGTGCTGGAGTTGGTCGATGGGCGTTACACGCAGGTGGCCCGCGCCACTGCCGGGGAGGCGATCGAGGTCGGCACGCCGGTGCCGATGCGGCTGACCCCCGCGCGGTGGCTGACGAACGTCTGATCTGACGAACGTCTGATCAGCCGGCCGCAGGCGCGGCGGGAGTCGGCCAGCGCTTGACGTCGCGGTACCTGACGATCCCCACCGGGACGGCGATCAGGAACCCCACGACCATGAGCAAGCCGATCAAGCCGATGGGGTTCTGGCCGTACTCAGTGGCCTGCGGAGCCATCAGGCTGAAGTCGTACAGCCAGTGCAGAACGATGCACAGCACTAGGTTGCCGCCGGACGACACGTAGACGAACCCGAAGACGATGCCGATCATCGAGGTCACGATCACCTGCCACACCGTGGACCCGAACGGCTGCAGCATCGCGTTCACCGAGTGCATCAGCCCGAACAACACGCCCGACACGATCACCGCCGCGACCACGGGGATCCGCCCGGCCAACGAGTTCAGCACCAGCCCACGGAACGCGGTCTCCTCGCCGACTCCCACCAGCAGGGTGGCGCCGAGCATGAACACCACCGTCGCCCAGTCCGTCCCCTGGCCGGCGAAGGCCAGCCCCGCCCCCAGCAGCGACAGCCCCACCGGCACGACGAGCACCAGCGACAGCCACCCCAGGCGCCAGCTGTGCTGCACCCGCATCCCGCTGAGCCACACCAGCGCCCACATGAGGATCACTAGGACGAGCGTGACCCACCACATGTCCTTGTTGACTTCTACGCTCTGCTCGTAGGCGTTGTCGGTCGCCATCCAGGCACCCGCCATGCCGACCGTGTAGATGATCCAGACCGCGATCGCCAGCCCCCAACCGGGGCGCAGCCAGGCGATGCGCGGCTGCTGCCGGGAGCTCGCGGCGACGTCCCGGGTGAATCCGTCGGGCATATCTCGACAGTAGTGCTCGCCCTGGCCGACGGTAGGGGATACTCACGGATCGTGGGTAGCCGCGACACCAAGAGCATCACCCGGCAGCTCGTGCAGAGCGTGGTCGCCCTGCTCCTGGTGCTCCTCGTCGGCGTCGTCGGCTATGTGCTCCTCGGGTTCAACCTGCTCGATGCCGCCTACCAGACCGTCACCACCGTCACCACGGTCGGCTTCCGCGAGGTGGTCGAGCCCTTCGGCGCCGCCGAGAAGATCTTCACGATGGCGCTGGTGCTGTTCGGGGTTGGCGTCGTGCTCTACACCCTGACGGCACTGCTGAGCCTGATCATCGAAGGTTGGGTGGGCGATCAATGGGGAAGGCGACGGATGCAGAAGACCATCGACGACATGTCGGGCCACGCCATCGTGTGCGGATGGGGCCGCGTGGGCCGCGCCGCCGCGCACCAGCTGTTCAAGTCCGGGCAGCCGGTGCTGGTCATCGACGCCGAGCGCAACCGGCTGTCGGACTGCCCCTATCCGCACCTGCTGGGCGACGCCACACGCGACGAGGTCCTCAACCGGGCCGGGATCGACCGGGCCCGCATGCTCGTGGCATCGCTGGGAACCGACGCCCTCACGCTCTTCGTGACGCTCACCGCCCGCGCCCTTAACCCCGACCTGACCATCATCGCCCGCAGCCGAGTCGACGACACCGAGCAGAAGCTGTTGCGCGCAGGCGCGGACCGCGTCGTCAACCCGCAGCGCATCGGCGGCAACCGGATCGCGGCCTTCGCGCTGCAGCCGCACGTCACCGACTTCCTGGACGTGGCGATGCACGACGACGAGGTCGAGTTCCAGCTGGAGCAGGTCGAGGTGCACCGCAACTCCGCGCTGGAGGGATCGACCGTCCGGCAGGCGCGCTCGCTTGAGGGCGACGGGGCGCTGCTGCTCGCGCTGCGCCCGCAGGGCTCCGGGGAGTTCCGCACCAACCCCGACCCCGACACGGTCGTGGGGGCGGGCGACGTCGTCATCGCCATCGGCACCCGCGAGCAGATCGCGGACCTGGGCCGGGCGGCGGGCTCCAGCCGCAAGTGGCGCTAGCCGCCCGCCGTGGCGGGTCCCGCCACCACAGGGTAGAGTGCTGCGCATGAGCACCCTGGTACCCAACAAGCGCGGCGGCTGAACGATTCGGCCCTCGCGCTACCCCTCCTTCCCGGTCGCGGGAACGGGGGGTTTTTGCTTGATCCCGCACCCTCATCACCACGAGCAGCAGCAGTGAGGAACCCATGACAGCCTCCGACTCCGCGCTGACCGGCGCGCAGAGCCTGGTCAAGTCCCTGGAGAAGGTCGGCGTGGACACCGTGTTCGGTATCCCCGGCGGCGCGATCCTTCCCGCGTATGACCCGTTGATGGACTCGGAGAAGATCCGTCACATCCTGGTGCGCCACGAGCAGGGCGCGGGCCACGCGGCCGAGGGATACGCCGGCGCGACTGGGCGGGTGGGCGTCTGCATGGCGACCTCGGGCCCCGGCGCCACCAACCTGGTGACCCCCATCGCGGACGCCTACATGGACTCCGTGCCGATCGTGGCGATCACCGGGCAGGTGCCGTCGCGGGCGATCGGCACGGACGCATTCCAGGAGGCCGACATCTCCGGGATCACGCAGCCGATCACCAAGCACAACTTCCTCGTCACCAACCCCGACGACATCCCGCGGGCGATCAAGGACGCCTTCCACATCGCCGAGACCGGGCGACCGGGTCCGGTGCTGGTGGACATCTCCAAGGACGCCCTGGTGGCACCGACGCGCTTCGCCTGGCCCCGCGGGATCGACCTGCCGGGCTACAAGCCGACGCTCACCCCCCACTCCCGGCAGATCCGCGAGGCCGCGCGGATGATGCTGGCGGCCAAGCGCCCCGTGCTGTACATCGGCGGCGGCGTCATCCGCGCCCGGGCGGCCTCGCAGCTGCACCAGCTGGCCGAGATGACCGGGATCCCCGTGGTCACCACGCTCATGGCCCGGGGCGCCTTCCCCGACAGCCACCGCCTGAACCTGGGCATGCCCGGCATGCACGGCACCGTCCCGGCGGTCGCGGCCCTGCAGATGGCCGACCTGCTCATCGCCATCGGCACCCGATTCGACGACCGCGTCACCGGCAAGCTGGACTCCTTCGCGCCCAAGGCGGCGGTGATCCACGCCGACATCGACCCCGCCGAGATCGGGAAGAACCGGCAGGTGGACATCCCGATCGTGGGCGACGCACGGCTCGTGCTGGCCGAGCTCGTGGACGCCGTCGCCGCCGAGCACGAGGCCGGCGTGGTGGGGTCCTACGGCGACTGGTGGCGCACGCTGGACGACCTGGTGCAGCGCTTCCCCCTGGGCTACGACGCGCCGGATGACGGGACGCTGTCGCCGCAGTACGTCATCCAGCGGCTGGGCAAGCTCAGCGGGCCGGAGAGCATCGTGGCCGCCGGCGTGGGCCAGCACCAGATGTGGGCCGCGCAGTTCATCGACTACGAGTACCCGGGCACCTGGCTGAACTCCGGGGGCCTGGGGACCATGGGCTACGCGGTGCCGGCGGCGATGGGAGCCAAGGTCGGGCGCCCCGATGCCACGGTCTGGGCGGTCGACGGCGACGGCTGCTTCCAGATGACCAACCAGGAGCTCGCGACCTGTGTGATCAACAACGTCCCGATCAAGGTGGCGATCATCAACAACGCCGCCCTGGGAATGGTGCGGCAGTGGCAGACGCTGTTCTACAACGAGCGGTACTCCAACACCGACCTGCACTCGCACACGTACCCGGACTTCGTCAAGCTCGCCGACGCCTACGGCTGCCACGGCTTCCGGGTCGACAGCGTCGACGAGGTGGACGCCACCATCGAGAAGGCGCTGGGCCTCAACGACGCCCCGGTCGTCCTCGACTTCCACGTTCACCGCGACGCCATGGTGTGGCCGATGGTGCCGGCGGGAACCAGCAACGACGAGATCACCATCGCGCGCGACCTCGCGCCGGCCTGGGATCGGATGGAGTAGGACATGCAGACCACCACCCTCAGCGTCCTGGTCGAGAACAAGCCGGGCGTGCTCGCGCGCATCGCCGGGCTCTTCGCTCGGCGCGGCTTCAACATCGAGTCTCTTGCCGTGGGCCCCACCGAGGACCCGCGCATCTCCCGGATGACCATCGTCGTCTCGGTCGACCTGCACCCCCTGGAGCAGGTGACGAAGCAGCTGAACAAGCTGGTCAACGTCATCAAGATCGTGGAGTTGGAGCCGAGGACGTCGGTGCAGCGCGAGCTCATCTTCATCAAGGTCAGGGCCGACTCCAGCAACCGCTCGGACGTGCTGGAGATCTGCCAGATGTTCCGCGCCCGCATCGTCGACGTCGCCCCCGACTCCCTCACGATCGAGTCGACCGGGACGTCCGACAAGCTGTCGGCCCTGCTGGAGATGCTCAGCGGCCACGGTGTGCTGGAGCTGGCCCAGTCCGGCGCCGTCGCGCTCGGCCGAGGCAGCCGCAGCATCGCCGACCGCGGCCGCAAACCCGCCTGACGCCGGGCCGGACGCCCCGCGGTGCGACCGGGCCAGCGCGATAGGCTCGCCCCGTCCCGCACACCCCCACCACCCCGAAACCGCCGAACCAGGAGAACCCGTGGCCGAGCTTTTCTACGACGACGACGCTGACCTCGCCCTCATCCAGTCCAAGAAGGTGGCCGTGCTCGGCTTCGGCTCGCAGGGCCACGCCCACGCGCTGAGCCTGCGCGACTCCGGCGTCGATGTGCGGGTCGGCCTCAAGCCCGGCTCCAAGAGCATCGCCAAGGCCGAGGCGGCCGGGCTGCGCGTCACCGACCCGGCCACCGCCTGCGCCGAGGCCGACGTCATCGTCGTCCTCGTGCCGGACCCCGCGCAGCGCGGGCTCTACGCCGAGGCCATCGCCGACAACCTGAGCGCGGGCAAGGCGCTGCTGTTCGCGCACGGCTTCAACATCCGATTCGGCTACATCACCCCGCCGGCCGACGTCGACGTGATCATGGTGGCCCCCAAGGGCCCCGGGCACCTGGTGCGCCGCGAGTACGAGGCCGGTCGCGGCGTCCCGGCGATCATCGCCGTGGAGCAGGACGCCACCGGCGAGGCGTGGGACCTCGCGCTGTCGTACGCCAAGGCCATCGGCGCCCTGCGCGCCGGCGGCATCAAGACCACGTTCACCGAGGAGACCGAGACGGACCTGTTCGGCGAGCAGGCTGTGCTCTGCGGCGGTGCGTCGCAGCTGGTGATGTACGGCTTCGAGACCCTCGTGGAGGCCGGCTACCAGCCGGAGGTCGCCTACTTCGAGTGCCTGCACGAGCTCAAGCTCATCGTCGACCTGATGTATGAGGGCGGCATCGCCAAGCAGCGCTGGAGCGTCTCGGACACCGCCGAGTACGGCGACTACGTGTCTGGCCCGCGGGTGATCGACCCGAGCGTCAAGGACAACATGCGCGCGGTCCTGGCCGACATCCAGAACGGCGCCTTCGCCGAGCGCTTCATCGCCGACCAGGACGCCGGCGCGCCGGAGTTCATCGAACTGCGGGCCAAGGCCGAGCAGCACCCGATCGAGGACACCGGCCGCGAGCTGCGCAAGCTGATGTCCTGGGTCGACTCCGGTGACGACGACTACGTCGAGGGCACCGCGGCCCGCTGACACCGCTGCGCGGTCGCCTGCAGCGAGCAAGCGCCGCGTGCTCCCCGGGCGGGGGTGGCCGATACAATCGAGCCACCCCCGCCCGGTTCGCGTTGCCGCGGGACATCATCGCCAAAGCCCGCCAGATGTGGAGTGACACGTGTCCAAACCCGTCGTTCTGATCGCCGAAGAGCTCTCCCCGGCCACCATCGAGGCCCTCGGCCCCGATTTCGAGGTGCGCCACTGCGACGGGGCCGACCGCTCCCAGCTGCTGCCCGCGATCGCCGACGTGGACGCGATCCTGATCCGCTCCGCCACCAAGGTGGACGCCGAGGCGCTGGCCGCCGCCAAGAACCTCAAGGTCGTCGCCCGCGCCGGCGTCGGCCTGGACAACGTCGATGTGGCCGCTGCCACTCAGCAGGGCGTCATGGTCGTCAACGCGCCGACCTCCAACATCGTCTCGGCTGCCGAGCTGGCCGTCGCGCTGCTGCTGGCCAGTGCGCGCAACGTCTCGCCCGCTCACGCAGCGCTGCGCCAGGGCGAGTGGAAGCGGTCGAAGTACTCCGGTGTCGAGCTCGCCGACAAGACCGTCGGCGTCGTGGGGCTGGGCCGGATCGGCCTGCTGGTCGCGCAGCGCCTCAGCGCCTTCGGCGTCAACCTGGTGGCGTACGACCCCTACGTCAAGCCCGGTCGGGCAGCCCAGCTGGGGGTGCGGATGGTGGACCTCGACGAGCTGCTGGCCGAGAGCGACTTCATCACCGTGCACCTGCCCAAGACCAAAGAGACCCTGGGCCTCATCGGCGACGATGCCCTGCACAAGGTCAAGCCGACGGTGCACATCGTCAACGCCGCGCGCGGCGGCATCGTGGACGAGCAGGCCCTGTACGACGCCCTGGTGGACGGCCGTGTGGCCGGTGCCGGACTGGACGTCTACGCCAAGGAGCCCTGCACGGACTCCCCGCTGTTCGGCCTGGACAACGTGGTCGCCACGCCGCACCTGGGCGCCTCGACCGACGAGGCGCAGGAGAAGGCCGGCGTCGCTGTGGCCAAGTCCGTGCGCCAGGCCCTCGCCGGCGAGCTCGTGCCCGATGCCGTCAACGTCCGCGGCGGCGTCATCGCCGAGCCGGTGCGGCCGTTCCTGGAGCTGACGGAGAAGCTGGGCCGGCTGGCGACCTCGCTGACGCCGGCGCCGATCGAGCGCCTGGACGTGTGCGTGCTTGGCGAGCTGGCCGAGCACGACGTGAGCATCCTGGAGCTGGCCGCGGTCAAGGGCATGTTCTCCGTGCTGGTGGACGAGCCAGTGAGCTACGTCAACGCACCCGTGCTGGCCACCGATCGCGGCGTCGCGACCGGGCTGGCCACCGAGGGTGAGTACGAGGACCACCGCGCGCTGGTCACCGTGAGTGCCTCCTGCACCGACGGCACCCTGGTGCGCGTGTCCGGCACGGTCGTGGGGGTGCGCGACGAGCCGAAGCTCGTCGAGATCGACCACGCCGAGCTCGACGTCCCGGTGAGCGACCACCTGCTGGTGTTCCGCTACGCCGATCGGCCCGGTGTCGTCGGCGCGGTCGGTGGCGTCCTCGGCGAGGCTGGAGTGAACATCGCCAACATGCAGGTGAGCAGCCGCGAGGACAGCGCCACGATGGTGCTGACGGTGGACTCCGACGTGGCCGACGACGTGGTGGCCCAGATGGCCGATGCCATCGGGGCCGATGTCGCGCGCTCGGTGGACTTGAGCGCATAGTCCGCCGCGTATGGGCACCGCCGACGGTCCTCACCCGGACTCCGAGCAGCTGGCGCTGCTCGCCATGGACGCTCCGGTCGATGCCGCCGTGTCCGCGCACGTGCAGTCGTGCGCGGAGTGCCGGGCCGACCTGGCGCTGATCAGGTCGCTCATGGCGGGCGGGGAGAGCGACAGCGTGCGGGAACCCGAGTGGCACCTGGACGGTGGATCGCCTGACGACCCTGCCGACGCCTCGGTGCTGGCGGCCGCCATGCAGGCCCAGGCGGATGGTCCCGATGGCGATGCGGTTGCCGAGCCCTCGACTGACGGCCCGGAGTCCGGTGCCGGCACGGTCAGCCCTCCTGCGCGGGCGCACGGCGGCCGCTCAAGGGCGGCGCTCATCGCTGGCGCGGTCGTCGTCGCAGCCCTGCTCATCCTGGCGGCGCTGCTGTTCTGGCGATGATCCTGGGGCAGGATGTGCGCATGGCTGATCAAGCGGAGTACGACGCCGCCCTGGCGGGCTACGACAAGGAGACCGTCACCCTCGACGGGCGCGCGAAGGACGTGTACCGCACGGGTACTGGTCCGGCGGTGATCGTCATCCACGAGCTGCCGGGCATCACGCCGCTGGTGGCGGAGTTCGGCCGGCGGGTGGCAGCCCTGGGCTTGACGGCGGTGCTGCCGGACCTGCTGGGCACTCCGGGTAAACCTCCGTCCTCGGCCTATCTGGCGACCTCAGGCGCGCGGGCCTGCGTGAGCCGCGAGTTCCACGTCTTCGCCCTGAACAAGTCCAGCCCGATCACGGCATGGTTGCGGGCGCTGGCGCGGTTGGAGCACGAGCGCTGCGGCGGTCCGGGTGTGGGAGTCGTGGGCATGTGCCTGACGGGCGGCTTCGCGCTGGCCATGATGGTGGATCCGGTCGTGGTCGCGCCGGTGCTGAGCCAGCCCGCCACACCTGCCGCCGTCACCGCCGCCGGCCGTCGGGCCCTCGGGCTGAGCCCGGCGGAGCTCACGGCGGTGAAGGGGCGCGTCGACGACGGCGCCTGCGTGCTGGGCCTGCGCTTCACCGGGGACAAGAGCGTCCCCGCCGAGCGGTTCGAGCGGCTGCGGCAGGAGTTGGGCAGCGGCTTCGTCGCCGTCGAGATCGACAGCAGCCCCGGAAACGAGTGGGGCTACCCGGAGTCCGCCCACTCGGTGCTGACGCAGGACGCCGACGGCAAGCCCGGGTCGCCCACCACCGAGGCGATGGACGCCGTCCTTCACTTCCTGTCGGAGCGCCTCGCCGAGGCCGAGTAGCCCTCAGCCCCGAACAGCCCGGTTGGCCGCGCTGATCACTGCGCGCAGACTCGCCGTGACGATCGACGACGACACGCCGACGCCCCACAGCAGCCGCCCGTCCACGACGCACTCCAGGTAGCTGGCGGCCTTCGCGTCGCCGCCGGCCGACAGGGCGTGCTCGTTGTAGTCGAGCACTCGCACGTCCACATCATGGGCGGCCAGCGCGTGGCAGAAGGCTGCGATCGGGCCGTTGCCCGTGCCTTCCAGCACCACGTCGTCCTCGCCGTCGGCCAGCCGGGCCGTGATCCGTGAGTCACCGTCGGTGGAGCTGGTCAGGTCGTAGTCCAGCAGCCGGAAGCGCCCCCAGTGCTCGGGGGAGTCGGGCAGGTACTCGTCGGTGAAGATCGCCAGCATCTGCTCTGGGCTGACCTCGCCGCCGGCATCGTCGGTGACGTGCTGGATGACCTGGGAGAACTCGATCTGAAGCCGGCGTGGAAGCTCCAGCTTGTGCTCGGTGCGCATGATGTAGGCAACGCCGCCCTTGCCGGACTGCGAGTTGACCCGGATCACGGCCTCGTAGGTGCGGCCGACATCGTGCGGGTCGATCGGCAGATAGGGAACCTCCCAGCGGAAGTCCTCAACCGGCGTGCCGGCCTCCGCCGCGTCGGCCGCCATCGCTTTGAGGCCCTTGTTGATCGCGTCCTGGTGGGAGCCCGAGAACGCGGTGTACACCAGGTCGCCGCCGTACGGGTGCCGCTCAGCGACGGGCAGCTGGTTGCAGTACTCCACAGTGCGGCGGACGCCGTCGATGTCGCTGAAGTCGATCTGCGGGTCGATGCCCTGGCTGAACAGGTTGAGTCCCAGGGTGACCAGGCAGACGTTGCCGGTGCGCTCGCCGTTGCCGAACAGGCACCCTTCGATGCGGTCCGCGCCGGCCATATAGCCGAGCTCGGCGGCGGCCACCGCGGTTCCCCGGTCGTTGTGGGGGTGCAGGCTGAGGACGACCGAGTCGCGCCGGTCGAGGTGTCGGCTCATCCACTCGATCGAGTCGGCGTAGATGTTGGGCGTGGCCATCTCGACGGTCGCCGGCAGGTTGATGATCGTCTTGCGCTCCGGCGTCGGCTGCCACACCTCGTTGACCGCGTTGCACACCTCGACGGCGAACTCCAGCTCCGTGCCGGTGTAAGACTCCGGGGAGTACTCGAAGAACACCTCGGTCTCGGGAACGGTGTCGGCGTATTTGAGGCACAGTTGGGCGCCGTGCACGGCGATGTCCTTGATCCCGGCACGGTCGAGGCCGAACACCACGCGGCGCTGCAACGTGGAGGTCGAGTTGTACAGGTGGACGATCGCCTGCTTCGCGCCCCGGATCGACTCGAACGTCCGCTCGATCAGGTGGTCGCGCGACTGCGTCAGCACCTGGATCACCACGTCATCGGGAATGAGGTCGTCCTCGATGAGCTGGCGCACGAAGTCGAAGTCGGTCTGGCTGGCCGATGGGAAGCCGACCTCGATCTCCTTGTAGCCCATCGCCACGAGCAGCTCGAACATGCGCCGCTTGCGGGCCGGGGACATCGGATCGATGAGGGCCTGGTTGCCGTCGCGCAGGTCGACCGCGCACCAGCGCGGCGCGGAGGTGATGACCCTGTCCGGCCAGGTCCGGTCGGACAGGGCGACGGGGGTGAAGGGTCGGTAGCGGTGCATCCGCATGCCCGAGGGCTGCTGGGCGTTGCGCTCGTCGTAGGTATTCACGGGAGTCTCCTGGGATTCGTGGGGCTGTGGGAGCCGGCGCACGACGACCTCCGCGACGAGGGGGCCGGTTGCTAGGCCTCGCCGCGGCGGAGCAGGAGCAGGAGTGAGCGCGCCATGGTGGGTCGAACTATAGCAGCCGCTCCCCGGTGCCCGGTGCGGTCAGTTGGCTGCGCCCTCCGGCGGCCGCATCGGGTCTAGGCGGATGAGCCCGTACGCCTGCTCGCCACCCGTGACTTTGTTGAGCTCCAGAGCCAGCAGGTACTTCTGCTTCTGGTCGCCGCCCGCAGCCGCGAGTTGCCGGTTGAGATCTTCTATCCGCTGCCACTGCTCGGGGCTGAAGGGGTCGTAGATATCTGCCAGGTCCTGGCCCTCGGGCGGGTCGTAGTAGGGCGTCCAGGGCACCACGGTGTAGCGGATGCGGCTCGACAGGTCGGCCGCCGGCGCGGCGCCGATCCAGCCCGCAGTCAGGGCATCCGGAACCACGTCCACCCCGGCCGCCGTCGCCTGCGCCAGGACACCCTGCTCTACTCCCACAAGCTGGTCCGTCGCGGACGCACCGGACGGGCGGACGAGGGCGACGCGCTGCCCTGTGGAATCCACCCCGAGCGCATCCGCTAGATGCTGGGCCGCGGCGCCCTCGTGGGCGAACGGAAGGGGTGCCTGCAGCCAGCCCCAGGCGATCGCCCCTGCGATGGGAACCGCGGCGACCCCCAGGGCGGCCGACAGCCGGAGCGCGCCGATGGTGGCTGGTGCCGGGGCGGAAGCCAAACCCGGGATGCAGTCGAGCAGCACCCAGACGCTCAACGCGCAGGTGAGGACGGCGACTGCGGGGATCCACGCGACGAGGTAGTCGTAGACGGGTCCGCGAACGCCTGAGATCGCCACCGGAATCGCGAAATTGGCGGCGGCCAGCACCGCGAGCAGGCGCAGGTGAAGCCCCCCGCTTCGACGGCGCGCCAGCAGGGCGACGGCGAGTGCCACGGCCGGCAGCACGAGGAGCCAGGGAATCGTGAGGCCGGTCGGGACGTCGCCGGCGAAACTGAGCCAGTACGGATGTCGGGAATAGGCCTGCGACAGAGCTCCGAGCGCCGATCCCCAGCCGATGGGATCGCCGTTGCCGTCGCCGAACACGGCCTGCAGGATCGCTGACAGATTGTGCGACCCCGCCAGCTGGTCAATCATGGGCGGAATCCACATGAGCGCTGCCGACGCCGCACCGAAGCACCACCACAACCATGGCTTCCGCTGCGGTTCCGATCGCGGAAGCAGCATGAGCACCAGTGCCGTCAGCACGACCAGCAGGACCAACGGGGCCGTGCCCACATGGGCCTGCACCAGAAAGGTCCCAAGGGGGAGCAGCAGCGCGGCTCCGAGTCGGCGGCGCTCGGCGGCGCTCCACGCGGCCAGCACCAGCGTCACGCCACCGACCATGGACACGTAGGGGTTCCACGGCAGCAGAGCCTGGTCGGCCGGACGCGCCCAGATCACCACCAGGGCGGCCAGGACCGCGAACCCGCCGGCGGTGACGCTGAGCTTGCGCGCGCACAGCCAGCCGAGCACCAGCGCTCCAACGTGCAGGACCACGATGGCGAGGACGAGGCCGGCGGCCCCCAGCAGCTCGTAGGGCAGCCACATGAACCACAGGTAGGCCGGTCCGGGGTGGAACCAGCCGAATCGCGAGTACACGCCGACCTGGGGCGGATCAACCAGCATCCGGTCCAGCCGCAGCTGGAGCAGTGCTGCGTCGGAGACCGGCGTCCAGCCGTCGCGCAGGGCCCAGGCCGCGGCGCCGACGAGCAGCACGACCACCGCAGCCAAGCACGCGATCACCAGCCGGGCCTCCCGGCGCACCTCGCGGCGCTGCAGGCTCGACGGGCGCGATCGTGGCCGCGGGGTGGTCGGGGCCCTGCGGCTCTCGGCGGCCACTCCCTTGCCCGCACTCACTTCTGGTCCACCGCGACGATCTCGAAAGCCGCCTGTCCGCCGGTGAGGCGGAAGCGCTCGCGGTCCAGCGTCATCCGCTGCTCCGGCGTGAGGTTCGGTGCGCCCAACTGCTCGTCGACGGCCAGGATCGCCTGCCACTGCTCGGCGGTGAAGGGGTCGTAGCGGACCACCAGACGGGTGCCGGGAGGGTAGAGCCGACCGGGGTCGACGGATTGCAGCTCGTAGTGCACCCGGTCGCCGCCGCCGTCGGGGGGTATGGCTCCAGTGGTCTCCCAGACGATGTTCTCGGGGGCGGCTATGTCTATACCGTCCCTGACGGCTCCTGCGAGCACCCCGTAGAACACTTGGCGCAGCTCTAGGATCTCGCTGGGACGCAGCTCCCCGGCTACCAGCTCCGCCGGCCTGGACCCCGCGTCTGCCACCAGGGCATCGGTGAGCGCCGTGACCGTTCGGCCCTTGGGCGCGTCCAGTTGCGATGCGCTGGACCAGTTGAAGGCGGTCACCACCGCCAGGGCGACCGCGGCGAGCTCCAGCGCGGCGGCCGCGGTCCATCCGGGCACGCGGAGCCGCTGCGGCACCAGCAGCCCACCGACGATCCATGTGCTGAGGAGGACCGTCGTACTCGCCACCGCCGGTATCCAGCCGACCAGGTACTCCGCCGGCGCGCCCGACACGAAGGCCACGGCCACCGCCACCGCCACGATCGACGACCAGCACACCGCCATGGCTGTGATCCGCAGCCGGTCGCGCCGAACCACCGCAGCCACCGTCGCGGCGAGCGGCAGCAACAGCAGCCAGGGGACGCCGGCCGAGCTGGGCAGCAAGAGCGAGTAGTGGAACCACGAAGGCGGAACCGCAAAGCCGTCGGCGACGGCGAGGAGGCCGGCGACGAGGCCTTGGGGCGGCTCGTTGCCGAAGCTCTGGAGAATGAGGGTGGCGTTGCCGGGGGAGCGGGTCAGCTGCTCGTAGAGCGGCGGCAACCAGATCAGCGCCGCGAGGCCCGCGCCCACCAGCCATGCGACCCAGGGGATCGCCCGGCCGCGCTCGCCGCGCCACAGGGCGGCGACGGCGGCGGTGGCGATCAGCAGGCCGACCAGCGGGGCGAAGCCCAGATGCGCCTGCAGCAGGTAGCTCGCGACCGGCAGCACCAGCACGCTGCCGAGCCGGCGGCGCTCCCCGGCACTCCACGCCGCGACCATCAAGGTGATCGTGGCGACGAGCCCGGCCCACGGGTTCCATGGCTCCATCGCCTGCGCCGGGTCTCGCGCCCACAGCACCACGACGCCGGCGAGCAGCACGCAGGCCCCAGCGACGCGATTGAGCCGCGTCGCCATCCACCACGCGAGGCCGAGCGCGACCAGGTGGCCTGCCACGACGCCATAGGCGAGTCCGTCGACCCCGAACAGCCGGTAGGGCAGCCATTCCTGGACGATGAAGGCCGGACCCGGGTGGTACCAGCCCATACGGGAGAACACGCCCACGAGCGGCAGATCGTGGGACATGGCGCCCACGCGCAGTTCCAGCGCCGCGATATCGAGCGTAGGCGTCCACTCGTTGCGGCGGCTGAGCCACGTGCCGAGGAGCAGCGCGACCGCGATGGCCGCCAGTGCGACGGCGGTCAGCCATCGCGACCAGCGCGGCGCCGTGTCGGTGGCGGGGCTCGACTCCCGCGGCGCGGAATCTGGCGCGTTCTCGTCGTGCGTCGGCGCAGGTTGCTCGGCAGTGCGCCACACCTCGAAGCCACCTCCGTGCACGTCGGGCACTGTGCCGCGTCGTTCAGCCAGAAGGGTATGCCAGCCTGGTCTGCGGACTCCCCAACGACACCGGGGGCTACCCCTTGGACGCCACCAGCGCCAGCGCGATTCGGCCCTTGGTGACCTGCGCGATGGACGCTGCCTGGCCCGCGTCGGCGCCGCACGACGGCGGGCGGGGTTCGGCGGCGCACTCCTCGATCTGCCTGATCTGCTGCCACTCCTCGGCGCTGAACGGGTCATACACGGAGACGACGCGCTCATCGGGCGCTGCGGGGGTCCAGGGCCGGTAGGGGCGAACCCAATACGTCAGGCGGTCGGACTCCTCGCCGGCAAGGGCGCCGTGGGTCGCCCAAGAGAGGTCGGAGGTGGAGGCGACGTCGTTGCCCAGTCGCAAGGCCTCGGCTGGGACACCGGGATAGGCCAGGTACGCATCGTAGGCGTCCAACGTGCCAGCCGCGCCGCGCGGCAGGATGCGGAAGGGCTCTCCTTGCGCGTCGGTGGCCGCCGCCCTGCCCAGCGCAGCCGTGGCAACTCCCCACTGGGTGTCCCGGGGCGTGGTGCGCACCAGGCTCACGGCGACGACTGCCGCGATCACGAGCGCGGCTCCGGTCACCCCCACCGCCACTGTGGCTGTCGCCGCGGCAGCGGCCGGCGGTGCTGGCGCCGACTCCCGTTGCTCCTCGCCGTCGGCCCGGCTGGACACGGCGGCGGCGACGACGATCCAACAGCTGAACGACAGGGTGGTGACGGCGACGGCGGGCAGCCAGGCGACCACGTAGGCGAACAACGGCCCGGAGACGCTGGCGACGGCAACCAGGGCCGCCGCCAGCCCCGTCCCGCAGACGGCGAGGGCACGCAGCGCGACCGCATCGCGCCTGCGCACAGCCAGGGCGAGGGCTGCGACGGGCAGGATCAAGAGCCACGGGATCACCGGCGCCGTGGCCATCACGGCCGTGGGGTTGGTCCAGTCGGGGGGTAGGGCGAACAGGTGGGTCATGGCGCCCACGGCCTTGCCCAGACCGACGCGGGCGCCCTCGTCGGTCTGGTTGCCCAGCAGCGCCGTCAGGTTTGCCGGCTGGCCGGTGAGTTGCTGCCACAGCGGTGGCAGCCACATGATCGCCGCCACCGTCACACCTGTGGCCCAGGCAACCCACGGGACGGCCGCTGCGCTCCCGGAGCCGCGGCGGCGGAAGGCCAGGGCCACGCCTGCCAGGCTGGCCAGGGCGACGAGCGGCGCCGTGCCGACGTGGGACTGCACGAGCATGGAGCCCACCGGCAGCAGCGCCGCGGTGCCCCAGGCCGAGCGCTGGGCCGCTGCCCAGGCGCACACGAGCACGAGCATCGCCCCGACGAGGCCGACATAGGGGTTCCAGGGGGCGGACAGGGTGTCCGCGCCGGTGGCGGCCAGCAACAGGACGCCCCCGAGCAGCACCCAGGCCCCTGCGGCGGGGTCGACGCGGCGCGCCGACCACCAGGCCAGGGCGACGGCGCCCAGGTGCCAGGCCAGCATGCCCGCTATCTGCCCACGGGGTCCGAGCAGCTGATAGGGCAGCCACTGCCACAGCAGGTAGGCCGGACCGGGGTGGAACCAGCCGAAGCGCGAGTAGACGCCGACGGTGGGGAAGTGGACTGACGCCTGTTCCAGGCGCATCTGGGCGAGCGCGAAGTCCCCCGTGGGGAACCACGCGTGTCTCAGCATCGCCACCGCGCCGACAGCCAGCACCGCCAGCACGATGACGCCGAGGACCGCAGAGACGCGCGCGCGGGTCCCGGCTTTGCGCCACACCTCGCTGCCACCTCCGTGCACGTCGGGCACTGTGCCGCGTCGCTCGGCCCGAGGGTATGTCAGCCCTCCGGGCTGGGGCCCCAGCGACACCGGTGGCTGTGGGGCGGTCGCCACCACCGCCGACCCTTCTGCATCGGTGGCCTAGGCTTCGCCCATGGCGCAATCCAAGAAGATCGCGGTGATCCCGGGCGATGGGATCGGCACGGAGGTCGTGGCCGAGGGCCTGAAGGTGCTGGCCGCTGCCGGGGAGTCGGCAGGGGTGGATTTCCACACGACCGACTATGACCTGGGGGCGCGTCGTTTCCTGGACACCGGCGAGGTCCTGCCGGACTCGGTGCTCGCCGAGATCCGCGATCACGATGCCATCCTGCTGGGCGCCGTGGGCGACCCCTCGGTGCCGCCTGGCGTGTTGGAGCGTGGGCTGCTGCTCAAGTTGCGCTTCGAGCTCGACCACTTCGTCAACCTGCGGCCGGTCAAGCTGTACCCCGGCGTCGCCACGCCGCTGGCGGGGCGGGGTCCGGCCGACATCGACATGGTCGTCTGCCGCGAGGGGACCGAGGGCCCGTACGTGGGCGCCGGGGGCACCCTGCGGGCGGGCACCCCGCAGGAGGTTGCGGTGGAGGACAGCCTCAACACCGCCTACGGGGTCGAGCGCATCGTCCGCGACGCCTTCTCCCGCGCGCAGCAGCGGCGCAAGAAGCTCACGCTGGTGCACAAGACCAATGTGTTGACGAACGCGGGGGCACTCTGGTCGCGCGTGTTCAACGACGTGGCGGCGGAGTACCCGGAGGTGCAGACCGACTACTGCCACGTCGATGCCGCGTCGATGTTCTTCATCACCGACCCGGGCCGCTTCGATGTGGTCGTCACCGACAACCTCTTCGGCGACATCATCACCGACATCGGAGCAGCGATCGCGGGCGGGATCGGACGCGCCGCCAGCGGCAACATCGATGCCACGGGCACCAACCCGAGCATGTTCGAGCCCGTCCATGGCAGCGCCCCAGACATCGCGGGCCGCGGCACAGCGGACCCAACTGCCACCGTCCTGAGCGTGGCCATGATGCTCGATCACCTTGGCCTGGCCGAGGCCGCCGCCGCGGTCGAGGGCGCCGTCGCCGCCGACCTGGCTGTCCGCGGCAGCGACTCACGGACCACCGAGCAGATCGGCGACGCCCTCGTCGCCGGGCTGGAGGAGTAGCGATGGTTGAGGTGTCCGTGACCGCCGCGTCGGCACCGACCTCCGACGCGGACCTGGCCGCGATCCTGGCCGAGCCCGGCTTCGCGCGGCACCCGCTGGACCACATGGTCAAGGCGGTGTATGCCGACGGCATCTGGTCCGAGCCGCAGATCGTCCCCTATGCGCCGCTGACGTTCGACCCTGCCACGAGCGTCCTGCACTACGGGCAGAGCGTCTTCGAGGGCCTCAAGGCCTACCGGCAGCCCGACGGCGCCGTGGCGCTGTTCCGGCCCGAGCGCAACGCCGCGCGCTTCAACCGCTCGGCTGTCCGCCTGGCGATGCCCGAGCTGCCCGAGGAGTACTTCGTCCACGGCATCGAGGCGCTGGTCAAGCTGGAGCAGCGCTGGGTGCCCGACCACCCCGAGCGCTCGCTGTACATCCGCCCGTTCATGCTCGGCACCGACATCGCGCTCGGCGTCAGGCCCTCGAACGAGTACGTGTACCTGGTCATCGCCTCGCCGGCGGGGGCCTACTTCTCCAGGGGCGTGCAGCCGGTGATGGTCTGGATCAGCGACGACTACGTGCGCGCCGCGCCCGGCGGCACCGGCGAGGCCAAGTGCGCCGGCAACTACGCGGCCTCCCTGATCGCGCAGGCCGAGGCAGCCGACCACGGCTGCGACCAGGTGGTGTGGCTGGACGCGTCGGAGCGGCTGTGGATCGAGGAGATGGGGGGCATGAACCTGTTCTTCGTCTACGGCTCCGGTCCGAACGCGCGCGTGGTCACGCCCGAGCTCACCGGTTCGCTGCTGCCCGGCGTGACCCGGGAGTCGCTGCTGGTGCTCGCCGCCGACCTGGGCTACGACGTCGGCGAGGGCCGGATCAGCCGGGACGAGTGGCGTGAGGGCTGCGCCTCGGGAGAGATCACCGAGACCTTCGCCTGCGGCACCGCCGCTGTCATCACCCCGGTCGGCTCGGTGCGCTCGCACCGCCACTCCTGGGAGGTCGGCGACGGCACCCCGGGCCCCGTGGCCATGCAGCTGCGGCAGTCGCTGCTCGACATCCAGACCGGACGCGCCCCAGACCGCCATGGCTGGGTGCGCCGCATCCGCTGACGCCCCGCCCAGCACAGCCGCGAACTACACTTGGACCCGCCATGACCTCTGCCTCAGCTCCAGACGCCCCGTTCCAGTTCTACGACACCACGCTGCGCGACGGCGCCCAGCGCGAGGGAATCTCGTACTCCGTCAACGACAAGCTGGCTGTCGCGCAGATTTTGGACGGCCTCGGCGTGGGCTTCATCGAGGGCGGCTGGCCGGGGGCGCTGCCCAAGGACACGGAGTTCTTCGCCCGCGCTGGTACCGAGCTGCAGCTGCGCAACGCCGTGCTGGTGGCGTTCGGCGCCACCCGAAAGGCTCGGGCGAACGTCAGGACCGACCCGCAGGTCGCTGCTCTGCTCGCGGCTGAGACGCCCGTGGTCACATTGGTGGCCAAGTCCGACGTACGCCATGTCGAGCGTGCCCTCAAGACCACCCTGGACGAGAACCTCGCCATGATCCGCGACACCGTGGAGTACCTCCACGCCGAGGGCCGCAGGGTGTTCGTGGACTGCGAGCACTTCTTCGACGGCTATCAGCACGATCCTGCCTATGCCGAGCAGGTCGTTCGCGTCGCCCACGAGGCGGGCGCCGAGGCCGTGGTCATGTGCGACACCAATGGCGGCATGCTCCCCAGCGGCATCCATCGCATCGTGACGTCCATCGCCGACGCCGTCCCGGCCGCGCGGCTGGGCATCCACTGCCAGGACGACACGGGCTGCGCGGTGGCCAACACCGTGGCGGCGGTGGAGGCTGGAGCCACCCATGCGCAGGTGACCGCGAATGGCTACGGCGAGCGCACCGGCAACGCCGACCTGTTCGTCGTCGGTGCCAACCTGGCCTTCAAGCTGGGGATCCCGGTGCTGCCGGAGACCTCGCTGGCGAACATGGTGCGGGTCTCGCATCAGTTGGCCGAGATCGCCAACCTGCCGCCGGACACGCATCAGCCCTATGTGGGCACAAGTTCGTTCGCCCACAAGGCGGGGCTGCACGCTTCGGCGCTGCGGGTGGATCACGATCTGTACAACCACATCGACCCGACCAGGGTCGGCAACGATATGCGGGTCCTGGTGACCGAGATGGCCGGCCGCGCGTCGGTTGAGCTCAAGGGCGCCGAGCTGGGCATCGACCTGGCCGACAAGCCGGAGGTCATCTCGACCATCGTCGAGCAGGTCAAGGACCTGGAGTCTGAGGGGTGGACGTTTGAGGCCGCCGACGCCTCGTTCGAACTCTTGCTGCGCGACGCGATGGGCGAGCAGGTGCGGTTCTTCACCGTCGAGTCGTGGCGGGCGATCGTGGAGCAGCGCCGCGACGGCGAGGTGCTGAGCGAAGCCACGGTCAAGGTGCACGCCGATGGCGAGCGGATCGTGGCCACCGGCGAGGGCAACGGCCCGGTCAACGCCCTGGACAGGGCGCTGCGGCAGGCCCTGTCCCAGATCTACCCGCAGTTGGAGGACATCGAGCTCGCCGACTACAAAGTCCGGATCGTCGAGGGTGTGCGCGGAACGGACGCCGTCACCAGGGTATTGGTCGGAAACCAGGACGGCAGCGCCTACTGGACCACCGTCGGGGTGCACGACAACGTCGTGGCGGCCTCATGGATGGCGCTGCAGGACGCGATCAACTTCGGTCTGCTGCGGCGGCGGGGCTCGACGGATGCCGCGGCGGCCGGCGCTGTCGTCGAAGAAGCTGGCGCCTTGGGGGCTGGGTCGTGAGCGAGGTGTCCATGCCTGTTGGCCGCGACTCGGACGTGGGCCCGGCGGTGAGGGTCCGATTCTGCCCGTCGCCGACGGGAAACCCACACGTCGGCATGTTGCGGACGGCGCTGTTCAACTGGGCCTACGCGCGGCACACGGGCGGCACGTTCGTGTTCCGAATCGAGGACACCGACGCCGCGCGAGACTCGCAGGAGAGCTACGACATGCTGCTGTGGGCGGTCCGCTGGCTGGGACTGGACTGGGACGAGGGACCGGAGGTAGGCGGGCCGCACGGGCCCTATCGGCAGTCCGAGCGCATGGAGATCTACGCCGATGTCGCCCGGCGCCTGCACCAGGGCGGCTTCGCCTACGAGTGCTTCTGCTCGCCGGAGGAGCTGGAGCAGCAGCGCGAGGAGGCAAGGGCAGCAGGTCGAGGGCCGGGCTACAACGGCCACTGCCGCGACCTCACCTCTGAGCAGATCGCCGCCTACCGCGCCGAGGGCCGCCGACCGGTGCTGCGCATGCGCATGCCCGACACCGACTACGCATGGGACGACCTGGTACGCGGGCCGTTGAGCTTCGGCAACGAGCACGTGCCCGACTTCGTCATCGTGCGCGGCAACGGCCAGCCGCTCTACACGCTGGTCAACCCCACCGACGACGCGCTCATGGGCATCACCCACGTGCTCCGCGGCGAGGATCTGCTGTCCAGCACGCCGCGCCAGCTGGTCATGTACGACGCGTTGGCGCGCATCGGCGTCGGCGACGGCACCACGCCGCGCTTCGGGCACCTTCCCTACGTCATGGGCGAGGGCAACAAGAAGCTGTCGAAGCGCGACCCGGCCGCCAGCCTCAACCTGTACCTGGAGCGTGGCTACCTGCCCGAAGGCTTGGCCAACTACCTTGCGCTGCTGGGCTGGTCGTTTGGCGACGACCGGGAGTTCTTCAGCCTGGCCGAGATGGCCGAGCGGTTCGACATCGCTCGCGTCCAGCCCAACCCCGCGCGCTTCGACCTGAAGAAGTGCACCGCGATCAACGGTGATTGGCTGCGCACGCTCGGGCCCGATGAGCTCGCCGAGCGGATGGTGCCCTTCCTGCAGTCCGCGGGACTGCTCGGAGCTGTGGTTACCGAGGGGCAGGCCGAGCTCATCAGGGCTGTCGTCCCGCTCGTGCAGGAGCGTATGGAGACGCTGGACCAGGCGCCGGGGATGATCGGCTTCCTGCTGGTGGAGCCCCAGGACTTCGTACTCGATCACGATGCGGCAACGGCGCTGGTGGATCCGTCCGCAGAGGCGCTGGCGACAGCGCACGATGCCCTGGCCGGGCTGGCGGAGTGGTGTACGGCCGACATCGAGCAGGCACTGCGGGCCGCCCTGGTGGACGGGTTGGGGCTGAAGCCGCGCGTGGCCTTCGGGTCGGTGCGGGTGGCCGTGACCGGCCGACGGGTCTCGCCCCCGCTCTTCGAGTCGATGGAGCTGTTGGGGCGTGACGAGTCGCTGCGGCGGGTGGCGTCGGCGAGGGACCGGGCGGCCGCGGCCGCGGCCACTGCCTGATCATGATCGTTCGGACCGCCCTGGCGGTCGTCGCGGGCCGGTGTATACACTGAGCGGCGTCACAACACGTGATCCCATGGGGTATGGGGTAATTGGCAGCCCGGCGGTTTCTGGTACCGCTAGTTCAGGTTCGAGTCCTGGTACCCCAGCGAGGCCGCTGGCGCCTTCGGCGCTAGGCTCCTCCCTGCAGGGCCCCGTTGTGTAGTGGCCTAGCACGCCGCCCTCTCAAGGCGGTAGCGCGGGTTCGAATCCCGTCGGGGCTACGTGAACGCAGAAGGTCCCCATCCAGCCAAGGATGGGGACCTTCTGCGTATC
>CAYYRC010000020.1:0-37695 GCA_964474045.1 uncultured Actinomycetes bacterium
CTGCACCCCCACCGCCGGGCCCGGCACCGCCGCCGACGCCGCCGACGCCGCCGCGGGAGCCAGCCTCGTTGCGGCGAGCAGAGCGACGGCGAGAAGCGCTGTGACGCCGAGCAGCGCCACCAGCCGCGCAGCGTTGCGGCCACCGTTTCGGGGGGAAACCGTGCTGGACATCGCTCACCGCCTCGTCGTTGCTCCAAAGGAGTGAACGGACTCCAGGCGCGCTGACTTGAGGGGCGATCAGGAAAAAGTGGGACTACCTGCCACGGGGGGCGCTTCCGGCTGCTCTTCGAGCGGTCGGCGTCGTGCTTTGGCCTGCTGCAGATCGTCGATTCGGCGACCCGCCAGCACCCAGCCGATCATGACCCACATGAAGTTCCGGACGATGGCGTTGCGCAGCGGATAGTCGGCCAACCCCTCCACCAGGATCGTGGAGAGGCTGCAGGCAGCGCTGAGCGTGACGGCGGCCGCGAGCGACACCGAGGCCGAGCCCGATCGGGCCGCCGCCACCACCCGCGGCCGGAACCGGTGGGCGGTGGCCACGATCAAGACCCCGAACCCGGCCATGGCCGCTACCCCGACGACCCCCTGCTCGGCGCCGATGGTGACCCACAGGTTGTGGGCGTGCTCGGCGCCCTCGGGTCGCGCGAGGGAGGTCACGCCGCCGGCTAAGCGGGGGTAGGAGTCGGGTCCGTTGCCGAACAGGGGGGCACCCAGCCACTGCCGGACGCCCTCGGCGAGCAGAACCGGGCGGTTGTCGTAGGGGTTCGCTCCGCGGTCGCCGATGCTCAGCACGCGCTCGCGCACGAGCGTGAGCAGCGGCGAGGAGGGGGCCGCCACCCACATGGCCGTCAGCACCCCGAGGATCGCCAACAGCCCGATCGTGACGGGGCGTCGGGTCTGCGGCACGACGATCAACAGCACGAGCACCCCCACGGCCGTCCCGGACCACGCGCCGCGCGACAGCGACAGCAGCAGGCCGGCCGAACACACCACCAGCGCCAGCACCGCCGTCCGCCGCAGCCAGCCGCGGGTGAGCACCGCCAGGCCGAGGGCGAACACGACGGTAACCATGCAGTAGAACCCGTACTCGTTGGGCTGGCTGAAGATCCCCTCGGCGCGCCCGGTCACCACCGAGCCGCCATAGCTGGCCTGCAGGCCCTGGCCGCCGACCACCCCGCTCAGGCCGGTCATGACCGACCCGATCAGCCACGCGAAGAGCGCCGGGCGCAGGCGCTGCGGCGACCCTGTGAGCTCGGCCCAGGCGATGGCCAGCAGCGCCGCCGCGATCTGCCAGGCGCCGAGGAACAGGGAGCCGAACACGTCGTCGCTGAACACCGTCGAGACCAGCACCCCGAGCGACCATACGGTCGCGATCAGCACCGGCCAGGTCAACGGCAACGGTGTGAGCCCGGCCTGCAGCCGCCCCAGCACCGCCACCGCGATGAGCACCAGCGACAGCAGCTGCACCAGGTAGATGCCGCCCGGCAGCGTGACCGCGGCAAGCGGCATCGCAAGCCCGAACACCGGGGCGCTGAGCTGCGGCCGGTACAGCAGCGTCAGGCCGACGAAAGCGGTGCCCAGGAGCAGCACCGGCAGCCAGGGCGTCAGCATGCCGCGACCCGCCGCCGGCCTGGAAGAGCCGGTACGGTGGCGGTGTGGTGCCTCACGCCGGACCGCCTCCCATCGCCCTGCGTCGCCTGCTACTGCCGGGCCGCACCGGGCGACCTGCCCGTCGATCCTGGCACAACCGGGCCCGCCGCGGCCTCGCGTCGGCGGGCCCGAGGGACTGACGTGAGCGACGAACTCGCCGGGATGGACCCCGACGGCGATCCCGCGGACGACATCCTGCCGGTCCCGAAGGGCGAGAACGAGGGGCGCACGGTGGTGCTCCTCGCGGTGGTGGAGGCGGCCAGCAAGGTCGCCTCCTTCGTCATGTTCATGGCCGTCACGCGGATGCTGAGCGTCGAGGACTTCGGCCTGTTCTCGTGGGCCCTGTCGCTGAGCCTGCTGCCGGTGGCCTTCGCGGTGTGGGGCTTCGGGACGACCGTGGTGCAGCACGGCAGCAGCCAGCGCGACCAGGTGCCCAGGCTTCTGACCGAGGCCATCGTGTGGCGGCTGATCCTGTCGGTGCCCGTGATCGCGCTGCTCGCGCTGCCGATCTGGGGGCAGCCGGAGTACCGGCTCGGGCTGGTGCTCGTGGGTATCGCGTCGCTGGCGGACACCTTCAACGAGCTCATCCGCTACGCGGCCGGGGCGCTGATGCGCCAGCGAGCCGTCGCCTACAACCTGCTGCTGCAGCGCATCGTCATCGCCGCGATGGTGATCTGGGCGGTGTACGAGTGGCGCAATCCCACCGCGATGGCTGCCGCCTACTGCTTGGGCACGCTGCTGGGGGTGGCGGCCATGCTGGTGTCGGCCGCCCGCATCGGCCTGGCACCCAAGTGGCGCTATCTCACCCGGTCGGGGATGCACCTGATGTGGACCCGGTCCCACGCCGTGGGATTCACCGGCATCCTCAACACGCTGACCTTCCGCTCCGACACCGTGCTGCTCGGATGGCTGAGCACGCTGGAGGCCACCGGCATCTACGCCGCGGCGTACCGGCTGTTCGAGACCGCGCTGTTCCTGGTCTACTCGATGGCTCGCGTGACCGCCCCCAAGATGGCGGCCGAGTCCGACCGCTCCAAGCTGTTGCGGCTGGCAGGGCTGGCCCCGGCGATCCTGGTGGCGGTCTTCCTGCCCTACGTGCTGGTGCTCATGCTGCGCGGCGCCGACGTCATGACGCTCGTCTTCGGCTCCCAGTACGGGGGCATGGAATCGGCGCTGACGCTGGCGGCGCTGGGCGCCTCGCTGATCCCCTATGCGCTGCAGTTCATAGCTCAGTCCACGCTCCTGTCGCGCAAGTTCAACCGCGAGGTCCTCGTCGGGGCGACGATCGCCCTCGTCGTGAACGTCGGCGTCAACCTGGTCCTCATCCCGCGGCTCGGGGCGTTCGGGGCCGGCCTGGGCACCATGCTCGCGCTCACGGTCCAGTGGGTGTACCTGCGCGTGCTCGTGGGCCGTCGCCTGGGACCCACGAAGACCTGGCCCGCGACCTGGCCGGCACTGGTGGCCGGGCTGGTGATGGCCCCCGTGGTGTGGTTCTTGCCGCAGCTGATCGTCGCCGCGATCGCCGGCACCATCGTCTATGGTGCGGTCATCGCGTTGGCCTACCGGACCTTCCGCCCGGATGTGTTCGCGATGGCCCAGAAGGTGGTGCGCCCATGACCGCGCCTGCGGCAACAACCCGGCCGCTGCGGGTGTCCGTGGTCACGCCGTTCGGCTCGACGGCCGGCGGGGCCGAGGCCTGGCTGCGCAACGCCCTCGACCTGGGGCTCACCGCCGAGGACGGCTTCGTCGTGTCGGCCGTGGTGCTCGCCGCCGGCCCGCTGGTCCAGCAGTTGCGCGACCGCGGGATCGAGAGCGCGGTCGTCCCGGTGCCGGCCGCGCCGGCCGGGATCGCCGCCCGGGTGCCGGCGGTGGCGCGGGCGCTACGGCGTCAGCGTCCGGACGTCGTGGTCGCAAACGGCGTCAAGGCCCAACTCGTCGCGGCCGGCTCCCGGGCAGCGGTGCGCGCCCCGCTCGTCTACGTCAAGCACGACCACAGCTTCGACGCCACGCTGGCCAAGCCGCTGGGCGCGGCCGCCAGCGCCGTCGTGGCGACGGCGCTGGAGGTCGGCCAGCCCACCGGCCGGTCCGACCTCATCGTCATCGAGCCCCCGCGGCCGCCCGAGCCGCTGCCGCGCGACGCTGCGTTGGCGGAGCTCGCAGGCCGCGGCCTCCCCGCGGATGATCGGCTGACTCTCATGATGATCACCCGGCTGGTCCCCTACAAGGGGGTGGACGTGGCCATCGACGCGCTGTCGCTTCCCGGTGCGGCGCCTTGGCGCCTGGTGGTGGTCGGCGGCGACGACGCCGCCACTCCGGGTGAGACCGAGCGCCTGCGGGCACTGGCCGAACGCTCCGGGGTCTCCGACCGCGTGGTGTTCCTCGGTCCCATTCCCGGAGCCGGGACGCTGGTGGCCGCCGCCGACGCCCTGGCCGTGCTCACCCGCCCCGGTGGCCCGCGCACGCCAGGGCGGGAGGGTTATGGGATCACGGCCACGGAGGCGATGCTGGCCGGCGTGCCTGTGATCGTGGCTGGGCAGGGACCCATCGCCCGACGGCTGCAGACTCCCGACGGCCCTGCCGGGGTGGTGCTGGATGCTGCCGACCCGGGGGAGTGCGCCCGCGCGCTTGCCGAGTTGGACGACGCGGATCTGCGTGCCGACATGGGTGCGCGCGGCCGGGCGGCCGCGGCGCAGGCCCCCGATGACGCGGCCGTCGCGCGTGCTTTCGCGGAGGTGGTGCGCCATGCTGCCCTTGTGCGCTCCCGACGCTGACCCAGACCGAGGACCGACCGCCCCCCTTCGACCAGGAGCCGTCCATGCCAACCGTGCTGTACGTGTCACAGCCCACGATCACCGGTGTGGCGCAGTGCGTGCTCGACTGGACGTCGGGGCTTTCCCAGCGCGGCTGGGACGTGGCCCTGGCCTGCCCGACCGACGGCTGGCTGGGGATGGCCTGCGCGCGTGAGGGGGTGCGCACCTTCGCCTGGGAGGCCGTCCGCCAGCCCTACGTGGGCGTGCGGCGCGAGACGACCAGGCTGCGCCAGATCATGAACATCGTGCGCCCCGACGTCGTGCACCTGCAGGGCAGCAAAGCCGGCCTGAGCGGGAGGCTGCTGCTGCGCGGTTCCATCCCGACTGCCTTCAGCCCGCATTCGTGGTCCTTCGAGGCTGCGGACGGGGCGATCGGCGCCGCGGCCCTGCGCTGGGAGCGCGTGGCCACCCGCTGGACCGACGTCGTGGTCGCGGTGAGCGAGGCAGAGTGCGCCGACGGCCTGGCAAACGGCATCGATGTCCCCTACGTGGTCGCGCGCAACGGCATTGACACCACCGCCGTCGCGCCGCTGGCCGAGGCCGACCGGGAGACCCTGCGGGCGGAGTTGGGGATCGCCCCCGGAACCACCGCGGTGGTGTGCCTGGGCCGGCTGCACCGGCAGAAGGGCCAGGATGTGCTGCTGGCGGCGTGGCCCGCGGCGGCGGCCCCGGGACGGCAGCTATACCTCGTCGGCGACGGCCCGCTGTATGACGAGTGGACCGCGGAGCCGCCGGCGGTGCTCGCGGCCGAGGGCATCGAACTGGTCGGCGGCGTCGAGCGCGCCGACGCCCTGCGCTGGCTGGCCGCCGCGGACCTGGTGGTGATGCCGTCGCGATGGGAGGGGATGGCGCTCGTCCCGCTGGAGAGCCTGGCCGTGGGCACACCGGTCATCGCCAGCGACGTCACCGGGGCCAGCGAGGCCGTCGCCGCCGACTGTGGGGCCGTCGTGCCCCCCGGCGACCCGGCGGCGCTGGCCGCCGGCATCAACGCCTGGCTGGGCCAGCCCGCCGACGCGCTGGCCGCAGCTCGACTGGCCGCCCGCACCAGGGTGGTCGGGAAGTTCGAGCTCAGCCAGACCGTGGACATCATCGACGCCACCCTCACGGCGCTGGCGGAACAGCGATGACCGAGCAGGTCGCCCTGATCGTCAACCCCAGCGGCGACTATGCCGCCGAGCTCATCAGCTTCTACTGGCGCCAGGCCGGCATCCGCAGCGTCCTGGCGTTCGAGGACCGCCACAGTCGCCGCCTGGCCGCCATCCGGCTTCCCATCGACCATTCCCGCGCCGTGGCCCGCCGCGTGCAGCTCCCTCCGCAGCTGCGTGAGGATCCGGCCGGAGCCGCCCGGCAGGTGCTGGCCGAGCTCGCGCCCAAGTACGAGGTGCGGGTGGTGCCGACCTACCTGGAGCACCTGGTCGGGTTCACCACGGCCGCGACCGCCGCCGCCGGCCTGGAGTGGAACACGCCTGCGCAGATGGGCCCGCTGCGCGACAAGTTCGCGCTCAAGGAGCTGTTGCGCGACCGCGCGCCGCAATTGCGCATGAACGCCTCGATGGCGGTCGAGACACCGGATGACGTGTTCTCGGCCGATCCCGAGGTCTTCTCCCGCTTCGTGCTCAAGCCCAGGTCAGGGCTGGGAAACAGGGACGTGCTCATCCGTCCGTGGCCGCCCGATCGGGACGAGCTCACCCGGTACTTCGGGGAGCGTGCCGCGCGCTCCGAGCTGGTGGTCCTGGAGGAGGTCATCGACGGTCAGGAGTACCAGGTCAACGGCCAGGTGGACGCGGCCGGACAGCCCACGGTCACCGCGGCCTACCAGACCAACCGGCGCCCCGTCGGGCAGCGCAGCAACATGGCTTCGGACTTCTGGACTCTGCCCGGCACGGATCCGCGCTTCACAGCCTTGTCGGACTATGCGGCCGAGGTGATGGGAACCCTCGGCCTGGCCCGCACGCCGTTCCACATGGAGCTCAAACTCGACGATGAGGGCCCGTGCCTGATCGAGGTCGGGGCGCGCTTCATCGGCGGCGGGGGGTGGCACCTGGACTCGTACCTGCACGGTCCGCAGTGCGACCTGGTGGCTGTGGCGGCGCACGACTGGCTGACCGATCGGCCCCGCGACCTGCGGCTGGACTGGCGGCGCTACGACTCCCTGCGGGGCGGCAGGATCTACGGCAGCAGCGACCGGCAGGGGCGGATCAAGAGCGTCCACGGCGTCCACGCGATCAGCTCCTCACCCGGCTTCGTCAAGTGGAACAAGCAGCCGCAGTCGGGCCAGGTCGTCACTCCGACCGTCGACACGGCCTCCACCGTGTGGGCGTTCGAGCTGGCCACCCCCGACCCAGAGGAGGCCCAGGCGCTCTGGGCCGCGTCGCAGGAGGTGCTGCGGTTGGAGTTCGTCGAGGACGACGACCGGGCGGCCCTGGTGCAGGCGCGAGGCAGGAGGGCGACCCGCCTGACGTCCTCGTACGCCCGCAGCGTCTGGCACGGCCGCCGGGAGCGCCGATGAGTCGACCTGCGGCGGCCCGCCGCCTCCCGCCGGTCGCCTTCCGCGCCACCGCCGCCGCCGGCGACGGTGGCGACGCCGTCGCGCTCGCCGAGGCTTTCTATGAGCTCCACGCGGATCCCCGGGTGATGGCGCCAGACGCGCAGGTCAACGTCTGGCTGGATGAACCGGACGAGCCGCTGGGAGCGGCCGATCTGCTGCTTGTCGGCGGTGACGGGCTGCCCCTGCGCCGGTCCGACGTGCTGGTGGATGCCGTGTTGCGGGCGCTGCCCGAGGTCGAGGTGGCGCTTGCCGATCCTCATGGGTCGATCGTCGCCCGGGGCTGGGTGGCGCGGCTGCGGTCGGTGGCGGCAACCTGCGCCGCCGCCCGCCGGGTGGCGGGTCCGTTGACCGTCCAGGCGTTCGCAGGGGTGTGCGCACCGTTGCCCGATGGCGGATGGGCGCCAGTCGGCGGCCACGGCCCCGGACGGTCGCCGGGCTGGCGCGCCCGACTGGCAGACGCCGCCGGCCTCGCCCGCTTCGCCGGCCGCCTGGCGCGGGCGAGCGTGACCGTGCGGGAATGGGCCTGCGCTCCCGTATCCGAGCCGGGCTTCGGACGCGTGCCCGTCACACAGTTGGGCACCAGAATCCAGCTTGCGGGCGCCTGGCAGAACGGGCGCGCCGACCGCTTCTGGGCTGACCCGTGCCTGGTGGCCGCCGAGGGCGGCTGGCTCTTCGTGGAGGAGCTCAACAGGCGCACGGGGCTTGGCGCGATCCGCGCGTTGCAGGTCCGCGGCGAGCTGCTGGTGCCCGGTCAAGTGGTGCTGAGCACCGACCACCATCTCTCCTTCCCCCAGCTGTACCGCGTTGGCGAACGCTGGCTGGCCACCGTCGAGACCTGCCGCGACCACCAGCCGATCTATGAGTGCGCCAAGCTCGGCGAGCCTTGGACGGAGGCTGCCGATCTGCCGCTGCTGCCGCCCGGCCTGGCAGACCCGGTGCTGGTCTGGCCACCCGGGGGCGACGCCGCCGCCGGGCTCGCCGGGCTGCGGCTCGTCGCCACGCATGCCGGCACGGACCCGGACGCGGTGCTGGTCGCGTTCGACTACGACGCGGGCGAGCGGCGCTGGATCGCTGATCCGGCCGCTGTCCAGGTGGACGTGCGCCGCACCCGCGGGGGCGGCACGCTGGACGCCCAGAGGGGGGAGCGGGCCGTTCAGGACTGCGCGGGAACGTATGGCCGCGCCTTCGAGCTGACCTCCTGGCCGTCCGGATCGGTTCCGCGGGGCGGGCAGCGTCGATGGGCGGCCGATGCCCTGCGCGGCGGGCGCCGTCGGCGCATCCAGGGAATCCACACGCTCACGTGGGCTGTCAGGGGCGTTTCTGCCGACCCCGTCGCGGCCGAGGCGGCGCCCTGGATCGATGGCTGGCGACGTCGCATCTCCCCTCTGGGTGGGTACCTGCGCCTGGTCGAGCGACGCCACTCGGCCAGCTGCGACGGCGGGGCCCGCGTCGGCAGCGACGAGCCCGCCCCGTCGTCCACGGTGCTGGGCTAGGCTTCCGCAATGGCCTCCAGCGAAGCGCCAGATCGCCGCGGCGACGACGACACCGGTCTGGTGGCCGCCGCCCGGGCCGTGCGGCGGCAGTGGATCGCGCTCGTGGCGACCTTCGTGGTGCTGGCCGTCGGCGGCGGGGCCTACGTGGCACTGCTGCCGGTGCAGTACCAGGCCACCGCCGTGGTGTCTTTCGTTCCCAGCGCGGGTGATTCCAGCGGGCGCGACCTGGTTGCGCTGTTGGCGCAGCGCTACCCCGAGATCGTGGCGTCGACCGACAGCGTCAAGCAGGCCGCCACCGCCTCGGGCCTGTCGGAGTCAGAGGTGCAGGCGGGCCTGTCGGCCGCCATCCAGCCAGGCAGCCTGAACATGTTGCTTACGGTCAAGGCGCCCACGCCGGAGCAGGCCGACGCCGCTGTGGACTCGTTGTACAAGACGACGCTCAAGGCCAATGAGGGCGACACCAACATCAAGGCTGTGGCCGTGTCTGCGCCATCTGCTTCCAGCACGCCGGCCGGCGTACCGAAGAAGATCCTCTACGCCGCCGTCGTGCTGCTCGCCGCAATGGTGGCTGTCGTGGTTGCGCTGATCGTGGACCAGTTCCGCTCAGAGGGCCGGGGGTAGCCGCCGCGTTCGCCGTGTCTCAGCGGGTGCGTTCTGCGATATTTGCCCTCATGGGCGATGCATCAAAGACTGGTGCTGCGGCACCTGAGTCCTCCTCGGCCGCTTCGGAGAAGCCGACGCATGGCGTCGCCGCCCGGGCAGGTCGCGGCCGCTCGGCCCGCGCGGCGACGCCGCGCTCTGCGCAGAGCCAGTTCAAGCCGGCTGACGATCGCCGGGACCCCGTCGAGCTGCTGCAGGACCAGATCGCCGGCCACCCGCCGGAGCTCGCCCGGCTGCGGCTGCGCCGGATGCTCGCATCGCCGCTGACGTTCTTCCGCGGCTCGGCGGGCATCATGGCTGCGGACCTCGCCGCCACCCCGCGGTCGGGCTTGATGGTGCAGGCCCTCGGCGACGCCCACCTGACCAACTTCGGCATCTTCGCCGGTCCGGGCGGCCGCCCGGTCTTCGACATGAACGATTTCGACCAGACGCTTCGGGCGCCCTGGGAATGGGACGTCAAGCGCCTGGTCACCAGCGTCGAGGTGGCTGCCCGGGTGGGCAAGATCGGCGGCCGCGACCGCCGCACCGTGGTTGAGAAGTCCGTCAACGCCTACCGGCGGGCCATGTTGGAGTTCGCCGAGCAGCCCAACCAGGAGGTCTGGTCGGCGACCCTGGACGCCGACCGGCTCGCAGCGAGCCTGGGCAAGCACTTGCGACGCAATACGGCCAAGGACGCCAAGAAGTCGAAGAAGGGCAAGAAGCCGTCCAACCGGGTGCGATCGTGGGACTCGCTGCCGCCGCTGCGCTCGTTCACCCACACCGGTGACGGAATCGTGCAGTTCGTCAGCGAGCCGCCCGCCATCGTGCGCCTGGCCGACGCGGCGGACCCTGACGCGCCCGCGGCCGATCACGAGCACGCGGCGACGATGGCAGCGCTCGCCGACTACGCGGCCGGTCTGCGCAGCGACGATCGCGTGCTGTTCGAGTCCTACGCCATCGCCGACGTCGCACGGAAGGTCTCGGGAATAGGCGGCATCGGGTCGCGGACCGTGCTCGTGCTGCTCACCGGCCGCGATCCCGGTGACCTTGCCTTCCTGCAGCTGCGCGACGCCGAGCCCTCCGCGCTCGCGCCCTACGTGTCGGACTTGTCCGACGAGCCGGACGCCCTCGACGATGCCGACCGGGTGATTCGCGGCCAGTTGCTGCTGCAGTCGTGCGCCGATCCGCTGCTGGGCGTCGCCCGCGCCGGGGACGGCCCGCCGCGCACGGTGCGCCAGCTGCGCGACTGGCTGGTCGCGGCCGACCTGGGCCACCTGGGCGCGCGGGACCTGCTGGACTACGCGTCGGCGTGTGCCTGGACCCTCGCCCGGGGCCACGCCCGCTCCGGCGACCGCATCGCCATCGCCAAGTACCTTGGCAAGTCCGATCGGCTGGACCGAGCTGTGGCCGATTTCGCCGCCGCCTACGCCGACCAGAACGAGTCGGACTACCAGGCCCTGCGCGCGGCCGCAGCCCACGGCCGGGTGGACGCCGGCGAGTGACGGCCTCTGCGCCGCCGCGCAGTCGTCTGTCGCTGGCCCTGATCGCGATCGGGGCGGCTGCCTGCCTGGTGCAGGTGCTGTTCGTACGCAGCCAGTCGCCCGGGCTGCTGCTGTCGGCCGCCATGTGGGTGCCGACCGCGTTCGCCATCGTGGTGATCTGGGTCTCCGCGGCCACAGTGCGGCCGTGGGGCCGGGGGCCCTGGGTGGCGGTGGCCCTCATCACCACCCTCATGCCGCTGGGCCTGGCGGTCCGCCGGATCCTGGCCCCGAACACCCGCACCGCCTTCGCCTCCGAGGTCGGAACCGTCGAAACCCTGTACATCGTCGGCTACCTGCTGGCCGCGCTCGCGTTCGTGGGGCTGCTGGCGAAGGTCAGGCAGCGACCGGAGCCGATCTCCGCGGTTGACAGCGCGCTGGTGTTCGCCGTGATCGTGACCATCGGCTACGTGGCGGTCCTGCAGCCGCTGGCGCGCCGGGACATCCAGGTCGGTCTTGCGCTGGAGACCCTGTTCCTGCTGGTGGACGCGCTGTTGGCGGCGCTGATAGTGCGCCTGTGGCTGTCGTCGTCCGCGCGCTTCAACCGGGCGCTGCGAACGATGCTCGTGGCGGTGGCGATCTTCGTCGTCGACGACATGGTGGCCACGTACTTCACCGTCAACACCACCGTCCGCGCCGAGTGGGAGGGGGTCTTCCTGGGTTTCGTCGTGCTCTCGATGTGCCTGGCGGCAGCGTCGTGGCGCGACCCCACCATCGTCAACTACCCGGCGGGCAGCCTGCATGCCGGCCGGCTCGCGGTGCTGCGCGCCGCGCTCGTCGGCCTGCTCGTCGTGCCCGCCGCCGCCGGAGCGGCCGAGGCTGAGGCGGAGGCGCAGGGATGGCCCTTCATCATCCTGGCGGTGCTGATCGCCATCCTCGCCGTCCTGGTGGCCGTCCGAGGTGTCCTCGTTGTGCGCGTCTTCCAAAGTATGATCGCGCGCAGCGAGCTCCTGCGCGCGGCTGGCGAGCAGATTTCTCGCGCCGATGACGACAACCAGATCGTGATGGAGCTGACCGCGTGGGGATCGCGGGTTCTGGGTTCGGACTCGTTCGCCCTCGAGCGCACCCAGAACCCCGGGACGGCGGAGAACGGGCAGTGGGACGGCAGCTCCTCGGCGCTGTTCCGCTACCGCACGTCGGCGCCGGACGGCGAGGGGTTCCTGTCGCTGCATTCAGCCATGGAGGTCCCGCTGGATCAGCTGGACTGGTCAGCCACGCAGACGCTGGTGGAGATGGCCGGCGACCGATCGTCCCGATTGGCCCTCGAGCGGCAGCGGACCCGCGCCGCCGAGCAGGCCCGCAACTCGGTTCTCATGGCCGGCTCCATGGACATGGTGGTGCTGGTGGATGATGCCGGCCGGATTCGCGAGGCTCTGGGGGCGGTGGCGCGGATGGGCCCCACGGGCGCGACCCTGGGACCGGGCGGCGACGTGCTGGAGCTGTTCGAGGAGCCTCAGCCCGTGGCCGAGCTGCTACACCGCTCGGCGCCTGCCCGCGGGCGTGTCACCGCCAACCTGGTCGGCAGCGACACGGTGGTCGAGGTCACCGTGATGAACCTCGACAGCGGCGAGGCGACCGTGTCGTTGCACGACATCACCGACCGGGTGCGGCTGGTGCGGGCGCTGAACCACCGTGCCAACCACGATGAGCTCACGGGGCTGCTCAACCGCACCGGCTTCGCCCTGGCCGCGGCCGAGGCCGAGGCCAACTTCCTGGCCGATGCCACACCGTTCGGGATCGCGCTCATCGACGTGGTGGACTTCCACCTCGCCAACGACTCGCTGGGCCACGACGCCGGCGACGCCATCCTGATCGAAGCAGCCCGCAGGATGATCGACTCCGTCGGCGACGGGGCAACGGTTGCGCGGCTGGGCGGCGACGAGTTCGCGCTGCTCGTCATCGGGGACGAGAGCGACATCGCCCGCGCCGCGCGGTCGGCTCTGGCCGCTTTCGACGAGCCCATGCACCCGAGCGACGTGGAGTTCACCGCCCGCGCGAACGCCGGGGTGGCCGTGGGATCGACGGCGATGGCCACCGGCGGGCGCACCCTGCAGGCCGCCGACCTGGCCTTGGCTGTGTCCAAGACGACGAGTGCCGATCAGATGGTGTTCTTCCGCCCGGGTATGCGCGAGGCGGTGCTCGACCGCATGGCGGCGTCGAGCGCCGTCGCCATGGCAGCACGTCGGCGGGAGTTCCGGTTCGACTACCAGCCTGTGGTCGATGCGGTCGACGGCCGCGTCGTCGGCGTGGAGGCGCTCATGCGCTGGGACCAGGGTGGGCGCTGGCGATTCCCGGACAAGTTCATCCCGGTGGCCGAGTCCCTCGGCGAGCTGACGTCGATCTTCCGAGCGGCACTGGGCCCGGCGCTGGCGCAGCTCGCGCGCTGGCGGGAGGACTACCCAGACCTGATCATGAACCTCAACGCCCACGCCGGGATGCTTGATGACGAACTCTCCCGGTGGCTGCCGCGGGAGGCCGCCCGGGCCGGCTTGCCGCTCGCCGCCCTGGCCCTGGAGCTGACCGAGCGATCGCTGGTGCCGGTACAGGCCAACGCCTCGCTGGGCGCCCTGCACGATCAGGGGCTGGGGGTCTACATCGACGACTTCGGTACCGGCTGGTCAAACCTCTCGTACCTGGCGGGCCTGCCGGTGTCTGGCGTCAAGATCGCGCGCGAGATGGGCTTCGGGGAGCACGGGGACGAGATTCGCCGCCCGCTCATCTCAGCCGCCGTCGCCCTGGCGCAGGCTTTCGACTTGGACATCGTGGCCGAGGGGGTCGAGACCGTCGAGCAGCTGCAGGCCGCCCGGGAGCTGGGCGTCCACAAGATCCAGGGCTACTTCTTCGCCAGGCCCATGCCCCCCGGGCAGATGACCGAGTGGCTGCAGACCACCCACGCGGTGATGCCCGTCGACTGCTGAAGCCGTCGGCGTGAGCTACACCCGAATGGGCCATGGGAGATGCCGTGCGGGGTAGCGTTGATCCAGGCACCGAAAGGAGCGACGTGTTCCAGACGCGGATCCACGGTCGAGGCGGCCAAGGCGTCGTCACGGCGGCCGAGCTGCTCGCCTCCGCCGCGTTCGACGCCGGCCGGCATGCGCAGGCGTTCCCCAGTTTCGGTTCCGAGCGCACCGGGGCGCCCGTCGTGGCCTACTGCCGCATCGACGACCATCCGATCCGGACCCGCGAGCCCATCGCGGAACCGAACGCGATCATCGTCCAGGACGCCACGCTGCTGTGGTCCGGCGAGCCCCTCGCCGGCGTCCCGGCCGACGCCTACCTCCTGATCAACTCCACGAAGTCCGCTGCGGAGCTGGCTGCGGAGCATCCCGCGCTGGCGGAGCGGGGCGGTAGCCGGATCGTGACCGTGGGCGCCACCGAGATCGCCCTGCGCCGCATCGGCAGACCTGTGCCCAACGCCGTGCTGCTCGGGGGTTTCGCGGCGCTGACGGGGATCGTGCCGCTGAGCGGCGTGCAGGAGGCGCTGCGGAACCGATTCCCCGGCGTCGTGGGCGTCAGCAACGCCGACGCCGCGGCGGAGGCTTTCGAGGTCGTGCTCGCGGAGCCGGAGATGAGGGTGCATGCTCCAGCAGATTGAGGGATCCCAGGCGGTTGCGAAGGCCGTGGCGCTAGCCCGCCCGGAGGTGATCTGCGCCTATCCGATCTCGCCCCAGACCCACATCGTCGAGACGCTCAGCCGGATGGTGAAGGACGGCGAGATCGCGCCGTGCGAGTACCTCAACGTGGAGAGCGAGTTCGCTGCCATGAGCGCGGCGATCGGAGCCTCCGCGGCCGGAGCGCGGGCCTACACCGCCACGGCCAGCCAGGGCCTGCTCTACATGGTCGAGGCCGTCTACAACGCCTCCGGCCTGGGCCTGCCGATCGTCATGACGGTCGCGAACCGCGCCATCGGGGCGCCCATCAACATCTGGAACGACCACTCGGACTCAATGAGCCAGCGGGACTCAGGCTGGATCCAGCTGTTCGCGGAGGACAACCAGCACGCGGTCGACCTGCACATCCAGGCCTTCAAGCTGGCCGAGGAGGTGTCGCTGCCGGTGATGGTGTGCATGGACGGCTTCATCCTCACCCACGCCATGGAGCAGGTCGACCTGCCGGAGCAGCAGGAGGTGGACGCGTTCCTGCCGGGCTTCGAGCCGCAGCAGGTCCTCGATCCCGACGATCCCGTGTCGATCGGGGCGATGGTCGGCCCCGAGGCGTTCACCGAGGTCCGCTACCTGGCGCACCTGCGCCAGATGCAGGCGCTGGAGCTCATCCCGCAGATCGCCGCCGAGTATGGCGACGCTATCGGACGCTACCGCGGGGGCCTCGTCAGCGGTTACCAGCTCGAGGGCGCCCGGACGATCGTGGTGGCGCTGGGCAGCGTCCTCGGCACGCTCAAGGACACCGTGGACGAGCTGCGCGGCGCCGGGCACGCGGTGGGGGTCCTGGGCATCACGTCGTTTCGGCCGTTCCCGCTCGCCGCGGTGCGGGCAGCGCTGGCGGACGCCGAGCGGGTGGTGGTGCTCGAGAAGACCCTGGCGGTCGGGATCGGCGGCGTGGTGAGCTCGAACGTGCGCACTGCGCTCGCCGAGCTCGCCATCCCCACCACCACTGTGGTCGCGGGGCTGGGCGGAAGGCCCATCACCAGCGCGTCGCTCGCCGGCCTGCTCGCGCGCGCCGAGGCAGGCGAGCTGGCCGAGCTGGAGTTCCTGGACCTGCGGCGCGACCTGATCGAACGTGAGCTCGCTCGCACCCGGGCCAAACGCCGCTCGGGACCGGCGGCCGAGAACATCCTGCGCGACCTCGCCACTGGGAGCCAGTGATGACCGAGCACGTGAAGTTCTACCAGGTGGGTTCGTTCGCCGTGGGCAACCGGCTGCGACTGGACATCGCCTCGGTCCAGTCCGATCCGCAGCGCGCCAATGCCCTGACCAGCGGTCACCGCGCCTGTCAGGGCTGTGGCGAGGCACTGGGAGCCCGCTATGCGCTCGACGCCGTCATGCGGGCGACCGGTGGGAACATGGTGGCGGTCAACGCCACCGGCTGCCTGGAGGTGTTCTCCACCCCCTATCCGCAGACCAGCTGGCAGATCCCGTGGCTGCACTCGCTGTTCGGCAACGCCCCGGCGGTGGCCAGCGGGGTCGCCGCGGCGATGCGGGTGAAGGGACGCCCCGAGGTGCGGGTGGTGGCGCAGGGCGGCGACGGCGGGACCGTCGACATCGGGATGGGCGCCCTGTCCGGCATGTTCGAGCGCAATGACGACGTGCTCTACATCTGCTACGACAACGAGGCTTACATGAACACCGGCGTCCAACGCTCCGGCGCCACCCCGCCGACCGCCCGGACGATGACCACGCAGGCCGTGGGCGCCGACCCGGGCCAGCCGTTCGGGCAGGGCAAGGACATGCCACGGATCGCGATGGCCCACGACCTTCCCTACGTCGCCACGGCCACGGTGGCCGACCTGCACGACCTGGAGGCCAAGGCGACCACCGCGATGTCGATCCGCGGCGCCCGCTACCTGCACGTGCTGGTGCCCTGCCCGCTGGGCTGGGGGTCGCGCAGCAACGAGACAATCCAGCTGGCGCGGCTGGCCACTCAGAGCGGGCTGTTCCCGGTCTTCGAGGCGCGCGACGGAGAGCTTACGTCCGTCACCAAGATCCGCAACCAGGTGCCGGTGACGGACTACCTGTCCCGCCAGCGCCGGTTCGCGCACCTGTTCGGCCCCGAGGCCGACGCCGAGGCGCTCGCCCGCCTGCAGGACCGGGCGGACCGCAACATCGCCCGCTACGGCCTGCTGGACGAGCAGCAGCAGGAGGAGTCGCAGCCATGAGCAAGCCCTTCGCCATCACCCTGAGCGTCGGGACGTCGCTGGCCAACCGGACCGGGTCCTGGCGTACCGAGCGACCCGTCTACGCCGACTCGCTGCCGCCCTGCAACGACGCCTGCCCGGCCGGGGAGAACATCCAAGGCTGGCTCTACCTGGCCGAGGAGGGCCGGTATGAGGAGGCCTGGCGGCTGCTGACGCAGGACAACCCCTTTCCGGCCATCATGGGCAGGGTCTGCTATCACCCGTGCCAGACGGCCTGCAACCGGGCGCAGCTCGACCAGCCGGTCGGCATCAACTCCGTCGAGCGCTTCCTGGGGGATGCCGCGCTCACCCACGGCTGGCGGTTCGACCCACCCCGGAGCGACTCCGGACAGCGCGTGCTCGTGATCGGTGCCGGTCCGTCCGGGCTCTCGGCGGCATACCACCTGCGCCGAGCCGGCCACGGCGTGGTGGTCCGCGACGCCGGGCCCCGGGCCGGCGGCATGATGCGCTTCGGCATTCCCGCCTACCGCCTGCCGCGGGAGGTGCTCGACGCCGAGGTCGACCGCATCCTGGACCTGGGGATCGAGCTGCAGCTGGACACGAAGGTCGATGATGTCGCGGCCGCCAAGGACGAGGGCTTCGACGCCGTGTTCCTCGCCGTGGGCGCGCACATCGGCAAGCGTGCCTACATCCCGGCGGGGGAGTCGGCCAAGATCCTGGACGCCGTGTCGATGCTGCGCTCGATGGAGGGCGAGGAGAAGCCGCTGCTGGGGCGCCGGGTCGTCGTGTACGGCGGTGGCAACACAGCCATGGACGCGGCGCGGACCGCCCGGCGCCTGGGCGCGGAAGAGGCGATCATCGTGTATCGCCGCACCCGCGACCGGATGCCCGCGCACGATGTGGAGGTGCAGGAGGCCCTTGAGGAGGGTGTGCTCATGCGCTGGCTGTCGACGATCAAGCACGTCGCCGCCGACCACATCACCGTGGAGCGGATGGAGCTGGACGACACTGGGTTCCCACAGCCCACCGGCGAGACCGAGGAGCTGGCGGCGGACTCCGTCGTGCTGGCCCTCGGCCAGGACGTGGACCTGTCGCTGCTGGAGGGCGTGGCGGGGCTCGTGGTCACCGATGGCGTGGTGGCCGTCGACCAGCGCATGATGACCGGGGTGCCCGGCATCTTCGCCGGCGGCGACATGGTGCCCTCGGAGCGGACCGTGACTGTCGCCGTGGGCCACGGCAAGCAGGCGGCCCGCAATATCGACTCCTGGTTGCGCGGGGAGGAGTTCGTGCACCCGCAGCGGCCGCCGCTGGCGACGTTCGAGGGTCTCAACACCTGGTACTACACGGATGCCGACCAGACCATCCGGCCAACCCTGGAGCTCGCCCGCCGGCTGGACTCCTTCGACGAGGTCACCGGCGGCCTGGACGAGTCGAACGCGCTGTTCGAGGCGCGCCGCTGCCTGTCGTGCGGCAACTGCTTCGGCTGCGACAACTGCTTCGGCGTCTGCCCCGATAACGCCGTGCACAAGCTGGAGCGCGGCGCACACGCCGGCGACAACGGCCGCGACTACGCCTTCGACCTGGACTATTGCAAGGGCTGCGGCATCTGCGCCGCCGAGTGCCCCTCCGGAGCCATCATCATGGTGCCGGAACAGTCGTAGCACTCCCCTGGCCCCCTGACATCGGAAGTCGATGCTATCCGTTTTCCCTGGGCAGCACCCAGATACGGTGGGTAACCGCCTAGAATCGGAGCGTGGACGAGCAGTTCTACCGAAGTGTTTTGGATCGGATCACCGACGGCGTGTATTTCGTCACCCAGGAACGGCGAATCACCTACTGGAACGTCGGCGCCGAGCGCATCACCGGGTTCGACGCGGCAGAGGTGGTGGGGCGGTCGTGTTCGGACGGCATACTGCGCCATGTCAGCGACAGTGGTCGGCAGCTGTGCCTGCACGGCTGCCCGCTGGCGCGCGTCATGCGCGACGGGCGACCCCGCTCTGCTGACGTCTACCTGCACCACAAGGACGGCCACCGAGTCGCGGTCCGGGTTCAGGGCAGCGCCGTGCGCGACGGCGATGGGAACATCAACGGCTCAGTGGAGATCTTCTCCGACCGCAGTCCCAACCCATACGCCGCGGCGGCAGTCGGCGCTGGCGAGGGTGCGGAGCCCGGATCGGACCCCGTCACGGGTGTGGTCACCCGCCGGGTGGGAGAGCGGTACCTCGAGCAGGCGTGCCAGGACTCGCCGGACTGCGACGGCTACGCGATGATCTTCGCCGATGTGGACCGGTTCAAGTCCATCAACGACTTGTACGGGCACCACATCGGCGACCGGGCGCTGCGGATGGTCGCGAAGTCGCTGTCAAACGCGCTGAGCAGGGCCGACATCCCCATCCGCTGGGGCGGCGACGAGTTCTTGATGGTGCTGCCGGGCGCCGACGAGGCCTCGGCGCTCGCCACCGCCGAGCGCATCCGGATGCTGGTGGAGAACTCCTGGTTCGTCGTGGGGGACGAGCAGGTTCGGGCCACCGTCTCGCTGGGCGTGGCGGTGGCTCCCGCCGGCGGCATGGACGGGTTCGAGGCATGCGGCCGGGCAGACCATCAGATGTACAAGGCAAAGGCGGCCGGTGGCAATCGGGTGGCGGTCCGCGGCGCATGCCTACCGGTGGTCTCCGAGCGGCCGTCGACCCCGGATTGCGGCGCGTGGACGATGCTCGGCATCGACGAATGGCCGGAGGCCGCCGGGGGCGGGCGCCGGGCGCTCGTGACTGTGGGGGACGCCTCCGTCAGCTAGCGCACGCGGACCGGCACCACTGCGCCCAGCGAACCGGGATCACCTCGGGAACCACCCGTTGAGGTCCACCAGCACCTCGGTGGAGTTGCTGGACGTGACGCAGACCCGGCCGCCGGCGCCGAGAGCTGCCAGCGCGGCGTTGGCGACGATCTGGCCGTTGCCGTAGTTCAGGCTGGACGTGGCGGGCAGCTGCTGTCCACAGGGGTAGACGGTCAGGTGCCCGGCGCCGACGGGCTGTACCGCCGTGACGTTCAGCGAGGCGGAACCGGCGTCGGCAGGCACCCCGAACTGGCCGGCGATGGGCACCTCCAGCGTCGAACCGGCCGCGAGCGGCGCCTTGACGCTGGGGAAGGCCACCGGCGTCCCCGGGCGGGTGTCGGCGGCGCGCACGGGCACCTGCGAGTTGAATCCTGGGGGGCCGCTGAACCAGCCGTCGAGGTCGACGATCACATTGGTAGCGGTGCTGGTGGTGACGCACACCTTCCCGTCGGCGCCGACGGCGCTGATCGCTGCATTGGGCACCACCTGGCCGGTGGTGTAGTTCAGCGTGGACGCGAGTGGCTGGACCTGGCCGCACGGGTAGACCGTCAGATGGCCGCCGCCGGCGGGCTGCGCCGCCGTGACGTTGAGGGCGACCGCCGCCGCGTCGGCCGGCACCCCGAACTGGCCGGCGATGGGCACCTCCAGCGTCGCGCCCCCCGGCAGCGGTCCCTTGACCGCGGGGAAGGCGACGGGCTGTCCTGGCCGGGTGTCTGCGGTGCGCTGCGGCGCCTGGGCGGTGAACCCGGCGCCAACCGGGAACCAGCCGTCGAGGTCCACCAGCACGTCGGTGGTGTTGCTGGTCGTGATGCAGACCTTGCCGTCCGCGCCGATGGCGGCCAGGACGGTGTTGGCCACCGTCTGGCCGTCGGCGTAGTTCAGGCTGGACGTTTGAGGCTGTGGCTGCCCACAGGGATAGACGGTCAGGTGGCCGGACCCCGCGGGGCCCACGGCGGTTACGTTCAACGACCCTGCGGCGGCGTCGGCCGGCACGCCGAACTGCCCGGCGATCGGCACCTCCAGGGTGGCTCCGGCGGCCAGCGGCGCCTTGGCCGCGGGGAACGGCACGGGCTGCCCGGGACGGGTGTCGGCCACTCGGACGGGAGGGATGGTCACCAGGGATGACCCGGGCGTGATCGGCCCGGCCGTCGCGGCGGGCCCCTGGCCGAGGGCGTTGCGGGCCTTGACCTCGAAGGTGTACTTGGTGCCGTTGGTCAGCCCGACAACCGTGCATGTCAGGGGGTCGGACGCCACGCCGACGGTGGTGCTGCAGCTGGCGCCGCCGGGGCTGGCCGTCACGGTATAGCCGGTGATGGGCAGGTTCCCGTTGTCGGTCGGAGGCGTCCAGCGGACCGTGGCCTGTCCCAGTCCGTGTGCCGCGGTCGCGCTCGCCGGCGCCCCCGGCGCGGACGACGACCCGGTGCACCCGGGCATCACGAAGCTGGCGATCTGGGTGGACCAGTCATTCCAGCTCGTGGCTTTCATGTACTCGTTGGTGTGCCAGAAGGTGCAGTCGTCCAGCGGGTCGACGCTGGTGTTGGTGTAGTCGCCCCAGCGCCCCGCGGACCCTGTCTGGGAGCCGCCGCCGGCCATGATGGTTCCCTCGGCATAGGGCATTGTGCCCAGCGGGTCACCGGCGAGGCGTCCGATGTAGTTGATGGACGGGAAGAGCGTGGTGCTGGAGCTCGAGTAGCCCATGCCGATGTTTCCCTGCCGGTCCATGGCCATCGACGCCATGAACTGGAACTGACCGTCCACCGGGCTCTGCGCGGTGCCCTGCTGGTAGACCACCGGCGCGTCGGCACCCGGCGCGCGCAGCTCGTACCAGCGGATGCCCGTCTGCGAGGTCAGCCCGGGGTTGCCGTCCAGCGCCACAGTGTGGTTGACCACCAGCGACTCGTGGCTTCCGTAGTTGCGATAGGCCAGCCGGTACATGGTGAACGGGCCCATCGAGTCGATGACTTGCGCGGTGCCTGGCTGCGGCACGCAGAAGCCGTCCAGGGCGTCACCCGTGCAGGCCTTCGTGAAGGGGTCGACCGGGATGGTGATGGGGCCGGTGTAGCGGCTGTTCGCAGGGTTGTCCCAGTCAACGGCGAACCGGTACATGCTCAGGGAGTCGTTGGCGGATTCGCTCACGCCCACGACGTAGTTGGGCGATCCGGCTGGCGGCGGGGTGGGGCCGTCGACGTCGGCGGGCTGCAGCGAGAAGGCATCGGGGTCGTTGAAGCACTGCTGGGTTGCAGGTGCCCCGGTGAGCATGGCGCGCCGCTCTAGCGCGCAGGTGGTGGCGCCGGTGTTGCCGGGGCCGGGCGACGGCGCGGATCGCTGCGGGGAGTCGGGGTCGTGCCCGTACATGTTGTAGGTGACGTAGTACCCGTCAGGCCACACCCCGACCTTGGGGTAGTCCGGGAACACCGTCCCGTAGCCGAAGGCGTAGCGGTGGTACTGGCCCAGCGGGTCGCTGGTGGCCGACACGGCGACGCACTCATAGGTGTTCGTCTGGCGCACCGAGAACTGCGAGATGAGCCAGCGGTCGGACAACCCGTCGTACTGCACGATGGGGTCGCCGTCGTTGCCGTTCTGGCAGGGCCCGCCGAAGCCGCCCCACAGCGTGTTGATGTCGACCGGGCCATAGAGGACCGTGCCGGCCTTGTCGAAGATCGCCAGCGTGGAGTTGACCATCTGCACGTAGTGGGCGGGTCCCACGTCGCCGTTGGTGTCCGGGGGGTAGTACCCGTTGATGTTGTCCATGCCCGCGAAGTTGGCGGTGGTGCCGGGCATGGGGGTGTTGAAGGTGGGGAACGCTCGCTGCGGGGCGTTCCTGCTCGCAGGGGACTGCTCGGGTGTCGGTCGCTTGGGGGCCGCCGAGCCGCCCGCCGGAGCCGTCGCGGGCGGCAGGTCCCGCAGCGGCGGGGAGGTGTCATGGTCGGCTTCCGCCAGGAGGGTGACCCGTGCCGACCCGGCCGCCCCCGCTGCTGCCGGGGTCGCCGCCGTCACTCCGAGCGCGGCGCCGGCGAGGGCCACTGTGACGAGGATCCGAGCAGCGAGTGAGCGTCCGCGGGCAGCCATATTCCGATGCTAGACCTGTCGTCGGCGCCGCCGACGCCCGCTCAGAGGACGAGCACCCCGACGACGCACACGGTCACCAGCACGACCGCGACGAGCGGGATGCCGAAGCGCACGAACTGCCCCATGGTGTAGCCGCCCGGCTGCATCACCATCAGGTTGCTCTGGTGGCTGAACGGGTTGATGAACGTGAACGAGATGCACGTCCCGACGATCGCCAGCAGCATGATCGGGTTGAGCGACAGGGTGCTCGCGATGCCCAGCGCGACCGGCGTCAGGATCGACGCCGCCGCCGCGTTGGTCGTGATGTTGGTCAGGATCGTCGTGGCGACGGCGATCACGACGACGACGCCGACGATGCTGTCACCGGACAGGGCGGTGACGGCGTCGGAGATCTTGTCCGCGATCCCGCTCTGCACGACCACGGCGCCCAGCCCCACCGATCCCGCCAGGATGGCCAGCGTGTTGAGGTCCAGCGCCCGAGCCGCTGAGCGGGGTGTGAGCACCTTGGTGATCACCATCAGCAGCGCCCCGGTGAACGCTGCGATCTCCACCGGGACCAGCCCGAAGCTGGCCGAGATGATCACGGCCAGCAGGATCAACAGCGCCCAGCGGGTGCGCGTCGTCTGGGGCGCCTTGCCCGCAGCGTCCTGCCAGAGCGAGATCTCCATGTGCTCGGCGAGCGCCGCCGTGCTCTCGCATGTGACGTAGATCGTCTCGCCCGGCTCGGCCATGGTGTCGCCCAGGAGTTCGTCGGACTGCGCCGCGATGACCGTGACGTCGGTGTCGGCCTCCAACTCCCGCAGGGTGCCGTGCTCGCCGGTGGAGATGGACGCGGCGTACAGGTGCTGGGCGGACAGGCCGAAGCGCGGGCTGGACCAGAGCGCCGTGACGCCCTCCTCGGTGGCCTCGAACACGAGCGTGTCGCCCGGGGCGAGCGGCCAGTCTGGCTCCAGCATCTTCCGCTTCCGCCGGATGTTGAGCAGGCGGTACTGCTGGGTGGACTCGATGCCCAGGTCGGCGGCGATGCGTCCGACACCGTTGGCGTTGGGCGCCACGGGGATCTCGACCCGCCAGTCCATCTCAGGGGTCTCCTCGTCCTCGCCGGCCTTGAAGACGCGTGGCGCCAGGATCAGCAGCACCACCCAGCCGACGATGCAGACCGGCAGCGCGACGAGGGCGAACGAGAACATGCCGACGCTCACCCCGGCACCTGCGGCGATGCCGGCGATCAGCAGGTTGGAGCTGGTGCCGATGAGCGTGGTCGAGCCGGCCAGCGTCGTTGCGTGGGCCATCGGCAGCAGCGTCTGGCGCGCCGGGATGCCGCGGGTCTGCTGCAGCTCCTTGAACGCGGGGATGAGCATGGCCACGATCGGGGTGGTGTTGATCAGGGCCGACACCACGCCCACGGGCACGATCAGCCGAAGCAGGGTCTGGGTGGCGGTCTTGACCGTCGACAGCAGGCGCCAGGTGACCCGTGACACCACTCCCGTGTAGATCACCCCCTTGGCGATGACCAGCATCGCGGCGACCGTGATGACGCCGCCGTTGCTGAAGCCCGAGAAGAGCTGTGAGGGTGTGGCGATGCCGGCGATGCCGGCGACGGCGAGTCCGCAGGCGAGGGCGAAGGCCGGGGGCACCCGTCCCGAGGCCATGGCCACGAGCGTTCCCACGACGATGGCAGCCGCCAGGTAGATCATCAGGCCTCCTTGTCCGCTCGCGCCAGGCGTTAACCCGGAGTACACCAGCAATTAGCCGTGGGTCGCACCTCGAGTGATCGCGGCGCACCTGCGACTTCAGCCGTGTCGCCGGGCCGGTCAGACGGCCCTGGACGCCTACCATGTGCTGCACTGGTGAGGTCGGATTCGGTGCTGCCGACGATGCGTTGCGGACTGTGGGAAGGAGGCTCGATGAGCATGGCGCCCCCGAAATCGCGGCTCCCCGCGGCACCGCCGGCGCATGCCGAGCCTGGCAAGCCCCGCGCGGGACGCCCAGCCGTCCGCGTGACCGCCGTCGTCGCAGCAGCGGTCGCCGCGGTGGGGTTGGGCTACGCGGCGTTGTCGTCCCACACCTCGGCCTCCTCCCTGTTCGCCACGATCGCCACCGAGCAGCCGGTGCCGGAGGCGACCGGTGAGTGGCAGCGCAGTGACATGACGACCCTGGCTCCCGGCAGGGGGGAGGGGGACGCCGTCCGCTCCACCGCCATGGCCGTGTCCGACGGCCAGCTGAGCAAGTCGCTGACGGCGAGCTTCCGATCCGCCTTCGGCGACGACGCCTCGGTCGCCGTGGCCAACCTGGGCGGAACCGTGATCTGGGGTTATGACGGCCGAGGCGAGGCCAAGGCCTGGTCGACCTACAAGCCGTTGGTGGTCGCTGGGCTGCTGGCGCAGCGGGGCGGCCCGGGTGCGCTGACTGACGAGGACCGCGAGAGCATCGAGGCGGCGCTGGAGTACTCCGACAACGATTCGGCCCGGTTGCTGCTCGATGAGCTCGTCTTCACCGATGACTCGGGAGCCGGCGCCCTGCAGCTGGGGCGGCTGCTGTCCGCCGCGGGCGACACCCAGACGGTGCTGCCCAACGTCGCCGAGGGCGAGGACATCGCCGAGATGGAGTGGACCAACACCAACCAGGTCCGCTTCCTGAACATGCTGGGCAGCGGGTGCCTGCTGCCGAAGGACTCCACCGAGTTCCTGCTTGGGACCATGGCGAAGGTCACCGACGAGCAGCGCTGGGGCCTGGGCTCGGTCGGCTCCACCGCCTTCAAGGGCGGATGGGACACCACCGACGAGGGGGACTACCTCGTGCGGCAGTTCGGCATCGTGCCCACCTCGCCGGGGGAGGAGCTCGTGGTCGCCCTCACGGTCAAGCCGCGCGACTCCGACCCGGAGACTGCCAACGCCATGGCGTCCGACGTCGCCAAGTGGGTGGTGGCCCACTTCAAGGCGGACGCGGAGGAGGCGGTGTTGAACTGCACGTCGCCCGCCCTGGCCTCGGCGGGCTGAGCGCGGACCTAGCCCACCCGTGAGGTCCAGATGCCCCGATCGCCGTCGGGTGGCAGCGGGGCGTAGACCAGCGCGTAGTCGCCCGCGCGGGTGGTGTCGGTGCACACGCGGGCGGTGGTCATCGCGCCCGGCTCCAGGGTGGTGTTGGTCAACTGGCTGTTGAGGCTGGAGTTCGCGGCCTGGGGGGAGGACTGTCCCGGCGCCTGGATGCCGAAGTGCCGGAGCTCCAGGTGCAGGGTTTGGTCCACGGTGCTGGCCAGGATCAGGTTGGAGCACTGCGAGGTGCCCACGAATCTGTCTGAGTAGGGTCCCAGCGGGCTCGCCTTGATCTTCAGCCCGGCCATGTAGAGCACCCGCTCGGGATCAGCGCAGACATCGAGGCCGCGGCCGCCCGCGGCGTAGCTCACGTCATCGCAGCCCGTGACCTGCGGCACCTCGGCCTGGCGCTCGAAAGCCGTGGTCGTCGCGGCCGACTCCGCTGGACGCGTCGTGATCCAGCTGTAGGCGGAGGCTCCGGCCAGCACTATTCCGACGACCCCGAGGATTCCGATCACGATGGTGGCGCGGCTCATCTCAGGAGCCGTGCCGTGGCGGCTGTGCGGGTCACGCGGGGTCGGCCCGGAGTCACGTTGCGCAGCCCGGTGCCGGGCCGGGGGTCGCGGGGGACGGGGAGGTGCGGCGCGCGCTGGCCCCCGCTTTGGCGGGACCTGCTCCGTAGGTGTCCGCTTGGGGGCCGGCCGCTTCGGGGCCCAGCCGGCGCCATCCCACACCCACCGTCCATCGGACGAGGTATCTCCGGGCTGCAGGCCAGTCACGGCGCCTCCCGACGATGATCATGGGTATGGGTGCTGCCACTGTAGCCCGCGCGCACGTTTCCGCGAGGCCGGCTGGTGCGATCCGGTGGATGACGGCGACGGATCCGGAGGGCGGACTGCGACTACCAGCGGTTGGTGACTTCCTCCGCCCAGCCATGCAGGCCGTCCACGACGACCTTCCCCATGCCCTCGACCTCGACGCTTCCGTGCCAGGTCCCGAAGCATTGGTGGGTGCCGTTGCTCACCACCGCCAGGTTCACCGAGTCCTTGCGATCATGCTTGGGTCGCAGGGTCAGGTTGACCGAGCCGTCCGAGGTTCGGACCTTCCAGGGTGACAGCCAGGCGCCCGGCTCGTAGCTCCAGTCCAGAACCTCGCCCAACTTGTGGCACCGGCCGTCGACGAAGATCGCGTTCTCGGTCATCGGCGTCCCGTCGGTCCACTTGCCGCCCAGCTGCAGGCCGATCCTGCGGCCGTCGCTCACGCCCGCGCCGGAACCCCAGTTCCAGACCACGGTCCGCGGCCATCTTCCCCGTCCGAAGTCCCACGTTGCCCAGGCGTCGTCGAAGGTGTAGGTAGTGCTCCCGCGGATGACGGTGCCGCGCGCCGGTAGCGCGGTCTGCTTGACCGTGTATTGGAACTGGTCCTCCGACCAGGGGACCACGACGCCCATGAAGTCCTGCCCGGCTGGCCGATCAACCTCGATATCGGCCGCCAGATCCTCAGCCATTGCGCGCAGCCGGACGCCGTGGACCGATGGATCGATCCGCAGCGAAACCTTGCGGGTGTGGACGGCCACCGGCGCTGCGCCGGGCAGCTCGGGCAGGTCCAGGCGCGGCCTGGGGGTGATGGCCTGCCACGAGTGCTCACGTCCCGCGGGGTCCAGGAACCACGCCGAGTGCAGGCCCGCGTAGCCCAGGTCCGAGATCGTCAGCGCGAAGATCATGTCGGCCTGCTGGACCGCCCAGTACTCCCAGCGCTTGTTGCGCCCGTTGCGCGTCAAGTTGGCGGTGATGAGCGGGCTGCGGGTCCAGCCGACCGCTTGCGGGTTCAGCCTGCCGTCGGGGCGGCAGAGGTCAACCGGCTCGGTCAGTTCCTTCTCGGGGGGCATGGCACCCAGATTAGGGGGGAAGGGACGGGATACCCGTACCTAAGCGGGCCGTCCGATCTTGAGCGCGCACTCCCAGGGGCCCCACCCGGCCCGCAGCCAATAGGTATAGGCCACGAAGTCCTGCTGTGCCGGGGTGGCCTGATGCGGGTACTCCGCGAACTGGCCGCCGCCGTTGGCGTGCCAGCTGGGGTAGTCGAACTGCCAGGCGCCGTAGTAGCCGTTGCCGGTGTTGATGGAGTAGTTGTTGGTGGACTCGCACATGCGGATGGCCAGCTGGTAGGCGCCCGAAGCCCAGGCGGCTGAGGCGGCGAAGTCGCCGCCGCCGCTGCTGGGGGTGCTGCTCGTCTGGGCCGGGGCAGCGGCAGGCACGGGTGCCTGCGGGACGGCTGGCGCCGGTGCTTGGGTCTGCTGGGTCGCTTGTTGCTGCTGCGCAGCCATCGCCTGGGCCAGTCGGTCCAGCTGGGCCAGGGCGATGAGTCCCTGCCGCTGCTCCTCACGGGCCTGCGCGGCTGCTGCCGCGGCCTGTTCGGCCCGCGCGGCCTCCTGCTGGGCCGCGGCCTGCCGCGCGGCTTCCTCCGCGGCGGCCTGCGCCGCCACGGCTGCGGCATAGCGCTGTTGCGCTGCCCTTTCCTCGGCGGCGCGCGCCTCCTCTTCGGCACGCCGCGCCGCCTCGGCCGCGGCGGCCTGTCGCGCGGCTTCCTCTGCGGCTGCCTTCTCGGCCGCGATGCGCTCAGCCTCGCGCTGCCGGGCGAGCTCCTCCTCAACCCGGCGGCGCTCCTCCTCCTGCAGGGTGTTGAGCTCCGCCTGTGCGGCGGCCATGGCGGCCCGCGCTTGCTCCCGCTCGCCCTCGAGCTGCTCGGCCAGCTGCGTCAGCTCATCGCGCCGCGCCGCTTTTGCCTGCTCCGCCCGCTGCACCGCCTCGGCCGCCTCGCGAGCGCGCCTGAGCGTCGTGTTGTGCGCGTCGCCCGCCGCCGAGAGCCGGTCCAGGTCATGCAGTAACTCATTGCTGTTGGCGTCCAGCGCCCACGCGGCCACCGCGGAGTCGGAACCTCCGGACACGTACATCTGCCGTGCCATCCTGGCCAGGTCGCCTTGCTGTTCGCGCAGATGATCCTGCGCCTGCGAGAGCAGCCGGTTGGCCTCGTCGAAGTCCTGCTGCGCCGTGCGCAGCTCTGCGCGCGTCTGGGCGGCACGATCGGATGCCTCGGCGCTGGTCCGCTCATACTCGGCCACCTTGGCCTGGGCTGCGGCGATCTGACCGTTGTCGGCGCGCGCCGTCGCTGCCAGGGACAGGCTGCCGGCGATGCCGAGGCAAACCGTGAGGCCGATGCGCAGCGTCACGCCAGCGGCCGAGCCGGCGGCGAACGGGCGTGCCGCGCGGGAGCTGGTGCTACGAGTAGTCAGCATGACACCGCACGGTAGCGGCGCGCGGCGCGCCCGCCGGGGAGCGTGGGGACCGGGCGTGTCGCTAGTCTCGCCCAGCCGCGTGGCGTCCCCGGCGGTACCGGGGCGCCACCGAGGCGGCGCCCACCAGCACGGCTCCGAGGCCCAGCGCCGCCGCTCCGAGCCAGGCCAGTCCGACCGTGGTGCCGGCCCCGGTCTGGGCCAGCGCTGACGACGAGGCGGACGGGGTGGCCCCATAGCCGGACGTGCCGTAGGTGCTGTCGTAGCCGGACGAGGAGTAGGTGTAGGTCTCGACGGCCGCGACCTCGGCGGTCTGCGCCACCTCGGCGCACGGCTCGTAACCAGTCCACCCGCATCCGGTCGGGTCGCCGACGGAGACGTCGGCGTAGGTCTGGGTGGCGACGATGGCGGGGTCGGTGCGGGCGGGAGCCTGGGTGGTCGCCGGGGCGGCGGTCACCGTCGCGGTCACAGTGGGCGTCGCCGCCGGCGCCGGGACGACGACGGCGGCCGGTCCGCTGCTGGCTGCCGTCGAGTCGCCCACGGCGTTGCTGGCAGTCACCGCGAAGGAATACGGCGCGGCGGCGGCGAGCGGGCTGATCACGCAGCCGCGCCCGTCGGTGGCGGTGCAGGTCTGGCCGCCGGGCGACGCCGTCACCGTATACGAGCGGATGTAGGCCCCACCGTCGCTGGCTGGCCGGTCGAAGGTGATCCGGGCACCGTCCGCGCCCGACCGCGCGACCCTCACGTTCAGCGGCGGCTGCGGGACGGAGGCGGTGGGAGACTTCGACAGGTCCACCGTGATGCGGGCGCCCGACGCATCCTGGCCATGGACGATTATCGATCCCTGGCCCAGGAACTGGACATGCCCGACCGGCAACACCGGGTCCCCGTCGTAGCCGCCCGCGGTCGTGGGGTCCGGGCTGACCGGGTTGCTCAGCGGGTTGGCATCGAGTTGATAGGTGTCCGCGTGGCTGACCTGGAGTCTCTGGCCGTTGAGGTTGTCGCCGGCGCGGAACAGAGTGCCTTCAGGATCGGCCAGGATCTTGGTGATCACGACGCCGGCCGGCAGGCGGGGCGGCGCGCCGGCGCCGCCGAGGGTGGGTGAGTCGGGACCGGCAGCTGCCCGGTACTCCAGGTAGTAGGTCCCTCCGGCGGCGTCGGTGAAGCGCACGAATCTCAGCCCGGCGGCGCCGCCTGTCGGCGCCAGCGTCAGGTCCACGGCGGGGGAGCCAGATGCGACGTCGCGCAGGGCGGCCGCGTCGGTCAGGCCTAGCCGGGCCATCTCCGGAGCCGCCGGGGTCATCGGCATGCCTCCCGACAGGCCGCCCATGATCGAGTACTTGTTCCCGTATTCCATCGCGCGGCAGTCCGCGGCGCCCCCGTCCACCACCTGGTTGCCGCTCACGCCGCAGGCCAGCTCCTGGGAGTGGCCCAGGGACAGGTTGTGACCCAGCTCGTGTGCTGTCGCCCCGGTCGCTGGGCGCGTGGCGCCGTCGCCGATGCCGGCACTGCCGTTGATCACCACGTAGCCGCCGGAACCGGGGTCAGCCCCCAGGCTTCCCCAGCCAGCCGCCACGGCGCCGATGTTCTCGGCGCAGCGGGCGCCCACGACGACCACATGCTTGTTCGCAGCCCAGGTCCAACCCGTTCGAGCGGTGACCTGAGCCAGCATCTGGCTGGATCCCAGCTGGCACGGCGAGGCCGTGAGCGCGACGCCCTCGTGCACCGGGCCCTGGCGGAAGGAAATCCGCTGCCCGCTGACCGTGCGCCAGTACTCCGCCGAGGCTGCGATGCTGTTGCGGGCCTGTTGGGTGGAAGGAGTGGAAGCGGGGTCGGCGCCCGGCCAGGTGGCCATCACCAGCGTGACCTCGTGGTCCACCGGTCCGGCACTGGCGGGGGCAGCGGGCGCGGGCAGCGACACCTGGCCGCTTCCCGGGATCACCGCGGAGCCCGCGTCGGTCCCCGCGGAGGTCGCGACGGTCACCACGTCGCCCGTGGCCGCCCCCAGCCGCTGCACCTCGGCGGTCAGGCCCGGCAGGTTCCGGGCCTGACCGCCGAGCTCGATCTGTGTGGCCTCTGCCGGCCCGTCAGCGACGACGATCACCGGGCCGGACACGGTCTGCCCGTCGTCGGTGCCGGCAGCCGCCGGGGCGGTCGCAGCCAACGTCGCCGAGCCGATCGCCAGTGCCCCCGCGGCCGCAAGCCCGGACAGGCGTCGGAGCCGCCGACGCCGCCCTGCTGCGTGCTCCTCGACCCACATGTCTGCCCCGATCCCAGTCCAAGCCCTTCAGGCCAACTCGGCTGCTCACCGTTAGGACTTGAGCGCGTCGCCGACCGTCCTCTCTCAGGGTAGTGGTGCGGGTACCATCGGTGCCAACTTCGCCGGGGCGCTCGGCGGGTGCCGTGAGCCGTTGAGCCGTGAGGAGGGGCACGTGCCCAGTCCACAGGAACTGATCTACTGGATCGACGCCCAGCAGGCGCAGCAGGGCCCCGAGCCCTTCGCCGCGCTGCTGCAGCGGGCCGCGGCGGGGCAGGTCGGGCTCAGCACGCCGGTGTGGTGGAACGGCCAGGACGGCTGGGTCGCCCTGGGCGAGATCGAGGGCGTCACGCTGCCGCTGCCCGCCCAGGGCGTGCAACGGGCCGCGGCCGGCGGGGCAGGCGCGGTCGCCTCAGCCCCGCGGGAGGCGACGCCGCGGAACGCCTCGGCGGCCCTCATGAGCGGGATGGCGGATCAGGAGCTCGATGACGAGTTCATGGCGCTGGTGGCGCGCAGCTGGGAGCTCTACAAGGAGACCGAGTTCGCGACTTCCATCGACGAGGCGATGCTGGGCGGCGTCATCACCGCGATGGTGGACTGCGGGTTCGTGCTGATCGACCTGACGACGGCGACGCTGGGGATCGCGGGTGGCTCCCACCAGTTGCGCTTCGAGGAGCCGACGACGCACGCCCGGGTCGCCGTCTCGCTGGACCACCTGACGCCGGACCCGGCGACGGCGAAGGTGCTGGGCCATCGCGCGGCCGCGATCATCGGCTACGGCGAGCGGGTGCCCAACTTCAACCAGGTGGGGCAGGCCGTCCGGCAGGAGGTGCAGAGCAGCTTCATCGCCTCGCCCGAGCCCGGCACCGTGACGTTCGACGCCGACATGTCCTCGGGTTATGTGTACGCCCAGATCGACCTGCTGCTCGAGCTTGAGCGCTACGTGGACGCCCAGCTGGCCGTGGATCACGAGCTGCTGCGCCGACACCTGGCCAGCGTGGTGTACGCGCTGCAGACCTTCGTCGAGACCCGCTTCGGACGCTGAGGGAGAGCTGCCATGGGAATCTTCAACGCGATGACCGGTTACGCCCACAAGTCCGAGCTGCGGGAGTCCAAGGACGAGATCGTCTGCGGCGAGCTGATCCGCGGGCTCTCGGCCCGCGGCTGGCGCTGCTTCCGGGTGGTGGGGGACTCCGGCCGTCAGACGATCGGCTTCCGGGTTCCCGGGGACCCGGTGGTGTCGGCGGCCTACATCGTCATCGACCGCAAGACCGGCTCGGGGGCGTTGACGTCGGGCCTAGGCAGCAAGACGGTGGTCGGCTTCACCGTCGAGATGCGCCACAAGGTCTCGGACCCCGACGACCTGGCGATCATGTGGAAGACGGACCTGGCGAACCTGTTCAAGGTGCCGGTCGCCGGGGAGGTGCGCATCAACCACCAACTCAGCTCCGTCACCGCCCGGACGTTCGCCATGATCGACCTCGACCAGTACGTGCAGGGCTCGCAGGCCAACGCGGCCCAGCTTGTGGACTGGGCGGTGGCGCAGGTCAAGGTGCTGCGCGACCGCTTGGCGCCGCTCGCGAAGTAACCTCCAGCCGTGGAGGCCGCCGCTCACCCCGTCCTGGCCAACTTCCCCGGGGCGGTGTCGTTCACCGAGTTCATCGACCGCCAGTCGGCCTGGTTGGAGGCGCACGGCTGGCACCGGGGGCAGGCCCTGGCGGTGTCGGCGTCGTGCCGGGACGAGCTCGTCGCCTGCGTGCGGGTCGGCGTGCGGGACCGCTGGGACAACGCCTTCGACCTGTCCACCCTGGGGGGCCTGCCGCTCGCCGGGAGGACAGGCACCCGGGCCATCCGCGACCACGCCCCCGAGGACGGCGGCACGCTGCAGATCGTGCTGTTCGGAATGTCCCACATCGGCGTGCTGGCCGACGGCACGCCTGGCTTCTACGTACGACACGGGCACACCCGGGCGACCACCGCGTGCGGCTCGCTGGCCGCGGCCGCCGCCTGGGCGGCCGACGCCGCCGCCGACCCCTTGGGCCAGGAGTTCGGCATCGACCCCGCAGACCCAGAGCAGTCGCTGGTCCGGGCCCGCCTGCATGCCGAGGACCCGCACTTCTACCGACTCCCCGCCGATGAGATGGCGGTGTGGGTCGCGGGCATCATCGCCGCGGATCTGTGGCTGCACGCTGCGGAGAACACCGACCCGGCTCGGGTGGACGTCGCCCTCGTCAGCGGCGTGCTGGTCCACTCCCCGGGCGGCGACTGGGCCGTGCCCGGGCTGGTGCGCACGCGGCAGGGCGGATCGGTTGAGCAGTCCGGCGGTGCCTTCGGCGTCGTCGGGTCGTGATCCGCCCTGGCTAGAGCACCTTCTCGGCCTGCCCTGCGGCGGCGATCAGCGCCTGCTCGTCGGCCGCCGTCGGGCTGGTCTTGAGCAGCGAGAGGGCCACTTGGGACTGCCCCTCCTGCCAGGTGACAGTGATGCCGACCCCGCCCCCGCCCGGGAGCAGGCCGATCCGGTAGAACTTGCCCTGCGGCAGGTTGGGCACGGCCGTCGCAGCGGAGGCGCCGGTCATCAGGCTTAGCGGGTCGGCGACGGCCCCCGGCGTGAAGACCTGCAGGGCCAGTGCACCACCTTGGGTCAGGTCCCCCCACACGCAGGTGTCGAGAGCGTAGGCATCGTTGGCCTGCAAGCCGTTGGTGGGCGAACTGGGCGTGACCGTGGCGCCAGTGACCGCCTTGGCCTGGTCGGGGGTCAGCGCGCCACAGGCCGCGGCGCGCGGAGTTCCGGTGGGCAGCGTGGCCGAGGCTGCTGCGGTCGCCCCTCCTGCCGACTCGGACGCCGAGCCGGTCGTTCCGCTGCCGCAAGCTGCCAGGGCGGCGACGGCGCAGGTCAGCGCCAGGGTCGCCAGTCCAGTCGTTCGAGCCATGGCATGCATCATGCCCGTCCGCGCGCACGTCAGCGGCGCAGGACGCGCGGGGCTGCCGCTGCTAGGTTCGGGCGCCTGGTGAGGCGCACCTGCCGATCCGGTCGAGGGAAGGCGATGACATGGCGAGCGTGGGGATCTACCTGAATTTCGACGGTGACACCGAGGCGGCCTTCGAGTTCTACCGCGAGGTGTTCGGGGGCGAGTTGACCGACTTCATGCGAATGGGGGATATGCCCGCGGATCCCGGGCGCCCTGAGCTTCCCGCGGCCGAGCGCAGCCTGGTCATGCACGTCGAGCTCACCCTCCCCGGCGGCGTGCAGTTGATGGGCACCGACGTTCTGCCGTCGATGGGCCACGTGCTGAGGCCGGGCAACAATCTGACCGTCAGCCTGACTCCGGACACACTCGACGAGACCCGGCGGCTGTTCGACGCCCTGAGCGCGGGCGGGAGCGAAGTGGCGGAGCTGCAGCAGATGTTCTGGGGCTCCTACTGGGGCACCTGCCTCGACCGTTTCGGAACCCGCTGGATGTTCAACTTCCCGGTCGCTCAGGACTGATCTGCGGCGCTGCTGTCAGCGTGGCGCGCCTGCTGGCTGGCGTAGTACGCGATCTTGCGGGCGCGCATGATCTCGCCGAGGGGTCGGTGCTCGGCCAGCGCCGCCCACGGGTCGAAGGCGTCCGCCGCCACCTCTGCCGCCAACTGTTGGCCGGCGGGGCTCGTCGGGTCCTGCTGCGGCAGCGTCAGCACGCCGACGGTCAACCAGGGCGAATCCGCCTCGGACCACACGGCGCGGCCGTCCTCGATCGGAGTCCGCTGCTCGTCCACGAAGAGTTGCACCTGCAGCGCGTACACCAGCGGACCGGCGTGCAGGCGTCGCGTCACATCGGCGGCCCAGTCCCGGTTGGCCCGCGGGTCCCAGCCATGCTGTTGCGGCAGGAGGCGGAGCTTGCCGGCGTAGGCGCCCCAGCGCATCGGCGCCGAGCTGTAGAACGTCGCCGTGCCGAACCCTGGGAACCAGCGGCTGAGCGCGCGCGTGAGTCGCGTCGCCTCGAGCAGGCCGCCGACTGGTCCGCGCTGCTTGGCCAGGCCCGCCAGCAGCTGCGCCTGGCCGCCGGCGGCGAGCGGCACGATCTGGGCGAACTCGGCGCTGTCCCGGAAGCCGAAGCTCGGCAGGTTGATGAGCAGGAAGTCCTGCCTATCGGTCGTCGCGCCGAGCGCCCCCGGGCCCGATACCCCGCGCACCGACAGCGCGAAGCCCCGGATGTCCGGCAACGCATCGGCCTGCGGGGTGAGGGCGCCATTGCTCAGCCGCACCAGCACGTCGTAGTCGCCGGGCGCCGCGAACAACCCCTGGGCCGCTGCTGCCGGAAGGTGCGCCGGCACGGTCAGCCGACCGCGCAAACCTGCGATCTGCTTGCGGTGGAACGCCCGGCCCGGCCCGTGGCGTCGGTCCACGCGCTGGGAGATCTGGCCGATCGTGCGTGAGAAATCCTCCTGCCCGGCGGCCTCGTCGGGGGCCACGGACTCGCTCCAGTCGGTGCTGGGCGCGCTGGTTCGGGTCATGGCGGGCACGCTAGTCCGCCCGGCGGGCTGAAGCATTGTCATTGCTGCGCAATGCCTCTGGGGCCATAGGGCAACGCCGCCGAAATTGCCCCGATCCTTACCAAATGTTGGGAATTCACGTGGGCGGGCTCACCTGACACATGCGATTCGCGGCCATTGCAGGAGCGAATACTTCCTATGTCGGACGGCGCGGTACCCCGCTGCAGTCCGAGAAGAAAACCCTCGAAGGGCCGGAGATTCCGGCCGAGGGCGATCCTCATTTGGGAAGGAACCCATAACAATGAAGAAGACCACCAGGACCGCTGCCGCCCTCGGCACCATCGCCGTCGGCGCGATCTCCGTGGCCGGCTGCTACCCGACGGGTGGCGACATGTTCTCTGCGTCGCGCGCTTGGGCCGCCGGCGCCGGTCCGACCAAGGTCCGCATCTGCGAGTCGGGCAATAACTACTCCATCAACACCGGCAACGGCTACTACGGCGCCTGGCAGTTCGACTACCCGAGCTGGCACGCCAACGGCGGCGGTCAGTTCGCGGCCTACCCGAACTACGCCTCCAAGGACCAGCAGGACTACGTGGCCTACACCTACTGGCAGCGTGCCGGCTGGGGCCCCTGGGAGTGCAAGCCCTGGTAATCCCTGGCAACCCTGCGCATGGGAATGCGCTCGATGGCCCGGCCCCTGCGGACGCAGCGGAGCCGGGCCATCGGCATTGGTGGCCGTTTGATCTATCGATGCCCGCCGAGAGGATGAGAGCAGGGAATTTCGGCGCGGCACCCTTGCGAATCGCCCGGCAACGTGCAGCGGAATTTACCGAAGTATGGCCAAGGCTGTGGCGCAGGTCACAGCCGCGAGGCCTTGTGGGTCGGGATGGCGCCCCACACTCATTTCAGGACGCGCACCCAGCGCCACGCAGAAATTGCGCCATGAACTCGGAAGGAAACCCGCCAGAAATGAAGAAGACCACCAGGACCGCCGCCGCTCTCGGCACCATCGCCGTCGGCGCCATCTCCGTGGCAGGCTGCTACCCGTCGGGCGGCGACATGTTCTCCGAGTCGCGCGCCTGGGCCTCGGGCGGCAAGGCCACCTCGGTGCGGATCTGCGAGTCGGGCGACAACTACTCGACGAACACTGGCAACGGCTACTACGGCGCCTGGCAGTTCGACATCTCGAGCTGGTACGCCAACGGCGGCGGGCAGTTCGCCTCGCAGCCCAACTACGCGTCGAAGGACCAGCAGGACTACGTGGCCTACACCTACTGGCAGCGCGCCGGCTGGGGCCCCTGGTCCTGCGCCTGATCCGATTGCTGCTCGGCCCGGTTCCCCAGTTGGGAACCGGGCCGAAGTCGTGTTTGGGCCTAGACTGCCGGGTGTGGACGAGTTGGAGCGGTTGTCGCGGAGCAAGTACCTGTCGCTGACGACCTTCCGCAAGTCCGGCGCTGCGGTTGCCACCCCGGTGTGGGTCGTCCGTGACGGCGACCACCTGTATGTCACCACCAAGTCCGACAGCGGCAAGGCGAAGCGACTGCGCAACAACCAGCAGGTCCTGCTGGCCCCTTGCGACATGCGCGGCAACCTCACCGGCGAGCAGGTGCCGGGCACCGCCCGCCTGCTGGACGACGCCGGCACCCGGCGCGTGGGCGAGCTGGTGGGGCAGCGATTCGGTCTGCTGTATCGGCTGATGGGTCTGGCCGAGAAGTTCCGGCGGGGGGCGGCGCCCTCCGTGGGCATCGAGATCACCCCGGCACCGCCCGGCACCCGCTGACCGATCCGGCCCGGGTTTACCGTTCCCTCACGCTCGCTGTGGGCATCGTCACAGCTGGAGCGCCGGATTCGTCTGCGGCGGCCCCCAGACTCGTAGTACGTCGATGGGCTCGCTGCCGCGGGCCCAACAACTCGGAAGGAACCCCCCAAGCAATGAACAAGACCACCAGGACCGCCGCCGCTCTCGGCACCATCGCCGTCGGCGCCATCTCCGTGGCCGGTTGCTACCCCACCGGTGGCGACATGTTCTCGGCCTCCCGCGCCTGGGCCGCAGGCTCGGGTCCCACCGCTGTGCGGATGTGCGAGTCCGGCAACAACTACTCGACCAACACCGGCAACGGCTACTACGGCGCCTGGCAGTTCGACTACTCCAGCTGGCACGCCAACGGCGGCGGTCAGTTCGCGGCCTACCCGAACTACGCCTCCAAGGACCAGCAGGACTACGTGGCCTACACCTACTGGCAGCG
>CAYYRC010000021.1:0-37299 GCA_964474045.1 uncultured Actinomycetes bacterium
GACGCCGGCCTGACCGGCCGCAAGATCATCGTCGACACCTACGGCGGCATGGCCCGCCACGGCGGCGGCGCGTTCAGCGGCAAGGACCCGTCCAAGGTGGACCGCTCGGCCGCCTACGCCATGCGCTGGGTGGCCAAGAACGTCGTGGCGGCGGGCCTGGCCAAGCGCTGCGAGGTCCAGGTCGCCTACGCCATCGGCGTGGCGCACCCGGTGGGCCTGTTCGTGCAGACCTTCGGCACCGGCGTGGTGCCCGACGAGCAGATCGCCGAGGCTGTCAAGAGCGTCTTCGACCTGCGTCCGGCGGCCATCGTCATGGACCTTGACCTGCTCCGCCCGGTCTACGCCCAGACCGCCGCATACGGCCACTTCGGCCGCGAGCTGCCGGACTTCACCTGGGAGTCCACCACCCGGGCCGACGCCCTCGCGGCAGCCGTCAAGGGCTGACTCTGAACCCAGCGCCGGGGTCGGCACCTGTCGTCGAGGTGCTGATCCCGACGCCGGTGCCGCACCTGGACCGGCCGTTCGACTACTCGGTGCCGGAACCCCTGCGCGACAGGGTCTCCCTGGGCGGTCGCGTCCGGGTGCGCTTCCACGGCCGCCTGGCCACCGGCTTCGTCGTGGCGGTCAAGGCGACCAGCGAGTTCGAGCTCTCGCCGATCGTCGACGTCAAGGGTCCTGCCGTGGCCACCCCCGAGGTGCTCAGCCTGACCGCGGCGGTCGCCCGTCGCACCTGCGGCACCTGGGGGGACGTGCTGACCGCGGCGGTGCCACCGCGCCACGCCCGGGCCGAGCGGTCGCTGGTGGCCGCCGACGGCCGCCTGCAGTCGAGCCCGCCGCCGACGCGCACCCCACCGGCGGAGGTCGCCGCTGCGGTCGGCGCCGCTGCGGGGCTCTCGCCTCCGGGGTCGAGTCCGGCTTGGCTGGACTTCCTGCGCAGCATGGCCGTCGGGGGCGTCGGGGACGGGCAGCCGCCGCGGGGTGCGCTGGCCGTTCCCACGTCGTGGGATTGGACCGCGCCGCTGCTCGCCGCGGCCCACGCCACTCGGGCGGCAGGACGACGGACGCTCGTGATCGTGCCCGACGATGGGGAGCTGCGCGTGGCGGCCGCGGCGATCGGCCGCATGGCGGACAGCCCGCGAGTGGTGCAGCTGGCCGCCGCCGCCGGGCCGCAGGCGCGCTACTCGGCCTACCTGCGTGTTCTCGCGGGGGCGGCGGACATCGTCGTCGGCACCCGCACGGCGGCCTTCGCCCCGGTGCCGGAGCTGGGCCTGATCTGGGTGTGGGAGGCCACTGACGCGCTGCTGACGGACCCGCAGGCGCCGTACTGGCACGTGCGCGACGTCGTCGGGCTGCGCTCGCTGGGCACCCCGGAGGTCCCCGGAGGTGAAGGCGGAGCGGACCGGCCGGCGCTCGTCTTCGCTGGGCGGACCCGCGCGCCCGAGGTCCAGCGGCTGGCGGACCTGAGCTGGCTGGCCGAGCTCAGCCCGCCGCGGCCGGTCTGGCGCGCCGCCGGCCCGCGCATCCAGACCGTTTCCGAGGCGGCGCAGGCCCGCGACGCGGCTGCCCTTGTGGCCCGCCTGCCGGGCCGGGCCTTCGAGGTGGCCAGACGGGGCCTGGAGCTGGGGCCCGTGCTTGTCCAGGTCCCGCGCAAGGGCTATCTGCCGGTCGTCGCCTGCGCCGCCTGCCGAGCTCTGGCCCGATGCCCCACCTGTGAGCGGCCCATGGCGCTGCTGGGCCCCGACAGGCCGCCCGAGTGTCCGGCCTGCGGGCCCGCTGGGCAGCCCTGGCGCTGCCGGGAGTGCGGAGGTGCCCGGGTGCGTGCCGTCCGCGTCGGCAGCGGGCGCACCGTCGACGAGCTCACCGCGGCCTTCCCTCGCGTTCCGGTGCTGCGCAGTGACTCCGAGGCCGGCATCCTGCCGCAGGTTCCCGCTCAGCCGGCGATCGTCGTGGCGACGCCAGGTGCTGAGCCCTCCGTCGTCGGAGGTTATGCCGCTGCGCTGCTGCTGGACGGCGACGTCCTGCTGGCGGCGCCGCGGCTGCGCGCGGCCGAGGACGCGCTGGTGCGCTGGACCACCGCGGCGGCCGCTGTGGACCCCGGGGGCACGGTGCTGGTCGTCGCCGACCCGGCCGCGCCGCCAGTGCAGGCTCTGGTGCGCGCCGACCCCGTCGGCTGGGCCCAGCGCGAACTTGGCCAGCGGGTCGAGGCGGGCCTGCCGCCCTCGGTGCGGATGATCGCGATCGATGGTCCGGCCGCCGCGGTGGCAGCCTTCCTGGGGGCCCTCGGCGAGCGCCTCGCCGAGCCGCCGCTGGCCGCGGGCCCGTTCGCCGTCCACCCTGACGCCCGTGGGGAGCGGCGCCCACGTCAGGAGCGCTGGCTGCTGACGATGTCCTATGCGCAGGCGCCGTCGATGCTGGCAGCTGTGTCCGAGGTGCAGCGCCGCCGCAGCCGCGACAAGGCCGACGTCGTGACGGTGCGAGTCGATCCGGCCGACCCGCACTAAGGCCGCGATCGGAGTGGCAGACTGTGCCCATGCCAAAGAGCTGGACCCGCAACACGATCATCGCTCTGCCCGTCGGCCTGGCCGCGGCGGCGGTGCTCGCCGGCTGCGGCTCAGGCGACGGCGGCGCCCCAGCGTCGTCGTCGGCAGCCTCCGGCGCAGGGTCGAAGGCCGCCGGCGCCACCGCACAGGCCAGTTCGGCCGCCTCCAACCCCGCGACCACCGCCCCGGCGACCGGCCAGCCGGCCTCGGTGGCGAGCCAGCCCGCTGCCACCACGCCCCCCGGCGCCACCACGCCGCCAGCCGCGGCTAGCGGTGCCGCTGCCTCGGGGACCTCCCAGGTCACGCCCACAGCGACGGTCACCGGCGCGTTGCCGGCGGCACCGGTGCCCGGGACGGCGACCCAGGGTGTCGATCCCGCGGCCGTCCCCACCCCGGTGCCCGGCCAGGGCACGGCACCGGTGTCGGACCCCTGCGCCCTCGTCACAGCCGAGCAGGTCAAGGCCGTCATGGGTGACGTCGGGGCCCCGACGTCACAGTTCGCCGGGTCGCCCGAGTTCTCCTACTCGTCCTGCCAATGGAGCGGGAGCGGTGGTCTGGCCAGCGCCCTCTGGGTGCTTGTCACCATCCCGGGCACGGTCAAGGACCCCGCCGGGCTGCTCCTGCCGCCGGATGGTCCGGCCTCGGCGGCCGCCCCGACGCCCCCGGGAGGCGTCATCTACCCGGGCGGCTTCCTGGGCGGCCAGTGGCTGCCCGGCCAGACCAGCGCGTGGTCGGTCAACGGCAAGCAGGCGCTGCTGGTCTATAACGGCGCAGATGTCGATGCGGCCCGCGGGCAGACCCTGATCGACATGTCCAAGACCATGAACGAGCGGCTGCAGTAGCGAGGAGGAGACCACGTGACTGTCCAGCCGATCAGGCTCTTCGGCGACCCGGTGCTGCGTACCCCGGCGGTGCCGGTGGAGACCTTCGACAAGGAGCTGCGCGTCCTGGTGCGCGACCTCGCCGACACCATGGAGGCGGCCCCGGGGGCCGGCCTGGCCGCCCCCCAGCTCGGGGTGAGCCTGCGGGTGTTCACGTATAACGACGGCAGCGGGGTCGGGCACCTGGTCAACCCCTCGCTGGACCTCTCCGAGGACCTGCAGGACGGACCTGAGGGCTGCCTCTCGCTGCCCGACCTGACTTTCGACACCAAACGCGCCATGACCGTGGTCGCAAAGGGGTTCAACGAGTTCGGCGAGCCGGTCACGCTGACGGGTACCGAACTGCTCGCCCGCATCGTCCAGCACGAGACCGACCACCTCGACGGTGTGCTGTTCATCGATCGCCTGGACCGTGCGCAGTACAAGGAGGCGATGAAGCTGATCCGGGAGGCGGACTGGTTCGGGGCGCCCCCGACAGTGAAGGCCAGCCCGCACCACGGACCCTTCGAGCTGTGAGCGCCGGCCTGCGCCTCGTCTTCGCCGGCACGCCGGCGGCAGCGGTGCCCTCGCTGCGGGCGCTGGTCGACTCGCCGCATGAGGTGCTGGCCGTCGTGACCCGACCGGATGCACCGAAGGGTCGGGGACGCGGATTGGTCCGCTCAGCTGTCGGGCTCACCGCCGACGAGCTGGGGCTGCCGGTGCTGACTCCGGCGCACCCCCGCGATGACGACTTCGTTGCCGCCCTGGGCGAGCTGGCACCGGACTGCGTGCCGGTGGTCGCCTACGGAGCGCTCATCCCGCCGCCGGTGCTGGGAATCCCGCGGCTCGGCTGGGTCAACCTGCACTTCTCGCTGCTGCCAGCCTGGCGCGGCGCGGCGCCCGTGCAGCGAGCCATCATCGCCGGTGACGAGCTGACCGGCGCCACCACGTTCGTGCTGGACCAGGGGATGGACACCGGACCGGTACTGGGGACGCTGACCGAGGCGATCGCACCGCGCGACACCGCGGGGGACCTGCTGGAGCGGCTCGCGGCCGCGGGTGCGGAGCTCCTGCGGGCCACGATGGACGGCCTGGCAATGGGACGTCTGACGCCCGTTGCGCAGATGGCCGACGGTGTGAGCCTGGCGCCCAAGTTGACCGTCGCCGACGCCCGCGTCGACTGGCACGCGCCCGCCATGCACATCGACCGCCTGATCCGCGGCTGCACGCCGGCCCCGGGTGCCTGGACGGAGCTCGCCGGTGAGCGCGTCAAGCTTGGCCCTGTGCTGCCGCTGAGCGGGGTGGAGCCGGCCGACGCCGTGGCGCTGGCCCCTGGGCAGCTGCTGGCCCAGAAGCACCGGGTGCTGGTGGGGACGCTGACCGGGCCGGTAGAGCTGGGTTCGGTCGCCGCCCCGGGGCGCAGGTCGATGCCCGCATCGGACTGGGCTCGCGGTGCCAGGCTGGCTGGGGACGAAGTCTTCGCATGACGGCTGCTTCCCAGGTCGATCCGGCGCGCCGCGCGGCCTACGACGTGCTGCATGAGGTCGGCGCCGGCGACGGGTACGCCAACCTGGTGATCCGGCAGGTGCTGGCTGACCGCCGCCTGCACGGGCGCGACGCGGGCTTCGCCACCGAGCTCGTGATGGGCTCCCTGCGGCAACGGGGCACGTTGGACGCCGTGCTCGGCGCCTGCGTCGATCGTCCGCTGGCGAAGCTGGATCCTCGCGTCCTGGACGTCCTGCGATTGGGGGCCTACCAGCTGCTGTACCTGGGCACGCCCGCCCACGCGGGCGTGGCGAGCTCGGTGGATCTGGCAGGAGAGGTCTGCGGGCCGAGGCCACGCGGGCTCGTCAACGCGGTGCTGCGCAAAGTATCCCGCCGTGGGCTGGGGGACTGGCTGGACGACTTGGCAGCCGGACACGATCCGGTGGCCGAGCTGGCGCTGCGCACCTCCCATCCGCGCTGGATCGTTGCCGCCCTGCGCGATGCCCTCGGCCCCGGGGCGGTCGGCGAGCTGCCGGATCTGCTGGCGGTCGACAACGAGCCGCCGGCGGTGACGCTGGTGGCCCGTCCTGGCCGCATCACCGTCGACGACTTGGCCGCTGAGGCGCCGAGCGCCGAGCCCGGCCCCTGGTCGCCGCTCGCCGTTCGGCTGGGCGGCGGCCGCCCCGGCGACCTGGCCGCGGTGCGCGACCAGCGTGCGGGGGTGCAGGACGAGGGGAGCCAGCTCATGGCCCTGGCCCTCGCCGACGCTCCTTTGGATGGCGGGCCGGATAGCCGCTGGCTGGACCTGTGCGCGGGGCCAGGCGGCAAGGCCGCGCTGCTGGCCGCGCTGGCGGCGCAGCGCGGTGCGGAGCTGCTGGCGGTGGAGCCGCGTGCAGCCCGCGCACGGCTGGTTGCGCGGGCGCTGGCAGGGTCGCCGGGAGCGCACCTGGTGGTGCGGGCCGACGGCCGCACGGGCCCCTGGCGGCCTGGGACCTTCGACCGGGTGCTGGTGGATGCGCCCTGCACCGGCCTCGGCGTGCTGCGCCGGCGACCGGAGTCGCGCTGGCGGCGGACCCCGGCGGACGTGGCCGCGCTGGCGGGGCTGCAGCGCGAGCTGTTGCGAGCAGCGCTGGCGGCCGCGCGACCTGGCGGCCTGGTCGCCTATGTGACGTGCTCGCCGCACATCGCCGAGACCGACCTGGTGGTGGACGACGTGCTGCGCGGGCGGGCCGACGTCGAGGAGGTCGATGCCCGTGCGGGCCTGCCAACCCCGGAGCTCGAGGTCGGCCCGGGACCGCGCTTCCGGCTGTGGCCGCACCGGCACGGCACCGACGGCATGTTCTGTGCGCTGCTGCGAGTCCGCCCGCGGCGCTAGGCTGCCCGCCATGGGCCTGCAGATCTCGCCGAGCATCCTTTCCGCTGACTTCGCGCACCTGGCCGATGAGTGCGCAGCCGTCTCCGGGCATGCCGACTGGTTGCACGTGGACGTCATGGACAACCACTTCGTGCCCAACCTCACCCTCGGCCTGCCGATCGTGGAGTCGCTGTTGGCCGTCGTGGACACCCCGATCGACTGCCACCTGATGATCGAGGACCCCGATCGCTGGGCCCCCGCCTACGCCGAGGCGGGGGCGGGCAGCGTCACGTTCCACGTCGAGGCGGCGCATGCGCCGGTGCGGCTGGCCCGCGAGCTGCGCCGGCTGGGATCCCGCGCCGGCATGGCGCTCAAGCCGGCCACGCCCGTGGACCCCTACGCCGAGCTGCTCGGCGAGCTCGACATGCTCTTGCTGATGACCGTCGAGCCCGGTTTCGGCGGTCAGAAGTTCCTGGACCTCGTGGTGCCCAAGATCCGCCGTGCCCGGGAGCTGATCGCCGGCCGCGATGTGGACGTCTGGCTGCAGGTGGACGGCGGGGTGGACCTCGACACGATCACGATCTGCGCCGAGGCGGGCGCCAACGTGTTCGTGGCTGGCTCAAGCGTGTATGGCACCGGTGACCCTGCGCAGGCGGTGGACGCGCTGCGCGCGCAGGCTGAGGCGGTTGCCGTCGAGGCGCCGCCCGCGTGAATGGCGGGCCCGCCACTGGCAGGGCGGCGGCAGCCGAGCCGGCGGCGACACCGGCCGAGTGCGCGGCCATGCTGGCGGCGATCGAGCTCGCCGAAGCCTCGGGGGTTGACCGCGGGCCCAATCCCGCCGTCGGCTGCGTGCTGCTGGGAACCGACGGCGAACGGTTGTCGGAGGGCTTCCACCGTGGCCCAGGGACGCCGCATGCCGAGCAGGCGGCGCTCGCGGCCGCGGCTGCCGCCGGGGTCGACGTCCGCGGCGCCACCGCAGTGGTGTCGCTGGAGCCCTGCGCCCACCACGGCCGGACCCCGCCCTGCGCCGATGCCCTGATCGACGCCGGCATCGCTCGGGTGCTGTTCGCCCAGAGCGACCCGAATCCGGTGGCGGCCGGCGGTGCCGAGCGGTTGCGGTCCGCAGGCCTGGCCGTGATCGGCGGCGTCCTCGCCGACCGGGCCGCCGACGTCAACCGCACCTGGTCGACGGCCGTCCAGCTCGGCCGTCCGGTCGTCACCTGGAAGGTGGCGGCCAGCCTGGACGGCCGCATTGCGGCTGCCGACGGCAGCTCCCGGTGGATCACCTCGCCCGCCGCCCGGGAACAGGTCCATGAGCTGCGGGGTAGCGTGGACGCCGTGCTCACCGGCACCGGAACCGCGCTGGCCGACCGGCCGCAGCTGACGGCTCGGGTGCCGGGGGGCGGCTTGGCGACCCGGCAGCCGCTGCGGGCCGTCATGGGCCTGTCGGAGCTTTCGGCCGAGCATCCGCTGGCAGCTGCCGGCGTCCTGCGGCTGCGCACACGCGACCCGCAGGCGGCGCTGGGGTTGCTGTTCGCAGCCGAGGCGCGCCATGTCATGCTCGAATGCGGCCCTCGGTTGGCGAGGGCCTTCCTGGCCGCCGATGTCGTCGACCGCATCGTCTGGTTCGCCGCGCCGATCCTGCTGGGCTCCTCCGGGCTCGCCGTCGTCGAGGGAGGCCCGGCGACGCTGGCCGACGCCGCGCGCTGGCGGGTGACGGCCACCCAGCTGTGCGGACCGGACGTGCGGATCGATCTGCTGAAGGAGCGCTGATGTTCACCGGCCTGGTGGAGGAGCAGGGGACGGTGCTGGCCGTCGAGCGGCTGACCGATGACTCGCTGCGCCTGCGGATTGGAGCCGAGGTCGTGACGGCGGACCTGGCGGCGGGGGACTCGGTCTGCGTCTCGGGGGTCTGTCTGACCGCGGTCGATCCTTCGGCGCGGGCTTTCGCCGCCGATGTCATGCGCGCGACCGTGATGCGCACATCGCTGGCCGGCGCCGCCCCGGGCAGCCGGGTGAACCTGGAACGCGCCATGGCCGCGGGCGACCGCTTCGGGGGTCACATCGTGTCCGGCCACGTCGACGGCCTGGCCGAGGTGCTGGCGCGCACCGACGCGGCCCACTGGCGGGTCCTCCGCCTGCGGCCGCCGGTGGAGCTGGCGCGCTTCTTGGCCGCCCAGGGGTCGGTGACGCTGGATGGTGTCTCGCTCACCGTGTCCGGGTTGGGGCCGGACTGGTTCGAGGTCTCGCTCATCCCGACGACGCTGGCGGACACGACCCTGGGATCGCTGGAGCCCGGCGCCAACGTCAATGTGGAGGTGGACATGCTGGCGCGCTACGTCGATCGCATCCTGCAGGCCCGCGACGACTCGGACGCGGGGGTGCAGCCGTGATCCCCTACGAGGACCAGTACGGCGAGGACGTCCGCGAGGCGGTGGTGCCGCCACGGCCGCCGGCACCGGCGCGCGCCCAGGAAGTTGTGCCCAGCCCGCCGGGCGCCTCCGAGCCCGGGGCCGTCCGGCTCGACGACGTGGCTGACGCCGTCGCCGCCATGGCGGCCGGGCAGCCGGTGGTGGTGGTGGACGACGAGAACCGCGAGAACGAGGGCGACCTCATCGCGGCGGCCCAACTGGCCACCCAGGAGCTCATGGCCTTCATCGTCCGGCACACCTCGGGCGTGATCTGCGTCCCGATGACCGGCCCGGACCTCGACCGGCTGGCGCTGCCGCCTATGACCGCCGTCAACGAGGACGCGAAGGGCACTGCCTACGCGGTGAGCGTCGATGCCCGCGACCAGGTCACGACCGGAATCAGCGCGGCCGACCGGGCTCGCACGGTGAGGGTGCTGGCGGACTCGGCGACCGAGCCCTACGAGATCACGCGCCCAGGTCACGTGTTCCCGCTGCGCGCCGTGGCGGGCGGGGTGCTGCGCCGCGCCGGGCACACCGAGGCGGCGGTCGACCTCGCCCGCCTGGCCGGGCTCAACCCGGCCGGCGTGATCGCCGAGCTGGTCGCCGACGACGGCGAGATGATGCGGGCTCCCGACTGCCGCCGCTTCGCCGACGAGCACGGCCTGGTGATGATCTCCATCGCCGACCTGATCGAGCACGTACGCCGCTCCGAGACCCAGATCGAGCGCATCACCGACGCGGTGCTGCCGCTGCCGCAGGGCGAGTTCCGCGCCGTGGGCTACACCAGCACCGTCACCGGCGACGACAACCTCGCCCTGGTCTTCGGAGACCTGGGCGACGGCGAGGACGTGCTGGTGCGGCTGCACTCGGAGTGCCTCACCGGGGACGTGTTCGGCTCGCTGCGCTGCGACTGCGGCCCACAGCTGCAGGCCGCGCTGGACCAGATCGCGGCGGCGGGCAGGGGCGTCCTGCTCTACGCCCGCGGTCACGAGGGTCGCGGAATCGGCCTGATGCACAAGCTGCGCGCCTACCGGCTGCAGGACGCCGGCGCCGACACCGTGGACGCCAACCTGGAGCTGGGGATGCCTGCCGACGCCCGCGAGTACGGCACCGGCGCGCAGATCCTGGTCGACCTGGGCATCCGCTCCATCAGGCTGCTCACGAACAACCCGGACAAACTCGCGGGGCTCAGCGGTTTCGGGCTCCGGATCCTGGAGCGGGTGCCGCTGGAGATAGCGCCCAACCCGCACAACGAGTTCTATCTGCGCACCAAGCGCGCTCGTATGGGCCACGAGCTCGAGATCGCCGAGGAGGATGCATGAGTGGACAGGGCGCCCCGCCGCCGGAGGCCTTCGCGGTCGACCCGGAGCTGCGGGTGGTGATAGTGGCCGCATCCTGGCACGCCGGCATCCAGCAGGCGCTGGTGCGCAACGCCGTGGCGACGTGCGAGGGGTTCGGGGTCGAGCCGGAGGTCGTGTGGGTACCGGGGACCTTCGAGCTGCCGGTGGTCGCCGCCCGCGTGGCCGAGGAGTGCGATGCGGTGGTCGCCCTGGGCACGGTGATCCGCGGCGGCACGCCGCACTTCGAGTACGTCTGCGACGCCGTCACCCAGGGCCTGACGCACGTTGCGCTGAGCTCTGGGGTTCCGGTCGGTTTCGGGGTGCTGACGTGCGACGACGAGGCGCAGGCGCTGGCCCGCGCGGGGCTGCCGGAGTCGACCGAGAACAAGGGCGCCGAGGCCGCGCACGCCGCCCTGGCCACAGCCACTCTGCTGCGCGAGCGCACCACTCCCAGGGGGCTGGTCGTGTGAAGACCTTCGACGAGTTGTACGCGGAATTGCTGCTGCGGGCACAGGAGCGCCCGGCGGACTCCGGCACGGTGCGCCTGCTCGACGGCGGGGTGCACGCGGTGGGCAAGAAGGTCGTGGAGGAGGCCGCGGAGTCCTGGATGGCCGCCGAGCACGAGGGCGCCGCGCGGACAGCGGAGGAGATCGCGCAGTTGCTGTACCACGCCCAGGTCCTGATGATCGCCGCCGGCGTGACGCTGGAACAGGTCTACGCCGAGCTCTAGCCGCGTCGGCGACGCAGGGGGCGCCCGCAGCCCGGCGACCGGCGCTGGAACAATCGGGGCATGCTGCGCGTCGCCGTCCCCAACAAGGGCGCACTGTCCGAGCCCGCCCGCGCCATGCTGGTCGAGGCCGGCTACCTGACCACGGCCGGCCCGCGCGAGCTGATGGTCCACGACCCGCTCAACGACGTGGAGTTCTTCTTCCTGCGGCCGAAGGACATCGCCACCTACGTCGGCACCGGCACCCTGGACCTGGGCATCGCCGGGCTGGACATGCTGATCGAGGCCGGAAACCCCGCTCAGGCAGTGTTGGAGCTCGGTTTCGGCGGGTCCACCTTCCGGCTGGCCGTGCCGGCGGGGCAGCCCACCGACGTGGCCTCCCTGTCGGGCCGGCGGATCGCGACCAGCTACGCCGGGCTGCTGGGCGGCTGGCTGACCCGGCAGGGGATCGACGCCCGCGTGGTAAAGCTCGACGGCGCGGTCGAGAACGCGGTCCGCCTGGGCGTCGCCGATGCCATCGCGGACGTCGTGGATACCGGCACGACCCTCCGGCTGGCGGGCCTGCAGGTGATCGGCGAGCCGCTGCTGAACAGCCAGGCGGTGCTCCTCAAGTCGCCGCGCGAGGTGGACGACGCCGCTGTCGAGACCTTCGTGCGCCGGCTGCACGGGGTCATCGTCGCGCGCACCTACGTGCTGGTGGACTACGACATTCCCGCGGACCTCGTGGACGCGGCCTGCGCGGTCACGCCGGGGCTGGAGTCACCCACCGTGTCGCCGCTGCGGGACTCGGCCTGGGTCGCCATCCGCGCGATGGTGCCGCGGGCGGCCGTGCACGCGGTCATGGACGATGTCTACGAGCTCGGCGGTCGCGGCATCCTCGTCACCGACATCCACGCCTGTCGGCTCTAGCGGCTACCGCCGCTGCCGGCCCGCGGCCGAGTCGGCCTCCGCCGGCGGTGGGCGGTACCCGCGCAGGGCCATGCCGATGGTGCCCATCGCCAGGGCGTACAGCACGATCTGAACCCGCTGCAGGATTCCCAGCTCGGCGCCGCCGAAGGTATAGATCACCGCGATGGCCAAGGACGCAGCGCCGTACAGCACGCCGACGATCACCAGGAACTGCCAGACTCCCTCCCATTCGTGCGGCAGCTTGCCGCGTCGGCGAAGCCCCCACACGCCCAGCGCGATGAGCAGCATGGCGGCCGGCGCGGTGAAGCCCTCCAGCGCGCCGGTCACGTTGTGCGCAGCGTGCTGCCACGAGACGTCGCCGGCCTCCTCCGCAGCTCGGCAGGCGGGGTCCACCGTCGGAGGGCAGTCCAGCGGCAGGAAGGCGTCAGCCAGCGTGAGCCCGGCGTAGACCATGGAGCACACCACCCCGAGCCGCAGGATGCGGCTGGCGGGCAACAGCGACAGCGCCGCCGCGCCGCCGATGAGCAGCAGCGTGCCGGCCACCAGGTCGGAGAGCCGGAAGAAGATGGCGTTCGGCTCGCCGCGCCCGCCGAGCTCGCTGACGAACGACACCGAGCGATCCAGCCGGGCGCCCAGGTAGCCCTCGAGCAGGAAGGCGCAGTTGGCGATCGCACCGGCGATCAGGGCCGCCGAGCCCACGCGGGCCCGGCGGCCGTGCCGGCGCCCCGAGGGGCGGGACGGCGGCGGCCGACCGGCGGAGCTGTCTGCTGTGGGCTCCGGCATGCCCCTCACGCTAGCGTTGGCGCGTGACCCAGGGGCCCAAGCGCGCTGATGGGCGTGCGGACGTGACGGCAGTGATCTCAGCAGTGTTCGACGAGGACAGCTTCTCGTCCTGGGACGTCGGGCCGTTGCAGCCGGCCGCGGGCGAGGAGTACCGGGAGGCGCTCGCCCGCGCCGCCGCCCGGGCGGGACGTGACGAGTCGGTGGTGACCGGCACCGCCGTGCTGGCCGGGCTGCGGGTCGCGGTCGTGGCCGGGGAGTTCGGTTTCCTGGCGGGCTCGGTGGGGATGGCAGCGGCGGACCGGGTGACCGCGGCGCTGCGCCGGGCGACGCTCGAGGGGTTGCCGGTCGTAGCTTTCCCCACCTCAGGCGGCACCCGCATGCAGGAGGGGACCCCCGCCTTCCTGCGCATGGTCCCCGTCGCCGCCGCTGTGCAGCGCCATCGAAGCGCCGGGCTGCCTTATGTGGTGTGGCTGCGCGATCCCACCACGGGCGGCGTGATGGCAACCTGGGGCTCGCTGGGCCAGGTCACGGCCGCCGCCCCCGGTGCGCTGGCCGGGTTCCTGGGTCCGCGGGTGTTCGAGGCGATGCGCGGCGAGGAGTTCCCGCCGGGGGTGCAGGTGGCCGAGCATCTGGCCGACGTGGGCGTCATCGACGCCGTCGTCGCGCTGCGTGACGTGCGCGCGTGGCTGATGGATGTGCTGGACGTGCTGGGGGCGGGCGGCGAGGCCGACGGCAACGGCGCTCCGCACGGCCTCGAGCTGCCGGCGGCGGACCCGGACGGCTGGGACTGCGTCGTCGCCACCCGCTCGCCGGCCCGGCCCGGGGCGGCCGAGCTCCTCGCAGCTTGCGGCGCCCGGGTGACCTATCTGACCGGAACCGGGGCCGGAGAGCGCGGCGAGGGCGTCCTGATAGCGCTCGCCCGCATCGGCGGGACGGCTTGCGTGGTGGCGGCGCAGGACCGCCGTGTCGGATCCTTCGGCCCGGCGGGGCTGCGCGCGGCCAGGCGTGCCTATCGGCTGGCCGCGGAGTTGCGGCTGCCGCTGCTGACGGTCGTGGACACCGAGGGGGCAGAGGTCTCCGCCGCCGCCGAGGAGGGCGCCATGGCCGGCGAGATCGCGCGCAGCCTGGCTGACCTGGCGACCCTGCCCACCCCCGTCGTCTCGGTGCTGCTGGGCTCCGGCTGCGGCGGGGGCGCGCTGGCCATGCTGCCCGGGGACATCGTCCTTGCCGCCGCAGACGCCTGGGTCACCCCGCTGCCGCCGGAGGGAGCCTCCGCCATCCTGCACCGCACCGTGGATCGGGCGCCGGAGCTGGCGCGCGACCAGCAGATCACCGCGGTGGGCTTGGCCCGCCGGGGGGTGGTCGATGCGCTGCTGGTGGCGCCCGGCGACGATCCGGCTGGCTTCCTGGCCGCCGTGGGTGCCGCCGCAGGCGCCGCCCTGCACCGGGCGACAGCGGACTTCGCGCTGCGCGGCGCGCCCGATCCGCGGCGCGTGGACCGTTTTGTGGCGGTGCCGCAATGACCGACACGGGCCAGGACCGCGATCACGAGCATCCCCATGTGGGCTTCGGCGGCGAGGACCCGCACGCCCTGGGGGATCGCTTCGCCGGCAAGGAGATCCCCGCCGGCCGCTACGCCGAGGACGACGGCAGCACGCCGCCCGAGGTCGCGGCGGCGTTGGCGCGATGGCGCCTCGACGGTGATCCGGCTCCGGTCGTGGCGGCCCTGATCGGCACCCGGCTGCTCGTGGCCCTCATCGCCGTCCTGGATTCCGAGGACCCCGCCGGCATGGAGAAGGACAGCCACATGGCCGCGGCCATGCTGGTGCGCCCGGACGGGCGCAAGGCCCTGGTGGCGCACACCTCCGCCGAGCTGCTGCAGGCCTGGCGACCCGAGGCGCGGCCGCTGCCGGTGCCCGCCGTGGAGGTCGCTCGGGCGGCGCTGGGCGATGGCGCCGACGCCGTGCTGGTGGATGGCCAGCTGCCGCTGTTCGGGGCTGCGCTGTGGGCGCTGGCCGAGGGGCGCCCGATGGTTGCCTTGACCGAGGACCCGGAGGTCCGGCTAGCTGTCCGGGAGGCCGCGGCAGAGGTGTTGGGGGCCGCGCCCGGGAGTCCGGCGGAGGTCGAGCTGCGGGCGGCCGGGGATGCCATGGCGCCGGCGCTGACGGTGCTGGTCAGCCCGGCGCTGGCGACGCAGCGCGAGCTCGTCACGGCCTTCGCCCAGCGCCTCGCGGCCGACCCGGTGCTGCGCCTGCGGGCACAGGGCGGGGTGTCGATCGGGATCGCCGACGTCTGAGCCGCTCGCGCGTCGGCGGCTCCGGCGGCGGGGCGCCGGTCGGGCGCAGGTCAGCTGACGGGTCCGGTGTATCGCTCGCCCGGTCCCTGGCCGGGGACATCCGGTGTCGGCGACGCCTCGCGGAAGGCGAGCTGGACGGACTTCAGGCCGTCGCGCAGGGGTCCCGCATGGAAGGTCCCCAGGTCGGGTGCTGAGGCCGTCACCAGCGCCGCCAGGGCGTTGATCAGGATGCGCGCCTCGGCCAGGTCCTGCTCACCCTCGCCCTGCTCGCCCAGCCCGCACTTGACCGCCGCCGCGGTCATCAGGTGCAGGGCGACGGTGGTGACGATCTCCACTGCGGGCACGTCGCCGATGTCGCGCACTGCTGCCGCGGCCGGGTCGGGTGCGTCACGGGGGTGATGGGTCATGGGTGATAGCCTTGCAGACGGTTGCGGCTCCCGCTGCGGCCGCGTACAAGCGGAGGGCGAACCTCCCACCTGCCGGCTCCTCGTCGCGCAGGTCCTGTGTCCGCGTCGATCGCGTATCGGTGCGTGCCGTCTGCCTGTGCGTGCTCAACCACGAGAAACAGGAGGCGTTCATCAGCGTCGAACCGAGGATCAACGAGCGGATCCGCGTGCCGGAGGTGCGACTGGTCGGCCCCGGCGGGGAGCAGGTCGGCATCGTCCGGATCGAGCACGCCCTGCGGCTGGCCGAGGAGTCCGACCTCGACCTGGTCGAGGTGGCCCCGATGGCCAAGCCACCGGTGTGCAAGCTCATGGACTACGGCAAGTACAAGTATGAAGAGGCCCTCAAGGCCCGCGAGAACCGCCGCAACCAGAGCCACACGGTCATCAAGGAGATGAAGCTCCGTCCCAAGATCGACCCGCACGACTACGGCACCAAGAAGGGCCATATCGAGCGGTTCCTCAAACAGGGCGACAAGGTCAAGGTGACCATCATGTTCCGCGGCCGCGAGCAGTCCCGGCCCGAGCTCGGCTACCGCCTGCTCAGCCGGCTGGCCGAGGACATCGGCGAGCTCGGCGTGGTGGAGGCTGCGCCCAAGCAGGACGGCCGCAACATGACGATGGTGATCGCCCCGAGCCGCAAGAAGCCGACCGGCGGCAAGCCCGACGACGGCACCCAGCCCGCCAACCCATCCGAGGAGTGAGAAGTGCCCAAGATCAAGACCCACAGCGGGGCCAAGAAGCGTTTCAAGCTGACCGGCTCCGGCAAGGTCGCCCACGAGAGCGCCAACAAGCGTCACCTGCTCGAGAGCAAGTCCTCGCGGCGCACCCGTCGCATCTCCGGGGACAAGATCCTGGCGAAGGGCGACGCGCAGAAGGTCCTGCGCATGCTCGGCAAGCGCTGAGCACGTTCCACCAGGTGTCATTGCAAGCACCCGTCCCATCCACCATCAGCGTCGCGCAGCGCGGCGCAGCAAAGTACGAGGAGAAACGACGTGGCCCGCGTCAAGCGTGCGGTTAACGCACAGAAGAAGCGCCGCGAGGTGCTCGAGCGCGCCAGCGGCTACCGCGGTCAGCGGTCCCGGCTGTACCGCAAGGCCAAGGAGCAGGTGACCCACTCGCTGGTGTACTCCTACGCTGACCGGCGCACCCGCAAGGGGGACTTCCGGCGGCTGTGGATCCAGCGCATCAACGCCGGCGCCCGCGCCAACGGCATGACGTACAACCGCTTCATCCAGGGCCTCAAGGCTGCTGAGATCGAGGTGGACCGGCGCATGCTCGCGGAGCTCGCGGTGAACGACCCACAGGCCTTCGCCGCACTCGTGGACATCGCCCGCGCGGCACTGCCCGCGTCGGCCGCCTGATCCCCTTATCGCCCCCGCGCACCAGTCGCCCACCGGCCCGGACATGGAGATCACCAACCTCCGTGCCGGGCCGGTCGTGCGCGCGGCGAGGCTGCGCAAGCGCGCCTTCCGCCAGCAGGCGGGGATGTTCCTGGCCGAGGGGCCGCAAGCTGTGCGGGAGGCGCTGGCAGCGCCGGGCGGCACGGTCACCGAGGTGTTCGCGACCGCCGACGCCGCCAAGCGCCATCCGGACCTGGTGCGCCTCGCCGACGCCCGCCGCGTCGACGGGGTGCTCTGGCACCAGGCTGCCGGGGCCGTGGTCGCGCACCTGAGCGACACGGTCACGCCGCAGGGGGTGGTGGCGGTATGCCGCTCGGCCCAGGCGACCCTTGACACGGCGGTGCCGGGCGGCGCGGCCCTGGTGACGGTGCTCGCCCACGTCCGGGACCCGGGCAACGCCGGCACCGTGCTGCGCGTCAGCGACGCCGCGGGCGCCGACGGCGTGGTCTTCACCAGCGCCAGCGTGGACGCCAGCAACCCCAAGTGCGTGCGCTCGTCGGCGGGCTCGTTGTTCCACCTGCCCGTCGCCGAGGCGGTCGCACCGGCCGAGGCGATCGCCCGCGCGCGGGCGGTGGGCCTGCAGGTGTGGGCGGCCGAAGGGGCCACCGGCACCTCCCTGGACCAGATCGATGAGGCCGAGCTGGCCCGTCCGACGGCCTGGGTGTTCGGCAACGAGGCCTGGGGCCTGCCGCCGGAGGTGCTCGACCAGTGCGACCGCGCGATCGCCGTGCCCATCTACGGCGCCGCCGAGAGCCTCAACCTGTCCACGGCTGCGGCGGTCTGCCTCTATGCGAGTGCCCGGGCCCAGCGACGCGAGGGCGGGCTGCCGCCCGACAGCGTGTCCATGGTTGCGCATCCACAGCGATAGACTCGGCTCCCGCAGTCCGGGACTCCAGGTGAGGACCCGTCCGCCCGAGCCCGCCTGATGCCGCGCATCGATGAGGAGCCCATGTCCGCGCCGAACTCAGACTACGACCCGGTCGAGGTGTCCTCCCTGTCGCAGGAGGCCCTCGACGGCTATGCCGCGGAGGCGCTGGCCGCTTTCGCCGCTGCCAGCGACCTGGCCGAGCTCAAGCTGGCCCGGCTGGCCCACAGCGGCGACCGCAGCCCGCTGGCGCTGGCCAACCGTGAGATCGGCGCGCTGCCCCCCGCCGGCAGGGCCGAGGCCGGGAAGCGCATGGGAGCTGCCCGCGGGCGGGTCGCCGCCGCGCTGGCGGCCCGCACCGCCGAGCTGGAGGCCGCCCGCGACGCCCAGATGCTGTTGGCCGAGCGGGTGGACGTCACCATGCCCACCGACCGTTTCGCGCGGGGCGCCCGACACCCGCTGACGATGGTTGCCGAGCGCGTCGCCGACGTTTTCGTGGCCATGGGCTACGAGGTGGCCGAGGGTCCCGAGGTGGAGGGGGAGTGGTTCAACTTCGACGCCCTGAACATCCCGGCGGACCACCCGGCCCGCGAGATGTCGGACACGTTCTTCGTGGACTCCGCCGACAGCGGGGTGGTGCTGCGTACCCACACCTCGCCGGTGCAGATCCGGACGATGCTCGCCGAGCAGCCGCCGATCTATGTGGTTTGCCCCGGGCGCGTCTTCCGCTCCGACGAGCTCGACGCCACGCACACGCCCGTGTTCCACCAGGTGGAGGGCCTGGCCGTCGACCGGGGCATCACCATGGCCGATCTGCGGGGCACCCTGGACCATTTCGCGGCGGCGATGTTCGGACCCGGCATCACCACCCGCCTGCGGCCCTCGTTCTTTCCCTTCACCGAGCCCAGCGCGGAGGTGGATCTGCAGTGCTTCGCCTGCCGCGGCGCGAGTGTGGGCAACCCCGATCGACCCTGCCGAACGTGCGGCTCCGAGGGCTGGATCGAGTGGGGCGGCTGCGGCATGGTCAACCCCCGGGTGCTGCGCGCCTGTGGGATCGACCCCGACGAGTTCAGCGGTTTCGCGTTCGGCATGGGCCTGGAGCGCACCCTGATGTTCCGCCACGGCATCACCGACATGCGGGACCTGATCGAGGGCGACGTGCGCTTCAGCGCGGCGTTCGGGACGGAGATCTGATGCGGGCGCCGGTGTCCTGGCTGCGCGAGTACGTCGACCTGCCGGAGGGGCTCTCGCCCCGCGAGCTCGCCGCCGCGCTGGTGCGGGTCGGGCTGGAGGTCGAGACGGTCGAGGTCGTCGGCGAGGGCCTCAGCGGGCCGCTCGTCGTGGGCCGGGTGGAGCAGATCGAGGAGCTCACGGAGTTCCGCAAGCCGATTCGCTACTGCCAGGTGGACGTCGGTGCGGCTCACGGCGGCGTCCGCGGGATCGTCTGCGGCGCGCGCAACTTCGCTGTCGGTGATCTGGTGCCGGTGGTCCTGCCCGGCGCCGTGCTGCCGGGCGACTTCCGGATCGCCGCTCGCAAGACCTATGGCCACACCAGCGACGGCATGATCTGCTCGGCCAACGAGCTCGGCATCGGCGACTCCGGCGACGGCATCATCGTGCTGGACCCGGCGGCCGGGGAGCCCGGCGACGACGCCGCCGCCGTGCTTGGCATCGGCGAGGCGGTGCTCGACATCGCCGTCACCCCCGACCGCGGCTACTGCCTGTCCATCCGCGGCCTGGCCCGCGAGGCAGGCATCGCCCTGGCGGTGCCGTTCCACGACCCGGCGCAGGCCGGCTCCGCGAAGTACCCGGATCCCGACGCCCCCGCTCCCCGGATCGAGGTGGACGACCCAGGGGCCTGCCCGCTGTTCACCGCCGTGCTTGTCGAGGGTGTGGACCGCCGGGCCCCCACCCCCGAGTGGCTCAAGGCCCGGCTGGTCGCCGCGGGGATGCGCAGCGTCTCGCTGGCGGTGGACGTGACCAACTACGTGATGCTGGAGCTGGGCCAGCCGCTCCACGCCTTCGACGCTGACACGGTGGCTGGGGGCATCGTGGTGCGCCGGGCCCGGCCGGGCGAGTCGCTGCTGACCCTGGACCACGTCGAGCGGGCGCTGGACCCCGACGATCTGTTGATCGCGGACGACGACGGGCCCATCGGCCTGGCGGGTGTGATGGGCGGCGAATCCACCGAGATCTCCGAGGCCACCACCACCATCATCCTGGAGGCGGCGCACTTCGGCGCCGAGGTCATCGCCAGGGCCGCACGGCGGCACAAGCTGCCGTCGGAGGCGTCCAAGCGCTTCGAGCGCGGCGTGGATCCGGCGCTGCCGTGGATCGCCTCGCAGCGCGCGGCTGAGCTGCTGGTCGGGATCGGCGGCGGCCGGATCGGCGGCGGCACAGGCGTGGGGGAGCTGCCGCCGGCAGCCGCCATCGAGCTCCCGGCCGACCTCGCCGCCCGGGTGTCTGGGGCCGACATCCCCCCATCGTTCGCCGCGCAGGCGCTGGCCGCGGTCGGCTGTTCGGTTGACGCGCCTGATTCGCCTACCTGGAGCGTGCTGCCTCCCACCTGGCGTCCCGATCTGCGCGATCCGGCCGACCTGGTCGAGGAGGTCGTCCGGCTCTACGGCTACGAGAACCTCCCGGCCACGTTGCCCGCGCCCCCCGCTGGCCGCGGCCTGACGACCAACCAGATCCGCCGGCGCGCCGTGTCGCGGGCTCTGGCCGGCGCCGGGCTCACGGAGGTGCTGGCCTACCCGTTCGTCGGCGCCGAGGAGCTGGCGGCGCTCGGGATCGCCGACGGCGACCCGCGCGCCAGCTGTGTCCGCCTGGCCAACCCGCTGTCCGAGGAGCAGGCGCTCATGCGCACCACCCTGCTGCCCGGCCTGCTGGCGATCGCCCGGCGCAACGTGGGCCGAGGAACGGAGGGGCTGGCGCTGTACGAGACGGGGCTGGTGTTCCTGCCGGGATCACCTGGCTCCGCGGGTACTGCGGGAGGTGCGCGGCCGGTGCGCCCGGGCGTGACCGATCGGCCCTCGGTGGCCGAGCTGGCCGCAGTCGAGGCACTGCTGCCGGAACAGCCGCTGCACGTCGCCGCGGTGCTGGCCGGAGCCCTGGAGCCGGCGGGTACCTGGGGTCGGGGCAGGTCCGCGGGCTGGCAGGACGCCGTCGCGGCTGCCCGGACCGCCGCGGGAGCCCTCGGCGTGGCACTCCGGGCCGAGCCGGACAGCGACCGCGCTCCCTGGCACCCGGGTCGCTGCGCCCGGCTTTCGGTGGGAGACCGCGTCGTGGGCTACGCCGGCGAGCTGCATCCGCGCGTGGTTGAGTCGCTGGGGCTGCCCAAGCGCAGCGCGGCAATGGAGTGCGACCTCGACGCGCTGTTCGCAGTAGCGCCTGCTGTGGTGTCGGCGCCGGTGTTCTCGACCTTCCCCGTGGCCAAGGAGGACGTCGCCGTGATCGTCGCCGAGGAGGTTTCGGCCGCCGAGGTGGCGGGGGCCCTGGCCGGCGGGGCGGGCGAGCTGCTGGAGTCCGTCCGGCTGTTCGACGAGTACCGCGGCGAGCAAGTGGGCCAGGGGCGCAAGTCGCTGGCCTTCGCCCTGCGCTTCCGCGCCCCGGACCGCACGCTCAGCGACGCCGAGGTGGCGTCGGCACGCGACGCCGCCGTCGCGTCGGCCGTCGCGCGCTTCAGCGCCGAGCTGCGGTCGGGGTAGGCAGTCGCAGATGGGAGCCGTCGGCGTTGCGCGAGCAGCGGGCACGGGAACCTTCGTGCGGCTGATCGCCCTCACCTTCACCGTCGGCGTGGTCGATGCCTTCGCCTTCGACACGTTCGGTGTGTTCACCACCAACCAGGCGGGCAACATCGTGGTGTTCGCCAACGCGCCCTGGGACCACTGGCCCAAGGCCCAGCTCGCAGGGTTGTCGCTGATCGGCGCCGTCCTGGGCGTGATCGCCGGCACCTGGCTGGCCCGTCGGGCGGCCGACCGGGAGTCGGCCCGGCTGTTGTCGCCGGTGGTGCTCGGCGCCGGCCTGCTCGTCGTCGGATCGCTCGTCCGCGTCGGCGGCACCCGTCCCAACTGGGTGATCCCGATCCTGGCGGCCGGGACGGGCCTCATCGCTGCGGGGTGGATGGCCGCGTCGGCGGCTCCCATGTGGCTGACGGCCAACACCGGGGCGCTGCTGGCGACCGCCCGCGCGACGGTCTTCCCTGAGGCGGCTGACGGCAGTGGCTGGTGGGGCGGGCGGTTCGCGGCCACCGCCAGCCGTGCGGCCCTGAGCGCGACCTGCGGGTTCGTGCTGGGAGTGTCGTTCTACGGGCTGCTCCTGCGCAACCTGCGACATCCGGTGCTGGTGGGTGTGATCCCGACCTTGGCGGTCGTGGCCCTGTTGGCGCGCGAGGAGTGGCGGCACCGTTCGCCGGCCGGTTCGGAGCAGTTGGGACCGTAGGCGCCGACCGGGTTACTCTGGGTGTCGTGGTTACTCTGGGTGGTGGCGGCAGTCGGGTGGGGCTGATTCCATGACCGACTCGGCAGCGGCGGCGCCTGATCCGGACATGGTCGCCGCAGCGGCGTTCGAGGCCGCACCGCATCCCCTCGCCGTGCTCCGGCTGGCCTCGGCGGGAGCGGGGGCGGCGCGCTACGACGTCGTCGCGGCGAACGCCGCCGCGCGGCAATGGCCACCCGCAGCGCTGCGGGGCCTCGTTGCGGCGCTGCTGGGATCGCCGCGTGCGGATCCGCACGCGCAGGTGTGCGTGGACGGACCGGTCGCGGCCGGGCCCGAGCCCGCGACCGGCGGCCGGTGCTGGGTCACGGCGTCGGCCGCGGAGGTTCCGACCGGCGACTGGCTGGTGACGTGGCGCCCGACCAGCGCCGACGATGTGGCGCGCGAGACGCAGCTGTCTATGGACGCGGCTGCCATCGGCATGGCGCTGACCGGGACCGACGGACGCTTTCGCTGGGTCAACCGGGCGCTGTGCCAGATGCTCGGATACCGCACCGAGGAACTCGTCGGCAGGTCGTTCGCCGACCTGACGCACCCGGACGACCGCGACCTCGGCATCGAGGCGCTGGAGCAGATTCTCGACGGCAGCAGGGATTCGTTCAGCCAGCGCAAGCGCTATCGATCCGCCGGCGGCGGCTATGTGTGGATTGACCTTTACGTCGGTGTCGTGCGCTCGGCTGACGGCAGCGCTCGGCACATGGTGGCGCAGATGGTGGATGTCACCGCGGAGGTGCACAGCCGCGAGGCCCTCAGCGAGGCCACGCGGCGCTACCAGCAACTGGCCGAGAACGCGTCCGACGTCGTGCTGGCCGTGGACACCTCCGGGGTCGTCCGGTGGGCCTCGGCATCGGTCCGAGCGGCGCTCGGCTGGGAGCCGGAGCTGGTCGTGGGGACGCGGGTGATGTCGCTGGTGGCCGACGCTGACGATGCCCGAGCCCGCGAGGCCGGAAGGCTGCTGCTCGACGGCCACCGGGCCCCGGACGACCTCGTGGTGGGCTTTCGCTGCGCCAGGGGCGGGCTGCGGCAGATGGCGGTCAAGGTGAGCATGCCCGATGATGCGGGTTTCGTGATCGGACTGAGCGACGTCACCGAGGAGTTGCGGGCCAAGCGGGCCCTGGAGCACAGCGAGCGGTTGTTCCGCGCCGCGATGTCGGACGCCCCCACGGGAATGGGCCTGGCCGACCGGCAAGGTCGGTTCGTTCGGGTGAACGCTGCGATGGCCGAGCTGGTTGGGCTGCCGGCCGACCAGTTGCTCGGCCGAACCATCGACGAGTTCGTGCCGCCGGACCAGCAGCGTTGGTCGGCCACCCTGGAGCAGCTGGACGCCACCGCCGGGGCGCCCACGCTGCACGACCATGCGCTGGTCGTGGGCGATCACCGGGTGTGGATCCAGCACGCGATCTCGGTCCTGCCCGATGACTCAGGCCATCCCGAGCTGTTCGTGCACCAGTTCGTCAACCTCACGGCGACCAAGGAGCTGCACGACCGCCTCACGGTCCAGGCCACCACCGACTCCCTGACCGGCTTGCTCAACCGCGCCGAGTTGCAGGCCCGGCTGCAGTTCCGGATCGAGCATGCACGTGCCGCCGTCGCCGGCCGCGCGGGCGGCGTTGACCGCGGCCTGGGAGTGGTGTTCTGCGACGTGGACCATCTCAAGCGCGTCAACGACGCCCACGGCCACCTGGCGGGCGATCGGGTGTTGTCCGAGGTCGGCCGCAGGATTGCCGACGCCCTGCGTAGTTCGGACCTGGTGGGGCGATTCGGCGGTGACGAGTTCGTCGCGATCCTGGCGGCGGAGCTGGATCCGGCGGCTCTCAGGGCGGCGGCGGAGCGCATCCGCGCCGCGGCAGGGCAGCCGGTGATCTGCGACGGCCGTCCGGTGGCGGTGACCGTGAGCGTCGGCGCCGCCGTGGCCCGCCCCGAGGATGACTCCGCCGCCCTGCTGGCTCGAGCTGACGCCGCGCTCTACCGAGCCAAGGACGCCGGCCGCAACTGCGTGTGGGTCGATCCGCCCATCGTCGCCGGGTAGCGTGGCAGCGATGGACTCCAGCAGCCGACGCGCGCAGGTGCTCGGCGCCGCGCCCGTGGATCCGGCGGGACTCGCCCAGCAGCTGGCAGACCTGGCGGCTGAGTTGACGGGCACGTCGGCGCGGCTGGAGCTGCTGGGCGTCGACGGCAACATTCGCTGGGCCGGCAGCAGCCAACACGGCGGCGGGCGAGCGTCGGCCGACGATGGCGGCCGCGAGCTCACCTGGCACCTTGACGGGCTCCGGCGGGCCCGCCTGCTGCTCGGCGCCGTTCCTGGGGTGGACGAGGACGGGCTGGACTGGGAGGCCCCCGGGCTGGCCTGCTGGCGAGCAGCGCTGCTACAGGGCCTGCGCGGCATCGATCTGGACGATGCCGCGTGGCAGGCCGCCGAGCTTGACGATCTCGGCTCCCTGGTCCACGGTATGGCGCTCTCCGAGGCGGGGGAGGCAGATATCGCGGGTCTGCTCGCCGACCGCGCGCTGGTGGCACTGCGGGCGTCGGTCGCGATCGTCGGCCTCTACGCCTATGCTGCCCCCGGTGCAGGTGCGCGGGCCTTCAGCGACTGGGCGGTGGCGGGGCGGCCGATCACAGAGCCCTCAGCCCAGCTCGTCGATGCCACCAAGCTCGCGCAGATGACCGCGGCCGGAACCGCCGTCCGGGGCCGTGGCGCGCTGCCGGCGGCCGACTTGGCCGGCGGCAGCCGCGGACCTTGGCTGCTGGCCCCCCTGCAGTCGATGGGCGGATCGCTGGGGATCGTCCTCGTCGGACGGGAGGACGGTGCGGCCGACTTCTCGCGCCTGGAGTCCGAGCGCCTGCTCACGACCGGCGGCCGAGCCGCCTTCGCGGTGCGCTACCTGCGCGCGCGGGAGTCCGAGGAGGACGCCGTGGTGGCCCACGAGCGCCACCGCATCGCGCGAGACCTGCACGACCTCACCATCCAACGCATGTTCGGGGTGGGGATGCTGCTGGAGACCAGCCTGCGGGTCGGCGACGGCAGCGCGGTCCCGGCCGACCGCGTGGCGGCCGCGATCGAGAGCATCAACGAGGGCATCGCCGAGCTGCGGCTGGTCATCGCGGGCTATGACGGCGATCCGCCGCCGGCGGACTCCGAGGCGGTGGCGGCCGCCGTCGCCCGCGAGGTGGCCCTGCAGCGCAGCAGGTTCCCGGTGGCGCCCACGGTGGACGTCCAGCTGCCGCCGACGTTCCAGCTGGCGCGCGCGAGGCTGCGAGGCCTGACCGCCGCGGTCCGGGAGGGGCTGAGCAACGCCGGCCGCCATTGCGACTGCCGCGAGGTCTCGGTGCGCGTGAGGGCGAAGGGCGGCCGGCTGCGGCTCACCCTCGATAGTCGCGGCGAGCTCATCCCGGCGCCCGCCTCGACGCGGACCCGCGGCAGCGGCCGGGGCATCGTCAACCTGCAGCGTCGGGCGCAGCAGTTGGGCGGGGACTGCCTGGTCAACCTGGGCGAAGGGGGCGCGACGCTGACGTGGTGGATACCGGTGGCCCTCAGCGAACCCGCGGTCCCAGCCGGGTGACGTAGGCAACCGCCTGGGTGCGGCGCCGCAGCCCGAGCTTGGCCAGCATCGACGCCTCATAGTGCTCGACGGTGCGCTCCGACAGGTACAGCTCGGCGGCGATCTGCTTGTTGGTCCGGCCCTCGCCGATCCCCAACAGCACTCGCCGCTCCTGCCCGGTGAGCAGTTGCCAGCCGGCGTCGTCCACCTGCGGCAGGGGCGCGGCATGATGATCGCCGCCGGCGCCCGCTGCCGTCGGTCCGGGCGCCAGCACCTCGCCGGCCGAGACGCGTCGGAGTGCGTCCAGCAGGGCATCGCCGTGGACGTCCTTGAGCAGGTAGCCGGCGGCACCCGCCTCGGCCGACGCCGCCGCGGCGTCGGCGTCGCTGAAGGAGGTCAGCATGAGCACCGCGGGCGGTTGCGGGCCGCGACCCAGGGTGCGGCACACCGACACCCCGCTGCGGTCGGGCAGCCGGACGTCGAGCAGCACCACCCGCGGTCGGGTGGCCCGCACCACCTGCAGCGCCTCAGCGCCGGTGGCCGCCTCGCCCACCACCTCGAAGGCATCGTCCAAGGTGAGCAGGTCGACCAGGCCGCGCCGGACGATCTCGTGGTCGTCGACGATCACGACTGTGATCGGTGACGACACCGCCACGGCTAGGTCCACTCCGGGTCTTCGGCGGCCTCGGGATCGACCAGCGCCCGCCGGCGCAGCTTGCCGGTCTCCGTGCGGGGCAGGGTGTCGACCACGAACAGGTCGCGAGGGCGGTGGCGGGGGCCCAGCCGGGTGCGGATGTACTCGCGCAGGGCCGCCATCGTCGCGGCCTCCTCGTCGTCGTCCGGCGCGGCATCTGCCTCGAGGACCAGGTACGCCTGCACGACCGCGCCGTAGACGTTGTCCTCGACGCCCACCACGGCAGCGTCGGCCACTGCGGGGTGGCTCAGCAGCACGCTCTCGACCTCCACCGGGTGGACCTTCTCGCCGCCGGTGACGATCACGTCGTCGGCGCGCCCGGCCAGCGAGAGCCGCCCCTTCTCGTCCAATCGGCCCAGGTCGCCGGTGAAGACCATGCCGCGGACGCGGTCGCGGTCGGTGCCGTCGGTGTAGCCGTTGAACGACGTCCGGCTCAGGGCATACACCCGCCCCACCTCGCCGCGCTGCACCGGCCGCCCGCGCCGGTCGAGGATCTCGACCCGGACACCTGGCAGCGGGCTGCCGGCGGTGTTGGGGTCGTCGCGCAGGTCGGCCGGAGTCGCCACCGAGGCGAAGGCGGCCTCCGTCGTTCCATAGAGGTTGTACAGCACGTCGCCGAAGTGGTCCATGAAGTCCCAGGCGAGCTCGCCGGGCAGCTCCGACCCGCTGACGGCCACGCAGCGCAGGCTGCTGGCGTCGTACTGGTCGCGCACCGTCGCCGGCAGTGCCATGATCCTGGCCAGCACCGTGGGCACCGTGACGAAGACCTCGACCTCGTGCGATGCGATGAGCGCCAGCAGGCGCTCCGGGTCGGAACGTCGCACGAACATCTCGGTCGCGCCGAGCGAGCAGGCGATGCGGTGGTTCATCCAGCCCCACGCGTGGAACATCGGCGCCGCAATGAGGTAGGTATCGGACATCTTGATCGGGAACGTGTCCAGGATCGCTGCGAGGCCGTCGACGTGCAGGCTCGCGCGCGCCGTGCCGCGGGGGACCGCACCGCTGGTTGCCGATGTCAGGATGATGTGCTGCCCGACGCGGTCGGGCTTGGCCAGCTTGCCTCGGCTCGGCAACGAGTCCAGCAGCGAGACCCCGGCCGGATCGTCCGTGCCCAGCCACGGCAGCCCCGGCGGGCACAGGTGCGCGAACTCGCTGTCGCGGACCACCAGGTCCACCCGCTCGTTGCGGAGCACAGTCGAGATCTGGTCGGCGCTGGCACCGGTGTTCAGGTACACCAGGTCCGCCCCGATGCGCGACACCGCCACGATCACCTCCGCCATGGCGCGCGAGTTCCGGGCCATGATCGCCACGGTGTCCGAGGAGTTCAGGCCCCGGTCCAGCAGGCCTTTGGCGAGGGCGTCGATGCGGTGCTCGACCTCGGCGAACGAGACCTCGGGGTGCAGTTGGTCGTCCACGTCGATGATCGCGAGCTCCTCGGGGCTGCGCGCCTCGCCCACGCTGTAGCCCAGCGCCGGGTTCGTCCCCCACTTGCGCAAGTCCCGCGCGATGCGCGCGGCGACGAGCGGGTTCTGCGGCTTGAGCAGCCCGGTGGAGGTCGCGCCGCGAACGCCCGAGGTGGCGACCCGCAGGGATTGGGTGACATCGCGCATTCCCACGCTCCCATCGTGGCCCACTCGGGCGGGCCACGCCCACCGGACCCCCGAGAATAGTCATGCGAATATGCGTATATTGTCGTGGCATGGTGGTTGCAGCGGTCGCGGGCGCGAGCGGCTATGCCGGCGGCGAGCTGCTGCGCCTGCTGCTGGCCCATCCGGGGATCGAGGTCGGCGCGGTGGCGGCGGAGTCCAACGCCGGGGCACGTGTCGGCAGCATTCATCCGAACCTCCCGGAGCTCGCCTCGCGCACGTTCGCGCCCTTGGATGCCGACGCCCTCGCCGCCGACGCCGACCTGGTGTTCCTGGCCCTGCCGCACGGTGCCTCGGCGGCGATCGCCCGGGCGCTGCCGCCGGACCTGCCGGTGGTGGATCTGGGCGCGGACCACCGCCTGGCCGAGTCCAAGGCGTGGGCTGACTACTACCCGGGCGACTGGGCCGGTGCCTGGACCTACGGCCTGCCCGAGCTCCCCGGCGCTCGCCGGCGGATCGCCGAGTCCGCGCGGGTGGCGAATCCAGGCTGCTACCCGACGTCGGCGATCCTGGCGCTGAGCCCGCTGCTCGCTGCCGATCTGGTGGAGCCGGGGGACGTGGTGGTGGTGGCCGCGTCGGGGACCTCCGGGGCAGGCCGCAAGGCCACGGCCGCTCTGCTCGCCAGCGAGGTGTCCGGCTCCATGTCGGCCTACAAGGTGGGCGGCGTCCATCAGCACACCCCGGAGATCGAGCAGGCCCTGGGCTGGGCCGCGGATGCGCCCGTCACGGTGTCCTTCACCCCGACGCTGGCGCCTATGTCGCGCGGCATCCTGTCCACCTGCACTGCGCGGCTGCGGCCGGGGACCACCTCCGAGGCCGTGCACGAGGTGCTGCACCAGGCCTACGCGGACGAGCGTTTCGTGCACCTGCTGGCCCCGGGCCAATGGCCCGCGAGCGGCTGGACCGCCGGCTCCAACGGGGTGCTGCTGCAGTCCGCGGTGGACCGCCATGCTGGCCGTGCGGTGGTCGTCGCCGCCCTGGACAACCTGGTCAAGGGCGCCGCCGGACAGGCGCTGCAGAACGCCAACATCATGCTCGGCCTGCCCGAGGGGGCCGGCCTGACTGCCGCAGGAGTGAGCCCGTGAGCGTCACCGCACCAGCAGGATTCCGCGCCGCTGGGGTCACAGCCGGCCTCAAAGCCTCCGGCGACCCCGACGTCGCCCTGGTGGTCAACGACGGCCCCGAGAACGCGGCGGCCGGCGTGTTCACAACCAACAAGGTGGTCGCCGCGCCGGTGCGCTGGAGCCGTCAGGTGCTGCGCTGGAACGCGCTGCGCGCCGTCGTGCTCAACAGCGGCGGCGCCAACGCCTGCACCGGGCCGGACGGGTTCGCCGACACCCACCACACGGCCGAGCGGGTGGCCACCCTGTTGCGGCTGGCGCCGATCGACGTCGCGGTGTGCTCCACCGGTCTGATCGGCGTGCGGCTGGACATGGCCGCCCTGATGAAGGGGGTGGATCTGGCTGTCGCGGCGCTTGCGGCTGACGGCGGCGCCGACGCCGCTCGGGCGATCATGACCACGGACACCCGGTCCAAGGAGGCGGTCGCGGCCCGGGGCGGCGTCACGGTAGGGGGCATGGCGAAAGGCGCGGGGATGATCGCACCCGGCATGGCCACCATGCTGTCGGTTATCACCACCGACGCGCTGGTGTCGCCGGCGATGGCGCAGGTCGCCCTGGAGCGCGCGGTGGAGCAGACGTTCAACCGCGTGGACTCCGACGGCTGCATGTCCACCAACGACTCGGTGATCTTGATGGCTAACGGGGCCAGCGGCTCGACTCTGGACGACATCGCGTTGTCGGACCTGCTCACGGAGGTGTGTGGGTCGCTGGCCCGGCAGATGGTCGGGGATGCCGAGGGAGCCAGCAAGGACATCCTGATCGAGGTGTCCGGGGCAGCCTCCGAGGAAGACGCCGTCGCGGCGGCGCGGGCGGTGGCCCGCAGCAACCTGTTCAAGTGCGCCATGTACGGCGAGGACCCCAACTGGGGCCGCATCCTCTCCGCCGTCGGTACGTCGTCCGCGACCTTCGAGCCCGACCACATCGGGGTGGCGATCAACGGGGTGGAGGTGTGCCGCAACGGCTTCGGCTACGGCGATCCCGCAGCTGCGGACCTGTCCGGCCGCCAGATCACGGTCGCCATCGACCTGGACGCCGGCCGCTACCGCGGACACGTCTGGACTAACGACCTGACGCCGGAGTACGTGCACGAGAACTCGGCCTACTCCACATGAGCCGCCATCCGGTGCAGACCGCTGACGCGGGGGACTGGTCCACTGCCCAGACCCTCGCGGGTGCCACCCACTGGCTGCTGGCCCATCGCGGGGCGACGGTGGTGGTGAAGTATGGCGGCAACGCCATGACCGACCCGGCGCTACAGGCGTCGTTCGCCGGCGATGTGCTGTTCCTGCGCCTGGCGGGCCTGCGTCCCGTCGTCGTGCATGGCGGCGGCCCGCAGATCAACGGCATGCTCGATGCGCTGGGGATCTCCTCGGAGTTCGTCGGCGGCTACCGGGTGACCAGCCCGGCCGCGATGGACGTCGTCCGAATGGTCCTGACCGGCCAGGTGCAGCGCGAGCTCGTCAGCCTCATCAACCGCAACGGACCCTTCGCGGTGGGGATGTCCGGGGAGGATGCGCACCTCTTCACCGCGACGCGGCGCTTCGCCGAGGTGGACGGCGAGCAGGTCGATATCGGCCGGGTGGGCGACATCGTCGACGTCCGCCCCGAGTTGGTGGAGTCGCTGCTGGCCGACGGCTTCATCCCGGTGGTGTCGAGCGTCGCCCGCGACGAGGCCGGCGATGCCTACAACGTGAACGCCGACGCCGCGGCGGCCGCCCTGGCCGTGGCCCTGGGCGCCCGCAAGCTGATCATGCTCACCGATGTGCCGGGCTTGTACCGGTCGTGGCCGGACGACCCGACCGTGGTGCCCGTGATCACCCTGGCAGCGCTGCGTTCTCTGCTGCCGGGACTGGCCAGCGGCATGATCCCGAAGATGCGGGCCTGCGTCGATGCGCTGGACGGCGGGGTGGCGCGGGCGCACGTGATCGACGGCACCGCACCGCACTCGATGCTGGTGGAGGTCTTCACCGACGCCGGTGTCGGGACGATGGTGGTCCACGCCGACGACCCGGTCGCCGACCAGGGGTGGCGACCGTGACCGCCGCGGCTGCCGACCCGCTGCTGTCGCGCTGGCAGTCGAGCATCGCCGACACCTACGGCACGCCGCCGATGGTGCTCGTGGAGGGCCGCGGCGCCCAGGTCTGGGATGACCACGGCAACGAGTACCTGGACCTGCTCGCCGGCATCGCGGTCAACTCCCTCGGCCACGCGCACCCGGCAATCGTCGAGGCCGTCGGGCGCCAGCTGGCGACGCTCGGCCACGTCAGCAACCTGGCGGCCACCGCGCCCGCGATCGAGCTCGCCGAGCGGCTGCTGGACCTGGCCGGGCGCCCTGGCCGGGTGTTCTTCGGCAACAGCGGTGCCGAGGCCAACGAGGCCGCCTTCAAGCTCTCCCGGCTCACCGGCCGGACGGTGCTGGTAGCTGCCCAGGGCGGCTTCCACGGGCGCACGATGGGTGCTCTGGCACTGACCGGCCAGCCCGCCAAGCGGGAGCCTTTCGAGCCCCTCCCGACCCAGGTGCGCCACGTCCCCTTCGGCGACACGGAGGCCCTGGCGGCGGCAGTCGACGGATCCGTGGCCGCCGTGGTTCTGGAGCCGATCCAGGGGGAGGCGGGCGTCATCCCCGCGCCACCTGGATACCTGGCGGCTGCCCAGGACGCCGCGCGGGCGGCAGGCGCGCTCTTCATCCTGGACGAGGTCCAGACCGGCATCGGCCGCACGGGCCGCTGGTACGCCCACCAGCGCGACCACCTGGAACCAGACGCGATGGCCCTGGCCAAGGGCCTGGGTGGCGGGCTTCCGATCGGCGCGCTGGTCGCCTTCGGCCCGGCCGGCGACCTCTGGCGCCCCGGCTCCCACGGATCGACGTTCGGCGGCAACCCGGTGTCGTGTGCTGCCGCCTTGGCGGTGCTCGACACGATCGCCGCCGATGGCCTGGTGGAGCGCGCCGACCGGCTGGGCATGTCCTTGCGGCGCCGACTCGGCGAGCTCTCGGGCGTGGCGTCGGTGCGCGGCGAGGGGCTGCTCCTGGGCATCGTGCTGGAACCCGACATCGCCGCCAAGACCGTCGAGCTCCAGGCCCGCGGCCACGGGGTCCTCTGCAACGCGATCGGCGCGGACATCATCCGTTTGGCGCCGCCGCTGGTGATCACGGACGCGCAGGTGGACCGGGCGGTATCCGCGCTGGCCCAGTCGATCGCCGAGGCCCAAGCGGCCGCCGCGGGACGGCGATGACCGCCGTCCGCAGCCAGGTCGCCCGTCGGGCTCGGATCATCGAACTGCTGGGCCGGCACCGTATCGCGTCGCAGGCCGCGCTGCTCGAGCTGCTGGCCGCCGACGGCTACGACGTCACCCAGGCGACGGTGTCCCGCGATCTCGACGAGATCGGCGCCGTGAAGATCGTCGACGACGATGGGGCCGCGCGCTATGCGCTGGCGGCAGTCGGCGCGGAGGGGTCGCCCCGCGCCCCGCTCAGCAGCTCTGCGGCCCACGCGCGGCTGACCAGGCTGCTGGCGGAGGTGCTGGTCCTCGCCGACAGCTCCGCCAACTTGGCGGTGCTGCGGACCCCGCCGGGCGCGGCCCAGTTCCTGGCTTCGGCCATCGATGCCGCCGCCCTGTCCGGCATCGTCGGCACGGTCGCCGGCGACGACACCGTGCTCCTTGTCAGCCGGACGCCCGATGGCGGTGCGGCCCTGGCCGCCGACATGCTGCGCCTGGCCGAGCAGCGCCGATGAACCGCAGCCGCCACCACCACCCGAGTGAGCCGGAGGACAAGCCATGACGGTCGATCAACCACACCAGCAGACGGCCACCCGGCTGTGGGGCGGCCGCTTCGAGTCCGGGCCATCGCCGGAACTCGAGGCGCTGAGCCTCTCGGTGCACTTCGACTGGCGGCTGGCTCCCTACGACCTGGACCAGACCGCGGCCCACGCGGGGGTGCTCAACCGCGCCGGGCTGCTGACCGACGACGAGTACGGGCAGGTGGTGGCGGCGATCGACGAGTTGCGCGCGGCCATCGCCGCCGGCGCGTTCGTCGGCACGGCGGCCGACGAGGACGTCCACACTGCCGTCGAACGCGGTCTGCTGCAGATCCTCGGCCCGCTCGGCGGCAAGCTGCGCGCCGGGCGCAGCCGCAACGACCAGGTCGCCACCGACTTCCGGCTCTATCTGCGGGATTCCGCCGACCGCCTCGATGCGGCCGTGCGCCAACTGCAGCTAGCTCTGCTCGAGCAGGCGGAGGCGCACGTCGACACGGCCTCACCGGGCTTCACGCATCTGCAGCATGCGCAGCCGGTTTCCTTCGGCCATGAGCTGGGCAAACACGTCCACGCCCTGCAGCGCGACCGTGAGCGACTCGCCGACTGGCGGGCGCGGGCCAACGTGTCCCCGCTGGGCTCCGGGGCACTGGCCGGGTCGGCGCTGCCGCTGGACCCGGAGGCGGTCGCCGCCGACCTGGGCTTCGCCGCTGCGGCAGCGAACTCCATCGACGCGGTGAGTGACCGCGACTTCGTGGCAGAGTTCCTGTTCGTCGGCGCCATGATCGGCGTGCATCTGTCGCGGCTCGCCGAGGAGGTCATCCTCATGTGCTCGCCCGAGTTCGGCTGGGCGCGTCTGCACGACTCCTGGTCGACCGGGTCCTCGATCATGCCGCAGAAGAAGAACCCCGACATCGCCGAGCTCGCCCGCGGCAAGTCGGGACGCCTGATCGGCAACCTGACTGGCCTGCTGGCCACGCTCAAGGGGCTCCCCTTCGCCTACAACCGGGACCTGCAGGAGGACAAGGAGCCGGTCTTCGACACCATCGATCAGTTGCTCCTCGTGCTACCCGCCATGGCGGGCATGACAGCGACGCTGGAGTTCGACACCGCCCGGATGGGTGTGTCCGCGCCGCAGGGATTCGCCCTTGCCACTGAGATCGCCGACTGGCTGGTGGTGCGCGGCGTGCCCTTCCGCGACGCCCATGAGGTCTCCGGCGCCTGCGTCGCCGCCGCCGAGGCCCGCGGGGTGGAGCTGTGGGACCTGACCGACGAGGAGCTGGCGGCCGCCTCACCGCTGCTCACCCCTGAGGTGCGGGAGGTGCTGAGCACCCAGGGCGCACTCGCCGGGCGCGCCCGGCCGGGTGGCACGGCGCCGGAACGGGTGCGCGAGCAGTTGGCCGCCATCCGGGCGGAGGTGCAGGCGTGATGGCCGGAGCGGGCAAGGGCCGCGGGACACCCGCCACGGCGACCATCGTCGGCGGCGGCTTCGGTGGCTACTACGCCGCCCACGAGCTCCACCGACGCGGCATCGCCGTCACGTTGGTGGACGAGTCCGGCAGCCAGACGTTCCAGCCGCTGCTCTATCAGGCCGCCACCGGGCTGATCCGGCCCAGCGACATCGAGTTCCCGCTGGCGGAGCTCGACGGCGTCGAGGTGGTCGCCCAGCGCGCCGCCGCGGCGGACCTGCCGTCCCGGACCGTGACCCTGGCCGACGGGACGACGCTGGCGGCCGATCACCTTCTGCTCGCCACCGGCGCCGCAGTCAACTTCTTCGGCGTGAGCGGCGCCGCCCAGCACGCCTTCCCGCTCTACACCGGAGCCGACGCCGCGCGCATCAAGGCGCAGCTGGAGCGACTCGTCACCGCCGGCGACCCCTTCAGCATCGTGGTCGTCGGCGCGGGCGATACCGGGGTCGAGGTCACCGGTGCGCTGCTCGACGTGCTCGAGTTCGCCCTGCCGCGCGCCTTCCCCAACTTCAGCCGCGACCGCGCGACTGTGCACCTGGTGGACCACGGCAAGGCGCCGTTGGCCCACATGTCCGCCGGGAGTCAGCGCTACGCCCACGATCAGCTCGAGGCCGCCGGCGTGCACTTCCACCTGGGCGCGTCAGTCACCCAGGTCGATGCCGCAGGCGTCCTGCTCGACGGCACGACCCGGTTGGACAGCGCGCTGGTCATCTGGGCCGGCGGTCTCACCGTGTGCACGCCGAGCCTCACCCCAAAGCCGACCACCGATCGAGGCAGGATCGTCGTCGATGAGTACCTTCGGGTGCCCGGCACCGCGGGCGTCTATGCCCTGGGGGACTGTGCCGCCGACGCCCACGCCCCGCTTCCGCAGTTGGGCGCCGTCGCCAAGCAGCAGGGGCTGTACCTCGGAAAGACCATCGCGGCCGTTGTCCAGGGAAGACAGCCCAAGCCGTTCAAGTACCGCGACATGGGGGACCTTGCGATGGTCCGATCCGGGGCTGCGGTGGTGGAGTTGGACGGCGGCCACCTCAAGCTGGACGGGCCAAGCGCCTTCACGATGTGGCTGGGTCTGCACGCGTACCTGCTGCCGGGCCAGCATCACCGCGTTGACGCCGTTCACGGCTGGGTGCACGAGTGGCGCACCCACAGCGCGGAGTTCCTGACCTGACGGGAGCGTGGCCCGCGGTGCCGAGGGCCCGAGCGGGCGGCGGCGCTGCCAATATGGGCTCATGAGCGAGCACCCGCCGGCTGTGGCTGGCCCCGCCGCAGAGTCCGAACCCGCCCTGGCACCCGAGCTGCCGCCCCCTGGTGACCTGCTGGCCGATCTGCGCTGGCGTGGCCTCATCGCGCAGACCACCGACGGCGACGCGCTTGCCGCCGCCCTGGCGTCAGGGCCGGTCACGCTGTACTGCGGCTTCGACCCAACCGCCCCCAGCCTGCACGTCGGCAACCTGGTGCCGCTGCTCACGCTGCGCCGGTTCCAGCTCGCCGGCCACCGCCCGATCGGGCTCGTCGGCGGTGCGACGGGCCTTATCGGCGACCCGTCCGGACGCAGCGCCGAGCGCAGCCTTGCGGCCACCGACGTCGTCGAGGGCTGGGTGGCCCTCATCCGCGGCCAGCTCGAGGTCGTGCTGGATTTCGAGGGAGCGACGGCGACCCGCATCGTGTCGAACCTGGAATGGACCCGCAATCTGAGCGCTATCGAGCTGCTGCGCGACGTGGGGAAGCACTTCTCGGTCAATGCGATGCTGGCCAAGGAGTCCGTGAGCGCCCGCCTGGCGGGGGAGGGCATCAGCTACACGGAGTTCAGCTACATGATCCTGCAGTCCTACGACTACCTCGAGCTGTACCGCGGCTACGGCTGCACGCTGCAGATCGGCGGCTCGGACCAGTGGGGCAACATCACCTCCGGGCTCGACCTCATTCGCCGGGTGGCGGGTCACGATGGCCCGAAGGCGCACGCCCTGACCGTCCCGCTGGTCACGAAGGCCGACGGCACGAAGTTCGGCAAGACCGCCGGCGGTGCGGTCTGGCTCAGCCCCGAGCTCACGTCGCCCTACGCCTTCTACCAGTACTGGATCAACACCGACGACCGCGATATCGCACGCTTCCTGCGCATGTTCAGCCTCAAGCCGCCGACCGAGATCGTCGGCCTCGAGGCCGACTCGGCGGCCCGCCCGGCGGCGCGGATCGCGCAGCGCGCGCTGGCCTTGGAGCTCACCGCGCTGATCCACGGTGATGCCGAGGCGCTGCGCGTCGAGGAGGCCTCGCGCGCGCTGTTCGGCCGGGGCGACAGTGCCACGCTGGATGCCCAGACGCTGGCTGCGGCGCTGACGGAGGCTCCTCACAGCCAGGTGCCGGCCCGGCCCGCCCCGGTGGTGGACCTGCTCGTCGCCTGCGGCCTGTGCGACAGCAAGGGCGCTGCCCGGCGCGCCATCGCGGAGGGTGGGGCCTACGTCAACAACGTGCGCGTGACCGACGTGGCTGCGCAGGCCGGACCAGACGACGCCCTGGCCGGTGGCTGGCTGCTCCTGCGACGGGGGAAGCGCGCCATCGGTGGTGTCCGCTTCGCGGACTAAGTGCCAGCGGCCGACCATCCCGTCCCATCGCTCCCCGACCCATAGAAAGCCCTCTGATCAGGGATGACGCTGGGAAGTGCGACAAAAGAGGGGGGCCGGTGAACGAGCCTCTGATGGCCCCTGTAATGTTCTTCCTGTTGCCCGGCACGGAGCAACGGACGCCAGTAGGCGGACGATCCGGCCGAAAACCTTCGGGCAACCAGCTGAACTCTCAGAGTGACGCAGATCACTGCGGCCAAAAGCCCCCAGGGCTTGACGCCGCAGGACGAAGGAGATAACTTAGAACGGTTGCCCCAAATCGGAACCACAAGAACCGGTGCGGAGCGCGCTCGATCCTTGAGAACTCAACAGCGTGCCAAAAGTCGATGAAGCACCCCGCATCGACAGTCTAGCGGCCATCCGGCCGTGATGTCTGACGATGAGGGATTTCTTTGAGGCAAATTGACGAGATTGATCTACGATCAGCTCGCTCTTTGCCAGGTTCACTTCGACGTGAGCCTTCAGCCTGCCCACGGGCAGATGAAAGCATTCACGGAGAGTTTGATCCTGGCTCAGGACGAACGCTGGCGGCGTGCTTAACACATGC